>NZ_JBHYZW010000001.1:0-160984 GCF_042754005.1 Streptomyces sp. NPDC059247
GACGCGGTCACCTCCTCCGGCTCCGGACTCGACCCCCACATCTCCCCCGCCTACGCCCGGCTCCAGGTCCACCGGGTCGCGGCCAACAACCACCTGACCGTCACCCAGGTCGAACAACTCCTCACCACCCACACCCACGGCCGGATCCTCGGCTTCATCGGCGAACCCCGCGTCAACGTCCTCGAACTCAACACCGCCCTGAAGAACCTCACGACGGCCAAGGGCTGATGGCCTTACCCCGTCGACAGAGGGTGCCGACCGTTCAGCCCGCACAAGAGGAAGGCAGCACGTCGATGACCCGGGTGCTGGTGGTCGAGGACGACGCCCAGCTCGCACGAGCGCTGGTGATCAATCTGCAAGCCCGTCGGTACGGGGTGGACTCCGCGCGGGACGGCGCCACGGCACTCGCCCTCTCCGCCGCCGAACCGCCCGACGTGCTGATCGTCGATCTCGGGCTGCCCGACATGGACGGGGTCGAGGTCATCAGGGCGCTGCGGCGCTGGAGCCGGGTGCCCGTGCTCGTCCTCTCCGCCCGCAGCGGCTCCGAGGACAAGATCCGGGCGCTCGACGCGGGCGCGGACGACTACATGACCAAGCCGTTCAGCATGGACGAGCTGCTCGCCCGGCTGCGGGCGGCGACCCGGCGCGCCGCCGAGGCACCGGTGTCCGAGCCGGTCACCGGGGGGCGGGTCACCACCGACGACTTCACCGTGGACCTGGTGGCCAAACGGGTGCGGCGCGCGGACCGGGACGTGCGCCTCACACCCACCGAGTGGCACCTCCTGGAGATCCTGATCTGCAACCCGGGCCGCCTCATCAGCCAGCGCCGCCTCCTGAAGGAGGTGTGGGGGCCGAGCTACGCGACGAAGACGAACTATCTGCGGGTCTACATGGCCCAGTTGCGGCGCAAGCTGGAGAACGACCCGTCGCACCCCCGCTATCTGATCACCGAACCCGGCATGGGCTACCGGTTCGAGCCGTAGAGGCACGCAGCCGTGGCACCCGGAGCCGCTGACCCGCCGCCGAGGCGCCGAGCGGCGGGCCCGTACCGCAGTCGAGCCGTAGGAGAAACGCAGAACATGAGACGCGGGAAGCTGCGCATCTATCTGGGGGCCGCCCCCGGCGTCGGCAAGACGTACTCCATGCTCTCCGAAGGGCACCGGCGGGTGGAGCGCGGCACGGACTGCGTGGTCGCCTTCGTGGAGCACCACAGCCGTCCGCGCACCGAGGTCATGCTGCACGGCCTGGAGGTGATCCCGCGCCGCACGATCGAGTACCGGGGCACGTCCTTCACGGAGATGGACGTGGACGCCGTCCTCGCCCGGCGGCCCGCCGTCGCGCTGGTCGACGAACTGCCCCACACCAACGTGCCCGGCTCCCGCAACGCCAAGCGCTGGCAGGACGTCGAGGAACTGCTCGTGGCGGGCATCGACGTCGTCTCGACCGTCAACATCCAGCACCTCGAATCGCTCGGCGACGTCGTCGAGGCGATCACCGGCATCCGGCAGCAGGAGACCGTCCCGGACGAGGTGGTGCGCCGGGCCGACCAGATAGAGCTGGTCGACATGTCGCCGCAGGCGCTGCGCCGCCGGATGGCCCACGGCAACATCTACAAGTCCGACAAGGTCGACGCGGCCCTGTCCAACTACTTCCGCCCCGGCAACCTCACCGCCCTGCGCGAGCTGGCCCTGCTGTGGACCGCCGACCGGGTCGACGAGTACCTCCAGGAGTACCGGACGGAGCACCGCGTCTCCACGATCTGGGGTTCGCGGGAACGGATCGTCGTCGGACTGACGGGCGGGTCCGAGGGCCGCACCCTGATACGGCGGGCCACCCGGCTGGCCGAGAAGGGCGCGGGCGGCGAGGTCCTCGCCGTCTACATCTCCCGCAGCGACGGGCTGAGTTCGGCGTCCCCGAAGGAAATGGCGGTGCAGCGCACCCTGGTCGAGGACCTCGGCGGCACCTTCCACCACGTCGTCGGCGACGACGTCCCCACCGGGCTCCTGGAGTTCGCGCGCGGGGTGAACGCCACCCAGATCGTCCTCGGGGTGAGCCGCCGCCGCTCCTGGCAGTACCTCCTCGGCCCCGGCGTCAGCGCCGTCGTCGCCCGTGAGTCCGGGCCCGATCTGGACGTCCACATCGTCACCCACGACGAAGCCGCCAAGGGCCGTCGGCTGCCCGTCGCGCGGAGCGCCCGGCTCGGCCGGTCCCGGACGGTCTGGGGCTGGCTCGTGGGCCTCGGGGGCCCCGCCCTCCTCACCCTGCTGCTGCGCACCGCGACACCCGAGGTGGGCCTCGCCAACGACGTCCTGCTGTACCTGACGCTCACCGTCGCGGCGGCGCTGCTCGGCGGCCTCAAGCCCGCGCTCGCGTCCGCCGCGGTCGGCTCCCTGCTCCTGAACTGGTTCTTCACCCCGCCGATCCACGAGCTGACGATCGCCGACCCCCGCAACATGGTGGCCCTGGGGGTCTTCGTCGGCGTGGCGATCTCGGTGGCCTCGGTGGTGGACCTGGCGGCCCGGCGCACCCACCAGGCGGCCCGGCTGCGGGCCGAGTCGGAGACCCTCTCCTATCTCGCGGGCAGTGTGCTGCGCGGCGAGACCACCCTCGAAGCGCTCCTCGAACGGGTCCGGGAGACCTTCTCCATGGAGGCGGTCGCCCTGCTGGAACGCCCGGACGAGACGGGGCCCTGGGCGTGCGTCGCCGTCGCGGGCCACGGTCCCTGCGCGCGCCCGGACGACGCGGACGTCGACATCCCCGTCGGCGACCATCTCGCGCTGGCCCTGACCGGCCGGGTCCTGCCCGCCGAGGACCGCCGGGTGCTCGGCGCGTTCGCCGCGCAGGCGGCCGTGGTCCTGGACCGGCAGCGGCTCGTCGGCGCGGCGGAGGAGGCCCGCAGGCTCGCCGAGGGCAACAAGATCCGCACGTCCCTGCTGGCCGCCGTCAGCCACGACCTGCGCACCCCCCTCGCGGGCATCAAGGCGTCGGTGACCTCGCTGCGTTCCGACGACGTCGAGTGGTCCGAGGAGGACCGGGCCGAACTCCTGGAGGGCATCGAGGCGGGCGCCGACCGCCTCGACCACCTCGTCGGCAACCTCCTCGACATGTCCCGGCTGGAGACGGGCACGGTCACCGCCGTGATCAGGGAGACCGATCTGGACGAGGTCGTCCCCATGGCACTGCTCGGCGTCCCCGAGGACAGCGTCGAACTGGACATCCCCGAGACGCTGCCGATGGTCGCCGTGGACCGGGGGCTCCTGGAGCGGGCCGTCGCCAACATCGTGGAGAACGCCGTCAAGTACAGCCCGCCGGGCCAGCCCGTCCTCGTCGCCGCGAGCGCCCTCGCGGACCGGGTCGAACTCCGGGTCGTCGACCGGGGTCCGGGCGTGCCCGACGAGGCCAAGGACCGCATCTTCGGGGCGTTCCAGCGGTACGGGGACACCCCGCGCGGCGAGGGCGTCGGCCTCGGTCTCGCCGTCGCCCGGGGCTTCGTGGAGTCGATGGGCGGCAGCCTGGCGGCGGAGGACACCCCGGGCGGCGGCCTGACGATGACGGTCGTCCTGCGGATGCCGGACGGGGCGCCGCCCCAGATCCCGGAACAGGCGGCCGGGACGACGACCTGACGGGCAACGGGACGACGACCCGACGGGCGGGGGACCGGGACCGGACCCGGCTTCCGGGCCGGGACCCGGCCCGTCAGGGCTCCGAGCGGACGACGACGAGGGAGCCCCGGTAGGCGGGCCGGGTGCGCAGATGACCGAAGCGCGCGTCCCAGGCGCCGGAGGCCAGGTCGTGGCGCAGGGTGCGGTCGAAGTGTTCGCGGGCCGTGTCGTCGACGAAGCTCCAGGCGGAGCACGCCTCCCGGGCGGCGGGGTCCAGGAGCATCTCGGGGCGCCCGTAGTAGGCCTCGTTGAAACCGTCGGTGCAGTCGAACGGGACGGGGACCGCCTCCACGGTCACCGTGCCGCCCAGGGCGGCGGCGATCTCGTCGACGGGCGGGTACCTGAGGGCCTCCGTGTCCAGGACCCCGGGCGCGTACGCGTACAGCCAGAAGTCCCGTACGCGCGCGGGATCGCGGGTCAGGACGGTGACCGGGCCGCGCGTCACCCGGCGTGTCTCCCGCAGCCCGGCGGTGACGTCGCCCCACTGGTGCACGCTGAACAAGGTCATCGCCGCGTCGAAGGAGCCGTCGGCGAAGGGCAGTTCCCCGGCGGCGGCGACGGCCACCGCGTCGACGGCGGGGGCGGTGTGCGGGGACGAGGAGGGCCCGCCGGGCGCCAGCGCGCGGACGGCGTTCTCGTACGTGCCCGTGCCCGCGCCCACGTTGAGGACGGTCCGCGCCCCGCCGAGCGACCGGGCGACGAACAGAGCTATCCGCCCGTCGGGCCGCCGCCGGACGGAGCGGCCGTGTCCGGGCGGGCCGTGGCCGAGCACCCCGGAGCCGCCGTCGTGGGTCCGCGCGCATGTGGTCATCTGCCTTGCCTCGCCTCGTGAGCAGGAACAGCGGAAGCGGGCGGAGACCCGTGGGGGACCTCGCTCGCGGCAGCCGGTGCCGACGGGCCCCCGCGCACCGAACACCGCGTGCGGTGCGCAGGGCCCTGCCGGTTCTCCGCCGTGGCGGGAGCCACTCCACCACGCCGGGCCGGTGCCGTCAGTCAACCAGGCGCCGACCGTGCGCGGCGATTGGACGCAGCCACAGAAACAGGCCCTCGCGGACCGGATGATTACAGCCGATCATCCAAGAGGACAAATAGCCTTTCAGATGCACATGTGCGAGCCGGATACGGGAATCGGTCTCGCTGATGCGGATCGGCGGGGGTGTGGTGCCGGGGGTGCCTGTGATGGACGCGGGGACCGCGGTGGACGCGGGGAGCGCGCCTGGCCGTCCCGCAGGACGTACGGGCAGGCCGGTACGTCTCCCGAGCTGGTCCAGCTCGGTGCGGTCGGCGTGGACACCCTCGTCGACGCCGCCACGGGATCGCCCCGTACGACGGACCGCCCCGGGCCGACCTGAAACGGCCCGGGGCGCCCGGCGGGGGGCCGGACGACGACGGCATCGGTACGGCCCCCGGGCAGGAGGAGCACGGCCGTCGTCCCGGCTGGCGGGAGGAGCACGGCCGTCGTCCCGTAGGTCAGAGAGGGGCACGACCGCCGTCCCGGTCGGTCAGAGGGGCACGACCGTCGTCTCGGTCGCCTTCACACCCGTCCACACGGACACCCCGTCGGCGAGACCGAGTTCGGCGGCGGCCTGCGGGGTGATCTCGGCGACGAGGTCGGGTGCCTCGTCGGAGGAGACGAGCACCCGCAGTCGGCTGCCGCTGCTCGTGATCTCGCGTACGGTGCCGGGCCAGACGTTGCGCGGACTGCCCCCGGGCCTCTCCCGGTGCAGCGAGACCGCCTCGGGCGCGACGATCGCCAGCGCCCGGGTGCCGGGCGGCGGCGGTTCGGCCGCGACCAGGGTCCCGCCGCCGTCGAGGTCGAGACCGTGCGCGGTGGCCGTGCCGGGCCAGGCGTTGCGCCCCAGCATCCGGGCCACCCAGGGGGAGCGGGGGTGCCGGGTGACCTCGGCGGGGGTGTCGTCCTGGAGCGCGCGGCCCTCGTCGAGGACGAGCACCCGGTCCGCGAGCGACACCGCCTCGACGGGATCGTGGGTGACGATCAGACAGACACCGCCGAACCCGGCGAGATGGGTGCGCAGGGTGTGCCGGACGTGCGCCCGGGTCGTCTGGTCGAGGGCGGCGAGCGGCTCGTCGAGGACCAGCAGCCGGGGCCGGGCGGCCAGGGCGCGCGCCAGGGCGACCCGTTGCGCCTGCCCGCCGGAGAGCTGGCCGGGGCGGCGGTGGGCGAGGTGCCCCACGCCGAGCCGGTCCAGCCAGGCGCCCGCCTCGCGGCGCGCCTCGGCACGGGCGACCCCCTGGGCGCGGAGCCCGTACGCGGTGTTGGCGAGGGCCGTCAGATGCGGGAACAGGGCGCCGTCCTGGGGGACCCAGGCGACCCGGCGGCGGTGCGGCGGCAGCGCGGTGACGTCCTCGTCGCCGAGCCGGAGGTCCGCGTGGGCGCGCGGGGTGAGACCGAGCAGGGCCCGCAGCAGGGTGGTCTTCCCGGCGCCGTTGGGGCCGACGACGGCGATGGTGGTGCCGGGTCCCGCGTCCAGGGTGAGCCGGGTGAAGCCGGTGACCTCGGCGTGCAGCGCCCAGCGCCCCCCGGGGACGGCGACCGGGACGGAGGGGCCGCCCGCCGCGACCGGCCGCGCGGTGGCCGGGTCCGTCGCCGCCGGGTCGGGCGCGGCGGGGGCGGTCCGGCGCGGCCGGTCGGCGGGGGTGCCCGTCCACCGTCCGCGCAGGGAGACCAGTACGCCCATGGCGATGGCGAGCAGGAGCAGGGAGACCGACGTGGCGGCCTCGGGCTCGTCCTGGAGGAGCAGGTACACCTGGAGCGGCAGCGTCTGGGTCGTCCCGGGCAGGTTCCCCGCGAAGGTGATCGTCGCGCCGAACTCGCCCAGCGCCCGTGCCCAGGTGAGCGCGGCGCCCGCGAGGACACCGGGCGCCACCATCGGCAGGGTGACCGTGAAGAACACCCGGACCGGCGAGGCGCCCAGGGACGCCGCCGTCTCCTCGTAACGCGGCCGGAGCCCGCCGAGCGCGCCCTCCAGGCTGATCACCAGGAACGGCATGGCGACGAACGTGGCCGCGAGGACCGCGCCCGACGTGTGGAACGGGAACGTGATGCCGAAGGTGCGTTCCAGCCACGGCCCGAGCAGTCCGCGCCGCCCGAAGGCGAGCAGCAGCGCCACGCCGCCGACGGTGGGCGGCAGCACCATCGGCAGCAGGACCAGCGAGCGGACCAGCGCCTTGCCCCGGAAGGGGACCCGGGCGAGCAGCCAGGCCAGGGGCACCCCGAGTAGCAGCGAGAGGCCCAGCGCCCAGAAGGACACCAGCAGCGACAGCTTCAGCGCCTCGACGGTCCCGGGAGACGTCAGATGCCCGGCCAGCTCGCCCCATTCGGTCCGTACGAGGATGCCGAGCAGGGGGAGCGTCAGGAACGCCACGGCGAGGAGCGCGGGCAGGACGAGGAGCAGCGGCGGCCCGCCGCCGGGCCGCCGGACGACCGCTCGTTTCATGGATGACCCCGCAGAGGTGAAGAGACATGAGGAGGAGGGGGCCGCCCGTCTCCCCGGTACCGGGCGACCCTCTCACGACCGGTACGGCTCCGCCGCCGCGAGGGCCCCGGGCGGCCGGGCCCCGGGCGGCCGGGCCCCGGAACGGCGGGGTCCCGGGCCTGTCGTGCCGGGGAAGCCAGGGGAAGCCGAGGGGAGTCCGGGGAAAGCCAGGGGAAGTCAGGGCGAGTGCGGGCGAGTCCGGGGCCCGCCGGGCTCCACGCCCGTCAGGCCCCGGCCCCTACGGCTCCGGCCCGTAGGACCCGGACCGGTACGACCCTGGGCCCGTACGACCCCGATTCCGTCAGGCTCCGGGCGTCACGGCTTCTGGAAGCCGGCGTCCTGGAGGATCTTCTGGCCCTCGGGGGAGGAGAGCCAGGCGACGAACGCGGCGGCGGCGCCCGCGTTCTTCGAGTCCTTCAGCGTGGCCGCCGGGTACTTCGCGATGGCGTTCTGCGCGTCGGGGATCTCGACGGCGACGACCTTGTCCCGGGCGCTCTCGGCGTCGGTCTTGTAGACGAGACCGGCGTCGGCCTCGCCCAGCTCGACCTTGCTGAGGACGGCGCGCACGTTGGGCTCCTGGGAGACCGGCTTCACCGTGATCTTCTGGGCGTCGAGGATCTGCTTGCTGTACTTGCCCGCCGGGACCTCGGGAGCGGCGAGGACGACCTTCAGCTTGGTGTCGGCCAGGTCTTTGAGGTCGTCGACCTTGAAGGGGTTGCCCTTGCCGGTGGCGATGACCAGACGGTTCTTGGCGATGACGACCGGGGTGTCCGTGTCGGCCTTCACCTTGTCCATGCTCTTGGTGTCGGCGGTGACCAGGACGTCGGCGGGGGCGCCCTGCGCGACCTGGGCGACGAGCTCCTGCGAACCGGCGAACGAGAACGTCAGCTTGGTACCCGGGTGGGACTGCTCGTAGGCGGCACCGGCCGTCTTGAACACGTCGGTCAGGGAAGCGGCGGCCAGCACCGTCAGGTTCGCGGCGGGCGCCGCGCTCGCGGAACCGGCGGGGGTGCCGGTGGCCTTCGCGCCGTCGCCCTTCGTGCCGCCGTCACCGCAGGCGGCGAGCGGGACGAGGAGGGCGGCGGTGAGGGCGGCGGTGGTGACACGGCGTCTGGTGAGGGCGAGGGACATGAGGGTGTGGGCTCCTTGGATCGGGCGGAAGGTGCGGTGGGAGGCCGGCCGTGTCGACGGCCGCCGCGGTGCGGTACTGCGTGAGGGGCGTTCAGGTGCGGTCGACGCGCGGGCCGGTCGGCTTCACGCGGGCGGTGGCCCGCACGTCCGCTTCCGGTCCGGCTCCACCACGGAGGACCCACGGGTGAGGAGGGAGACCCGCCGGTGCGGACCCGCCCGGACGATCGTCCGGGCGGTCGTCCGGGCGGCGGCGTCACCGGGCCCGATCGCGGTGGCGATGCCCGGGAACGCGTGGCGCGCCGATGCCCGGGAGACGTCGTCGCCGCTCCGCGTGATCTCCGCGGAGGACGCGGCGAGCGGCTTCCCGTCGATGACGCGCCGTCCGCTCTCGTCGCGGTGCGTCGCGACCCTCCCCGCCTCCGCCCGGCGGCGCGCGGTGTCGGCGCCGACGCCGAGCGGTCGCGCGGCCCGCCCGATGGTGTAGGACTGCATGTGCGACACCGTAGGTCGCTCAGGCTCTCATCTGCAACAAAGCCGTACGACCCTCCATCGCGGATGCGAGCGGGGATGGAGAAAGGTACGAACGGTTTCGGGCCGCGCCTCGTCCACCTGCGGCCCAGGGGGATCTTCCAGCGCTACGGGCCCTCTCCTGGCGGATCATCTGAGAAGTATTTCGCCCTCTTGGCTTGTATCTACGATGGCGGAACGCGTACTCACCTGGTGAGCATGAGGTGCGGGCCCTTGTCCGCGAGCACGCAAGGAGCCTCGTATGCGGGTCGACCACCTCCTCCGCCTCGACGGCCTCGACCTGGCACTGGTCTGGGGCGAGGAGTCACTGCTCGGCCAGGAGATCGGCGGGGTGACGGCGACCGACCTGGAGGACCCGGCCCGGTTCCTCCAGCCCGGCGAGATCGTGCTCAGCGGCCTGGTGTGGTGGGGCCGCGACGGCGATCCGGCCAGGACCGACCGGTTCGTGTCCGCCCTGAGCGGCACCGGCGCCGTGGCGCTGCTCGCCGGGGAGGAGACGCACGGCGAGGTCCCCGACGAACTGGCCGCCGCCTGCCGCAGACACCGCGTCCCGCTGCTCGCCGTCCCCGCCCACACCAGCTTCCGGGCGATCACCGAGGCGGTCTACCTCCGGCAGTGGGGCGAGCTGAGCCGTCGGCCCACGGCCCCCTACGCGCTGCCGGAGAACGTCCGCGTCGAGCTGGCCCGCGCGCTCGACCGGGGCGCCTCCGCCGCCGAACTCCTCGGCCTGTCCTTCGCGCACCTCGGCACGCCCGTCTGCCATCTGGTCAGCGGCAGCGGGCGGACGGTCGCCCGGACCGCGACCGCCCCCGAACTCCCGCCGGGGCGCGCGGTGGAGGCGCTGCGGGGACGGCACGGGACGACCGTACGGATCGAGGCCGACGACAGCGTCTACGACACCTGGTACCTGCACCTGCCGGAGCCGGACCGGGTGCCGCCCCGCATCCTGCACGAGATCGGGGAGCTGATCGGCCGCCACCGTCGGAGACAGGACCGGCGGGCGGCCCCGCGCGTACGGGCCCAGGAGGAACTGATCGCCCGGACGGACGCGGTGTACGGCGAGGCCGACGGCCTGGAGCGGGCGCTGCGGTCCTGCGGTCTGGCCGGTGCCGAGGCCCACACCGTCGTGGTCGCCGCCTCGGCGGGACCGGCGGCCCGGGGGGACGCCCCGGCGGCCCTCGCGGAGGCGCTGCGGCACCAGCGGGCGGTCGGGTTCGCCGTCGCCGGACGCCCGGACGGGCGGGCCGTCGCGGTCCTGGCGCACGGCCCGGACCCGGACGGCGAGGTCCCGGCCCGGCTCCGCGAGGTGTGGCCGCTGCTCCACGCCTGCCGCCCCGGGGCGGCCCTGCACGCGGGCGTCAGCGACCCCGTCCACCGGCCGGGCGACCTCCCGCGCGCCCTCGCCCAGGCCCGCTACGCGCTGGCCGGGGCCCACGCGAAGACGGGCCCGGGCCCGGGGTCGGCCGGGAAGGCACCCGGACCGGCGGGACCGCCGGGACCGGCGGCCGGGACGGCAGGGGCAGCAAGGGCAAGAGGGGCAACAGGGACGACAGGAACAGCCGGTACACAGGGGACAGCCGGTGCGCCGGGGGCCGTTGGTCCGGCATCCGCTCCGGCATCCGCTCCGACGGCCGCCCCGGCCGCCCCGGCCGGAGTCGCGCGCCTCCGGGACCTCACCGACCTCAGGACGCTCCTCGCGGGCGTCCCCGCCGATGTGCGGGCCGCGTACCTGGACACCGTCCTCGGCCCGCTGCTGCGCGCCGGGCGCGGCTCCCCCTCGGTCCTCCTGGAGACCCTGGAGGTCTTCCTGGCGCACGACTGCTCCTGGACGAGGACCGCCGAGGCCCTGCACCTCCACGTGAACACCGTCCACTACCGCATCGACCGCGTCGAGGTCCTGACCGGCAGGGACCTGTCGAGCCTGGACCACCGGCTCGACCTGCGGACGGCGCTGCTCTGCCGCTGACCGGCGCGCGGCTCAGCCCAGGTCGACGTGGACGTTCGTCGACTTCACCCGGGCGGTGACCGTGACGCCGACGTCCAGCGCCAGCTCCTCGACCGCCTCCCGCGTCACGAGCGACACCAGGCGGTGCGGCCCGGACTGGATCTCGACCCGCGCGGCGACCTCGTCGAGCCGTACCCCGGTCACGATCCCCACGAACGAGTTCCGTACGGAGGTCGGCACGTCGTCCTCGGGGACGGCGTGCGCACCGGCTCCCCGCTCGGCCGCGAAGAGCGCCAGGGACACCCCGTCGACCGTGCGCCGGCCGGACCCGTCGCGCTCCACGCCCAGCCTGCCGCCGTCCGCCCACCGGCGAACGGTCTCCGAACTCACTCCGAGCAGCCGCGCGGCCTGCCCCATGCTGTACGACGGCATCCCCGCACCCTATCCAGGACCGTCCCGTCGCCCCACGCCCCCGGCCGTTCCCCGCGTGTGCCACCCTGGAAGATCGAATCATCCGGCAGACGTGAAGACGGAGGGGGACGGTCATGGCAGTCGTGGAGGGCGGGCGCGCCACCGGTCTGGTCGCCGCGCAGGAGAAGGCGGTCGCGCTGTTCGCCGAGGTGGAGGCGCGGGGCCTGGTCGTGCCGGGACGGGGCGAGCGGGAGGTGAGCGACGCGATCCGCGACCTGGCGAACGACATGTTCGGCACCACCAAGCACTGGCACAAGCGGATCGTCCGCTCGGGCCCCAACACCCTGGCGCCCTACCAGGACAACCCGCCGGACCGGACCATCGGCGAGGACGACATCGCGTTCGCCGACTTCGGCCCGATCTTCGAGGAGTACGAGGCCGACTTCGGCCGCACCTACGTCTTCGGCGACGACCCCGACAAGCACCGGCTGGCCGCCGACCTGCCGTCCGTCTTCGACGCCGGACGGGCCTTCTTCCGGGCGCACGAGGACGTGACCGGCGCCGGGATGTACGCCGAGGTCGCCCGGCTGGCCGCCGACGCGGGCTGGGACATCGGCATCTGGCACGCCGGGCACCTGGTCGGGGAGTTCCCGCACGAGACGAACGACGGCGCCAAGGCGGAGTCGTACATCACTCCGGAGAACCACCACCCGCTGCGCCGCGCCGACCGCTCCGGCCGTCCGTGCCACTGGATCCTCGAACTGCACCTCGTCGACCGGGAGAGGCGCTTCGGCGGCTTCCACGAGCAGCTCCTCGACCTGGCCTGAGCCGGGACGCCCGCGCCGGTGAACGCGGAAGGGGCCGGGCCGCGCGAACGCGAACCGGCCCCTTCCCCTTCCTCCCGGCGGTCCGCTACGAGCGGCGTCGGCGGGTCGTCAGGGCGTAACAGACGAGGAGGGCGAGGGTGAAGGCGAGGCCGATGAGGGCCGCCTGACGCATGTCGGGCACCTTCACCGCGGTGGCGGCGACCGCGAGGACCCCGACCGCCGCGACGACCGCGAGCTTGTCGCCGCCCCGGATGCTGAAGCCGGTGAACTCCTCCGGGTGCGCGTCGCGGTGGCGGCGGAAGGCCACGTACGAGGCGAGGATCAGCAGCCACACGAGCAGCACCGCGAAGATCGCGATCGACATCATGATGCCGAAGAGCCCGCTGACGTCGTAGAAGGCGAGCAGGGCCGCCGCCGCGATGCCGAGGGTGGACGCGCCGATCGCGACCGCCGGGACGCCCCGCCGGTTGAGCCGGGCCATCGGCGCCGGGGCGAGGCCGTCGTCGCCGAGCGAGTGGAGCAGCCGGGAGGCGCCGTACAGATGCGCGTTGGCGGCGGACATGGCGGCGATCAGCACGACCATGTTGGTGAGGGTCGCCGCCGCGGGCACGCCGACCTCGGTGAAGACCCGGACGAACGGGCTGGCCTCGATGCTGCCGTCGCCGTCCGCCATCCGCCGCCACGGGATCAGGGCCAGGACCAGGGTGATGGAGAGCAGGTAGAAGAAGCTGAGGCGCCAGGCCAGTTGGCGCATGGCGGTGCGGATGGTGCGCTGCGGGTCGGCGGCCTCGGCGGACGCGATGGCGACGACCTCGAACCCGGCGTACGCGAACATCACCACGGACATGGCCAGCCAGATCGAGCCCGCCCCGTGCGGGAGGAAACCGCCGTCGTCGGTGAGGTGCGCGAAGCCGGTCGCCTCGGTGTCCGGCAGGCCGAAGAAGACCAGCAGGGCGGCGCAGAGGATGAAGGCGCACAGGGCCACCACCTTGACGGTGGAGAGCCAGAACTCGGTGGTCCCGAAGGACTTCACGCTGATCACGTTGACCGCGAGGACGATCGCGGCGACGGCCAGGATGGCCACCGACATCGGCACGTCCGGCCACCACCAGCGGATGTACAGCGCGGAGGCGACGACCTCGGTGCCGATGACGACGACGGCGCTGAACCAGTACAGCCACCGGCTGAGGAAACCGGCCCAGGAGCCGAGATAGCGGTGGGCGACCGCGCCGAACGAGCCCTGGACGGGGTGCGCGGCGGACATCTCGCCGAGCAGGACGGCGATGATGGCCACCAGGACCGCGCCGATCGCGTACGAGACGATCACGGCGGGTCCCGCGACGGACATCGCCGAGCCGGAGCCGAGGAAGAGGCCGGTGCCGAGCGCGGAGCCCAGACCGATCATGGTGGTCTGCCGGTGGGTGAGGGAACGGACGAGTCCCTCACCGGCGGCGGGTGCCGGTCTGGCGCCGTCGGTGGCCGCGGGTGCGGCCGGGGCGGGGGGTGCGGAGTCGCTGGGTGCGGCCATGGCGGTGGGGCCCTTCTGCGCGGGGGTCGGGGGAGTGCGGAGGGGGAAGGCTCAGAACTCGCTGGTGCGGAACGGCTTCTCGGGGGCGCCGAGGCGGGGCTTGCCCAGGACCTTCGACGACAGGGCGTAGATGCCGTGGTTGGTCAGGGCCCAGGCGATGTTCCGGTCCCATTCCACGTAGACCCCGTGGGTCTGGTTGCCGTACGCGTACTCGGCGGTGTCCCGGCCGTACGCCTTCGGCACGAAGTACGCGGAGATCTTCGGGGCGGCCGGGTCGGAGACGTCGAAGAACTGCACGCCCGCGTTGTAGAAGCCGTAGCCGAGGAGTCCGGCGTCGTGCTTGCCCGGGTTGGTGTAGTAGCCGGTCCGCTTGGGGCCGAAGCTGCCGCGCCGCTGGCAGTAGTCGGTGAAACCGGCCGTCTTCGGCGGCACCGGGCGGGGCAGGACGCCGACGACGCGGGGCTTCGCCGGGTCGCGGGCGTCGATCTGGTAGACGTCCTTGTACGGCTCGTAGCAGTCCTCGGTGAGGGGATAGCCCGAGTAGTAGATCATCCCGGTCTTCTCGTACTGGGAGACGTCGATGTTGTCGCCCTCGGTGCCCGCGACCGACGCCGGGAGGTCGAGGTGGCTCACCGTCCGCATGTTCGCCGGGTCGGAGACGTCGAGGACCGTCAGGCCGTAGCCGCCCATCGCGGCGAAGGCGTAACGCCCGCCCTTCTCCACCGGCTTGGGCAGGAAGAGGGGCATCCGGGCGCCCATCCAGCTGGTGCGGTTGCCGCAGCGCGGGTTCTTTCCGTAGGCCGCGTCCTCGCCGGTCCGCTGGCCCGGCAGGTGCCAGGTGTCGAGGAGCTTCGGCCGCGCCGGGTCGGACATGTCCCAGGACTGGTAGCCGGCCGAGTGGAGGTTGGTCGGGTACTCGGTCCCGGAGTACGTGTCGTCCGGCGCGGTGGCCAGGAACATGTACTTCTCGCCCGTCCAGTACGGCACGTCGATCGAGCCGGAGCCCTGCTGCGCCGACGCCGGGTCGCTGCGCAGCGGATCGGCCTGGGTGGAGTCCGTGGAGACGGTCGCCAGGAGCTTCCAGTCCTTCTTGCGCGGGCCGTCCAGGCGGTACACCTTGAAGCCCTTCAGACCGGGCTTGGCCCGCAGCTTCTTCACGCCCTCGGGGTTGTTGTACTTGTCGAGCGGCGGGTGGTCGGAGAGTTCGGAGATCTGCCGCTTGCTCTCGAAGCTCTGCACCATGACGTACGCGCCGAGCTTCCGGCTCCACTGGATGGTGGACGCGCCCCAGTAGTCGCCCGCCGCCCAGTCGCCGTTGGCCCGGTTCTCGTCGCCGCCGACGTCCTCGCGGCTCAGCTTCTCGACGACCTTCACCTTCTTCACGTCGGTGACGTCGTAGACTCGCCCCTCGGAGCGGTCGTACTGGAAGAGGTAGCGCCGACCGCCGAAGTCCACGACGTTCTGCCAGGTGTGGAAGTAGTCGGGGGTGAAGTCGGCGCCCTCGTAGGCCGCTTCGACCTTCATGTTCTTGATGTACGAGCGGGTGTCGTAGGCGGCGTTCCGGCCGGGGAACGGATGGTCGGACCCCTCGTCGACCGGGGTGACGGAGGGGTGCCGGAAGGTGCCGTCGAGCTGCATCCCGTACGCGCCGGGGTCGGCGGGCTCCGGGCGGCGGTCGGCGCACACGGCGCGGACGTCCGGGTCGGCGGCGGGCGCGGCGGCGGTCCGGTCGGCGGCCCCGGACACCCCGGGGACGAGCAGGGTGGCCGTGGCGGCGGCCGCGACGACGGTGGCGAGTACCGCGTTCCTGCGGGTGGAGCGCATCGGACGGTCCTTTCGAAGACGTACGCGGGAGGGTGCGGGGATCAGGTGACGGTCGGGCGCTGCTGGAACTCGGGCGTGCGGTGGGCTCCCGAGACGGTGATGTCCCGCAGCTCCTCGACGGCGCGCAGGACGTCGGCGTGGGTGACGTACAGGGCGTTGAAGCCGAAGCGGAGCAGGTCGGGGGCGCGCATGTCGCCGATGACGCCCCGGGCGGTGAGGGCGGCGACCAGCGGGTACGCCTCCGGGTGGCGCAGGGCGGCCTGGCTGCCCCGGCGCGCCGGGTCGCGGGGTGTCGCCGGGGTGAAGCCGAGGCCGTCGAGGAGGGTGTCGGCGCACTCCTGGAAGAAGCCGGTGAGGGAGAGGCTCTTCTCCCGCACGGCCGTCATCTCCACTCCGTCGAAGGCGGTGAGCGCGGCTTCCAGGGCGAGCAGGGAGAGCAGCGCGGGCGTGCCGATCCGGGCCCGGGTGACGTCCGCCGCCGGTGCGTACGCGCCGGACATCGCGAAGGGCTCGGCGTGCCCGTGCCAGCCGGTCAGGGGGTGGTCGAAGGTCTCCTGGTGGCGCCGGGCGATGTACGCGAACGCCGGGGCGCCCGGTCCGCCGGACAGGTACTTGTAGCCGCAGCCGACCGCGAAGTCGGCTCCGATCGCGTCGAGTTCGACGGGGAGGGCGCCCGCCGCGTGGCACAGGTCCCAGTGCATGAGGGCCCCGGCGTCGTGCGCGGCGGCGGTGAGCGCGGCCATGTCGTACAGCTCGCCGGTGCGGTAGTCGACCGGGGCGTACGCGGCGACGGCCACGTTCCCCGCCTCCTCGGCGAGGACCTCGGCGGCGTCCCGGGCGGGCACCCGGCGGACGTCGAGACCGAGGAGGCGGCCGACCGAGTCGGCGATGTACTGGTCGGTGGGGAAGTGGTCCGGGTCGGTCAGCAGCAGACGGCGGCCGGGGCGCGTCCGGGCGGCGGCGAGCAGGGTGTTGAACAGCTGGACGCTGGTCGAGTCCCCGGCGACGACCTGCCCGGGGGCCGCGCCGATCAGCCGTCCGATCGCGTCGCCGGTGCGGACCGGGGCCTCCCACCAGCCGTTGGCGTTCCACGAGCGGATCAGGTCGGTGCCCCACTGGCGGTGCACGGCGTCCTCGACGACCGGGGGGACGGCGGCGGGCAGCGCGCCCAGGGAGTTGCCGTCGAGGTAGACGACCCCCTCGGGGAGGAGGAAGCGGTCCCGGACGGCGGCGAGCGGGTCGGCGGCGTCCAGCGCGGCGGCGCGCGCGGCGAGCCCGTCGGTGCCGGGGGCGGGGGAGGTGGCGGTGGGGTCGGTCGTCATGCGGTGTCTCCGTGATCACGTGCGAGGGGTGCGGCGGGGGTGGCGGGGGCGTCGGAAGGGGCGGGGGCGTCGGGCGCGTCGGCGGTGGCGGACTCCGTCGGCACGGAGGGCGCTTCGGCCGCCGGTGCCGGGTCCGCCCCGGCGGGGTCCGGGGTCCTGAGCAGGTCCAGGGCGATGTCCGTGAGCAGGTCCTCCTGTCCGCCGACCAGCCGCCGTCGGCCCGCCTCGACGAGCAGGTCCCGGGTGGGGACGCCGTGGCGCGCGCCGGTCGCCTCCGCGTGCCGCAGGAAGCTGGAGTACACCCCGGCGTAGCCGAGCGTGAGGGTCTCCCGGTCGACCCGGACGGGCCGGTCCTGGGTGGGCCGGACGAGTTCCTCGGCCGCGTCCGTCAGCGGGAACAGGTCGCAGCCGTGCTCCCAGCCGAGCAGGTCGAAGACCGCCACCACCGGTTCCAGGGGCGCGTTCCCGGCGCCCGCGCCCTGCCCGGCGAGGGAGGCGTCGACGCGCCGGGCGCCCGCCTCCACCGCCACGACGCTGTTGGCGACGCCCAGGCCCAGGTTGTGGTGGGCGTGGATGCCGATCTCGGTGGCCGGGTCGAGGACGTCCCGGTAGGCGCGGACCCGGTCCCGTACGCCGTCCATCGTCAGCCGCCCGCCGGAGTCGGTGACGTACACGCAGTGCGCGCCGTACGACTCCATCAGCCGTGCCTGCGCGGCCAGTTCGGCGGGCGGAGCGAGGTGGGACATCATCAGGAAACCGGACACGTCCATGCCGAGTTCCCGGGCGAGCGCGATGTGCTGGGCGGAGACGTCCGCCTCCGTGCAGTGGGTGGCCACCCGGACGGAGGTGACGCCGAGCGCGTGGGCGCGGCGCAGGTCGTGGGCGGTGCCGATGCCGGGGAGCAGCAGGGTGGTGAGCCGGGCCCGGTGGAGGACGTCCGCCGCCGCCTCCAGCCACTCCCAGTCGGTGTGGGCGCCGGGGCCGTAGGTGACGGAGGAGCCGGAGAGGCCGTCGCCGTGGGCGACCTCGACGGCGTCGACGCCCGCCGCTTCGAGGGCCCCGGCGATCGCCCGCACCTGGTCGAGGGTGTAGCGGTGGGAGACGGCGTGCATCCCGTCCCGCAGGGTGACGTCCTGGACGTAGACCTGGGTCATCGGCCGAGGCTCCGTTCGGCCAGGCGCTCGGCGGTGCGCAGCGCGGCGGCGGTCATGATGTCGAGGTTCCCGGCGTAGGCGGGGAGGTAGTGGGCGGCGCCCTCCACCTCCAGGTAGACCGAGACGAGCAGCCGTCCGCCGCCACCGAGCCGGACCAGCGGGTCGTCGGCGGCGAGCGCGCGGAACTGCGGCTCCTGCTTGAGCCGGTAGCCCGGCACGTACGCGGCGACCGAGGCGGCCATCGCGTGCACGGAGGCCGTGATCCGGTCGGTGTCGCAGTCGTCCACGAGGCAGTGGACGGTGTCCCGCATCAGCAGCGGGGGCTCCGCCGGGTTGAGGACGATGATCGCCTTGCCCCGGGTCGCGCCGCCGACCTGCTCCAGGGCGCGGGAGGTGGTCTCGGTGAACTCGTCGATGTTGGCCCGGGTGCCGGGTCCGGCCGACCGGGAGGCGATCGAGGCGACGATCTCCGCGTAGTGCACCGGGGTGACGGCGGCGACGGCGGCGACGACCGGCACGGTGGCCTGGCCGCCGCAGGTCACCATGTTGACGTTGGCCGCGCCGAGGTGCTGGTCGAGGTTGACGGGCGGCACGACGTACGGGCCGATGGCCGCCGGGGTGAGGTCGACCAGGGTCTTCCCGTAGGGCGCGAGCGCGGCGGCGTTGCGGTGGTGGGCGGCGGCCGAGGTGGCGTCGAAGACGACGTCGATCTCGTCGAAGCCGTCCATTCCGATCAGCCCGGCGACGCCGTCGGAGCTGGTCGGCACGCCGAGCCTGCGGGCTCGGGCGAGCCCGTCGGAGCCGGGGTCGATGCCGATCATCGCGGCGGCGGTGACGTTCCCCGAACCGCGGATGATCTTGATGAGGAGATCGGTGCCTATGTTGCCCGATCCGATGACGGCGGCCTTCACCGTGCGGCCTCCTCGGTCGTCGGGGTCAGTCCGAAGAAGCGGACGGCGTTCTCGCCGAGGACGGCCGCCCGTTCCTCCGGTGTGAGGGCGCTCTCGCGCACCAGCGCGCCGATCGACTCCTCGCCGAGCGGGAACGGGTGGTCCGAGCCGAGCAGCACCCGCTCCGCGCCCATCACGTCCACCAGGAGCCGCAGCGCCCCCGGGTCGAACACGGCGGAGTCCACCGCGAAGCGGTCGGTGTAGTACGACGGCGGGTGCGGGCTGTCGGCGCGCACGATGTCCCGCCGGTGCCAGGCGTTCTCGGCCCGGCCCAGCAGGTACGGGAAGCTGCCGCCGCCGTGCGCGAACAGCAGCCGCAGCGAGGCCGGGAGCCGCTCGAAGGCGCCGGAGAGGATCAGCGACAGGATCGTCAGATGGGTCTCGCCCGCCATCCCCGCGAGCCAGGCCAGCATGTACCGGGAGTGACGCGGCCCGGACGGCAGGTCCCAGGGGTGGACCAGGACGGCCGCGTCCTCCTGCGCGCAGTGCGCGAGGAATTCGACGAGGGCGCCGTCGTCGAGGTCCCGGTCGCCCAGGTGGTTGCCGATGTGGACGCCGTGGAAGCCCTGCCGCATCGCCTCGCTGACGGCCTCGCAGGCGGCCTCGGTGTCCTGGAGCGGCACCTGGCACAGGGGGGCCAGCCGGTCCGGGGCGTGCTCCGCGTACCGCAGCAGGTGCGCGTTGACGGTCCGGCACCAGTCGGCGGCCCGCGCCGCCTCCAGGCCGTAGCCGAAGAGCAGCGGGGTGCTGGACAGGACCTGCACGTCCACGCCGAGCCGGTCCAGGTCGGCGACCCGGGTCTCCGGGTCCCACAGGGTCCGCCGCACCGGCCGGTACTCGGCCGCCCCGGCCATCATCATCCCGGTGTCCGGGCCGTCCGTGGTGCGCAGCCAGGGGCCGTCGTCGGAGCCGGTGATCCGGCGGGACTCGGCGCGGCCGATCTCCGGGAAGACGTGCGCGTGGATGTCGACGACGGTCATGCTCCGGCCGCCTCGTCGCGCCGGGTGCGCGGGCGCAGTGCCTCGGGCCAGTCCTTGCCCGGGTGGAGGGCGCCGCAGTGCCCGCAGGTGCGGGCGGCCTCGTCGGCGTAGAAGGCGCTGAAGACCGGCGGCAGGTCGTCGACGATCGAGGTGAGCTGGACCTCGCTGCGGTGCACCAGGTGGTGGCACTCCACGCAGTACCACTCGAAGGCGTCGCGGTGGCCCTGCGGCCGGGCGAACTCGACGACCAGACCGATGCTGTCCTCCTCCGGCCGCTGCGGGGAGTGCCGCAGGTGCGCCGGGGCGAGGAAGACGTCGCCCTCCCGGATGTGGATGTCGCGCGGCGGACGGCCCTCCTCCTCCATGACGCGGAGCACCATGTCGCCCTTGAGCTGGTAGAAGAACTCCTCGATGGGGTCGTCGTGGAAGTCGGTGCGGCGGTTGGGGCCGCCGACGACCGTCACCATCAGGTCGGCGTCCTGCCAGATCTGCACGTTGCCGACCGGCGGCTTCAGCAGATGGCGGTGCTCCTCGATCCACGCCTGGAGGTTGAAGGGGCTCATGGTCATCGGTGCTGGTCCTCGTTCTGCGGGAGATGGGCCACCGCGCTGATCTCGATCAGCAGGTGGGGGTGGGGCAGTTGGTGCACGGCGACGGTGGTCCTGGCCGGCCCGGTCTCGTCGAAGTACTCGGCGTAGACCTCGTTGTAGCCGCCGAAGTCGTTCATGCCGACCAGGTAC
Organism: Streptomyces sp. NPDC059247; assembly: GCF_042754005.1. Taxonomy (NCBI): domain Bacteria; kingdom Bacillati; phylum Actinomycetota; class Actinomycetes; order Kitasatosporales; family Streptomycetaceae; genus Streptomyces; species Streptomyces sp. NPDC059247. The sequence continues at coordinate 20,500 of NZ_JBHYZW010000001.1, forward strand.
GCGGTCACCGACACCAGGTCGTCGAGACCGCCCCCGACCGCGCCGAGCAGGCTCGCGATGTTGTCGAGCACGGCCCGGGTCTGGACCCGGATGTCGAGGTCGGTCACGCCCATCGGATCGGCGCTCGCGCCCGCGAAGGTCCCGTCGGGGCGGCGCGAGCTGGTGCCGGAGACGAAGACCAGGTCGCCCGCGCGCCGCAGGTGCGGGAACCGGCCGCGCGGCGGGGCCGCGCCGGGGACGATCACGACGCCTCCCCGGTGGTGAACCGGACCGCGCCCAGACGCCCGACCACGGCCCGTACGTGCGTGCCGGGCGGCAGCGGTACGGCGGCGGTCGCCGCCCCGGCGAGGACGACCGTCCCCGGGGCGAGCGGTCCGGCCAGCCGGGCCGCCGCCGCGAGGGCGCGCAGCGGGTCGCCGAGGATCGCGGCGGTGGAGCCGGTCTCGGCCGGGCGGCCGTCCAGTTCGAGGACCACGCCCAGGTTCGCCAGGCCCCGGAGCCCGCCCAGCGCGGCCGGTGCGGTCCAGGGGCCCACCGCGTACCCGGCGGCGGAGGTGTTGTCCGCGATCACCTCGGGCAGCGAGAAGCGGAAGCCGTCGTAGCGGGAGTCGATGACCTCCAGGGCCGGGGCCACGCCCGCGACCGCCGCCGCCGGGTCGCCGCCCGGGACCAGGACCGAGCCGAGGAGGAAGGCCACCTCGGGCTCGACCCGGGGGTGGATCAGCCCGGAGACGTCGTACCGTCCCCCGTCCGGGATCTCCATCCGGTCCGTCAGCCGCCCGTGGATCAGGTCGGAGACGCCCATCTGCCGCATCTTGGCGACGCTGGTGAAGCCCAGCTTCACCCCGGTGAGCCGCTCGCCCCTGGCGAGCCGTCGCGCCACCAGCGCCTCCTGCGCCGCGTACGCCCCGGCGGTGTCCGTGAGGCCGCTGCCGCCCCCGGGCAGCGGACGCGCCTCCCGCGCCGCCGTGTCGAGGGCCTCGGCCAGTGCCGTCGGGTTCATCGGGCTTCTCCTTCCGTCCCGGCGCGCCCGAAGGCCGCGCGCACCGAACCGAGTCCGTCGATCCGGGCCTCCAGCACGTCACCCGGCGCCACGGCCGTCATCGGCCCCAGCGCACCGGTGAGCACGGTGTCCCCGGCCCGCAGCGGCCTGCCGAGCCGGACGAGGGTGTCGGCCAGCCAGACGGCGGCGTGCAGCGGGTTCCCGAGGCAGGCGACGCCCGCGCCGGTCGAGACGGGCTCGCCCCGCCGTTCCAGGACCATCCCGGCGGTCCGCAGGTCGAGTTCCCGCAGGAGCACCGGGCGGGTGCCGAGCACGTACGCGCCGCTGGAGGCGTTGTCGGCGACCGTGTCCACGGCCGTGATGTCCCAGTCGCGGACGCGGCTGCCGACCACCTCGACGGCGGGCAGCGCGAAGGCGGTCGCCCGGATCACCTCGGCCACCGTGTGCCGTTCGTGGGGCAGGTCGTGCTCCAGGACGAGCGCCACCTCGGCCTCGGCCTTCGGCTGGAGCACCGCCCCCCAGGGCAGCTCCGCGCCGTCGTGCACCGCCGTGTCGTCGAACAGGGCGCCGAAGTCCGGGGTGTCCACGCCCAGTTGCCGCTGCACGGCGGCCGAGGTCAGCCCGACCTTCCAGCCGGTGATCCGGCGGCCCTCGGCCAGACGGCGCTCGGTCAGGAGGGACTGCACGGCATAGGCCGTGTCCAGGTCGCCGGGCGGCAGCAGGTCCCGTACCGGATCGCACGGCACACCGGTCCGGCGCGCCAGGTCGAGGCGCTCGGCGGCGGCCGTGACCGCCGGGTTCTCGCGGTTCGTCGTCACAGCTTCACACACACGTTCATGGGCTCGGAGAAGAAGTCCAGGGAGTGGTCGCCGCCCTCGCGCCCGATGCCGGACGCCTTCACTCCGCCGAACGGGGTGCGCAGGTCGCGCAGGTTCCAGGTGTTGACCCAGGCGATGCCGACGTCCAGGGCCGGGGCGACCCGGTGGGCGCGCCGCAGGTCACCGGTCCACACCGTGGCGGCCAGCCCGTACGGGCCCGCGTTCGCCAGGGCGAGCGCCTCCTCCTCGGTGTCGAACGGCGCCAGGTGCACGACCGGGCCGAAGATCTCGTCCCGTACCGCCGGGTGGTCCTCCGGCAGCCCGGCGAGCACGGTCGGCTCCACCCAGAAGCCGCCGTCCCGGCCGTCCCCGAAGCGCGGCACCCCGCCACCGGCCAGGACCTCGCCGTCGGCGGCGGCCCGCGCCACATGGCCCAGGACCTTGTCGCGGTGGGCGGCCGAGACCATCGGGCCGTACCCGGTCAGCTCCTTCGCCCCGGCCGCCAGCTTCGCCGCGAACTCCTCGAAGACCGGCCGCTCCACGTACACCCGCTCGGTGCACAGACAGACCTGGCCGCTGTGGGTGAAGGACGACCGCAGCGTGCCCGCCACCGCCTCCTCCAGGTCCGCGTCGGCGAAGACGAGACCGGCGTTCTTGCCGCCCAGCTCGAAGGAGACCGGCGCCAGCCGGGCCGCCGCCGCCCGCATGATCGCCGTACCGGTGCGGGACTCGCCGGTGAAGGCGACCGCGTCCACCCCCGGGTGCTCGGTCAGCCACTGGCCGGTCGCGTCCGCGCCCCGGCCGTGCACCAGGTTGAAGACACCCGCCGGGACCTCCGCCTCGGCCATCACCTCCGCGAGCAGACAGGCCGTGCCGGGGGTCAGTTCGGACGGCTTGGCGACGATCGTGTTGCCCGTGGCGAGGGCGGGCGCGACCTTCCAGGTGAGGAGCAGCAGCGGCAGGTTCCACGGCGAGATCACCGCGACCACCCCGAGCGGCTTGCGCACCGTGTAGTTCAGCGCGCCCCGCCCGTCGGGGGTCGGCGTGTGCCAGGACTGCTCGCCGCGCCCCGCGAGGAGGTCCGCGTAGGCCCGGAAGTTGGCGACCGCGCGCGGCACGTCCACCGTCGAGGCCAGCTCGTACGGCTTGCCGGTGTCGGCGCACTCGGCGGCCACGAAGTCCCCGGAGCGCCGCTCGATCCCGTCCGCGATCCGGTGCAGGAGCCGCGACCGGTCCGCCGGGCTCCACGCGGCCCACGGTCCGCGCAGCGCCGCGCGGGCCGCGTCCACCGCCCGGCCGACCAGCTCCCGGGACGCCTCCGGCACCTCGCCGACGGCGTTCCCGGTGACCGGGTCGACGAGCGGGAACGGCACGCCGGACGCGTCGAACCCGCCTCCTACGTAATGCCGGACGGGTGAACTCACCTTGGGGACCTCCGTTGCTGAGCCGGGGACTGTCCGAAACTCGACCCCGGGGCGTGCCGGTATAGTGCGCCCACCCACCTATGCCGATCCAATGCCTTTTGACGCGGGAGGTATAGCGACCCCGGTATGCCGTGGTGGCGCGCTCCCCGGAGACGTCCCGCTCGCGGGCCCACCGCCCCCGGCCCGACACCCCTCGTGAGCACCCCTCCTCCCCGGAAGGACCCCCTGGCGATGGATCTCCTGGACGGCCGGCTGAAGTTCCGGCACCTGACCCTCCTCATCGCGGTGTACGAACACGGCAGCGTCGTCCGCGCGGCCGAAACCCTCCACCTCACCCAGCCCGCGGCCACCCGGACCCTGCGCGAACTGGAGACCGTCGCCGACCTCCCGCTCTTCGTCCGCGTCCCGCGCGGGATGCGGCCCACCGTCTACGGCGAGGCGCTCGTCGGCCACGCCCGCGCGGTCGTCGCCGAGGTCCGGCGGGCCGAGGAACACCTCACCGGACTGCGCCAGGGCCAGGACGGCACGGTCACCGTCGGCACCCTGCTCGCCGGGGCCAACGTGCTGCTGCCCCGGGCGGTCGCCCGGCTCAAGAGGGAACGCCCACGGCTCACCGTCGTCGTCCGCGAGGGCACCCCGGACGTCCTCCACCCCGCGCTGCTCGGCGGCGAACTCGACGTCATCGTCGGCCGGGTGGGCGCCGCGCCCGGCGAGGGCGAGAAGGTGCGGCACCGGATGCTCTACCGCGAACCCATCCGGCTCGCGGTCCGCGCGGGCCACCCGCTCCTGGCCGGATCCGGGACCGCGCTCACCGACGCGCTCGGCTACCCGTGGATCCTGCCGGTCGAGCAGACCGCGCTCCGCCAGGAGATCGGCGCCCTCTTCGTCGACCGGGGGCTCTCGCTCCCCGCCGACCGGGTGGAGTGCACCTCCATCCTGACCATGCGGGCCCTGCTCCTCCAGACCGACATGGTGGCGCTGCTGCCCGAACTGGTCCTCCGCGACGACGAACACCTCGCCCCGCTCCCCGTCGACCTGCCCTCCGTGGGCCGCACGGTCGGCATCACCGAGGCGGCCCACCGCACCCGCACCCCCGCCCTCGAAGCCCTCCTGCGCCATCTGGAGGAGGAGGCGGCCCTGCTCCGCGAGACCCTGGGCGGCGGGACACCCGCGCCGGAGGGCGGGGGAGCGGCCCACCGGTAGGTAGGAGGGAGGGGAAGCGCACCGGACCGGAAGGGCGGGGCCGAGGCGGTGCGGCGGCCCCCGGCTGGGAGGGGGCGGGGCCGAGGTGGTGTGCGGCCGACGACCGGGAGGGGCGCGGCCGACGGCCGGACCCGGCCCCGCTGTCAGACCCCTGCGCCATGCTCTGCGCCATGGACGAGAACGCCTTCTGGCAGCTCATCGAAGAGTGCCGACCCGCCGCCCCCGACCCCGAGGGCGACGGACTCGCCGCCGCCCTGACGGCCCGGCTCGCCCGGGGGCCGGTGTCCGAGGTGACCGGTTTCGCCGAACGGCTCTCCCTGGCCCTGTACCGGCTGGACCGCAGGGAGTACGGCGACGGCCTGTCGGGCGACCAGTTCCTCTACACCCGTGCGGCGGTCGTCGCGGCGGGGCGCGAGGAGTACGAGAGCGTCCTGCGGGACCCGGAGCGGTTCGTCCCGTACGCCGAGGCCCTCGTCTGGGCCGAGGCCCTGCTCTCCGTGCCGGACGAGGCGTACGAGCGGCTCACCGGCGAGGAGTGGGACCGCGCCACCCGCTACAGCTACGAGTCGTACTCCCACAGGGACGGCTGGGCCGGGGCGTAGGCCAGGGCCGGGGGCACCGGCGCCACGAGGGTGCCCGTACCCCCCGGCCGCAGGGCGTCAGACCGGCTGCGGCCCCATCAGCCGGACCAGCAGGTCGTCCAGGCTGACCAGGCCCGCGAGCCCGCCGTCCGCGTCCCGCACCAGGGCGAGGGAGGCACGGCGCTGCCGGAGCTGCTCGACCGCCTCCGACACCGTCGTGTCCCAGGCGAGTTCGGGCACCGGACGGACCAGGTCGCGGGCCTCGGCCCGGCGCCCCCGGGCGGCGGCCACCAGGACGTCACGGGCGTGGACCGAGCCGAGGAGGCTCTCCCCGTCCCGTACGAGCAGCCGGGAGAAGCCGGTGTCCGCCGCACACGCCAGGATCGTGTCCAGATCCGCGTCGGCGGGCACGGCGACGATCTCGGCGGCCGGGATGCGGAGCGCGGAGACCGGGGTCTGCGGCTCGGTGAGGGAACGGGTGATGAGCTGGGAGTCCGTCTTGTTGATCAGCCCCAGACGCGCGGACTCCTCCACCAGATGGGTGAGCTGCTCCCGGTTGTGGACGGCGGTCAGCTCGTCGCGGGGCTGTACGCGGCAGAGCCGGACGAGCGCGTTGCTCACCGAGTTGAGCAGCCACAGCAGCGGGCGCACGGCGTTCACGACGGCCCGGAAGGCCGGGGTGAGGAGCATCGCGGAGCGCTCGGGGTGGGCGATGGCCCAGGACTTGGGAGCCATCTCGCCGACGACCATGTGGAGGAAGACCACGACGATCATGGCGACGGCGAACGACACCCCGTAGCTGAGGGCGGTCGGCAGGCCGAGCTTCACCAGGAGCGGGTCCAGCTCGTGGGAGATCGCGGGCTTGGACAGGGAGCCGAGCCCGAGGGTGCAGATGGTGATGCCGAGCTGGGCGCCCGCGAGCATCAGGGACAGCTCGCGCATCCCGGCGAGGGCCGCCTTGGCGCCGCGCCTGCCCTCCGCCACGGCCTTCTCGACGCGGTGCCGTCTGGCGGCGACCAGCGCGAACTCGGCGGCGACGAAGAAGCCGCTGCCGATGAGCAGCAGGACGGTGACGAAGAGAGCCATGGGGAAGCTCATGCCGGGGCCTCCTCGGCGGTGGGGGCGAGGCGTTCGACGCGGACGCGCTCGGGGACGTGGCGGTCGAGGCTCAGCACTTCGATGCGGACGCCGTCGACGGTCAGCCGGTCCCCGATCGTCGGGAAGCGGCCGAGGCGGTCGATGACCAGTCCGGCCACGGTGTCGTAGTCGTCCTCCTCGGGCAGGACGATGCCGGTGGCCTCCTCGACCTCGTCCAGGCGGCGCCCGGCGTCCACGCGCCAGCCGTCCCCGTCCGGTACGGCGAGGGCGACGACGGTGTCGGTCTCGTCGGCGATGTCCCCGACCAGTTCCTCGGCGATGTCCTCGTAGGTGACGACCCCGGCGACGCCGCCGTGCTCGTCCAGGACCACGGCGAACTCGTCGTCGCGCTCCCGCATCTGCGCCACCGCGCGGGGCAGCGGCAGCGTGTCCGGCAGCAGCAGCGGCGGGCGGCAGGACGCACCGGCGGTCAGCCCGCCGAACCGGGCGACGGGCACCCGGACGAGGTCGCGGACGCCGAGGACCCCCACGACGTCGTCGGGGTGGTCGCCGAGGACCGGGTAGTTCGAGTGGCCGTGCTCCGCGATCAGGCCGACGGCTTCGGTGAGGGTGGCGTCCTTGCGGACGAAGACGGCGTCGGCGCGCGGCACCATGACCTCGGCCATGGTCCGCTCCGAGAACTCCAGGGCGTGGTCGAGCAGCTCGGCGGTGTCGGGCGGCAGTTCGCCCCGCTCGTGGGACTCGCCGATCAGATGGCTGAGCTCCTCCAGGGTGGCGCCGTGGTGCAGTTCCTCGACCGGCTCGATGCCGATCCTGCGCAGCAGCCTGTTCGCGGCGCCGTCGAAGACGTGGACGACCGGCCCGACGACCTTCAGGTAGAGGAGGGTGGAGGAGGCCAGGGACTTGGCCAGCCGCTCGGGCACCGCGAGCGCCAGGTTCTTCGGCGCCAGCTCGCCGAGGACCATCTGCAGGACGGTCGCGAAGACGAAGGCGAGGACGACGGAGATCGCGGAGACGGCGCCGTCCGGGAGCCCCGCCCCCTCCAGTACGGGCTTCAGGAGCGCCGAGACGGACGGCTCGGCCAGGAAGCCGACGACCAGCCCCGTGACGGTGATGCCGAGCTGGGCGCCGGAGAGCATGAACGAGAGCCGTCCCAGGACCGTGAGCGCGCGGGCCGCCCGCTTGTCGCCCGCCTCCGCCTCCCGGGCGAGCGCGAGGCGGTCGGCGGCCACGTAGGCGAATTCCTGGGCGACGAAGTAGCCGGTTCCTGCGGTCAGTACGAGAACGGCCAGGAGGCCGAGAGCGGCGTTCATCGGCTGCCGCACCTCATCACGCGGGGGCGGGTCGGACTGGCGGACAAGAAGGGACTCCTTCGGGGGGCGGTGCGGGGTACGGGGCGCCGACGGGCACCCGTGGGGGCGCGCCGGGCGTCGGGGGGAACGCGGAGCGTGTGGAGGAACGGACGCGGGCGGCCTCGGCCGGATCGTGTTCCGGTGCGGGACGCCGGTCTCGGGACGGATCGTGTTCCGGGGCCGGATGCCGGCCTCGGGCCGGATCGTGTTCCCGGGCGGGGGCCTGGCCCCGGGCCGGATCGTGGGTCCCGGGCGGCACGCGGTCCACGGCGGGAACCCGGCGCCCGGCCGGATCGTCCTGCCGCGCCGGACCGTCGTCCTCGGCCGTGTCGGTCGTGTCCGCCGTGCCGCTCGGCGTCCGCGCCGGGTCGTACGTCGGCCGTCGTGCCGCGCGCGCCTCCCGGTGCGAAGGGGCCGGGGCAGGGGGCGGCACGGCTGGTACTCGGAGGCTCACCCATGTGCGGGTCGCTCACTCCTCGGTCGTCCTCGGGCGGAATCGGCGGCCGGACGGGCACGCGGATTTCTACATCACTGTAAAGGAAAGGTGATCGGACATCGAGAGGCGCCCGGTCTTCCCTCCATGCGGCCCGGCACCGGCCGGGGCACGGCCTGGCCTGGCCCGACCCGACCCGACCCGACCCGACCCGACTCGGTCCGACCCGACTCGGTCCGGTCCGGTCCGCGTGCTGGGCCCCGGCCCGGTCCCGGCCCGCGCACTGGCCTCCGCCCGGTCCCGGCCGCGTCTGGGCCCCGGCCCGCCCCCGGCCCCGGCCCGCCCCCGCCCCCGACCCCCGGCCCGGCTCCCGGCCCCCGCCCCCAGCCCCGCCCCGCCCCCGGCCCCCGCGCCGGAACCACCCCGTGGAGCCGTACGGGAACGATCACCCATCCCACGACGTTCTACACTCCTGTAGAAGATCTGATGGTCCGGCGCCGCCCCGGCACCGGACCGTCCCGACGTCTGGAGTGTTCATGGCCCTGTGGGACCGCGTCAGGGAGTCCGCATCGACGATGCAGACCCAGTTGACGGCGAAGAAGAACGATCTGCGGTCCGGTGCCTTCCGGGACGCCTCGATGGCCATGTGCGCGCTGGTCGCCGCCGCCGACGGCACCGTCGACCCCGCCGAGCGCCAGCGGGTCGCCCAGCTCATCGCGGCCAACGAGGTCCTGCGGAACTTCGACGCGGCCGACCTCCGGCGCCGCTTCGACGCCCACCTCGACACCCTCGCCGCCGACTTCGACTTCGGCCGGGTCGGCGTCCTCCAGGAGATCGCCAAGGCGAAGAAGAAGCCCGCCGAAGCCCGCGCCGTCATCCAGATCGGCATCGTCATCGGCGGCGCCGACGGCCACTTCGACAAGACCGAACAAGCAGCCGTCCGCGAAGCCTGCTACGCCCTCGGCCTCCCCCCGCACGAATTCGACCTCTGAGACCCAGACCCACCCCGCCCACGGAAAGGGAAGCAACGGCATGGAGATCTCCGGCATCATCAGTGCGATCGTGATCGGCGTCGTCATCGGAACCCTGGGCCGACTGGTCCTCCCGGGACGGCAGCGGATCGGGGTGCTGTGGACGATCGCGGTCGGCATCGCCGCCGCCTTCGTCGGCACCGCCGTCGCCGCCGCCCTGGGCGTGGCCGACACCAGGGGCGTCGACTGGATCGAATGGCTGATCCAGATCGCCCTGGCGGCGGTCGGCGTCGCCGCGCTCGAACGCCTCAGGGCCCGCGCCTGACCGACGGGCGCACGACGGGACGGCACGGACGGCACGGACGGCACGGACGACGGGGGAGTCTTCGGTGAAGCACGGCAGGTTACGGACCCGGTTCCGGTACTGGTTCGACGGAACGATGGACCGGGGCACACCGGCCCTGATCAGCTGGCTGGCACTGGCCTCGGTGCTGCTGATCGTGGCCGCCTCCACCCTGGTCGTCGTCTTCACCGACACCGACGCCGAGGACAACGGCGGCTGGCCCGGGGTGGCCTGGATGAGCCTGCTGCGCACCCTCGACCCCGGCACCATGGGCGGGGACACCGGAGGCCCGGTGTTCCTCGGCCTGATGCTGGCGGTGACGATCGGCGGCATCTTCATCGTCAGCGCCCTCATCGGTGTCCTCACCACCGGCCTGAACCAGAAGATCCAGGAACTGCGCAAGGGCCGCTCCCGGCTGATGGAACGTGACCACACCATCGTCCTCGGCTGGTCGGACCAGGTCTTCACGGTGATCGCCGAACTCGTCGAGGCGAACCAGAGCGAACGCCGCTCCTGCGTCGTCGTTCTCGCCGACCGCGACAAGGTCGCCATGGAGGACGCGATCCGCACCCGCGTCCCCGACATGGGCCGCACTCGGGTCGTCTGCCGCTCCGGCAACCCCCTGATACGGGCCGACCTGGAACTGGTCAGTCCCGACACGGCGAAATCGGTCATGGTGCTGCCCCCGGTCGGCGACGACCGGGACGTGGACGTCATCAAGGTCCTGCTGCTCCTCAACAGCCGCACCTGGCAGGGCCCCCGGCCCCACATCGTGGCCGCCGTGCACGATTCGGACAACCTCGCCGCCGCCCGCCTCGCCGCCGGGGACGGCGCCCTCGTGATCGACGCCGAGGACATCGCCGTACGCCTGATGGCCCAGGCCCACCGGCAGACCGGCCTCTCCGGCGTCTTCGACGAACTGCTCAGCTTCGTCGGCAACGAGTTCTACCTGCGCGAGGAACCCGCCCTCGTGGGCACCACCTACGGGGCGGCCCTCCACGCCTTCGAGACCGGCGCACCGGCCGGGCTGCGCGGGAGCGACGGCCGGGTCCTGGTCAACCCCGCCATGGACACGGTCATCCGACCCGGCGACCAGCTCCTCGTGATCGCCGAGGACGACCTGCTCATCAGGACGGCCAGGACCCCGCCCCGGATCGTCGAAGCGGCCATCACCTCCGCGCCCGCCCGAACGCCCCGGCTCGACCGCACCCTGCTCATCGGCGAGAACTCCCGCACCACCAAGCTCGTCACCCTGCTCGACAGCTTCGTACGGCCCGGCTCGACCCTCGACATCGCCGCGCCCCGGAGGCCGGACGCCGCCCTGGCCCAGCCCGTCGCCCACCTCACCGTCGGGTTCAAGCACTGCGAGCCGACCCGCAGGGCGTCCCTCGAAGCCCTCGACCTCGGTGGCTACCAGCACATCGTGGTCCTCTCCGACGACACCTTCGCCCCCGGGCCCGCCGACGACCGGACCCTGGTGACCCTGCTCCACCTGCGGGACATCGAGGAACGCCTCGGCGACCCCTACTCGATCGTCACCGAGATGAACGACGACGCCAACCGCGAGGTCGCCCAGGTCACCAAGGCCGACGACTTCATCGTCAGCACCAAGGTCATCAGCCTGCTGCTCACCCAGCTCACCGAGAACCGCGAGCTGTACGACGTCTTCATCGACCTCTTCGACCCGGAGGGCTCGGAGATCTACCTCAAACCCGCCACCGACTACATCGTCCCCGGCGCCGGGGCCAACTTCGCCACCGTCGTCGAAGCCGCCCGGCGCGAGGGCGAGACGGCGATCGGCTACCGGCTCGCCCGGCACGGCGAGACGCCCCCCGGCTACGGCGTCTTCCTCAACCCGTCGAAGGACACCCCCCTGACCCTCGGCCCCCAGGACGCGGTCGTCGTCCTCGCCGAGGGCGAGGGGCACGGCCCACGGCGCTGACCGGCGGCACCGCGCCCGACGGGCCCGGGGCGCCGCGCCCCCGGGCCCCGGCCGCCCCTTCCGGCCCTTCCGGACCGGGCGCGGCCCCGACCCGGCGGGACTCCCCGGGAGACGACCTAGACTGGGAGGCCTTCGGGCGTACGCGGAAAGGGAGAGCGACGGTGGCGGCAGACGCGGGAGATTTCACGGACCCTCCCGCGGAGGTCCTCGCCGAGGCGGCGGCGGCCTTCGGGCTGCTCTCCTCGCCCTCCCGGCTGCACATCGTCTGGGCCCTCGCCCAGGGCGAGAGCGACGTGACCGGGCTCGCCGAGCGCGTCGGCGGCGCGCTCCCCGCCGTCAGCCAGCACCTGACCAAGCTGAAACTGGCCGGTCTGGTCCGCTCGCGGCGCGAGGGGCGACGGCAGGTCTACCTGGTCGACGACCCCGAGGTGGTGACCGTGGTCCGGGTGATGGTCGGCCAGCTCACCGCCCGGAACCCGGCGCCCCTCCGACGCATCGGCACCGGTGCCTGAGACGACCGCCCCGGGCCCGCGCGCCCCGGACACCGGCGACAGCCGTGCCCCGGCCGCCCCGGAGACCCCCGGCCCGCCCACCGCGCTCCAGGTGCTGCGGGCCCTCGACAGCGGACCGCGCGGCCTGACGGACACCGAGGCCGAACGGCGACTGGCCCGGCACGGCGAGAACCTCCTGCCCGCCCGGCGGCCGGTCCCCTGGTCCCGGCGCTTCCTGCGCAGCCTCCGCGACCCCTTCACCACGGTCCTGCTCTGCCTCGGACTCGTCTCCGTGGTCGTCGCCGCCTGGGGCACCGGCGGCGTCATCCTCTTCCTCGTCGTCGTCAGCTGTCTGCTGCGCTCCTCGGGCGAGCACCGCGCCGACCGCTCCATGGCGGCGCTGCGGGAGTCCGTGGCCTCCACCGCGACCGTACTGCGCCGCCCGGCCCCCGGCGCCCCGGCCGCCCGGCCCCGGGAGATACCCGCCACCGAACTCGTCCCCGGCGATGTGGTCCGGCTGGGCCCCGGAGACCTCGTCCCCGCCGACGTACGGCTGCTGCGGGCCGCCGGGCTGCGCGTGCACGAGGCGGCCCTCACCGGCGAGTCCGCGCCCGTCGAGAAACGTCCCCCCGACGGCCCGGCGGCCCCCGGGGGACCCGGCCCCGGGACCGAGCCCCACCTGTGCTTCCTCGGCAGCAGCGTGGCCTACGGCAGCGCCACCGCCGTGGTCGTCGCCACCGGGGCCCGCACCCGCTTCGCCTCCGCCCACCGGCCCGCAGGACCGCGCGGCGAGAGCGCCTTCGACCAGGCGGTCCACGGCATCTCGTGGACCCTGATCCGCTTCATGCTGCTGACCCCGCCGCTGGTCCTCATGGCGGGCGCCGCGCTGCACGGGAAGGGCCTGGAGACGCTCCCCTTCGCCGTCGCCGTGGCGGTCGGCCTCACCCCCGAGATGCTGCCGGTCGTCGTCACGACCGTCCTCGCCCGGGGGGCCGCCCGGCTCGCCCGCGCCCACAAGGTGATCGTCACCCGGCTGCCCGCGCTCCACGACCTCGGCGCCGTCGACGTCCTCTGCCTGGACAAGACCGGCACCCTCACCCAGGACCGGCCCGTCGTCGCCCGCTCCGTGGACGCCCACGGCCAGGACGACCCCGAGGTGCTGCGCTGGGCCGCCGCCAACGCCTGGTGGACGCTCCAGCTCGCCGAACTGCCCACCCCCGACGCCCTCGACGAGGCACTCCTCGACCGGACCGGCGAGGACGAGCTGCCCGACTGCGACGGGGTGACGGCCCTGCCCTTCGACCCGGTGCGCCGACTGTCGACCGCCGTCGTACGACGGCCGGGCCGCCTCGGCGTCCACACCCTGGTCGTCAAGGGCGCCGTCGAGAACGTCCTGGAGCGCAGCGCCCTCGACGAAGCCGAGCGGCGGCGCCTCCTCGCCCTGGCCGCGCGCGAGGCGGACACCGGCGCCCGCCTCCTCGCCGTGGCCGTCGCCGAGCGCCCGGCCCGCGACCGCGCGTACACGCCCGCCGACGAACGCGGACTCGACTTCCTCGGGTTCGTCGTCCTGCACGACGCCCTCACCCCCACCGCCGCGGGCGCCCTCGACAGCCTCGCCGACCGGGGCGTGAGCGTCCGCATCCTGACCGGCGACCACCCGGGCACCGCCGTCCACACCTGCCGCGAACTGGGACTCGCCCCCGGCCGGGTCCTCACCGCCGAGGACGTCGACCGGCTGGACGACACCGCGCTCGCCGAGGCCGCCCGGGGCACCGTCGTCTTCGCGCGCTGCGCCCCCGAGCACAAGGCCCGGATCGTCGCGGCCCTGCGGGCCGAAGGGCACGTCACCGGGTTCCTCGGCGACGGCGTCAACGACGTACCGGCCCTGCGCGCGGCCGACGTGGGCCTCTGTCCCAAGGGCGCGGTCGCCGTCGTCCGGGACACCGCGGACGTCGTCCTGGCCGAGAAGGACCTCACGGCGGTGAACCACGCCATCGCCGTCGGACGGCACAGCGGCGGGAACATCGCCACCTATCTGCACATCACCCTGTCCTCGAACCTCGGCAACGTCATCGCCATGCTCGCCGCCGCGCTCCTGCTGCCGTTCCTGCCGATGCTCCCCGCCCAGGTCCTGGCGCAGAACCTGTGCTTCGACGCCGCCCAGCTCGCCTTCGCCCACGACCGGCCCGCCCCGGCCGCCCTCAAGGCCCCGACCCGGCTCAGGCCGCGCGGCTTCCTGCGGTTCATCAGTGGTTTCGGGCTGCTCAACGCGGTCGCCGACCTGGCCACCTTCGGGGTGCTCCTGGCCACCACCCGGGCCTCCGCCGACGTCGAGGGCTCCTTCCACGCGGGCTGGTTCACCGAGAACCTGCTCACCCAGGCCCTGGTCATGGTCCTGCTGCGCAGCACCCGGGGCGGCGGCACACCGGGCCCGATCCGGTACGCCGCCGGGGCCCTCGCGGCGATCGGCGTCCTGCTGCCGCTGTCCCCGCTCGGACCGACGCTCGACATGGCACCGCTGCCCCCGCTGTACTACGGGCTCCTCGCCGCCGTCCTCGCGCTGTACGCGGTGGCGCTGCGGGTGGCGAGGGCCCGCTACGACCGGCGGCTCGACGCGCCCGGGGACACGCGGGCGCGGTAGCCGTCCCGGGGGCCGTGCTCCCGCCGTCCCGTACGCCGTCCCCGGTCCTGCGGGCGGCTCAGCCGTACGAGAGGTTCGAGCAGGGGTCGTCGTCGGCGGAGCGGGTGTCCCGGGTGGGCACGGTCGCGGGCGTTCCGGTGGGGGAGGCCGAGGGGTTGTCCGCGTAGGACCGTCCGAGGACGACGTCGATGCCCGCCGTGCCGACCGGGCGCAGTTCGGCGGCGGCGAAGAACCGGGCGACCGTCGCGGCCTTCTCCTTCTGGCCGGGGCCGTACTCGATGACGGTGCCCAGGTGGTCCTGGGCGGCGGCCGTGGCCGTACCGGTGACGGTGAACCCCTCGGACCTCAGGGTCTCGGCCGCCCGCGCGGCCAGCCCCCGGACCCGGGTGCCGTTGTGGACGGCGACGGCGATGCCCTCCCCGGAGACGGGCGGGGGCGACGCCGCGGGCGTCGACGCGCTCGCGCCGCTCCCGCCGTCGGCGTTCTCCCCGTCGAGGGTGCGGTCCGCCTTCAGGGCGGCCCACAGCGCGTCCGCCTCGGGCTCCACGATCGCCACGCGCGCCCCCTGGTAGCGCCAGGGGAGCGTGACGAACTTCGTGTTGTGCAGATCGACGTCCTTCAGGGACATCGCGAACGAGATCAGCTTGTCGGCCGACCCGAGGCCGGGGTCCACCGTCAGGGACTTGGTCGCCGCGTCCGCGAGCGGCAGCAGCCGGGTCGGGGTGAACCCCTCGCTCTTCACCTTCTTGAGGAGGCTGGCCACGAACGCCTGCTGGCGCTTGATGCGCCCGATGTCGGAGCCGTCGCCGATGCCGTGGCGCAGCCGTACGTAGTCCAGGGCCCGCTGTCCGGCGACGGTCTGTTCCCCCTTGGGGAAGAGCAGCTCGCCCCGGGTCGCGCGCTTCGGGTCGAGGTCCTTCTGGTACACGTCGCCGGGCAGGCACACCCGTACGCCGTCGACGACGTCCGTCAGCGCGGCGAAGCCCTTGAAGTCCACCACGACGGTGTGGTCCACGCGCAGCCCGGTCAGCTTCTCCACGGTGTTCTGGGTGCACGCCGGGTTCCCCTTGGCGGTCTGGCCCACGCTGAACGCCGAGTTGAACATGGCGCCGCCGACCGGCCGGGTCCACCGGCCGTCGGGCAGCCGGCAGGACGGGATGTCCACCAGGGTGTCGCGGGGGAAGGAGACGGCGACGGCGTGCCGGCGGTCCGCGTACACGTGCAGGAGGAAGGCCGTGTCGGAGCGGCCGATGTCGTGGCTGTCCCCGCCGCCGAGGTCGCTGTTCCCGTCGGTGCGCGCGTCCGAGCCGATGACCAGGACGTTCTGCCCCCTGCTCGAAGCGGCCGGACGGTTGTCGGAGAGACCGTCCGCGCCGAAGGTGTCGATGTCGCCGCTGAGCCTGAGATACGCCCAGCCCATGCCCGCCGTCGCCAGGACGAGCACGGCCAGCGCGGCCATGAGGAGGCGTCCGCCCCGACCGCGCCCCCGGCGCCCTTGCGGCGCCGTGGACCGGCGCCCGTGCGTGCTGCGCTTTCCGCCTGTCATCTGTGTGCCCTCATTCGTCGCGGCCCGTATGAGGGGACGGTGGACGGGCCCCCGGGGTTGCACGACTGCGCAAGCCCGCAAGACGGCGCGCCCGGCCGGACACCCCGTCGCGCCCCGGCCGGAGGCACCGCGAGGACCGGCCGGTGCGGGAACACCGGCCGGGCGGTCACGCGGTCACGGACTCGCCGGGTCGTACCCGTACCGCAGCCGTCCGTCGTCGGTGTCCCCGTCCAGCCGGTAGACGTGGAGCGCCTCGATCCGGACCCCGGCACCCGCTCCCTCGGCCGCGCACGGATAGGTCACCTGCAGTACCGGTGGGCGGCCGGTCACCGTCACGCCCACCCCGTCCGCGGGACCGCCGAGGAGTACCGCGTTCCGCCGGTCCTTCATGTCACTCGTCCCCATGGGGAGACTTTAAAGCTTGCGCAACCCCAGAAGTGTCGTGAGGTCCGTCACGCGTGGGCCACCCGGGCGAGGGGCACATCTCGCTCCTTCCGGTTATACAGTTGCGCAATGTAGCAAGCGTTCCATCCGGTCGGACCGGGCGGAGCGCACCTGGAGCCGACAAGAGGGGGCGTGGCCGAGTGCTCCGCAACGCACTGGAACCGTGGCACCTGCTGCTCGTGGCGATCGCGTTCATCGTGCTCTTCGGATCGAAGCGGCTGCCGGACGCGGCGAGGTCCCTGGGCAGGTCGCTGCGCATCCTCAAGAGCGAGACGCGCGCCCTGCGCGAGGACGGCGCGGAGTCCGCCGCCGCGCCGACGCCTCCTCCCGGGTCCGGCGAGGACGGCCGCGCCGCCTCGCGGTAGCGCCGGGCCGGGCGCCCTCGACGTTTCAGTTATTGCGCAAATGAGGGAACTGGGGCGATGGCCTCGGCGTTCCTCAAGGTGAGAGGCCGGATGTACGGCACCGACACGACAGTGAGGAAGAAAAGTGGGAGTTTCCCTGGCCAAGGGCGGCAACGTGTCCCTCAGCAAGGAGGCCCCCGGACTGACCGCCGTTCTGGTGGGACTGGGCTGGGACGTACGCACCACCACCGGCGCCGCCTATGACCTGGACGCGTCCGCCCTGTTGTGCGACGCCTCCGGCAAGGTCGTCTCGGACGGGCACTTCGTCTTCTACAACAACCTCACCAGCCCGGACGGTTCGGTCGAGCACACCGGGGACAACCTCACCGGCGAGGGCGACGGCGACGACGAGTCGATCAAGGTGAACCTCGCGGGCGTGCCCGCCGACATCGCCAAGGTGGTCTTCCCGGTCTCCATCCACGACGCCGAGAACCGGGGCCAGAGCTTCGGTCAGGTCCGCAACGCGTTCATCCGCGTCGTCAACCAGGCGAACGGCCAGGAGATCGCCCGCTACGACCTGTCCGAGGACGCCTCCACCGAGACCGCGATGGTCTTCGGCGAGCTGTACCGCCACGGGGCGGAGTGGAAGTTCCGGGCCGTGGGCCAGGGTTACGCCTCCGGGCTGCGCGGCATCGCCATGGACTTCGGCGTCAACGTCTGACACCCCCTCCGCGCCGCCCCGCGTCCTCTCGGGGGCGACGAGGGCGGCGCGGGGCGTCCGGGGTGAGGTGCGGGGACCCCTGTCCCGTGTTTCTACAGTGCTGTAGATTCTGGCTGATCGCCGCAGTGATCGCCGCAGTGATCGCCGCAGTGATCGCGGCACGCCCGGCGCTCGCCGGTCACCTCCGACCCACCCGCCACCCGCTACCGGGGAGAAGACGTCCACGCATGTTCGGCATCAGCGAACTCGCCATCCTGCTCATCGTCGTCGTGCTGGTGTTCGGCGCCAGGAAACTTCCCGAACTCGCCCGCTCCCTGGGCAAGTCGGCCCGCATCCTGAAGAGCGAGGCCAGGGCCATGAAGTCCGAGGAACAGGCACCCCCGCGCGTCGTACGGGCCGCCCCCGGCGACGCCACCTGGAGCCCGGCCCCGCCCCGGGACGGGGAGGCCCCCCGCGCCTGAGCGCCGTCACCGGTGCTCCCCCCATGTCACCGATGCTCCCCCGCGTCATGGGTGCTCCCCGCGTCATGGGTCCCGCGCGGCTCACGGCCGTCCCCGCCACCGTGGGAGGACGGCGGGGGACCGGGGCCCAACGGCCCCACGACGGGTCCCAGCGGTCCCACGGCGGCGCCGAGCGCGTACGAGCCCCCGAAGACCAGGGCCAGCAGCAGAAGGAATCCCCACACGGCACACCGGGGCGTGGGACCCCGCGAGGGTTCTCGTGGTGCGTCCATCGGTCGTCCCTTCGGGTGCGGTGACGATCCGCGCCGACTGACCGGGCGCGCTCCCGAGGTGGTCGGACGGCGGGCCCGTCCGGTTCCCGCGAAAAGGGAGGCGGGCCCGAGAAACGGGCCCGCCTCCCGGATCAGGCGAGGACGGGGGCCCTCGTGGACCTCCCGCGCGCCGGTGCTCCGCCGCCCGGGGCGGACGGCGGACCGGGGTCCTCCTCCCCGTTCAGCAGGGCGATCAGCGAGGCACGGGCCCGCGCGACGCGCGAGCGGACCGTGCCGACCGGACAGCCGATGGTCTCGGCCGCCTCGGCGTAGGGCAGGCCCAGCATCTGGGTCAGGACGAAGGCGTCCTTGCGCTCCGGCGCGAGCGCGGCGAGCAGCTCGGCGAGGGCGACACCGTCCTCGAAGCCGGGCAGCCCCCGGGGCTGCGTCTGTTCGACCTCCTTCTGCCAGTCCTCGCGGTCGCAGAGCCGGGGCCGGGCAGCCGCGTGCCGCAGGCTGTCCACCACCGTCCTGCGGGCTATCGACAGCAGCCAGGTGCGGGCGGACGAGCGCCCCTGGAAGCGGGGGAGCGAGGCGAGGGCGCGCAGGAAGACCTCCTGGGTGAGGTCGTCGGCGGCCTGCCGGTCGGCGCTGAGATGGGCCACGTACCGCCAGACGTCACGGTGCAGGGCCCGTACGAAGAGATCGGTCTTGGCCGGGTCGCCGTCCCGGGCGGCGAGCGCGAGCCGGGTCGTCGCCGCGTCGCCGTCGGCGGTGTGCGGGAGCCGGGCCGGTCGCGCCGGTCCCGGGCGGGAGGTGTCGTGGACAGGAGTCATCGCCACAAGTCCTTACGGGGCAAGGGGAATCCGGTGGCGCGCGAGGGGCGGCACCGGTGACGGGTACGGCCTGCCGGGACGGCAGGACCGATGCCCGGGCGACGGCGCGGGAAGCCGTCGGACCCGGGGATCCGGCTGTCAGAGGACAGCGGGCACCCGTGGAGGTCCCCGGGAGACGACGCAGTGGGCGAGCAGGAGCCGCCGGGGCGCGCGTTCGTCACCGGCGCGCGCGGCACGGGGCCGGGGCCGGTCCGGCGTCACGGGGGCGAAGGCCGTGATCAGCAGCCGCAGGGGCCGGAACAGGCCCAGCGGCACGGCCCGCAGCAGACGGAACACGGCCCGTTCGCCGTACGCCATCCACACCCCGCTCAGGAACGCGGCGAGGAGGTGCGCCGAGAACATCCCGAAGGACGAGCCCATGTCTGTCATGTCGTGCGCCGCGGGCATCCCGTCGAGCGCCGCGCCGACCCGGGAGACGGCTCCGTGGTCCATGGCGGCGTGCGCGGGGCCGCCGGGTTCCGCCGTCCCGTGGGAGACGGCCCCGCGCACCAGGGAGGTCATCGTCGTGGCGGGGGCGCCGGTGGCCGGTGACCCGGCCGACTGGGACCAGCCGAACACCGTGTGCAGCGCGCTCTGGACGGCCATGCTCGTCACCGTGACGGCCACGAGGCCGCGTTCACGGCCCGAGAGGGCCCAGGCGACGGCCCAGGTGCCCGCGAGGGCGAGGGCCAGGACCGGACCGGGCAGGGCCCGCGCCGACATCAGGACGTGGCCGGTGGCCGCGAGCAGCACACAGACGGCCGCGAAGGCCGCGGCCCGCACCCCTCGCGCACATCGGCCTGGTGTCATGGCGCGCCCATCCTTGCACCCCTTCCCCCGGAGGCATGAGGACGGTGACGACCGTGCCGGGGGCGCCCTGGGACCCGTCGACACATGAGTACGCGACTGTGGCGCACCCCACAAGAGCGCCTCGGGAACTTCCGGCGCACCCGTGACGACTCCTCCGTGACGGCGGTGAACATCCGTGCACCGTGGGGGAGATGAGGTACGAGGTGAGCGGGGTGGACACGGCGGCGGCCGGTACCGGCCGGGGCGCGGGCCGGGGGCTGACCGCGCTGCTGACGACCGCCATGGCCTTCTCGATGATGCAGCTCTTCCTGCTCGGCGCCCTCGGCCCCCGGCTCGTCGACGGGCTCGGCGTGTCCGAGACGGTCCTCGGCCTGACCACCACGGTCGGGTTCGGCACGGCGGCCCTCCTCTCGCCCCTCGGGGGCCGTGTCGTGGACCGGTTCGGGCCCCGGCGCGCCCTGACGTGGCTGCTCGTCGTCTCCGCGGTCGCGCTCGCCCTGATCGGCGCGGCCCCCGGGCCGGGTGCGCTCCTCGCCGCCGTGGCGCTCGGGGGTCTTCCGCAGGCGCTCGCCAACCCGGCCACCAACAAGGCGATCCTGGCCGCCGTTCCCGCGCCGAGGCGGGGAGTCGTCACCGGGACCAAACAGTCCGGTGTGCAGTGGGGCGCGTTCGCGGCCGGGCTGCCCCTCGCGGCGCTGGCCGGTCTCCTCGGCTGGCGCGTCGCGGTGTGGGCGGCGGCCGGTGCGGCGCTCGGCGCGGCCCTGTGGGCCCGGCGCGCGCTGCGTCCCGACGTCCCGGCGCCGAGGGCGCCCGCCGACCGGGGGCCGTCCCGGCGCGGGGCCCCCGTCCCCTGGCTGGCGGCGTTCTCGCTCTTCCTCGGCGCCGGGATCGCCTCCGTCAACACCTATCTCGCCCTGTTCGGGGTCCAACGCCTGGGCCTGGGAGCGACGGTGGCGGGCGCGCTGGTCGCCGTCCTCGGCGTCGCCGGTGTCGGCGGCCGGATCGGCTGGTCCCGGGCGGCCACGCCCGGCCGGGCCCGGTGGCTGCCCGGTCTGCTCGCGGTCGGCGCCGTCGGTGCCGCCCTGCTCCTGGCGGCGGCCGTGGGCGCCGGGCCACTGGTGTGGCCGGCCGCCGTCGCCGTGGGCGTCTTCGCCGTGTCCGGCAACGCGGTCTCGATGGTCCTGGTCCTCCAGCGTTCCGCGCCCGGCCGGGCCGGTCAGGACTCGGCGCTGGTGTCCGCCGGGTTCTTCGCCGGATTCGCCCTGGGCCCGCCCCTGTTCGGCCTGTTCGCGGAGCACGGCCGGTACGCGGAGGGCTGGTTCCTGGTCGCGGCGGAGTTCTCCGTCGCGGCGGCCGTCGCCCTGGCCTGGGCGGTACGGGACCGGCGGCGCGAGGGGCCGGAGTGACCGCCGGAGCCTGGGCCGAGGAGGCCCTCGGACTGCTGCTCGCCCGGGCCGGGGAGACCGCCG
Organism: Streptomyces sp. NPDC059247; assembly: GCF_042754005.1. Taxonomy (NCBI): domain Bacteria; kingdom Bacillati; phylum Actinomycetota; class Actinomycetes; order Kitasatosporales; family Streptomycetaceae; genus Streptomyces; species Streptomyces sp. NPDC059247. Next base: position 41,721 of record NZ_JBHYZW010000001.1, read on the forward strand.
CGCGGCTGGACGGCCGCTTCCCCCTGTACGCGGACCCGGACGACGGCCGGTGGACGACCACCGGACGCGGCTCGTGGACCGGCGGCTTCTGGGCGGGGCTCCTCCATCTGCGGGCCGGGCACACCGGCGCCCCCGCCGACCGTACGGCCGCCGGGACCGCCACCGCCCGGCTCGCCCCCTGGGCCGACGCGGACACCGCGACCCGGGGCCTGATCCTCTGGTACGGCACCGCCCTCGCGGACGGGGACGGGGCGGCGGACGCCCTGCGCGAGCGGGCGGCGCGGGCCGTGCTCGCCGCGTGGGACCCGCGACTCGGCCTGGTCCCGTGGGGCGCGGCGCTCGGCGGCCCCCGGCTGCGGGCCCGCGCCGACGGCGTTCCGGGCCTCGTCCCGCTGCTGGCCTCGGCGGGCCCCGGGGGACGGACGGCCGCCGCCGCGCACCTGGACCGGCACCTGGAGCTGTGCCTGCCCCCGACGACCGGCCCCCGGTCCCGCCCGGCCCGGCCCCGCCCGGCGTGGCGGCTGGAGGAGGGACGCCGGACGTCGGATGCGGGCCGCGCGCCCGGCGGTTGGGCGGCGGAGGGCCGTGCGCCCGGCTGTTGGGTGGAGGCGGACTCGGCGCCCGGTCGTCGGGCGGATACGGGCCCCGCGCCCGGCGGTTGGGCGGCGGAGGGCCGCGTGCCCGGCCATCGGGTGGAGGCGGACTCGGCGCCCGGCCGTCGGACGGAGACGGACTCCGCACCCGGCGGTTGGGCGGATGCTGGCCGCGCGTCCGGCCGTTGGACGCCGGAGGCGGACCCCGTGCCCGGCTGGGCCCGGGGCGAGGCGTGGCTCCTGCTGGCCGTCGCGGACGCCCTTCTGCTTCCGGACGCCCGGCCCCGCTGGTCCGGGGACGCCGAACGGCTCCTCGCAGCGGGCGAGTTCCTCACCGGACCGCTCGTCCCGCCCGCCGAGGCGCACCGCCCCGACGGCCCCCTGGACACCTCCGCCGCCGCCGTGGCGGCGACCGCCCTGCTCAAACTCGCCCTCGTCCCCGGCTTCGGACGGGCCACCGCGTGCGCGGCCCGCGCGGAAGCGGTCCTGCGCGGGCTCACGGCCGCCCACCTCACCCGGCCGGGCGGCCCCCGCCCTCCCGGGATGCTCCTCGACGGCTGCTACGACGCCCGCGCCGGAACCGCCGTCCGGCACGAACTCGTCTGGGGGGACTTCTTCCTGGCCCTCGGCCTGTCCGCGTTCCTCGGCCGGACGGACCTCAGACGGGTGTGACCCCGGGGTCACGGTGGCTCCGCAGCACGCGCCGGGCCACCGAGGACACGTGCTGCTCGTCGGGACCGTCGAGGACGCGGGCCGTCCGCCCCGTGCGCAGCAGCGCCGGAAGAGGGGTGTCAGGACCGAGCCCGGCCGCCCCGAAGACCTGGACGGCACGGTCCGCGACCTCCTGGAGCGCACGGGCCGCCGCCGTCTTCGCCAGACCCACCTCCACCCGGGCGTCACGGCCGCCCGCGACCAGGGCCATCGCCTCGTACGCCAGCGGCCGGGCGGCCCGCAGCGCCAACAGTGCCTCGAACACGTGCTGCTGGACGAGCTGATGGTCCGCGAGCGGACCCCGGACGCCCCGGCGGGCCACCGCCCGCCCGCACATCAGGCCGAAGGCGCGCTGGGCCTGCCCGATCCAGCGCAACGCCCGCAGCGTCCGGCCCAGTTGGAGGCGTTCGGAGGCGACCGCGAGCGCCCGTCCGGCATCGCCCACGAGATGGTCCCCGCCGACGGCGACGCCGTCGAACGCGATCTCGTACTGCCCGGTCGAGCCCAGGACGGGCAGGTCGCGCACGATCCGGAAGCCGGGGGAGGCCGTCGGTACGAGGAGCAGCGACAGTCCGTCGCGGTCGCCGGGCGATCCGCCGGTGCGGGCGAGCACGGTCACCAGGTCCGCGTCCGCCGCGTGGGACACGAACCACTTCCGGCCCGTGACCCGCCAGCCGCCCCCGGGGCCCCGCTCCGCCCGGGTCGCGGTCAGCGCGGGCTCGGTTCCGGGCGTGTCCGGCTCGGTCATCGCGTAACAGCTCCGCAGGGCGCCGGAGACCAGACCCGGCAGATACTCCGTCCGCGCCCGGGGCGAACCGTGCCGGGACAGCATCCGCACATCGAGGAGGGGCGCCGAACCGAGGGCGGCCGGACCGTGGTCGCTGGCGCCCTCCGCCTCGGCGAGCAGCCCGTAGGACCCCAACGAGAGCCCCCCGCCGCCGAGTTCGGACGGCAGCGGCAGCGCCCACAGGCCCTCCCGTCGCGCCTGTGACCGCAGCAGCTCCCGGGCCTCCCCGGCGCCGGGCCCGCCCGCGTCCAGCTCCGGCTCGCGGGGGAAGACCCGCTCGCGGACGAACACGGCGACCCGCTCCCGCAGCGACTCGACATCCGTTACGTCATGATCCCTCACCATTTCCTCCGTTCCGGGAACTCGGCGGAACGCCCGTCCGACTGCCTGCCCGTGGAAGTGGTCGGGCGCCGCCCCGCCCCAGTTCCCGCACCCGTGACAGTCCCGCGCGGCGGCCGGAGCCGCCGCGCCAGGAGAGGAGAGCCATGGTGCCACCACCGGCCACCCGCCCCGAGGCCCGTACCCCGCTCGACACCGCCCGCCCGCTCGACGCGCTGGACTTCCGGGTCGGCGGCCCCACGGCCCTGACCCGGGTCGTCTCCGACCATCTGCGACGGCTCGGCGCGCGCGTGCACGACGGGGACGGCGGCGGGGCCGGGGGCGTCGACGGCGGGGCCGGGGGCGCCGACGGCACGATCGAGGGCGACGGCGGCGGCTTCGCACCCCTCACGGCCCGTACCGCCTGGGGCGCGAGCGGCTCCGGCATCGAGGACGAGGCCACCGCCCAGGCGGTCACCGGCGTGATGGCCGTGCACGGCCGCCGCCACGGCACCCCGCGCGGCACCGGGGTCGACCTCCTCGCCACGGCCACCGGCGTGCTCACCGTGCAGGGCCTGCTCGCCGCACTCGTCGGCCAGGCCCGGGGCGGCCCGGCGGCCCGCGTGACGACCACGGCCGACCGGGCCGGTCTGCTCACGGTCTCCCAGTACCTCGCCGCCGCCGGGGCCGATGAACCGGAAGCCGTCGAACCGGCCCCCGGCGGACCGCCGTTCACCTCCGCCGACGGCGTCGGCTTCGAACTGGAGACGCTGGACCCCGAGGCGTGGGCCGCGTTCTGGCGGGCCCTGGCGGCCCCCGCCGAGGCGATCCGGGCGGGCTGGCGGCCCTTCCAGTTCCGGTACGCCACCGCCGGTGCGGCCTTCCCCACCGTCCTGCACGAGGTGACCCGGGGACACCCGTGGACGCGGGTCCGCGAGGCCGCCGCGCTCTCCGGCGCGGAGGTCTGCCGACTGCGCACCCTCGCCGAGCGGGCCCGGGAGGACGACGGCGCCGACCCCTGGACCCTGCGCCTGCTCGGCCCCGGACACCGGCAGGACGGCGCCCCCTCGCAGCCCGCCCGGCCGCTGTCCGGACTGACCGTCCTGGAGGCGGGCCGCCGCATCCAGGCACCCCTCGCCGCCCATCTGCTGGGCCTGCTCGGCGCCCGGGTGATCAGGATCGAGCCCCCGGGCGGCGACCCGCTCCGGGGGATGCCGCCCGCCTGCGGCGGGATCTCCGCCCGCTGGCTCGCCCTCAACCGGGGCAAGACGGCCGTCGAGGCCGACATCACCTCGCCCGCCGGACGACGGCGGCTGCGCGGACTCGTCGCCGAGGCCGATGTGTTCCTGCACAACTGGGCCCCGGGCAAGGCCGCCGCGCTCGGCCTCGACGCCGAACACCTGACCGCGCTCAACCCGTCCCTCGTCTACGCCCACACCGGCAGCTGGGCCGGGCGCCTCGACGACGCCCCCATGGGCACCGACTTCATGGTGCAGGCCCGCACCGGGGCGGGGGAGGCCGTCCACCCCTCCGGCGAACCGCCCGTACCGTCCCTGATGACCCTCCTCGACGTCCTGGGCGGTCTGCACGGCACCGAGGCCGTCCTCGCCGGGCTCCTGCTGCGCGCCCGCACCGGACACGGCGTACGGGTCGACTCCTCCCTGCTCGGCGCCGCCGACACCCTCCTCGCCCCCGCCCTGCGACGGGCCGCGACCGGCGCCGACCCCCGCCGCCCCGCCGGTTTCCGCCACCCGCTCCGCACCTCCGACGGCTGGGTCGCCCCCACCGACGCCTCCGCGACCGCCGCCTCGGCGCACGACGTCACGGGCATGTGCACCGAGGACGCCCTGGACCTGCTGCGCGGTCACGGGCTGACGGCCACCGCCGTCACCACCGCGCTCTCCGCCCTCCACCACGACCCGCGCCTGTCCGGACCGATCGGCAGGGACGCGCACGGCGCTCCCGCCGTCCCCGACCCCTGGAGCCTGACGTGACGCCCCTGACCGACCTCGTGCCCACCGCGCTCCGCCGCTCCTGGGCGGCCGACGGCACCTGCCCCGACCTCGACCTCTACAGCCTCCACCGGGCCGGACAGATCGCCGACCCGCACCGCACCGCCGTGATCGACGGCAAGGGGGCGCTCTGCCGCACGGCACTCGACCGCAAGGCCCGATGTCTGGCCGAGGGACTGCGCGGACTCGGCGTCCGAGCCGCCGACATCGTCGCCGTACAGCTCCCCGACGACCGCGACGCCGTCATCACCGACCTGGCCCTCGCCGCCCTGGGCGCCGTCGCCCTCCCCTTCCCGGTCGGGCGCGGAGCCGGGGAGGCCGGACGCCTGCTGCGCCGCGCGGAGGCCGTCGCGGTCGTCGCCGCCGTGGAACACCGGGGCCGTACCCCCGCCGCCGACCTCCTGGCCCTCGCCCCGGCACTCCCCGCCCTCCGCCACGTCGTCGCCGCCGGTCGCGGCACCGCCCCCGAAGGAACGATTCCGCTCGCCCGGCTGCTGCGCACCTCGCCCACGGCCTTCGTCCCGGCGCGCCCCGACCCCGACAGCGCCGCCCGCGTCCTCGTCTCCTCCGGCTCCGAGGCCGAGCCGAAGATGGTGGCGTACTCCCACAACGCGCTGGCCGGCGGACGCGGCAACTTCCTCGCCTCCCTCATGCCCGACGGCACCCCGCCCCGCTGCCTCTTCCTGGTCCCCCTGGCCTCGGCCTTCGGCTCCAACGGCACCGCCGTGGCACTCGCCCGGCACGGCGGCACCCTCGTCCTGCTCGACCACTTCACCCCCGAGGCCGCGCTCGCCGCCGTACGGGAACACGCCCCCACCCACGTCTTCGGCGTGCCCACCATGATCCGGATGATGCTGGAGGTCCTGGAGAACGAGGACGCCCCGCGCCCCCTCCCGGCGCCGACCGCGCTCGTCCTGGGCGGCGCCCCCCTCGACGGGACCACCGCGCGGGCGGCGGCCACCGCCTTCGGCTGCCCCGTCGTCAACCTGTACGGCTCGGCCGACGGCGTCAACTGCCACACCGGACTTCGGCACACCGTCCCGCCGACCAGCCCCTCGGGGGTCGTCGCGGGCCGCCCCGACCCCCGGGTCGCCGAGATCCGCGTCACCGACCCCGACACCCAGGAGCCGCTGCCCGACGGACGGGTCGGCGAGATCGTCTCGCGCGGCCCCATGACCCCGCTGCGCTACGTGGGAGCCCCGGAGCTCGACGCCCGCTACCGGACGGCCGGGGGCTGGGTCCGCACCGGTGACCTCGGCCTCCTCGACGACGACGGCGTCCTGCACGTCGTGGGCCGCCTCAAGGACGTGGTGATACGCGGCGGCGCCAACATCAGCCCCGCCGAGGTGGAGCGCGCGCTCGTCGTCCACCCGCGCGTCCGGGACGCGGTCTGCCTGGGAGTCCCCGACCCGCTCATGGGCGAACGCCTCGCCGTCTGCCTGGTCGCCAAGGGCTCACCGGCCCCGTCCCTCCCCGAACTGGCCGCGCACCTGACGGCCCGGGGACTCGACCGGCACAAACACCCCGAGCACCTGCTCGTCCTCCCCGAACTGCCGCTCACCGCGGCCGGGAAACCCGACCGGCCCGCACTGCGGGCCCGGCTCGCGGCCGACCCTGCGGCGGCCCTCGTCGAGGCGTGACGGGGGGGTGCGGGAGAGCAGCGGAGACGGGGGAGGCCGGGGGAGACGGACTCGTCTCCCCCGGCCTCCCCCGAGGGGCGGGCGGTCAGGACCCGCCCATGGCTTCCTTCAGCTCGGCCGCCGCGCCCCGGTACACCGCCAGGAGATCCAGATCCTCCCCCGGGTAGTTCACGATCCCGACCTGCCGGGCGCCGGAGCCCGGCAGCACGGTCCCGGTGGACATGTGCGCGTTGTCGAGCACGTACGCGGGCCGCTTCGCCGTGAGCGCGGCCAACCGGGCGGGGGTGACCGGTTCGGGGCCGTACGTGCCCACCGTCGTCGCGCCCGCGAGACCGGCCGCCCAGGCGGTGAACACCTGGGAGACGACGGCCGGGCTCCGGCCGCCCGGCCAGGCGGCCCTCAGCTCCCCGTTCAGCCGTGCGACCTCGCCGTCGAACCGGCCCTTCCACCGGGCGGCGGCGTCCTTCGTACCGAACAGGCCGCCCAGGCGCAGGACTTCGGCCCCCGCCCTGGCCGGGTCGTTGTCGAGGCCGACCTCGACCAGCTTCGCCCTCGAACCGGCGGCCTCCTTGATCTTCGCCGCGTACGGCTCGAACGGCGCGTACAGCACGAAGTCGGCCGCCGCGACGGCGGCCAGATCGGACGGCTTCGGCTCGTAGTCCGGGGCGTGCCGCACGGACGGCGGCACGAGCACCGTGACGTCCTCGGCTCCGGCGGCCCGCGCGAAGGCGCCCTCCCAGGTGGTCGTGGCCACGACCACCGGCTCGCGCCCGGCGGCCCCGGGACCCGCGGCGGGGGCGGTCTTCCCGGCTCCGCACCCGGTCAGCGGCGCCAGCACCGCGCTCAGTGCGAAGAGGGAAGCGATACGGGTGTGACGGACGCGGATGCGCGCCATGAGCGGTTTCTCCGTTCGGGGACGAGATGCGCGGCGAGGACGACGAGCCCCGCCGTCAGGACGAGGACAGGCCCCGGGGGCCAGTCCAGCCACAGGGCCAGCAGGAAGCCCGTGGCGTTGACCACGACACCGATGCCGACCGCCCACAGGGTGATCGACGCCAGCGAGCGGCCGAGGCGGCGGGCCGCCAGCGCGGGAAGCAGGGTCAGGGCGTCGACCAGCAGCGCCCCGGTCAGCCGGATCGCCCCGGCGACCGCGACGGCGACCAGGACCAGGAGCGCCGTCGTGAGGAACCGGACGGGCACCCCGGAGACCTCGGCCAGCTCACGGTCGTACAGCAGCAGCGCCACGTCCCGGCGCCGCCACCAGAACAGCGCCGGGACGACCACGGCCAGCGCGCCGAGCACGACGAGATCGGCCGTGCCGACCGACAGGATCGAGCCCCACAGCAGGGCGAAGGCCCCCGAGGCGTTGACACCGGAGACGGACAGGAGGAGCAGCGCGGCGGCGACGGCCAGGCTCATCAGCAGGCCCATCGCCCCCGAGAGCCCCGTCGGCGTGCGCGCCAGCGGGGCGACTCCGGCCCCCGACAGCGCACAGGCCACCAGCGCGCACAGCATCGGATCGATGCCGGTCAGCAGCCCGACGGCGACGCCGAGGAGCGCCACGTGCATCATGGCGAAGCGCACCGGCATGATGTCCAGGCCCACGATGACCACGCCGATCACCGGAAGCCCGACGGCCGCGAGGAACAGCGCGAGCCCCGCCCGCTGCACGGGCACGAGCTGGAGCACGGCGCCCAGGTCGGCGGTCGCGAGCGCGTTCACCGCACCTCCCGCAGCCGTCCGGCGGCCATCTCCAGGACCCGGTCGCAGCGTTCCGCGAGGGCCCGGTCGTGCGTCACGACCACGAGCGTGACCGGCAGCGCGGTGAGCACGTCGGCCGCCTCCTCCTGCCCCGCGAAGTCGAGGGCGGCGGTCGGTTCGTCGGCGAGCAGCACCCGCGCGCCCGCCGCGACACAGCCGAGGGCCCGCGCCAGGTACATCCGCTGCAGCTGTCCGCCGGACAGGGTGCCGACGGGGCGCGCGGCCAGCGCGCCGACCCCGAGCCGCCCGGCGGCCCGTACCGCCTCGGCCGGTGCCCCGCTGCTCGCGAGCAGCTCGTCGCCGCGCAGCGGGAACCGTCCGGCGGCGGGCTTCTGCGGGATCCAGGCGCACGACCGGCGCCGCCACGCCCACTCGGCGGCCGAGCGCGCACCGCGCCCGCCGACCTCGATGGTGCCGGTGGTCCGCCGGTGCAGCCCGAGGACGGCGCGTAGCAGCGTCGTCTTCCCCGAGCCGTTCGTCCCGGTCAGCGCGACCCGTTCTCCGGCGGCGATCTCCAGGTCCACCCCCGACACCGCTTCGTCGGCGCCGTGCCGACAGGCGACTCCCCGCAGGTGTATGTCCAGTCCGCCCATCCCGTGCCTCTCGCCGCCGCCGTGTCGGTGCGGTGAGGGAGTCGTACGGCGGCGGCCCCGGGTTCCCGGACGGCGGAGACCTCCCGCCCCCGGGTTCCCGGTCGGCGGAGGCCTCCCGCCTCCCCGCCGACCCGGGTGAGGTCGGCGGCGGCCTCCCGTGCCCCCACCGACCCCGGTGAGGACAGTGGAACCCCTTCTTGCACATATATTGCAAGTGCAGGAGTTACGCAGAAGGAGTGACGTGGTGGGCGGACCGGTGGTGCTGGGGATCGAGTCGTCGTGCGACGAGACCGGCGCGGGGATCGTGCGGGACGGGAAGCTGCTCGCGCACGTGGTGGCGTCGAGCATGGACGAGCACGCCCTCTTCGGCGGTGTCGTGCCCGAGATCGCCGCCCGCGCGCACCTCCAGGCGTTCACCCCCGTCGTACGGGAGGCCCTCGACCGGGCGGGACTGCGGCCGAGCCAGCTCGACGCGGTCGCCGTCACCACCGGACCCGGCCTCTCCGGGGCCCTCCAGGTGGGCCTCGCCGGGGCGAAGTCCCTCGCCTACGCGGCGGGGGTGCCGCTGTACGGGGTGCACCACCTCGCCGGTCACGTCGCCGCCGACACCCTGGAGCACGGGCCGCTGCCCAGCCCGTGCGTCGTCCTGATCGTCTCCGGCGGCCACACCTCCCTCCTCCTCGTACGGGACCTGGCGCGCGAGCCGATCGCACACCTCGGCGACACCCTCGACGACGCGGCCGGGGAGTGCTTCGACAAGGTCGCCCGGATCATGGGCCTGTCCTACCCGGGCGGGCCCGCCATCGACCGGGCCGCCCGCGACGGCGACCCCCGCGCGGTGCGCTTCCCCCGTCCCCTGACCCGCCCCGGGGACGACCCGTACGCCTTCTCCTTCTCCGGACTCAAGACGGCCGCCGCCCGCTGGGTCGAGCGGCACCGCCTCCAGGGGCTGGACCTCCCGGTCGCGGACGGGGCCGCCGCCCTCCAGGAGGCCGTCGCCGACGTCCTGACCCGCAAGGCCCTCGCCGCCTGCGCCGCGTACGACGTCCGGACACTGATCGTCGTCGGCGGTGTGGCCGCGAACTCCCGCGTCCGGGCGCTGGCCGAACAGCGCTGCGCCGCCGCCGGGGTGGAACTCCGCGTACCGCCGATGACCCTGTGCACCGACAACGGCGCCATGGTCGCGGCCGTCGGCGACCTCCTCGTCCGCGCGGGCGCCGAACCCGCCCCGCTGAACGTCTCGATCGACCCGTCCGCCCCCCTGGAACGCGCCTCCCTGACCCCGCTCCCCCCGGCCCCGGCCACCGTCGGCCCCGCGTCGTAGGTGCCATCCCGCCCGCCATGCCGGACGGTGCCGGACCAGCGGACTCACGCAGGTCCGGGCCGGTGCCTGGCGGGCCGCGCCACGGCGGTCAGGAGGCCGGGCCGGGGTCGTTGGGGTGGGGTTCGAGGGCGGTCACGGTGAGGGTCATCCAGGGGCGCAGCGGGAGGGTGCCGAGGACCTTCGCGTGGAGTTCGTCCTCGTCGGCGGCGCGCCACACCCCGATGCTCCGGAGTTCTCCCCGGGGGCGCCACAGCCGGGCGAGATGACCGGAGGCCGCCAGCTCGCGGGCGCGCAGGGCCTCGGCGGCGCGGCGGCGGTCGACCTCCTCGGAGGGGGTGCCCTCGGGAACGGTGGTGGTGATCTCGACCAGGTACTCGTTCATGGCTCTGCTTCCTTCGCGGGTCCGTCGTGGCGGGCCCCGGTGGCCGGTCCGGTGACTCCATCGTGCGTCCGCCGACGCCCCGGCGCCCTCCCCGCCGGAGCGGCCTCGGCGTCGGGGGCGTGGAGCTTTTCCGGTGCCACGGGGGCGCGCCCACGGCGAGCCGGGCCGCCTTCCAGTTCCCCACCGTCCCGCCGGACGTGCTGAACGTGCCGAACGGCGCCGTCCCCGCACCGGGCGAGGAGGGCGCCACGCTCGTCGTCCCCGCACCGGGCACGGCGCGCTTCGGCCACTACCGGCTCCCGGAGCCGTACCCCGCCCCATTGTTTAGCCGCACTACGTGAGCCCCGTGCGATTCGCCGTTGTTCCGGGCCGTCCGTAGGCCGAATGCTGGTCGTGTCCCTTCCGTACGCGGCGGAAGGGGCGCGAGCCATCGGGATTTCCGTCCCGGGACATTTCCCGGTGCGTGGATTTCCCGGATCCCGCCGCGTCTCACGGGGAATGCGGCGGGGTCTTCAGCCACCGAATCCACCGGAGCGGTCATGGATCCGCGGCTCGCCGGACGGACTGGTGTGGTGACAGCCGCCGACGGGAGGATCGGCGGTGCGGTGGTGTGGTGGTGCTGGACGTCTCCGCGTCTCCGCGTCTCCGCGTCCCGGCGCTGGGCGGTGGCTCGCGAGCGTCACGCCATGATCCACTGCCGACAGCGGTCACCGATGAGTTTCCGCTCTCCGTACCGTCTACAGACCGAAAGCCACGACGGCACCGGGTCACCCCGGCTGCCGGAGCCCACAGAGAAGAGAAGAACCATGCAGTACGCACTCGTCTACTCCTATGACCCCGCCGAGACCGGGCCCGGCGGGGACGCCGAGGTGGGCGAGTGGATCGCTCTCGACGACGAACTCACCGCGGCCGGGATCAAGGTCCACGAAGCGGGGTTCCATCCCGGCGCCCACGGCAAGACGGTGACCGTCCGCGACGGCGGAGCCACCGTCACCGACGGTGTCGCCGCGGGCTCCGTCGTCGCCGGTTACTTCATACTCGACGTGCCCGACGAGCAGACGGCGGTCTCCTGGGCCCAGCGGATCCCCTCCGCCCGCTACGGCCGGGTCGAAGTACGCCAGGTCGCCGTGGTCTGAGCCCCGCCACTCACCGCGACGGGAGCCGGGGCGAGGGCCCCGGGGCACGACCCGGGAGTACGACCCGGGAGTACGGAGCCAAGGACGCGGGCCCCGGGTGCCCGCACCGGGCGCCACTTCCCACGCCACTCCCCACGCCACGATGAGCTCCGGACCGGCGACAGGGCCCGGACCGTGTGTCGCGGTCCGGGCCCTGCTCCGTGCGGTGCCGCCCCGTGGCGGTGGTGCGTCAGCTCCGCGCGGTGTCGTCGCCCGTCTGCTCGGCGCCCTCGGTCGCGCGGGTCTTCTCGCGCATCTTGCGGACCAGCTCGGCCTTCTGGTCGGCGGCGCTCTGGCGGTCGAGGTTGCGGTGCGGACCGTTGTTCTGGCGCTCGGCGCGGGACTGCTTCTTGCGCTGGCCGCCGCCCTGGCCCACGGGATTGTTGATGTTCTTGCTGTCGGTCACGGGTTCTCCCGGTGCTGATGTGGAGCGAGCTGTGGATTCATCGGTGGGGGACGGGCGCGGCGACGCTGAAGGACGTCAGCGGGGGCCCGTCACGCTCTCACTCGGCAATCGGTGTCTGGAAGAACATGACAACGACGTTACCCGGTCCCGCCGACCCCGTACGCCAAGCGACGTCAGGAGGGGCGCCGCCCACGGTGCGGCATGACCTCCACCGACGGGGAAGCCGGGCACGGTATCGGCGGACGAGCCGGTACGGGAGCGCCACCCGTCGCCCGAGGTGCCTTCCGGCCCGCCGGGCGGTCCAGGTGACCCGGACCACGGGCCCGCCGTCCGTACCGGACCGCCGTCCGCCGACCGTTGCGCGTGCCGGGGGCGAGGGCGGCTCCGCTCAGGAGTGACGGTGGTAGGCCTTGTTGGCGATGCGCCAGCCGTCCTCGACACGTACCAGCAGGAAGACGTCGGTGAAGGTGTCCGCGCCGTGCGCCAGCGTCATGGTCGCGGTCGCGACGGAGCCGTGGACGTCGACGGCGTCGATCCGGCGTGACCGGGTGGCCTCGTCGGGGGCGGGCGAACCGTGGAAGAGGGTGCAGTACGTGTCCAGGGGCCACGAGACGAACGCGCCCTCCCTGATCCCCTCGATGTGGGCGCTGGGGAGGAACGCCTCACGGAAGTGCGCGGGATCGCCGGTGGCATGGCCGCGCATGTAGGCGCGGAGGGGTTCGAGCACGGCGTCCGGCACGGCGGGGACCGTGGCGGCGAGGGCGATGTCCGACTCGGCGCCGACCGTGGCGTCGGCACCGGTGTCGGCCAGTCCGGCCGCACTGCGCAGGGGCAGGTCCGAGGCGTCGGCCAGCAGCGCCATGTCCTTGGCCAGCGCCCCGATCGTGAACTCGGCCGCCGGTGCGGCTGGTTCAGCCGGTTCGGTCACCAGGAAGGCGCGCTTGCGGGCCACGAGGCCGCCGAGCTGGCCGAGTTCGAGGACATCGAGGACCTGGGCGCGCGGCAGACCGAGCGCGTCGGCCTGCCGCAGCGTGTCGCGCAGGGCGAGAACGGCTCCGGAGAGGCTGTTGTTGGCGACCAGCTTCAGCGCGGCGGCGGTGGCCGCGTCGTCCACGGGCCGTACGGTGCCCAGGGCCTCCAGCACCGGCCGGACCCGGTCCAGGGTGTCGGGGTCGGCCGCGGCGAGGATCTGCAGGGCCCCGGCCGCGACCGCCGACACGGAACCGAGCACCGGCGCGTGGACATAGGACGGGCCGAGGCGCCCGGCCAGCTCCGCCGCCTCGGCGGGCGCGACGGTGCTGAGGTTCACGACCGCCGTGTCCGGGCGCAACGAGCCCCGGACGTCGTCGAGGACCTGGCGGCAGGCCGGGCCGTCGAACAGCGCCAGGACGACGAGGTCGGCCCGCGCCACCGCGTCGTTCGCGTCGGAGGTCGTCTTCACGGCGTCGGAGCCGCGCCCGGAGCGGGTCCAGCCGACGACGTTCCGGTTCTGGGCGGTGAGGCGGGTCGCGATCGCGCCGCCCATGCGCCCCAGGCCGAGGACGGCGATCGTGTGTGCTGCAGTCATGGGAGCCACCTTGGTGTACGGGGCGGAGGGCGACAAGTGGAGATCACGCGGGGCTCGTTCCCGCCGGTGGGCTCGTTCTCGTCGGTGAGTCCGGTGAGTCCGGTGAGTCCGGTGAGTCCGGTGAGTCCGGTGAGTCCGGTGAGTCCGGTGAGTCCGGTGAACCCGGTGAACCCGGTGAACCCGGTGAACCCGGTGAACCCGGCGGGTCCGGCGGGTTCAGTCGGTCAGGTCGAAGAACTCCGCCGCGCGGGCCAGGGCCGGCAGGTCCGCCTCCAGATCGCCCGCGCCGTGGGCGCGGGCCAGCAGCGCGCCGCGCCAGTGCATGTCGAGGTAGTCGGCCGTGCGGCGGAGCATCCCGGTGAGCGGTTCGGTGTCGGTGTCGTCACCGCGCGCGTACGCGGTGACGGCCCACAGGTTCTTGCCCCGCATCCGCTCCCGGAAGCCGACGTCCGGCAGCCCGCTCCAGCGGGCCCAGTAGTCGAGGTAGAGCTTCGTCGCGGCGGAGACGCTGTACCAGTGCAGCGGGGACGCGAGGACGATGTCCGTGCTGTCCAGGGTCGCGTCGAGCAGCACCTTCTCCGGGCCGTCCAGGAGCGGCCCGGACGGGCGCGCGGGGAGCGGCAGTTCGCTCAGGCTGAGCCAGCCCGTGGCGGCGTCCGAAGGGAGACCCTCGGCCGCGTACCGGGCCAGGGCCTCGGTGTTCCCGCCGCCGCGCGGGCTGCCCAGGATGAAGGCGAAGCTCCGGCTGCGTACCGATTCGAGCGTGGCAGTCACAGCAGTCCTCACTGCTCGTGGTGGTCGGGCGGAGTGGTCGGGCACGGCGGTCAGACCGTGCGGTCGGCGACCAGCCGGAGGTGGTCCCGGGCGTCGCTGTGCAACTGGTCCGAGTAGTCGATGGCTCCGCCGGGGCCCGCGTACCGGAGCTTGCGCGCCCCGGAGGTGCGGCGCAGGATCGTGACGCTGTTCTGCATGAGCTTCTGCGACTCCAGCAGGCTGACGACCTCCAGCTCGCCCGGGTTGCGCTCCTGGAACTTCGCGATGTAGCGGCGGACCGCGTCCCCCTCCGGGTACGTCATCAGGTAGTGCATGACGACGAGGCCGCCGTCCGGGTTGATGAGCGGCCAGAAGTGGTCGAAGAACCACAGGCACTCCCAGGCGTCGACCCAGGCGAAGTCGATGGGGGTCAGCTCCTCGGGGAGCTTGTCCAGCGAGTCCTTCAGATCGGCGTTGACGACGGTGACCCGCTCGTCCAGGCCCAGTTCGGCGAGCACCTCGCGGACCCGGCCCGCGGAGGACTCGGCGATGGACAGGTTGTCCACGGCGGCCAGCGTCGGACGGTACGGCTCCAGATGCGAGGCGGGCGTGACGAGCGGGGGCTCGGCGAGCAGCCAGCCGTCGTCGAGCGCGCGGCCGGAGTCCAGGTGCTCGCGGGTCTTCGCGGCGAGCGCGAGGGACTCGGCGGCGACCGTCCGCTCGGCCTCGGCGAGCGCGGCGGCGAGGAAGGGGGTCGTATACCCCATCCCGACCTCCAACACCCGCTGGGGGCGCAGAAGTTGGACGAGGTTGGCGAGAAGTGGACCGACCACTTCGGTGCCCATTCCGGGCACCGACAGCCGGGCGACCGCCGTACGGAACTCTTCGCTGTGAATCGAATGAGGCATTTCCATCCCTTGGTAAATGCGGTGTCGAACTGCTGGGAGTGGGCCCACTCATGCTTTCCGCCGCACAGTTGCTGCAACAACTTTCTGACCTAACATGTATGCGCAGCGCATGATCACGCAGGGGGGCAAATGTTACAAACAGGGTGTGTGGGCGCACGGTGTGGACCAGGGTTGTGCGAGTCGGGACTACGCCGTTACGAAAGCGCCGTCACCGGTGGGCCGGTCCCGGCCGATCCGCCGGTGCGTTGCGCGACCGAGCTGGGACTGCTGGTGCCGGTGCCGGGGGAACCGGGGCTCCTGGCGCCGGTCGCCCCGACGATAGCCGCCGGCCGTACGCTGGCTCCGCTGGAGCGGGAACTCGCGGAGAACGGACGGCGGTTGGAGGCTCTGGCCAAGTCGTTCGAGACGGCGGAGGCGGTGTACACCGAGGGCCGCCAGGGCGGTCCGCAGTCGTCGAGGGTGCTGCGCGGCGCCGCCGAGATCGCCGAGACGATCGACACCGCGGTCGGACTGTGCAAGGCGGAGCTGCTGACCGCCCAGCCGGGTGGCCGACGACCGCCGCAGATCCTGGAAACGGTCGTCCGCCGCAATCTCGACCTCCTGTCGAGAGGCGTATCGCAGCGCACTCTGTATCAACATGCCGTATGGAATCATCCGCCCACAGCGGAATACATCCGCACTGTCGTGGAAGCCGGCGGCGGTATCCGGACCGTTGATGAAATGTTCGACCGGGTCATCATCTGTGACCGCGCGGTGGCATTCATTCCGACGCTTTCCGATTCTCCGGACGAGGCTCTGGAAGTGCGCGATCCGCATGTCGTCCGGTATCTGGCCAATGTCTTCGAGTACGCCTGGGCACGCGGCACCCCGGTGGACCCGGCCGCCGGAAAAAGGCCGGAGATCGTCGTCTCGGAGCTGGAGCAGAGCATCGTTCGCTTCCTGGTCGCCGGACACACGGAGGAGAAGATCGCCCGAGGGCTCGGCATCAGCCGCCGGACCGTGGCCGAGTACATCAGCCGGATCTCGCGGCGCCTCGGCAGCGTCAGCCGGGCCCAGCTCGGCTATCTGATCGCGACCAAGGGGCTGTTGCCGGAGTCGCCGAACGAACGGGACTGCCCGCCATGACGGTTGCCCGAAGCCACCCGGCGCTCCCGGGCCCCTCCGGCGGTGGTGACGCCGTCGGCGCGCTCCCCGGGATGCCCCGGTCACGGACTCCTGAACCAGCGGACGAGACGTCATGAAGGCTGTCGCGCGGGGGAGTCGGAGGCCCGATGGCGAGCGCGGGCCGCGGTGATGTCACGGACGACGGCCCGGCAGACTTCCGCCGGGTGCTCGTACAGATAGAAGTGACCGCCGGGCCAGGAGTGCTGTTCGGCCGGGGCGGTGGTGCGGTCGGCCCAGGGCGCGGCGAGCGCCGGACGGGCGACCGGGTCGTCCGCGCCGGTGAACAGGGAGAGCGGCACCTCCAGCGGAGGGCCGGGCCGCTCCTCGTACGTGTCGACGACGGCGAGGTCTCCGCGCAGCGCCTCCACCATCGGTCCGACGATGTCGGGGACCGCGAGCACCTCCTCCGGGGTGCCGCCCAGCTCCCGCATGAAGCGGGTCAGCCGCTCGCGCGACCACAGGTGCCGCTGGGCGCGGTCGGGGCGGTGGCCGGGCGCGGGCGCGCCGGAGAGCCCGACCCAGACGGGCGGTCGCCCGTCCCGGGAGAGCTCCCGGGCCAGCTCGTACGCGACGAGGGCGCCCATGCTGTGGCCGAAGACGCCGTACGGTCCGTCGAGGACCTGCCGGGTGAGCGGGGCGAGCCAGTCCACCGCCTCGGTGGCGGAACGGCAGCCGTCCTCGCCCATGGCCATCAGACGGCCCGGGAGGTCCACGGCGAGCAGCCGCCAGTCGGCGGGCAGGTGCCGTGACAGCGGGGCGAAGGCCGCCGCCGACCCACCGGCGTGATGGACGAACAGCAGCGTGAACGGCGCCGTGGCGGGCCCGTCGGGCGTGCCCGCGGTGTTGTCGTTGCCGACCGGCCGGACCACGGGCGCGGTGACCGGGGCGAGGAGGCGCCGCAGGTCCTTCCAGCCCGCGTAGGGGCGTACGGGAGTGGTCATCGGCCCCGGTACTCCATCGCCGTCACGCTCCAGCTGAAGCCCATGCCGCTGGCGGCGACCAGGACCAGGTCCCCGGGCCGTATCCGCTCGTCCGCGATCAGTCCGTCGAGCGCGATGAACGGGTCCGAGCCGCCCATGTGCCCGTACCGGTGGTAGTTGAAGACGCTTTTCCCGACCGGGATGCCGAGCCTGGCGAGCAGCTTCTCGTGCATCCCCTTGTCGCCCTGGTTGATGAGGAACCAGTCGACGTCGTCGATCCGCTTGCCGAGGGTGCCGAGCACGTCGTCGACGCGGGCCGGGAAGTTCTCCAGATAGGCGTCCGCGAGCCCCTGCCGACGGCCCCGGCGGCGCATCAGGACCCGGTCGTCCTCCACGTCGCCGGAGTAGTAGTCGGCCCACGACGGGTCGGTGCGCATCGCCGAGGCCAGCACGTCGAGGAGGCAGTCCTCGCGGCCGATGAGCAGCGCGGCCGGGGCGTCGCCGAAGTTGAACAGGGCCTTGGACTCGGGGTCCTCGTGGTCGACCAGCCGGCTGAGCCGGTCACCGATGAGCACGAGGGCGTACGGCGCGGTGCCCAGGGCGAGTTCGGCCAGGGCGGTACGGACGGCGGTCATCCCGCCGTTGCAGAAGTTGGCGATCTCGAAGCAGTGGGCGCCGTTGATGCCCAGCTCGTCGGCGACCTTGGCGGCGGGCGACCAGAACGGCAGGTCCCACTCGCCCGAACCCGCGTACACGACGAGACCGATGTCGTCCGGGTCGATCCCCTGGCGCTCCAGCACGGTACGGGCGGCGGTCGCGGCCAGCTCCCACACGGCCTCGTCCTCGTCGAGGGCGGGGAACCGCTCGGTGTGCGTGATGGCCAGGATGTCGTCCACGGACACGCCGGAGGACTGGTGCAGCTCCCGCACGTCCACCGCCGACGACGGGAACACCACCTCGAAGTCGACGATCCCGCCCGGGGTCCGCGCCCCCGCCCCTCCGGTGCGCTCGGCGCGCCCGGTCATGACGCGCCGCCCTCTCCGCCGAGCGAGGTGCGCTCGCGCAGCCGGTTCAGGTGCTCCAGGCTCGCCAGGACGGTGGGCGTGGGCAGCCCGAAGTCGATCAGGCAGGCGATCTCGTCCACGCCGATCGCCCGGAAGCGCTCCACCATGCGCTCCGCCTTGTCGACGGTGCCGAGCAGCCCGCCGTCGTCGAAGTAGCGGTCGAAGGAGCGCGCCACGATGAAGTCGACGTCCTCCGGCGACAGCTTGGACGCGTCGAAGCGCCTGCCGTCGAGCCGCGAGCCCAGCAGCAGCCCGAGCGAGCTGCGCAGGTAGTCGCCGAGCGGGGCCCGTACGGTCTCGCGGACGGCGTCCTCGTCCGGGCCGAGGAAGGCGTGCACCATCAGGGCGACGTGCCCGGTCCAGCCGTCGGCGCGGCCGAGTTCCACGACCTCCTTGCGGTACTCGGCGATCTTGTGCGCGAGGTCGTCGAGGTCCTGGCCGAGCAGATGCGTCAGCAGACCGGAACCGGACCGGCCCGCGTTGCGGAAGGTCTCGACACCACCGGCGCTGGTCACCCAGACCGGAAGCTCGGGCTGCACCGGCGGCGGGTAGATCCCGAGCCGCTGCTCGCTGCCGACCCCGTCGGTGACCGTGATCCGCTCGCCGCGCCACAGTGCGCGGACCTGCTCCACCTGCTCCAGGAGGATCTCGCGGCGGTTCTCGTAGTTCTCCGGGCGCAGCGCGAAGTCGGCGGCGTGCCAGCCGGAGGCGAAGGAGAGGCCGACCCGGCCGTCGGAGATGTTGTCGACGACCGACCACTCCTCGGCGATGCGCAGCGGATGGTGCAGCGGGGCGACGACGCTGCCCGCCCGGATGCCGATGCGTTCGGTCACGGCGGCGATGGCCGCGCCGGTCACCGAGGGATTGGGGTAGAGGCCCCCGAAGGGGTGGAAGTGGCGCTCCGGGGTCCACACCGCGCTGAAGCCGTTGCGGTCGGCGAACTTCGCTCCCTCCAGGAGCAGTTCGTAGCGCTTGGCGGCGGACTCGGTGCTGTCGTTGGCGAAGTAGAAGAGGCTGAAGTCCATGGAGTGCGTTCTCCGTTCGGGCGGCGGTCAGGAGGTGACGGCCGCTGCGGTGCCCGTACCGGTGGCCGGTTCACGGGTGCGTTCGGCCCAGGCGGCCACCGCGGGGGCGGCGAGTCCGGCGCCGAGGAGCAGGGCCGCGAAGATGATCCAGGCCGGCCAGCCGAACTGCACGATGAGCAGGGTGGCGAGCGCGGGGGTGACCATCGAGCCGAGCTGGGTGGACATGCCGAACATGCCCTGGTACTGCCCCTGCGCGTGATCGGGGGCCAGACCGAAGGCCAGCGACCAGGATCCGGCGCTGTACAGCATCTCGCCGATCACGTGCACGGCGGCTCCGGCGAGCAGCGCGGCGACCGCGACCCACACCGGGCGGTCGGCGGCGAGCGCGAAGAACCCGCAGCACACGGCGAGGAAGACACCGCAGCGGCGCAGGGTGCGGGCGCCGCCGCGGACGTCCTCGCTGCCCTTGCCCGCGCGGACCTGGAAGAGCACGACCATGATGGTGTTGAGGATGAGGATCACCGAGTACAGCCACTTCGGCGCGCTGGTGTGCCCGGTGATCCAGATGGGCAGCGCGACCGTGAGGATGGCGACGTTCATCACCAGCACGGAGTTGAGCAGCGCCACCGCCGCGTACGGCAGGTCGCGCAGGACCACCCACTTGGGGCCGCTGCTCTCCTTCGGCACCGGAGCGACCGACGGCACGGTCGTGTACGCGGCTCCGGCGATCAGGAACATCGCACCGCCCGCGATGAGCAGGCCGATGTAGGCGGGCCGGTTGTCGAACCAGAGCGCGACGGCCCCGGCGGCGGCGCCGAGCGTCACACCGAGGTTGCTGACGGCGCGCATGTACGACCAGGCGCGGACGCGCTCCTCCTGCGGGATGAGCCCGGCGATCAGCGCGCCACGGGCGGCGTCCGTGGACGACTCGGCCATCAGCGCGAGGCTGGTGACCACGACGAGGGCGGCGAAGCTCTCGACGAAGGCGTACGCGCCGACGAACACGCCGAGCAGCAGCAGGAAGCCGACGGTCGTGTTGCGCGGGCCCAGGAGGTCGGCGAGCCGGCCGGCCGGGATGCTCGCGGCCATGGCCATCGCCGCGCCGATGCTCAGCGCGAGCCCGACCTGCACGGCGGGGATGCCGACGGTGCGGGTGAAGAACAGCACGCTGACCGCCATCAGGACACCGTGGCCCGCGGTCTTGGCGAAGTTGCTCAGACACAGGGTCCGTACGATGCCCGGTGGCGGGATGATGTCATCGAGAAACGCCATGATGGCCTCCACCGCCGCCGGCCGGTCCGGCCGCGGCGAGATCGGGGGACTGGAGATCGCCGGTGATGCGTGGCCGGTCGATCTTGCCGTTGGGGTTCAGTGGCAGGGCGTCCAGGTGCCGGAACCGCCGGGGCACCATGTGGACCGGGATCCGCTTGCGCAGCCAGCGGCCGAGCTGCTGCGGTTCGACGGGCGCGCCGGTGTGGCAGCCGACCAGTTCGACGTCGTCGCCCCGCTTCAGCGCGATGACGACGGCCTGGTCGAGGTCCGGGTGGCGGCGCATGGCGGCCTCGATCTCGCCGAGTTCGACGCGATAGCCGCGCACCTTGACCTGGTTGTCGAGACGGCCGAGGTGCACGAGACGGCCCGACTCCCAGCGCACCCGGTCACCGGTGCGGTAGTAGTGCTCCGGGGTCAGCGGGCCCTCGCCGTCGTACGGCGTGGCGCCGTCCCCGTCATGGGCGAGGAAGCGCCCCCGGTTGTCGGCCGGGTCGAGATAGCCGTCGAAGCGCTGGGAACCACGGACGACCAGCTCGCCCTCCTCGGCGGGGCGGCCCGCCTCGTCGAGCACCAGATGGTCGAGGAAGTCGTAGACCGGCCCGACCGGCACGGTGTCGTTGGAGGTGGCGGGCCAGTCGGCCGGATCGGCGGGCAGCGCGAACTCGGTGCACGCCACGGTCAGTTCGGTGGGACCGTAGACGTTCTCGATCGACGCCTGCGGGGCGACCGCGTACCAGGCCCGGGCCTGGTCGTAGGACAGCTGCTCGCCGATGAAGACGCTCATCCGCAGGCCCGTCGCCAACCCGGCCGGAAGATTGCCGAGTTGGGCGCTGACGGAGACCACGGACGGCACCGAGAACCAGTGGGTGACGCCGTTCTCCACGATGTAGTCGACCGGGGAGAGCAGCTCCGCCCGGCCCGGTACCACCAGCGTCGCCCCGCCGCCCCAGGTGACGAAGAGGTCGAACACCGAAGGATCGAAGGTCAGGTCGAAGGTGTGCGAGGTCCGGCAGCCGGGGCCGATCCCGTAACGCCCGATGCTGTGCCCCAGGTACGGGCTCAGATTGCGGTGCCTGATCGGCACGCCCTTGGGACGGCCGGTCGAGCCCGAGGTGAACAGGACGTACGCGACCTCGTCCGGCCCCGTGGTGTACGGCGGCAGCTCCGGCGCGGGCGTCGTCGCCGCCCGCCCGGCGGCGGCCACCTCGGCGGCGTCGAGCCGCAGTTCGGTGGGCGCGCAGCCGCCCAGCCCGCCGTCGAGCTGCGCCGCGTCCTCGGCGTCCACGATCAGCACCTCGGCGCCCGCCAGCTCCACGATCATCCGGTTGCGCTGCACCGGGAAGGAGGGGTTGACCGGGGTGACGCACGCGCCGAGCCGCTGGCCCGCCAGATAGGCGGCGAGGACCGCCACCGAACGGGTCGCCATCACGGAGATCCGGCGGGGCGCGGAGCCGTGCGCCGCCAGGATCCGGGCGGCGACGTGCTCGGCGGCCCGCCGCAGCTCGCCGTAGCCGAGCACGGTGCCACCGGCTTCGACGGCGGGCTCCTCCGGGTGCCGCTCGACGGTCCGGTCGAACCACTCGTACAGGGTGCCGGGCAGCTCCTCCGCGACGGGCTCAGCCATGCGACACCTCGGCGGGGACGACCGGGCCGTCCCCCGCGCGCGGGGCGGCGGGGACGGTCAGGTCGGGGGCGTCCAGCCGCATGGTGGTCGGCGGATCCTGCCGTACGGGCTCGATGTGCAGCAGCTCGATGCCGTCCCGGTCCGGTCCGGTGACCGCGGCGGCGCACGGGCAGGCGTCGCCGGTGAAGCCCGCGAAGCGGTAGGCGACCTCCATCATCCGGTTGCGCTCGGTGCGCCGGAAGTCGGCGGCGAGGTGCACGCCCGCCGCCGCGGCCCGGTCGGTCAGCCAGCGCAGGATCACCGAGCCCGCGCCGAAGGAGACCACCCGGCAGGAGGTGGCGAGCAGCTTGAGGTGCCAGACACCGGGGAGCCGTTCGAGCAGCAGGATGCCGACGGCACCGTGGTCGCCGAAGCGGTCGCTCAACGTGACGACCAGCACCTCGTGCCCCGGGTCGGCGAGCAGCGCGCGCAGCTCGGCGTCGCCGTAGTGCACCCCGGTGGCGTTCATCTGGCTGGTGCGCAGGGTGAGTTCCTCGACCCTGGCCAGGTCCACGTCGTCGGCCCGCCGGATCGTCATGACCAGGGCCAGCGTACGCAGGAACTCCTCGTCGGCGCCGGTGAAGTCCTGGCGGGCCGCCTCCCGGCGGGAACCGGCCTGGTACATCTCACGGCGACGGCGCGAGTCGGCGGTGACGACCGGGCTGAACTCCGGGCGCCCGGTGAGCTCCAGCGCCTCCTCGGCCCGGTAGCGCCGCACCTCGGGGAGGTGATGGCCGACCTCGGCGCGCTCGGCGGGCTGGTCGTCGATGAACGCGAGGGTGGTGAGGGCGAAGTTCAGCTGCTCGGCGATGGCGCGCACCGAGCCGGACTTGGCGCCCCAGCCGATCTGAGGGTGCACGAAGTACTCGGCCAGGCCGAGCTGTTCGAGCTTTCCCCAGGCGTGGTCGTGGTCGTTCTTGCTCGCCACGGCCTGGAGGATGCCGCGCTCGTCGAGGGTGGTGATCACCTGCCGGATCTCGTCGGAGAGCACGACCTCCCCGTCTTCGAGCAGGGTGCCCTGCCACAGCGTGTTGTCGAGGTCCCACACCAGGCACTTGACGGTCGTGACGGGGACGGTCTCGGAGGTCCCGGCGGAGTCCGGGGACACGGGGGAGTCGGGCATCTCGGAAGTCCCGGCGTTCTGGAGCACGGTCACACCTCCCACAGGGTCACGGCCCAGGCCGCGACCGGGCTGTTGTTGAGCACGAGCACGAGGTCGCCCGGGGCGAGTTCCCCGCTCGCGAGGAGCCGGTCGAGATTCAGCACCACGTCCATGGCGCCGAGGTGCCCGTACGCGGCGAGGTGCTCGCCGCACACCGGATGGACCGGCAGGCCGAGCAGCGTCTCGTAGAACTGGTAGGCGCTCGCGGTGACGTTCTGCATCAGCGTCGTGGCGACGGAGCCCTTGTCGACGCCCGCCTCCGCGAGCACCTCGTCGACCATCCGGGCCAGCCGCATCCGGCTGTTCATGGCCAGCTCGAAGCGGTACCGGTCGGCCGAGGCGCACTCCTCGCGCCACTCGTAGGATGGCACCTGCTTGTAGTCGACCCGGAACAGGTCGTGGAAGGTGCCGTCGGTCTCCTGGCGGTGGGCCCGCAGCACCGGCCGACCGCCCCGGACCAGGGTCATCGCGTAGGCGCCGTCACCGATCACGGTGACCGGGTACCGGACCCGGTCGAGGCCGGTCGGGCGGCTGCCGTGGGCGATGAGCACGCTCTGCCGCGACGGGTCGGCGAGCAGCAGGTCGCGGCCGAGCGCCCAGGCGGCGCTGGAGCCGGTGCAGCCGAGCCCGTCGAGGGTGAAGGCGAAGGCGCTGTCGAGCTTGGCCTCGGCCTGCACCCGGCAGGCGTCCGAGCCGAGCAGGACGTCGGGGGCGCGCGGCCCGACCAGCATCAGCGTGTCGGGCCGGGCCGCCGCGGGCCCGTTCCCCGCGAGCCCGTCCAGCCGGTCCAGCAGACCGCGGACGGCCAGGGCGGCCAGGTCGCCCGCGGTCGTGTCCTCCAGGACGCCGACCGTCCCGATGCCACTGCCGCGCACGAACTCGGCTTCCTGCGGTTCGAGTTCGGAGAACTCGGGCAGATCGCAGGGCGCGGTGCGGACGGTGGGCAGGACGGTGTGGACGATCCCGATCCCGATGCCGATCCGGGTGTCCGCGCCGGTCCCGGCGCCGACCGCGTCGGCGGTGCCGCTCATGACCACACCGCCAGGGCGTGCTTGCCGAGCAGCAGCTGGCTGATCTCGTTGCTGCCCTCGATGATCTCCATCAGCTTGGCGTCCCGGTAGGCACGGGCCACCGGGCCGCCGTCCCGGGCGCCCGCCGAGGCGAGCACCTGCACGGCCGAGGCCGCGCCGCGTGCGGCGTTCCCCGCGGCGAGGTGCTTTGCGGTGACGGCGGAGGTGACCAGCTCGGGGGTGTTCTCGTCCCAGCAGCGGCTGGCCTGCTCGCAGCAGCGGGCCGACGCCTCGTGGGCGACGTGCAGCTCGGCCAGGTGCCGGGCGACCAGCTGGTGGTCGGCGAGCGGTGCGCCGAACTGGTGCCGGGTCGCGGCGTGCGAGGCCGCGGCCCGCAGGCAGGCCCGCAGGATGCCGACGCAGCCCCAGGCCACGGAGACCCGGCCGAAGGTGAGCGCCGAGGTCACCAGCCAGTCGACCGGGAGCCCGGCGCCACCGAGCAGCCGGTCGGCCGGCAGCCGTACCCCGTCGAAGGTGATGTCGGCGTGTCCGGCGGCCCGGCAGCCCATCGGGTCCGCGACCCGCTCCACGGTCACGCCGGGCGCGTCCGTGGGGACGACCACCGCGCCCGCCCCGGCGCCGTGGCGGCCGAAGACGACGAGGAGGTCGGCGTAGGCGCCCACGGTGATCCAGGACTTGCGGCCGTCCAGGACGATCGTGTCGCCCTCGGTGCGGATCGTGGTGTCCATCGCGCCGAGGTCGCTGCCCGCGCCGGGCTCGCTGAACGCCACCCCGGCCAGTCGGCCGGAGGTCAGCTCACGCAGATGGACGGCCTTCTGCTCGTCGCCGCCGAGCCGCTCGACGGTCCAGGCGGCCATGCCCTGCGAGGTCATGACGCTGCGCAGGGAGGAGCACAGGGCGCCGACATGGGCGGTCAGCTCGCCGTTGTCGGCGCTGCTCAGACCGAGACCGCCGTACGCGGCGGGGACCTGGGCGCAGAGCATCCCCTTGCCGCCGAGCTCGCGCAGCAGCCCGAGCGGCAGCTCGCCGGACCTGTCCCAGCCGTCCGCGCGGTCGCCGATCAGCTCGGAGGCCAGTTGCTGCGCCTCGGCGCGGGTGCCGTCGCCCGCTGTCGGCTCACTCATCGTCGCCGTCCCGCAGCCGCAGTACGAGCGCGGTCATCGCGTCCACGCTGCGGAAGTTGTCGAGCGTGAGGTCGGGGCCGCCGACCTGGACCCCGAAGGACCGCTCGACGTGCACCAGCAGCTCCATCGCGAACAGGGAGGTGACCAGACCGGTGGAGAACAGGTCGACGTCGGCCGTGACCTCGGTCTTGGTGCGCTGCTCCAGGAACGCGGTGAGCGTCTCGCGGATGGCGGCGGTGTCCTGCCCGGCCGTGCCCTGCCCGGCGGTGTCCTGCTGAGTGGTGGGGGTGCTCATGTCGTGCTTCCTCCGTAGGCGAAGAATCCGCGGCCGGTCTTGCGGCCGAAGTCGCCGGCGGCGACCTTTTCCAGGAGCAGGGCGCAGGGCTCGTAGCCCGCGTCCCCGGTGCGCTCGTGCAGGACGCGCAGGGAGTCGACCACGTTGTCGAGACCGATGAGGTCGGCGGTGGCCAGCGGGCCGGTGGCGTGGCCGAGGCAGCCCTCGAAGGCGGCGTCGACGGACGCCGGGTCGGCCACGTCCTCGGCGACGATCCGGGCGGCTTCGTTGATCATGCGCTGCAGGATCCGGTTGATCACGAAGCCGGGCCCGTCGCCGACCAGGACCCCGCGCTGGCCCAGGGCCTCCAGGAGGACCTGGGCGGCGGCGACGGCGGCCTCGCCGCTGCGGGGGCCGCGTATCAGCTCGGAGGTGTGGATGAGATAGGGCGGGTTCATGAAGTGGATGCCGACCAGGTCCTCCGGCCGGGCCACCGAGTCGGCCTGCTCGTCGATCGGGACGGCCGAGGTGTTGGAGATCAGCAGGGTGCCGGGGGCGACCACCGCCGACACTTCGGCGAGCACCTTCGCCTTGAGCGGGGCCAGTTCGGTGACGGCCTCGACGACGGCGGTCGCCCCGGCCACGTCCTCGATCCGGGTGGTGGTGACCAGCTCGCCGGTCGCGCCCTCGCGCGGCAGCTTGCCCATCATCCGGGCGAACCGGAGCTGCCCGGTCGCCGCGGTACGGGCCTTGGCGAGGATCTCCTCGGAGACGTCGACCAGGATCACGTCGACGCCACGGCCCAGGGCCAGTGTGGTGATGCCGGTGCCCATGACACCCGCGCCGATGACGGCGAGCCGGTGCCGACCGTGCGGGACGGCGTTGCCGTCACCGGACGGCGTCGGATTGTCGCTCACTTCTCCCCCTCGATGCCCGTGCCCGTGCCCGCGCCCTCGGCCGCCAGGGCGGGCAGGAGCGAGCCGATGTCCTGGGTGCGGTGGGCCAGGAAGGCCAGTCCGCTGCGGAGCTGCTCGCCGGTGACCAGCGGGGAGAGCCCGGCCTTGCGCAGCCACGGCTGCCAGCCGCGCGCCTGCACACCGGCCTCGTCCAGCTCGTGGCCCTCCATCTCGTAGAGGGCGGTCGCCGCCAGGACCTTGCTGCCGGTGGCCGTGGCCCGCTCCGCGACCAGTCGCTGCCACTCGGTCAGCGGCACCGTGCGGGTCGGCAGCCCCGCTTCCTCCAGCGCCTCGAAGAGGTCCTCCAGGCTCGGCGAGATCTCGTCGACGAGGTGGTAGGCGCGGCCCACCGACTTGGAGGACAGGGCGAGTTCGGCGACCGCGCGGGCCAGCACGTCCACCGGGGAGACCGGCATCCCGCGGTCGTCGACCGGACGGGCGCCGACCACCAGGCCACTGGCGAGCAGGAACCAGATGAGGTCCTTGTCGTTGCAGGCGCCGGTCGCGCTGGAGGCCATGATCAGGCCGGGGCGGAACACCCGTACCCGCATCCCGTCCTGGTCGGCGCGCTCCAGGAGCCGCTCGCCGACCCACTTGCTGACGCCGTAGCCGCCGAGCTGCGGGTCGAGCGGCTGCTCGCGGGTCTCCATCAGCCGTCCGTCGGTGCCCGCGGGCGCGGTGGCGGCGACGGTGGAGATGAAGCTGATGTCACGGATGCCGAGCGGGCGCATCCAGTTCAGCAGGGCGACCAGCGGCAGGATGTTGTCCTCGCGCAACATGCGGTACGGCTCGGTGAAGACGACCTTGGCGGCGCAGTGCAGCACATGGCCGACCCGCTCCGCGAGTTCGCCGCCGCGGTACGTCGCGCAGACCTCGGCGATGCCGCGCAGGTCGCCGGGGACGGCGTGGACGCGCTCCGGGTCGGGCTCGGCCAGGCCGAACTTGGCGGCCGTCGCCCGCAGCCGGGCCATGCCCTCGGCCTCGTCGGCGGCCCGGACCACGCAGTAGACACGGCCCTTCGAAGCGCGCACCAGCTCGTCGAGGAGGAAGGCGCCGAGGTAGCCGGTGGCACCGGTGAGCAGGACGTCCTTGCCGGGCGCGGTCCGCTTGGCGAGCGGCTCCAGGGCGATCTGCAGGTCGGCGTCGACGAGCACGCCGTCGCCGTCGGCCGCCGGGTCGACCTCCTCGTCGCCGAGACCCGCGCCGTTCAGCAGGCCCTCGACGATGGTGGTGAGACGGCGGACGGTGGCCTGGCTGCCGCCCGCCCGGTGGATGTTCACCAGGACGCCGAAGCGCTGCTGGATCTCCAGGACCAGCTGTACGGACAGCAGCGAGGTGCCGCCGAGCGAGGCGAACTCGTCGTCCAGGCCGATGGTCTCGTGCCCGAACAAGTCCTTCCACAGCTGGACCAGACCGGCCTCGACGGTGCCCTCGGCCGCGGTGGACGCGGCGCCGGTGGCGGTGGGCGCGGCGGCGACCGGGCCGTCGTAGTCGAGGTGGTCGAGCGCCCAGTGGCGCTTGCGGGTGAAGGGGTACGTCGGCAGCGCGACGCGGCGGCCCTGTCGGCCGTCGAGCGCGGACCAGTCCACCTCGGCGCCGTGCAGCCAGGCGGTGGTCACCGCGTCGTCGAGGAGCTCGGCGAGAGCCTCCTCGTCCAGCGGGTCGGCCAGGGCCACCACATGACGGCCCTTCGCGGGCTCGCCGTGCCCGACGAGGATCGGGAACCGGCCCTCGGGCAGGCTCTCCTGAGGAGCCGTCAGGGCTTCGCCCAGCTCGGGCAGCGCGGCCCGCAGACCGGCCAGGAGGGCGGCCGGCGGCTGCGGGGCGTCCGTGGCGGGCAGGACGAGGACGGGGCGGCGACCGGCGGCCCGCTCGGTCCGCACGGCGGGCGGCCGTGGCATCCGGAGCGCGGCGGCCAGGCGCTCGCGGGGCGCGGTGACCACGCGCCGCTCGTCGAAGACGGCCCGGCCCGCCCGCAGGGTGTGGGCGACGTCCCCGGCGTCGAGCTCGCCCCCGTCGAGGGCGTCGGCGAGCCTGCGGCAGGCCTGGTCCAGCTCGGCGCGGGTACGGGCCGACAGCACCAGGCGCACGGTGGCGCGGCTCGGGGCCGAGGGGCGCACCGGCTCCGGCGGGGCGGCGAGCACGATGGCCGCGTTGGTGCCGCCGACCCCCATGGAGTTCACCAGGACGTGGCGGTCGGCGTCGGCGCACTCCTCGCCGGTGGTGGTGACGAAGAACGGGCTCTCGTCCAGGATGCCCGGGTCGCGCGGGCGCTCGAAGGTCGGGTGCGGCGGGATCTTGCCGGTGCGGGCGACGTGCACGGCCTTGATGAAACCGGCGATGCCCGCGGCCGGACCGGTGTGACCGATGTTGGACATCACCGAACCGAGCGCGCAGTACGAGGTCTTGTCGGTGCTGGCCCGGAACGCCCGGTCGAGCGCGATGAGTTCGATGTTGTCGCCGACCGGTGTCGCAGTGCCGTGCGCCTCCACGTAACGGAGCTTGTCGGCGCCGACCCCGGCGGTGCCGAGGGCCGCGGCGACGACGTCGGCGACACCGCGCGGGCTGGGCGCGATGAATCCGAGCCGGTCGCCGCCGTCGTTGCCGACGGCGCTGCCCCGGATCACCGCGAGCACGTTGTCGCCGTCGGCGAGCGCGTCGTCGAGGCGGCGCAGCGCGACGACGCCGACGCCCGAGCTGTAGGTGGTGCCGGTCGACGAGGCGTCGAAGGAACGGCAGTAGCCGTCCTCGGACAGTACGCCGCCGGGCTGGTGGCGGTAGCCGCGGAAGGGTTCGAGGACCGTCGC
The DNA here is from genome assembly GCF_042754005.1 of Streptomyces sp. NPDC059247. Classification (NCBI taxonomy): domain Bacteria; kingdom Bacillati; phylum Actinomycetota; class Actinomycetes; order Kitasatosporales; family Streptomycetaceae; genus Streptomyces; species Streptomyces sp. NPDC059247. The sequence continues at coordinate 71,113 of NZ_JBHYZW010000001.1, forward strand.
GCCACCGGCCAGGGCGATGTCGCACTCGCCGGACAGCAGGCTCAGGGTGGCGTAGTGCACACCGTACAGAGAGGAGGAACAGCCGGTCTGGAGGCTGACGGCGGGGCCGCGCAGCCCCAGCTTGTAGGCCGCGCGCGAGGTCATGAAGTCGGCCTGTCCGCCGACCGTGAGTTCGAGGTCGTCGACGGCCGCGCGCAGCCCGGACTCGCGGGCCTTCGCGGCGAGCAGGGCGGCGGAGTAGTTCCCGGCGGCGCTGCCCGCGAACACGCCGACGACGGGACCGTTCTTGCTCGCGGGGTGCCCGGCGCTCTCCAGCGCCTCCCAGCAGGCCTCCAGGAAGATCCGCTGCTGCGGGTCGATGGTCTCGGCCTCGCGGGGCGGGTAGCCGAAGAACGGGGAGGCGAAGTCCTCGACTCCGGGCAGCGAGGTGGCGACGCTGACGAAGGAGGGGTCGGCGAGCATCTCCTCGCTGACGCCGGAGGACTTCAGCTGCTCCGGGGACATCTCGCGCATGGAGACGACGCCCCGGTCGATGTTGCGCCAGAACTCCTCGGGAGTGGTGGCGTCGGGGTAGCGCAGGCCGATGCCGATGACGGCGATGTCGGTGGCGTTGCTCATGGTCCGGGTTCCCTCGCTCACTCGGAGACGCTCTGGTCGCGGCGGGCGCGGCCGAGCAGGCCGGCGCGGTTGCGCGCGCCCAGGTCGGTCAGCCGCTCCTCCGCGCCGGAGGTGTCGGCCAGCAGGGCCACCTGGGCCTTGACGGTGCTGTGCTGGAACAGGTCGGAGACCTTCAAGGTCCGCTCCGTCAGCGGTTCCAGCTCCTCCCACAGCATGATGAGGAGCAGTGAACTGCCGCCTGCTTCAAGGAAGTTGGCGCCATCGGGCACCTGCTCGACGCTGTCCAGGTCGAGTACGTCGGCCCATGCCTGCCGGACCCGGTCGAGCAGGTCGGTCTCGCTGAGCGGGGTCGTGGCCACGGTGTTGTTCACGAGATGCTCCTGGTGAAGGGATGGGAGTCGGGGGCGGCGGCGAGGTCTTCGGCGGCGGCGACCACGTCGCTGAGGAGGGTCTCGGCGGTGTTCCGGGTGAAGAGGTTGACGGCGTACGCCAGGCAGAGGTCCAGCCGGTCCTCCGTGGCCTCGGTGGCGACGAGTTCGAGCTCGTACTTGATGTGCAGCGGTTCCAGCGGGAGGAGCCGGGCGTCGATGCCGTCGGCGAGGGCCGCCGGTCCGGTGTCACCGCTCTGGGCGCTGAGGAACACCGGGGTGAGGGCGGGACGGCTGAGGTCCCGGTCGCTGTGCAGTTCGTTGGCGAGGACGTCCAGGGCCACGTCGGCGTGCCGGTAGGAGACGGAGCAGCTCTCCCTGACGCGGCCGAGGAGTTCGCGCCAGGTGGGCTCGCCGCGCAGGTCGAGCCGGAGGATCAGGGTGTTCACGAACATCCCGATCGCCTCGGTGGCGGACGGCTCCTCGCGGCCCGCCCACGGGAAGGCGAAGAGGAAGTCGCGCTGGCTGCCGCGCCGGGCCAGGGCCACGGCGAGCAGTGCCGCCGTGGTCATGAAGAGCGTGCACCCGTTGACCTCGGCGGCGACGGCGCGCAGCCGGGCGGCGGTCTCCTCGGGCAGCCGGGCGGTCAGCAAAGTGGCTTCGGTGGACTGGAGTTCGGACCGTGGCCAGTCGTGCGGCAGCGCGATGTCGTTCGGCGCGCCGTCCAGGTGTGCCAGGAGCGGGGCGGCCCGCTCCCGCTCCCGCGCCGGAGTGGCCGGGACGGCCGGTCCGAGGCGGGCCGGGTGCGTCGGCTCGGCGAGTACGGGCGTGGCGCCGTCGGAGAGGGCGCGGTAGGCCGTGCCGATCTCCGCGAGCAGCAGGTCGCGCGACCAGCCGTCGGCGACGATGTGGTGGACGACCAGGGCGAGCACGGTCCGGTCGGGGCCGAACCCGAGGATCTCGGCGCGGGCGGGCGCCTCTTTCGCGAGGTCCATCGGAGCCCAGCACAACTGGGAGAGCCTGCCGCGCAGTTGGTCGGCGTGCCAGTCGGTGGCGTCGGTGACCTCGACCGGTGCCGGGGTGACCGTGGTGCTGTAGCAGACGTGGCGCTTGCGCCGGTCGAGGGAGAAAACCGAGGACAGCGCGGGGTGGCGGGCGAGGACCAGGTCCACGGCCCGGCGCAGCACGTCGTGGTCGACGGCTCCGGTGTACTCGACGAGGGTGGGGATCAGATAGGCGGAGCGCAGCGACGGCAGCCGGTCCAGGAACCAGAAGCGTTGCTGCACCGGCGAGGCCTGGTGGGTCTCGGTGTCCGCGCTCGCGGGCATCGGGGCGGGCCGCTCGGCGGGCTCGGGCGTGGCTCCGGCGGCCCGTGCCTCGGTGAGGAGCCGGGCGAGACCGGCGACCGTGGGCCGCGGAAGGAAGGCCCTCGGCGAGACGGCCAGTCCGTGCCGCCGCTTGGCCTCGGCGAGCATACTGACCGCGAGCAGCGAGTGCCCGCCGAGCGCGAAGAAGTCGGTGTCCCCGGTGAGCGTGGCCACCGCGGGCGCGGGCGCGAGCCCGCCGCGCTGGGCGAGCGCGGTGACGAAGAGCTCGGCGGCCTCGGCCTCCGCTCCCTCGAGCGCGGCACCGGGCGCCGGGGACGCCCCGGCCGTTCGGCCGTCGGCCGGGACGGCGGTCCGGGTGACCGGCTCGGGCGGCGGAGGCAGTGCGTCGGCCCGTGGCTGGCCCGGCAGTTCCGGCAGCGAGTCCAGCGGCGCGTCCGGATCCGCGACCGCCGCGTCGAGCAGTGCGGCCACGCCCTCGGCGAGGGCCCGCGCGGAGGAACGGCGGTACAGCTCGGAGTCGTACTCGACGGTGACGGCCAGACCCGCGGGCCCGTCCTCCAGGATCAGCAGCAGGTCGAACTTGGCGGTGCCGGTCCCCAGGACGACGGGCGCGGTCCAGCCACTGCCGCCGGACCGGGGCGAGGGCGCGTTCTGGTACACGAATCCGACCTCGACCAGCGGCCGACGGCCCGCCGCGTGCGCGGCGGCCACGGCCGAGGTGAGCCGGTCGAACGGCACCCGCTGGTGCGACAGCGAGCGGAACGCCTCCTTGCGGGTGGCCGTGCACAGCCCCCGGAACGAGTCCGCCGGATCGATCCGGCAGCGCAGCGGCGTGTTGTTGACGAAGAAGCCGACGGCCTCCTCCAGACCCGGGTGGTCCCGATTGGCCGTCATCGTGCCGAGCAGGAACTCGCCGCGCCCCGACCAGCGCTGCAGGACCGCCTGGACCGCCGAGGTGAGCACCACGTACGGCGTGACGCGCAGCGCCCGGGCGAACTCCTCGATCCGGTCGCGGACCCGTGGCGGGACGGTGACGGTGAGCTGCTCGCCGGGCCGTGTGCCGTCCGGCCCGGCCGGCCGGTCGGCCCGGCCCGCCAGCCGGAGGCCGGGGGCGACCCGCAGCATCTCGGCGACCCGCTCGTCCAGGGCCCGCACGTTCGCCGGGTCGTGCTCGGCCGCGCGTTCGAGCGCGGCGAAGTCGGCGTATCGGGTGGGCAACGCGGGCAGCTCCGCCGGATCACCGGCGGCCACCGCCTCGTAGGCCCGGGCCAGGTCGTCGAAGAGCGGTGCCAACGACCAGCCGTCCACAGCGATGTGATGGATGGTCAGCAGTACGGCGTCGCCCTCGGGCAGGCCCTGCCACAGCGTGCAGCGCACCAGCGGGCCGGTCGCCAGGTCGAAGGGCGCCCGGCCGCGTTCCCGCGCCTCCCGCTCGACACGGTTCACCGCGTCCGGTTCGCCGGTGAGGTCGACGACGTCGACCGGCACCGGCTCGGCCGGGCGCACCTCCTGCACCGGGCGGCCGTCGACGAGGCGGTAGACGGTGCGCAGCGGCTCGTGCCGCTCGGCGACCGCCGCCAGGGCGAGGGAGAGGACCTTGGGGTCAAGAGGTCCGGGGGCGCGGAAGAGCAGCGGGACGTTGTACGTCGGGTTGCCCGGCGAGGTCGCGTCGGCGAACCACAGGCGCTCCTGGGCGAAGGAGAGCGGTGAGGGCCGGTTTCCGGTCATGAGGCGCCCGCCAGGGAGGTCGAGGCCACATGCGCGGCCAGCTCGTCGAGGCTGTCGGTCAGCAGCACCGCACCGGCGTCGACCCGGACGTCGAGGCGCTCCCGCACCCGGACGGTCACCTGCATGGCGAGGATGGAGTTGCCGCCGAGGTCGATGAAGTTGGCGGTGGGCTCCACGGCCCCGGTGCCGAGCACCTCGCGCCAGATGTCCTGGAGCACGGCGAGAGCCGGGGCGTGGCCGGACGCGTCGGACCCGGTGCCGGTGGAGACCGGGGGCACCGGGCCCTCCGGCGGCGCGGCGGGCGCGTCGAGCAGCCGCAGCAGTTGCGTACGGTCGGCCTTGCCGGTCGAACCGAACGGGACCCGGTCGAGCACCAGCCAGCGCGAGGGGAGCATGTAGCTCGGCAGGGTCTCGCCGAGCTGCCGGTGGAGGGCGGCGGGCAGCTCCGCCCGGCCGATCCCCTTGTCGGCCTCGGGCGAGGGCAGCACGAAGCCGACGAGCGTGGCGGCGGCGCCGTCCCCGGTCTTCTCGACGAAGGCCGCGTCGGCGAGGCCGCCGGTCGTCGCGGCCCGCTCGATCTCCTCCAGCTCGATGCGGAAGCCGCGCAGCTTGACCTGCCGGTCGGTGCGGCCGAAGAGCTCGACGGCGCCGCTCGGGAGCAGTCGGCCGGTGTCGCCGGTGCGGTAGATCCGCGCACCGGTCGAGGGCAGTGTGACGAAACGGTCCTTCGTCAGCTCGGGGCGGGCGAGATAGCCGAGCGCGACACCCGGCCCGCCCACGCACAGCTCACCGGTCCCACCGGCGGGCACGTCGTTCAGGTCCGCGTCCAGGAGATGGAGGGAGGTCTTCTGGAGCGGGAAGCCGACCGGCACCCGGTCGAGACCCGCGAGGCTCGCCTCGGTGCAGTCGAAGTACGCCGCGAAGGTGGTCGTCTCGGTCGGGCCGTAGCCGTTGACCAGCCGCCCCGGCGGGCCCGCCGCCAGCACCCTGCGCACCGCGCCCAGCTCCAGCTGCTCACCGCCGACCACGACGGTGCCCACGGTGGAGAAGGCGTCCGCGCTCTCGCGCGCCACCGTGTGGAAGAGCGAGGTGGTCAGGAACATGGCGTCGATCCGCTCGGTGCGGATCAGCGCGGTCCACTCGTCCATGGCCAGCTCGGTCACGGACGGGAAGACCACGACCGTCGCACCGCCGCAGAGCGCGTTCCACACCTCGAAGGTGGTCGCGTCGAAGGCCGGATTGGCGGAACTGGCCAGCCGGTCGCCCGGCTCGACCGTGCAGAACAGCGCGTTGAGAGCGAGCCGCAGCACGGCCCGGTGGGGGACGACGACCCCCTTGGGGCGGCCGGTCGAACCCGAGGTGAAGTTGACGTAGGCCGGGTCGTCGGCGTCACCCGTCGGCGCGGGCACCGGCAGACCGGGGTCCTGCTCGGGCGGGTCGAGCGGCTCGACGCCCTCGGGCAGCCAGGACGACAGCTCGGACCAGCGGCCCGCGTCGCCCCGCCGGGCCTCCGGAGCGCGGACGATCACCCGGGAGCCGGACTCGCGGACGATGTCGGCGAGCCGCCCGGTGGGGGCGAGGGCGTCGAGCGGGAGGTAGGCGGCGCCGCAGCGCAGGATGCCGAGGAACGTGACGATCAGGTCGACCGAGCGGTCCTGCGCGACCGGTACGAGATCGCCCCGGCCGACCCCCCGGCGGGCCAGCTCGGCGGCCAGCCAGCCGGAGCGCCGCCACAGCTCCTGGTACGAGAGTGCCCGGCCGCCCGCCGGTTCGCGTACCGCACAGGCGCCGGGCGCCCGCTCGACCCACTGAGCCACGACGTGGTGCACGCCGACCGCCGTCATTTCCTGCCTCTCCGCTGAATTCGAAAGGAACCGTGCGCCGAACGGGACCGGATCATCCCCAGCCGTGGTCTTCGGTTCCGCCGGCGAGGACGAGAAGGCCGCCCTCCGCCGCGGGCCCGGGACCGGCGAACCGGCCCCAGCCGTGATCCGCCACATTCCGGCCGGTCGTCTCGGCCAGGGAACCGGCACCCGCCAGGAGATCACCCGAGACAGCCGGAGCGGTCGCGAGGAAAATGGCCGAGACGGCCAATCCCGTGGACTTGACGAACCGGTTGGTACGCATCGTTCTCCGTTTCAGTTCGACGGCCTTCGAAGGTTTTCGGCCGCGTTCGCTTTCCGAGGTCCTCATCGTGTGATGAGCGAGGAGCGCGGATCAACGAACCGCGAGCGCATACCTGTGCGGCGCATCATCATGCGGACCGGTGAAACGGGCATCCCGGACTGCCCAGGTGAGCGGGCCCATCGGCGCCCGCTTAGGGTGGGCAGCGTTCACCAGAGGGGCGGACGCGCGTCAACTGCCCGTCGTGACACCCGGATCCGACTCGAAGGAGGCTCGTGTGACGCTCTTCGGCCACGACCTGACAGACTCCGCCCAACTGCGCCCACTGGAGCCGTGGCAGGCGGAAGAATTCGCCGGGTACGTCGAACGGGTACGGCCGCACCTCGCGCCGTGGCTGCCCTGGGCGCACTTCGTCGTGGACACGGACTCGGCCCGCACGTTTCTCCAGCGGTACGCGGACACCCAGAGTCAGGACGGCGGCCGGATTTTCGGCATCTGGGTGGACGGCAGAATGGAGGGCGGGGCGCTGTTCCGTATTTTCGACCTGCCGACCGGCGTGTGCGAAATGGGCGTCTGGCTCTCCCCGGACGCCCAGGGAAAGGGCCTTGTCACCCGCGCCGCCGGGTATCTCGCCGACTGGGCACTGCGGGTCCGGGGAATGCACCGGGTGGAATGGCGGGTGACTCCGGCGAACGAACGGAGCATCGCCGTCGCGAAACGACTCGGAATGCGGTACGAGGGCACGCTGCGTGAGGTCTTCGCATTCGACGGAGCACGCCAGGACCTGGAGATCTGGGCACTACTGGCGGGAGACCGCGCCTGAACGGCCCGGCGAAAGTCCCGGGTCGGCTCCACGCCCGGAGCACCGAGGGCTGACCCGGCGGGCGCGCGTCCCTACAGCCAGTCCCGCTTCTTGAAGACGACGTACAGGCTGACGCAGACCACCGCCATGAGCAGGATCGCGAAGGGGTAGCCGACCGCCCACCGGAGCTCCGGCATGGTCTCGAAGTTCATGCCGTAGACGGTTCCCACGAGTGTGGGCGCGAAGAGGATGGCGGCCCAGGAGGAGATCTTCTTGATCTCCTCGTTCTGTTCGAAGCCCGCCTCCGCCAGTGCGCGCATCTCCGCGTTCTGTTGCTGGGTCACCAGGGTCGCGTTCACCGTGAGGATGTCCGCCAGAGCCTGGCGGAAGCCGTCGACTCGTTCGCTCGTGTGGGTCACGTGGTCGGCGACGTCCCGGAGGTAGCGCTGGAGTTCCTCGTCCGTGCCGTACTTCGCGAAGCCCGCCATCAGGCCGTGGAGCATGGCCACCAGCGGGCGGGTCGCGCGCTGGAACTCGACCATCTCCCTGGCGAGTTCGTAGATGCGGCGGGAGACCGCCGGGTCGCCGCCGAAGACCTCCGTCTCGATCTCGTCGATGTCGTTCTGCACGCCCGCCACCACCGGCGCGTAGCCGTCGACCACCGCGTCCAGGATCGCGTACAGCACCGCCTCGGGGCCCAGCGCGAGGAGCTCCGGGTCCTGCTCCATCCGCCGCCGGACCGCCGTGAGGTCCGGGGCGGCACCGTGGCGGACCGTGATCAGGAAGTCCGGGCCCACGAAGACGTGCAGTTCGCCGAAGTCCACCTCCTCCTGGGCGTCCAGATAGCGGGCCGCCCGCAGGACGACGAACAAAGTGTCCCCGTACCGCTCCAGCTTCGGCCGCTGATGGGCCTCCCGCGCGTCCTCCACCGCCAGCTCGTGCAGGTCGAACTCGGCTGCCAAGGAACGGAGTTCCTCCTCCGTCGGGCGGTGCAGGCCGATCCACGCCATGCTGCCCGGGTGCTCCCGCAGCCTGCGGTACGTCTCCGCCAGCGTCGTCGGCGAGAAGACCTCGCGGCCCTCCTGGTACACGCTCGCCCGCACCACGCTCGGCCGGTCCCCGGCCGGGTCCGATGCCTGGTCCTCCGGCGGCGGGGACGCGGGCGGTGTCGCCTGCGGGCGCCGCCAGGCGGCACGGGTGCGGCGGTCGGACATCGTCGGGCACCTCCTCGTCCCCGGCAGGATATAGCAGGGCGTAATCGGATGAACCGGTTGGTTGAACCAGTCGGTGGCGACGGTCGCGGCAGTGTCGGCGGTGTCCGCGGTGTCCGCAGTGTCCGCGATGTGGTCGGTGTGGTCGGTGTGTGCTTCCCGTCTTTCTCGGGACGCCCCCCGCCTTGCCCGGGTGCCCCTCACCTTCCCGGATGCGCCCCCACCCCCCCGCCCTTGCGGACCATACCTGTCCGCAAGCCCGAGTAGCGTGCCCGCCATGGCCCCCAAGACGACCCCTCCCGTGCTCGGCACCCGCGCCCTGAACCGCGCCACCCTCCACCGGCAGCTCCTCCTGGAGCGTGCCTCCATGGGCGTGGCCGATGCCGTCGGGCACCTCCTCGGGCTCCAGGCGCAGAACACGAGCCCGCCGTACTACGCGCTCGCCGCCCGCCTCGACGGCTTCCGGCCCGAGGAGCTGTCCGCGCTCATGGAGTCCCGGGCCGTCGCCCGTATCGTCACCCTGCGTTCCACCGTGCACACCCACACCGCGCGGGACGCCGTCGCGCTGCGCGGGCTCGCCCAGTCGGGGGCCGTGGACCGGGAACTCGCCGTGTTCGTCGCCCGTGGGGGGCTCGACGGCGTCGACCTCGACCGGCTCGCCGCGCTCTCCCGCTCGCTCGTCGAGGAGCGGCCCCGCACCCCCAGGGAGCTGCGCGAGGAACTCTCCCGGGAGTGGCCCGGCGCCGACCCGCCGTCGCTCTCCGTCGCCGCCCGCTGCCTCCTGCCCCTCGTCCAGGTCACCCCGCGCGGCCTCTGGGGGCGCTCCGGGCAGGTCGCCCTCACCACCACCTGCCACTGGTTCGACGGCCCCGGCGGGGAGGCCGCCGACCTCGACGAAACGGTCCTGCGCTATCTCGCGGCCTTCGGGCCCGCCTCCGTCAAGGACATGCAGTCCTGGTGCGGCCTGACCCGGCTCCGTACCGCGTTCGAACGGCTCCGGCCCCGGCTCCTCACCTTCCGGGACGAGCCCGGCACCGAACTCTTCGACCTGCCCGAAGCGCCCCGCCCCGACCCGGACACTCCGGCCCCGCCCCGCTTCCTGCCCGAGTTCGACAATCTGCTGCTCTCCCACGCCGACCGGAGCCGGGTGGCCGCCGTCGAGCACCGCTCCCGCACGTGGACGGGCAACCGGTCCCACTGCGTCTTCCTCGCCGACGGCTTCCTGGCCGGGCTCTGGCACCTCGACGAGACGAAGGAGCGCACCGTCCTGACCGTCGAACCGTTCGCCCCGCTCGGACGCGCCCTGCGCACCGACCTCCTCGCCGAGGCCGAACGGACCCTGAGGACCATGACCCCTACGGACGTCCCCTACGAGATCCGCGTCGGCACCCCTGAGAGCCGACCCGCCTGAGAGCCGACCCGACCATGAGTCGACCCGACCATGAGCCGATACCCCTGAGGGCCGACGCCCGAGAGATGCCCCGCCCCGAGGGAAGGCCCCACGGCAGACCCCCTCTCAGGGCAGCAGCCCCGCCCGCCGGGCCGCCGCCACCGCCTCCGTCCGGGTGTGCGCGCCCAGCTTCCGCATCGCCGCGCGCAGATAGCCCTTCACCGTCTCCGGGCGCAGCCCCAGCCGGGCCGCCGCCGTCGCGTTCGTCGCCCCCGACGCCACCGCCGCCAGGATGTCCTTCTCGCGCGACGTCAGGGTCACCCCGGGGGCGGTGCCGGTCGCCCCGGAGGCCGTCTCCAGCCGTCCGCACACCGCGAGCAGCCGTTCCCGCAGGTCCGGGTCGGCGACCCGGGGCACGAGCCCGCGCAGTTCCCCGTACGCCTGCCGGACCTCCTCCCAGGACGGCCCGGAGGGCGGCCCCTGCGGCTCCGGCGCCAACAGGCTCCGCACCTCGTCGCCGACGGCGAGCGCCTGCTCCACGTCCCGGGCCGCCGCCACCGCCGCGTCGAAGACCCGCTCCCCGATCGGCAGCGACTCCCGCAGCGCCCCGTACAGCACCCCGCGCACCTTCCGGCGTACGACCACCGGGACCGCGATCACCGACCGCAGGCCCTCCGCCGTGACGGGACCGTCGTACTCGTGGGTGATGTGCCGCGCCGACGGATAGTCCGTCACGGCGCACGGCCGGGACAGGGCCAGGCACTTCCCGCCCAGACCGGAGCCGGCGGAGATCGCGAGACCGCGCAGGGCCGGGGTCACCGCCCCGTTCAGCTCGGCGATCCGCAGCGCCCGCCCCTCGTGCAGCAGTCCGCCGAAGACGACCGGGAGGCCGGTGGTGCGGCGCAGCCGCAGCAGCGCGCCCCGCAGCTCCACCGATTCGACGTGCTCTCGCACCGCGCCCTCCTTCGCCGCCCTCGCCGCGGACCCCGCCGGGTTCACCCCCGAACGGGGGTGGTGAGACCTGGGCCACTGATTACACGATGTCCGGGACCGGTCCCGCAACGAGGAGGACGCATGACCGATACGGGCGCGACCAGCGCGACGGAGGAGTTCCGGGCCGCCCGGGACTTCCTGCTCCAGCACCGCGAGGACTACGGGACGGCGTACGAGGGCTTCGTCTGGCCCCGGCCCGAGCGGTTCAACTGGGCGCTCGAATGGTTCGACGTCATCGCGGCGGGCAACGACCGGACCGCCCTGCACATCGTCGAGGAGGACGGGACGGAGACCAGGGTCGGCTTCGCCGAGATGTCCGCCCGCTCCAACCGGGTCGCGAACTGGCTGCGCGCCCGGGGCGTCCGCGCGGGCGACCGGATCCTCGTGATGCTGGGCAACCAGGTGGAGCTGTGGGAGACCGCGCTCGCCGCGATGAAGCTGCGCGCCGTCCTCATCCCCGCGACCCCGCTCCTCGGCCCCGCAGATCTGCGCGACCGCGTCGACCGGGGACAGGCCCGCCACGTCGTGGTCCGCGCCGAGGACACCGCCAAGTTCGACGAGGTGCCCGGCACGTACACCCGGATCGCCGTCGGCGGAGAGGGAGCCGGAGACGCCGCCGAGGCCGGAGCCGGAGCCGGTGTCGGAGACGGAGACGACGCCGGGGTCAGGGGCGGAGACGGCGTCGGCGCCGACTGGCTGGGGTACGCGCACGCGTACGAGGCCTCCGACGTGTTCGAGCCCGACGGGCCCACCCGCGCCGACGACACCCTGATGCTGTACTTCACCTCCGGCACGACCGCCCGGCCCAAGCTGGTCGAGCACACCCACACCTCGTACCCGGTCGGGCACCTCTCGACGATGTACTGGATCGGTCTCCGGCCCGGTGACGTCCACCTCAACATCTCCTCGCCCGGCTGGGCCAAGCACGCCTGGTCGAACCTGTTCGCGCCGTGGAACGCCGAGGCGACCGTCTTCATCCACAACTACACGCGCTTCGACCCGGCCCGTCTGATGGACGAGATGGACCGCAACGGGGTCACCAGCTTCTGCGCCCCGCCGACGGTGTGGCGGATGCTGGTCCAGGCCGACCTGAGCCGTCTGAAGACCCCGCCGCGCGAGGTCGTCGCGGCGGGCGAACCCCTCAACCCGGAGGTCATCGAGTCGGTGCGGCGGGCCTGGAACGTCACCGTCCGGGACGGCTTCGGCCAGACGGAGACCGCCGTCCAGGTCTCCAACAGCCCGGGTCAGCCGCTCAAGGAAGGCTCCATGGGGCGTCCCAGCCCCGGCTTCCGCGTCACCCTCCTCGACCCGGTGACCGGCCGTCCGGACGTGGACGAGGGCGAGATCTGTCTCGATCTGTCGGCCGCCCCGGTGGGTCTGATGACCGGCTACCACGGCGATCCGGAGCGTACGGCCGAGGCCATGGCGGGCGGCTACTACCGCACCGGTGACATCGGCGCCCGGGACGCGGACGGGTACGTCACCTACGTCGGGCGCGCCGACGACGTCTTCAAGGCGTCCGACTACAAGATCAGCCCCTTCGAGCTGGAGAGCGCCCTGCTCGAACACGAGGCCGTCGCCGAGGCGGCCGTCGTCCCGGCGCCCGACCCGCTGCGGCTGGCCGTCCCCAAGGCGTACGTCGTCCTGGCGGCGGGCTGGGAGCCCACGGCGGAGACCGCGAAGGCCCTGTTCGCGCACTCGCGCGCGGTCCTCGCCCCGTACAAGCGCGTCCGCCGCATCGAGTTCGCCGAGCTGCCCAAGACGGTCTCGGGCAAGATCCGGCGCGTGGAGCTGCGCCGTCTGACGGCGGAGGGCGGCGGCACGGAGTACGCCGAGGGGGACCTCGCGTGAACCTCTCGTACGCGCACGGGACCTCCACCACCCCGCTCCTCGGCGACACCGTCGGGGCCGACCTGGACCGGGCCGTGGCCACCTGGCCGGAGCGGGAGGCGCTGGTCGAGGTGCCGACCGGCCGCCGCTGGACGTACGCCCGGTTCGGCGCGGACGTCGACCGGCTGGCGGGCTCCCTCCTCGGCAGTGGCGTCCGCAAGGGCGACCGGGTCGGCATCTGGGCGGTCAACCGCGCCGAGTGGGTCCTCGTCCAGTACGCCACCGCCCGCATCGGTGCGATCATGGTCAACATCAACCCGGCCTACCGCGCCCATGAGTTGGGGTACGTCCTGCGGCAGGCGGGCGTCTCGCTGCTGTTCGCCTCGCTCGCCCACCGGACGAGCGACTACCGGGCGATGGTCGAGGAAGTCGGCGGCGAATGCCCGGAGTTGCGCGAGACCGTCTACTTCGACGACCCGAGCTGGGACGAACTGCTCGCCCGGATACCGGGCGGACTGCGCCCGGAACCGCTCTCCTGCGACGAGCCGATCAACATCCAGTACACCTCGGGCACCACGGGCTTCCCCAAGGGGGCCACGCTCTCCCACCACAACATCCTCAACAACGGTTACTTCGTGGGGGAGATGATCGCCTACGACGAGCAGGACCGCATATGCGTGCCGGTGCCGTTCTACCACTGCTTCGGCATGGTCATGGGGAACCTGGCCGCCACTTCGCACGGTGCCTGCGTCGTCATACCGGCGGCGTCGTTCGACCCGGCGGCCACGCTCCGGGCCGTCCAGGAGGAGCGCTGCACCTCCCTGTACGGGGTCCCGACGATGTTCATCGCGGAACTGGACCTCCCCGACTTCGCCTCGTACGACCTCTCCACGCTCCGCACCGGGATCATGGCGGGCTCGCCGTGCCCGGTGGAGGTGATGAAGAGGGTCGTCGCCGAGATGAACATGGCGGAGGTGTCGATCTGTTACGGCATGACCGAGACCTCGCCCGTCTCCACCCAGACCCGCCGTGACGACGACCTGGAACGGCGGACCGGCACGGTCGGCCGGGTCATGCCGCACGTCGAGGTGAGGATCGCCGACCCGGTGACCGGGCTCACCGTGCCGCGCGGCACGGCGGGCGAGCTGCGCACCCGCGGCTACAGCGTGATGCTCGGCTACTGGGACGAGCCGGAGAAGACCGCCGAGGCGATCGACACCGGCCGCTGGATGCGCACCGGGGACCTGGCCGTGATGCGGGACGACGGCTACGTCCAGATCGTCGGCCGCATCAAGGACATGATCATCAGGGGCGGCGAGAACGTCTACCCGCGCGAGATCGAGGAGTTCCTGTACGGGCATCCCGCCATCGCGGACGTGCAGGTCGTGGGCGTCCCCGACGAGCGGTACGGCGAGGAGGTCCTGGCCTGTGTGATCCCCCGGGACCCGGCCGCCCCGCCCACCCTCGACGACCTCACCGCCTTCTGCCGGGGCCGTCTCGCCCACTACAAGGTCCCGCGCCGGTTGGAGATCCTCACCGAGTTCCCCATGACGGTGAGCGGCAAGGTACAGAAGGTGGAACTGCGGCAGAGGTACGGGGAGGGGGCCGGGGAGCGGTGAGCCGGGCGGACCCGGACCGAGGGGCGGAGACGGCGCGGCCCTTCGCGCACCGAAGCGCCGCACTGGAGGGCTGAGCCGAAGAGCCGCGCCGAAGAACCGCGCCGAAGGGTTGAACCGAAGAACCGCGCCGGAGGGCTGACCCGAAGAGCCGCGCCGGAGGGGCGCCCGAAAGGCCGTCGAAGCTGAAGCTCCGTCACCGGCCGTACGTCCGGGGCCGGAAGACAGTTCTGATCTTGTCACGCGCATGGGGGACTGTGCTTTCCCCGTGCGCGGGCCAAGATCATTCGCATGAGACCTTCCTTGATCCGCCGCGCGTCCGTCGCGGCCCTGGTGCTGGCGGCGACGGTGACCCCCGCGCTGGCGGCCGGTCCCGGCGACGGCGCCACCCGTACCGACGGCGCCACCCTGACCGGCACGGCCCCCCGCACCGGCACCGCCGTGGAGTCCGCCGTCGGAGCGAAGGCCCGGCTGCTGGGCGAGAAGATCGTTCCGCACAAGCTCGCCTTCCAGGACACGACCGTCGGCGGTCTCTCCGGAATCGACCGGAATCCCTGCACGGGCGAGTACGTCATGATCAGTGACGACCGCTCGAATCTGCAGCCCGCCCGCTTCTACACCGCGAAGGTCCGGGTGGACGGTGCCGGTGTGCACTCCGTCGACTTCACCGGCACCCACCCGTTCCTCCAGCCGGACGGCTCGGTCCACCCGCCGGTGAGCGCGGGCGACGGCCGGGCCGTCGACCCGGAGGAGATCCGGGTGGACCCGTGGACCTGCCGCTACTGGTGGGCGCAGGAGGGCGAGCGGCCGAAGTCTCCGGATCAGCCGGTGATCCAGCCCTCGATCCAGTTCGCGGGCCGCTCCGGCGCCTACCTCGGGAAGCTGCCGCTGCCCGCCGACTACGAGGTCACCCTGGGCGACCGGGGTCCCCGGCGGAACAAGGCGATCGAAGCGATCACCTTCGGGGAGGGGGGCCGCGTGCTGACCAGCGCCGTCGAGGGCCCGCTGCTCCAGGACGGCCCGGAACCCACTCTGGAACGGGGCGCGCTGGCCCGCGTCACCCGGCAGGGCCGGGGCGGTGACGTACTCGCGCAGTACGCCTACCCCATCGAAAGGATCTTCACCGCGTCCGACCCGTCCAGCCCCTGGCCCCCGGACACCGGAGTGCCCTCGATCCTCGCGTTCCCCGAGGACCCCAGCCGCTACCTCGTCCTCGAACGGACCTGGGTGGCGGGCTCGGGCTACAAGATCCGCCTCTACGACGCCACCACCCGAGGCGCGACCGACGTGCGGACCTTCGACTCCCTGGTGGGCCGGGACGTCCGTCCGATGCGCAAGAGCCTCGTCGCCGACTTCCACGACCTGGGCCTGTCCACGGTCGACAACACCGAGGGCATGACCTGGGGCCCGACCCTGCCGGGCGGCGAACGGACCCTGGTCCTGGTCAGCGACGACAACTTCGCCGACGACGCGGTCACCCAGTTCGTCGCACTCGGCATCCGCACCCGCTGAGGAACGGGCCACGGCCCGGAGCGGCGAAGCGCGTCCCGTACGGGCCGGGCCCGCCGCCCGACCGGAGCCCGAACGGCCGCTATCGGTCGGTGAGTCACCGGGGGCGGGGCCGTTCTCGGCCCGCCCCCGGGGAGCCGCCGGGAACGGGCCCCGCTCCGCCGCCCGCGCGGTGGACACGGGACACCGGGCTCCCCGTACGGTGTCCCGTGGGACTCAGGGGCCCGCCACCTCCCGGCGCATACAGACGCGGGGCCAGGCCGAGAGGCCGTGGGCCGCCTCGGCGGCGCTGATCGCGCGCAGGCCCTCCGTCAGGGCCGGGTCCGCCCCGGTCAGCGGACGGAAGCCGAGCCGCGTGTAGTACGGGGCGTTCCACGGGACTTCGGCGAACGTCGTCAGCGTCAGCGCCGCGAGACCCCGTTCCCGCGCGGACGCCGCCAGATGCTCGATCAGCGCCCGCCCCACCCCCCGGCGGGCCGCGTCCGGATGCACCGACACCTGCTCGATGTGGGCGGCGCCGTCCACGGTGTCGGCCAGCAGGTACGCCACCGGACGGTCGGCGGCGTCCACCGCCACCCACGCCCGGCCGGCGTCCCGGTACGACTCCAGCACGTCCAGCGGCAGCGGATCGTCGTCCGCGATCGCCGCCATGCCGAGCCCGCGGAACGGTTCGCCCGCCGCCCGTTCGATGTCCTGGAGCAGCGGGAGTTCGGCCGGTTCGGCCGCTCTGATACGCATACGACAGTATGGCGCGGCCTCAGCACCGCCCGCCGACCGCACCCGGTCCCGCGTCCCCGCCACCACCGCCCGGCGGCCGGAATCCGTCCACCTCGCGCGGCCGGTCGAGGAGCCCGCCGTCCCGCGAGAACCTCGGCAGGAACAGCCTGAGCGCCGGATCGCCGTACAGCGCCACGTACAGCTGGACCAGCTTCCCGTCCGTCACCTCGCGCCGGTGCGCGGGCAGCGGATACCGCTCCCGCAGCGCCGACAGCAGCCGCCGCGCCGCCGGGGTCGCGGACGGCAGCCGCAGCAGGACGACCGCCGCGAGCACCGGCAGCGTCCCCGCCGCGAGCGCCCCCACCGCCGTCGTACCGGACCTCCCCGTCGCGTACGCCCCCGCGAGCACCGTCACCGGCACACCGCCGAGGAGCACCCGCGCCGCCCACAGCCGCGTCCGGGGCCGCAGGAGCCCCGCTCCCCGCAGTTCCCCGCTCAGCGCGTCCACCGCCCGCCGCGCCTCGGGCCGCTGCGCCAGGTCCCGCAGCCGGAAGGCCCGGTCCAGCGCCCCGTGCACACCCAGCTGTACGGGGTCCCGGGTGCGGCCCGGCCCGCCGTTGGCCCGAATCGTATGTTTGCGGCCCGCGGCGACCGCGCCGCGCTGGTGGAGCGCCACCAGGGCCACGGTGACGGCCGCCCGCCGCCCGCCCCTCAGCAGGGCGAGCGCCTGGGGCTGCGGTGGTTCCTCCGTTCCTCTTTCCCTGCTGCGCGTTCGCAGCAGCACGGTGGCGAGCAGCAGCTGCCCGCAGGACGCTCCTATGAACCACCACATCGCCGTCGGCATCACGCCCACCCCCCGAGGGTGTTGTGCCCGGGGGAGCGTGATCGTCACGCGTGAATGGCCGGTTTCGGATGCCGAGGTGTTGTGGGCGCCGGGGGCGGAGCGCCGGAGCGGCCCGGCTCAGGGGCCGCCCGCCGCCAGATCGTCGGCGGCGCCGTTCACCGGCTGCGGGGTGCCGGTGAGGTCGAGCACGAACAGCGGCAGCCCGATCTCGGTCGCCCGTGAGCGGGCTTCGGGCGTGTAGCCCGCGAGCGAGAAGAAGACGCTCACCGCCGGGGCGCTCAGCCCGTTGAGCCAGAGGCACTCGACCGCCCGGAGCCCCGTGGGCCGGGTGCTCGGATCGACCTGGGCGACGAGCCCCGGCCCCCGCAGGTCCACCCCGGACACGGGCCGCTCCTCCGGCTGGACCACGTCCCGGAAGCCGAGCCAGCGCAGATACCCGGCAGCCGCGGCGACCGCGTCCCGCGAGGTCCGGATCGTCACGGGCCGGAACGCCCCGCGCACCGGAGCGGGCCGGGGCGCGGTGGGCGGCAGCGGGATGTGCGGGGGGTGCGCGGGATACCGCTCGGCGAAGGTGCGGTGCCCGCCGCCGGGGGACGCCTGCCCGGGACCGGTGGGGGCGGGATCCGTTGGACCGGTCGGCGTGGTCGGGCCGGAGGGAGCGGTGGGTCCGGTCGGTGACACGGGAGTGACGGGTGGGACAGCCTCGGCGGGTCCCGAGGGGCGGGCAAGCTCGGTGGGTCCGGTGGGTCCGGTGGGTCCGGTGGGTCTGGTGGGGCTCTGAGGGTTGAGGGGACCCGTGAGGCCGGTGTGCCCCTCGGGGCTGGTGGAACTCTCGGGGCCGGTGGGACCCGTCTGGTCATTGGGACCCGTCCGGCCAGGGGGGCCCGCCACACCAGAGGGGCCCACCATGCCAGAGGGGCCCGCCGCGCCGACGTCCCCCTCGGGGCCGGTGGAATCCGTGGGACCCGTCCGCGCCGCCCGGCCGTCCGCGCTCGCGGGGCCATGGGGACCCGTGGGTCCGACGGGGTCCGGAGGTCCGGCAGGGTCCACGGGTTCCGGTGGTGCCGCCCGCCCGGGGAGACCTCCCGGACCATCGGGGCTCATAGGGCTCATGGGACCCGTCCGCGTGCCCGAGGCCGTCGGCCCCGGCCGCGCCCCGGAGGCCGTACCGGCGTCGGAGCCCGAGTGGCCCCCGTCGGCGGGTGCGGGCGCGGGCGTGAGACCGGCGCCGGGACCCGGGACCAGGCCGTCGCCGGGTCCGCCGGGTCCGCTGCCGGGTCCGGCGCGGAAGGCACTGTCGGTTCCGGACGCGGGGCGAGGCCCCGGGGCTTCGCCCGGACCCCGGCCGGTGAGGGGGCCCCGCTCCGGGTCCGCGCCGAGATCGAGCCCCGGCCCGGGGACATCGGGCGGGCCGCCCGGCGCCCTCCGGCCCGTGAACGGCCAGCCGGGGAGCGCGCCGGGCCCCTGCCCGCCGGGCCCCGGGGGCCTCACGGGCCCCACCGATCCCTCAGGTCCGGCGGGCGCCGAAGGTGCCCAGCGCCCCGGCGCGCCCGGGGCCGTACCCGTGGGGGAGCCGTCCGCCGCCCCCGGGCCGTCCTTCCCGCGCGGGCCCAGGACCGGTACGCGGAGCAGTGTTCCGCAGGGGCAGCCCAGGTCCGGGTGGGGCCAGTCGTTCTCGCGGCCACAGGCGTCGCAGCGGACGGTGACCCACTCGTCGGTCCAGTTGCGATGGGTGATCGGCTCCGCCGTCGCACCCGGCACCACCGGTGGCGCGACCGGGCTTCCGCACGCGCAGGGCAGGACGGGCGGCGCGTACGCCTGCGTCCGCAGACACACCGGGCAGCGCACCGGTACCGGATCACCCACGGTCAACCCCCTGTCGTTCGGTCCCATCGTCCACCCAACGGGCTTCCGGGGGTGGGCGTTCGGCCACTTCCGCACCCCCTTCGCGTTCCACCGCGCGGACCTCCCTTGACGGTTCTCCGGAGCCCGACCTACATTGCTTCCGTATAGCAGAACAGTATTTCCGCATTACGGAAACAGGCCCCTCGGTTCCTCTTCGAGCCGACCGGTGGGCCTGGGTCCGCCCGGCCGAAGCAGGAGCACTCCCATGCCTCGTATGACCGCCGCCGCAGCGGCCGTTGAGATCCTCAAGCGCGAAGGCGTCACCCAGGCGTTCGGCGTCCCCGGCGCGGCGATCAACCCCTTCTACCGCGAGCTCAAGAACGTGGGCGGCGTCAACCACACGCTCGCCCGCCACGTCGAGGGCGCGTCCCACATGGCCGAGGGCTACACCCGCGCCAAGGCCGGCAACATCGGCGTCTGCGTCGGCACCTCGGGCCCCGCGGGCACCGACATGATCACCGGTCTGTACTCGGCCATCGCCGACTCCGTCCCGATCCTCTGCATCACCGGCCAGGCCCCGGTCGCGAAGCTCCACAAGGAGGACTTCCAGGCCGTCGACATCGCGACCATCGCCAAGCCGGTCACCAAGGCGGCCACCACCGTCCTGGAGGCCGCGCAGGTCCCCGGCGTCTTCCAGCAGGCCTTCCACCTGATGCGCTCCGGCCGCCCCGGCCCGGTCCTCATCGACCTCCCGATCGACGTCCAGCTGACCGAGATCGAGTTCGACCCCGAGACCTACGAGCCGCTGCCCGTCTACAAGCCGCGCGCCAGCCGCGCGCAGGCCGAGAAGGCGCTGGGCTTCCTCCTGGAGTCCGAGCGCCCGCTGATCGTCGCGGGCGGCGGCATCATCAACGCCGACGCGACCGACCTGCTCGTCGAGTTCGCCGAACTGACCGGCGTCCCCGTCATCTCCACCCTGATGGGCTGGGGCACCATCCCCGACGACCACGAGCTGTCCGCGGGCATGGTCGGCGTCCAGACCGCGCACCGCTACGGCAACGCGACCTTCCTGGCGTCGGACTTCGTCCTCGGCATCGGCAACCGCTGGGCCAACCGCCACACCGGCTACAACCTCGACGCCTACACCGAGGGCCGGAAGTTCGTCCACGTCGACATCGAGCCCACCCAGCTCGGCAAGATCTTCGCCCCGGACTACGGCATCGCCTCCGACGCCAAGGCCGCCCTGGAGCTCTTCGTCGAGATCGCCAAGGAGCTGAAGGCGGCCGGCGGGCTCCCCGACTTCACCGCCTGGGCCGCCTCCGCGCAGGACCGCAGGGCCACCCTCCAGCGCCGTACGCACTTCGACGACATCCCGATGAAGCCGCAGCGCGTCTACGAGGAGATGAACAAGGCCTTCGGCCAGGACACCCGGTACGTCACCACCATCGGGCTCTCCCAGATCGCCGCCGCGCAGTTCCTGCACGTCTACCGGCCACGCCACTGGATCAACTGCGGCCAGGCCGGTCCGCTCGGCTGGACGATCCCGGCGGCGATCGGCGTCGCCACCGCCGACCCGGAGACCCCGGTCGTCGCGCTCTCCGGCGACTACGACTTCCAGTTCATGATCGAGGAGCTGGCGGTCGCCGCCCAGCATAAGGTCCCCTACGTCCACGTCCTCGTGAACAACGCCTACCTGGGGCTGATCCGCCAGGCGCAGGGCGGCCTCGGCATCAACTTCGAGGTCAACCTGGAGTTCGAGAACATCAACACCCCGGAGATCGGCGTCTACGGCGTGGACCACGTCAAGGTCGCCGAGGGCCTGGGCGTCAAGGCGATCCGCGTCACCGACCCCGACAAGCTGGGCGAGGCGCTGGAGCAGGCCAAGAAGCTGGCCGTCGAGCACCGGGTCCCGGTCGTCGTCGAGGCCATCCTCGAACGCATCACCAACATCGCCATGAGCAAGACGGTGGACATGAGCGACGTCACCGAGTTCGAGGAGCTGGCGACCGAGCCCGGCCACGCGCCGACCTCGATCAAGCCCCTCCGGGTCTGACCCCGCACGCCGTCGCACCCACGGCCCCCGCCCCGAAGAGCACCGGGGCGGGGGCCGCCGCCCATGCGCCCCCGACAGCATTTCTCCTGAAGGCCGTTGCCCAACGGGCCTTATATGAAGGCTGGTTGCCCGAAAGGTCTCCGTCCGGAGACCGTCGGCCCGATGCCCGATGCCCGATGCCCGATGCCCGATGCCCGGCGCGCCCACGGGGCCTCCGGCCGTCCACCGCCGGTCCATTCAGAGGCGGTGCGCGTCGCCCTGCGCCCGTACGAGCACCTCGCCCGCCGCCGTCCGTTCGTACAGGACCGACCGGCCCGCCCGGTCACGTCGTACGAGCCCGGCGTCGAGCAGCACCTTCAGATGCCGTCCCACCGACCCGAGTCCCTGCCCGGTGAGCGCCACCAACTGACTCGTGGACATGGGCGATCCGAGCCGTACGAGGACCCCGGCGCGGGCCCCGCCGAGGAGCGCGCCCAGCGCCTCGGGCACCGGAGGGCCCGACACGTCCGCGAGGGCGCCGGAGCACGGGTACACGAGCGCGAAACGCTCCGAACCCTCCCAGGAGACCCAGCCCGTCCGAGGCGTCACGGGCACGAAGAGGAGCCGCCCCCCGTCCACCCGGCGCGGCGGATACGCGCGGGCGTTGACCTGGAGCCGCCCCTCGCCCAGCCAGCGCGTCCTGCCCGGACTCAGCTCGCCGACCGCCGCCGCCCAGCCGTCCCGCGCCAGCCGCGCCGTGCGGGCCACCACGTCCGCCTCCAGGACCCGGCGCCGCCGCGCCCAGTCCGGCAGCACCGTCTCCCGCCACACCCACTCCAGGACGCCCGCGAGCCGGTCCGGCAGGTCGTCCGCCGTCCGCAGCGGCTCCGGTACGGGGCCGCCGACCGCCACTTCCAACTGCGGTACGGCGTCGGCGGGTTCGCAGTCCCGGACGGCCGCGACCTCCTCCTCGAAGGACCGGCCGGGCGCGCCCGTGGGCGTCGGCGTCAGGAAGTCCGCGTTCCAGGTGGGCCCGATCGCGGCCCGGACGAGCAGTGCGTCGAGCGGTGCGGCGGCGAGCCGCCGCCGGTACGCGGGCAGCTGCGCGGCCAGCCAGGCGCGCTCACCCGGATGGGAGCCCGTCCCCGTGTGCAGGGTCTTCAGGGCGGCGACCGTCTCGGCGAGCGGCGAGACGACGAACCGGCTCCCGGCCAGCGAATCCGCGCCGATCCGCCACCAGCCCACACCGCCCACCGTCCCCTCCCGCGCCCCGGCCCGTACGGCCTTTCGCCGGTGCGCGAAACAGTACCGGGGCGCCGGGCCCGACCGGAGACTCCCGGCATGACCCGCTACCGCGACCTCTTCCGCGTCCCCGAGTTCACCCCGCTCTTCCTCACCGGCGCCGCCCACAACGCGGCCCAGACCGTCGCCGGGCTCGGCCTCGCCACGCTCGTCTTCCGCGCGACCGGCTCCCCGCTCCTCGCCGCCCTCGCCCTCTTCGGGCCCTCGCTCGCCCAACTGGTCGGCGCCACCACCCTGCTCTCGGCGGCCGACCGGCTGCCGCCGCGCGCCGCGATCGGCGGGATCGCCCTCTGCTTCGCCGTGGGCACGGCGGTCCTCGCGGTCCCCGGTCTGCCGGTATGGGCGCTCTTCGTGATCCTGTTCGCCGAGGGCCTCGCGGCCTCCCTCGGCGGCGGCGTGCGCTACGGACTCCTCAACGAGATCCTGCCCCGTGACTCCTATCTGCTGGGCCGCTCGCTCACCAACATGGCCACGGGCGTCTGCCAGATCGCGGGCTTCGCGACCGGTGGCCTCCTCGTCGCCCTGCTCTCGCCGCGCGGCGCGGTCCTGGCCGGTGCGGGCTGCTACCTGGCCGCCGCGCTCCTCGCCCGGCTCGGGCTCGGCGCTCGTCCGCCGCGCGCGAAGGGGCGGGCGTCCGTCGCCGAGACCTGGCGGACCAACCGGCTGCTGCTCTCCTCGCCCGCCCGCCGCCGCTGCTACCTCGCGCTGTGGGTGCCCAACGGGCTGATCGTCGGCTGCGAGTCACTGTTCGTGCCGTACGACCCCGGGCGCGCCGGGCTCCTCTTCGCCTGCGGCGCGCTGGGGATGCTGGCCGGGGACACCGCGGTGGGCCGCTTCGTACCGGCGCGGCTGCGCGGACGCCTCCGCTTCCCGCTCCAGGCGCTGCTCGCGGCCCCGTTCCTGCTGTTCGTCCTGGCCCCGCCGCTGCCGCTCGCGCTGCTCGCGGTGACGGTCTCGGCGGTCGGGTACGGGGCGAGCCTCCTGCACCAGGAGCGGCTGATGGGCCTGGTGCCGGAGGAACTGGGCGGGCACGCCCTCGGGTTGCACTCCTCCGGGATGCTCGCCCTCCAGGGGCTGAGCGCGGCGCTCGCCGGGACGCTCGCCCAGTACACCTCGCCCCGTACGGGCATGACGCTCCTCGCCGTCACCTCGCTCGCGGTCACCTGCGCCCTGGCGCGGGCGGACCGGACCACCGGTCCCGGCCCTGACGGAGGAGGTGACGGCGGTGACGGAGGACGGGCCGCCGGGGCGGCCGTCGTCGCGGGGTCCCTCAGCGCTGGGGCGTCGAGCGGAGCACGACGGTCTCCTCGCAGGGACCGTCCGCGAACAGCTTGAGCGCCTCCATCTCGTCCTTGTCGACCGACAGGCCCCAGCGCAGCTTGGTGGAGATCCACTCGCCGACGTAGCGGCAGTACTGCCCGGCGTCCGACGGCACCCACTCGGCCGGGTCCCGGTCGCCCTTGGCGCGCTGGCTGCGGGCGGTGACGGCGACGAGCGTCGCGGTCGCCCCCTGGTCGTTCGCGAACCGCTCGCGCCGCTCCTGGGTCCATCCGGAGGCGCCCGACTCCCACGCCTCCGCCAGCGGGACGAGGTGGTCGACGCGGAGCGTCGTCGGGTCGGTGACGCTCTGCCCGTCGTAGTACGAGGTCCACCGGCCGCCGGTCAGCGCACAGCCGGTGCCGGTGCCGGGGGCGTCGACGGCCTCGGCGAGCAGCACCTCGGAGCGGGTGTCGCAGCCGTCGGCCGCGTCGAGGCCCGTGTTCCAGTGGGGGAAGGCGGCCGGGCGGAAGCCGGTCGGGTCCTCGGTGGCCTCCGGCAGTTCGGCGAGCGCGTCGGGCAACAGGACCACCCCGACCCCGGCGGAGACGGCGGGGGAGGGGGCGGCCAGCGGCGACAGGATCAGGGCGAGCGGGACGAGCCCGCGCATCAGGTTCTTCAGCATGGAGAAGTGCATAACCCCGGCCGGGGGGCGAGGTGGTGCCGAATCGCGGTAAACCCCCCGGGCGGGTGCGCGTCTTCACCGCAGAAACGATGCGGCGGCGGAGTCGTACGAGAAGGCCTCGTACAAGAAGGTCTCGTACAGGAAGGTCTCGTACAGGAAGGCCTCGTACGAGAAGGCGAGGCGCGCGTAGGAAGGGCGCGAGCAGGAAGGGCGGGGCGGTACAGAGGAGGGGCGCAGGAGAAGAGCGCGGGACCAGGGACCGTAGACCTGGTTCCGCGCTCTCCGCCGGTGACCGCCCGGCGGTACGGGGCCGGCGCGACAGGACGTCCGCGCCGCCGGGCGGAGCGTGAGGGCGTTGGGACCGCGGCGGCGGCGACGGGCGGCCGGCACTCCCCTCTCCTTCAGGTCGGGAAGGGGGGCCGCACGCCCTTACCACCGCACTGGCTCGTCGCCGCCGCGGTCCGCACGCTGTCCGGATCTCCGGCCACCCCTCATTCGGGCCGGTCGATCCGGACCACGTACGGCACTGACCTCCCGTCATATGCCGTACGCAGTCTGGAAAGTGAGGGAGTATCAGTCCTCGCGCAGGGCGCGGACCGCCTCGGCCACGCGCTTGCCGTAGTCCGCGTCGGCGGCGGCGAAGTGCGCGAGGTTCTTCTCGATGACGTCCTCGCGGGACACCTGGGACAGACCGCCCGCGATGTTGGCGACCAGACGGCCCTTCTCGTCCTCGGACATCAGCCGGTACAGCTCGCCCGCCTGGAAGAAGTCGTCGTCCTTGGTGTGCTGCGGGGCCGCGTGGGTGCCGGTCCAGCCGTGGACCGCCAGCGGGGCGGAGAGCGCCGCGTCGGTCTGGGCGGGGCCGGAGTACGAGTTGGGCTCGTAGTTCTTGTCGTGGCGCGAGCCCTGACGGGTGGCCATGAGGCCGTCCCGGCCGTAGTTCTCGGCGACGGTCGCCTTCGGGGCGTTCACCGCGAGCTGGGTGTGGTTGACGCCGAGGCGGTAGCGGTGGGCGTCGGCGTAGGCGAAGAGACGGCCCTGGAGCATCTTGTCAGGCGAGGGACCGATGCCCGGGACGAAGTTGTTCGGGGAGAACGCGGCCTGCTCGACCTCGGCGAAGACGTTGTCCGGGTTGCGGTCGAGGACCAGACGGCCCACGCGCTGGAGCGGGTAGTCGCCGTGCGGCCACACCTTCGTGAGGTCGAAGGGGTTGAAGCGGTACTCCGCGGCCTCGGCGGCGGGCATCACCTGGACGTACAGCGTCCAGGAGGGGTTCACACCGCGCTCGATCGCCTGGAGCAGATCGGTCTGGTGCGAGTTGGCGTCCTTGCCGACCAGTTCGGCGGCCTGCTCGGCGGAGAGGCTGCGGACGCCCTGGTTCGTCTTGAAGTGGTACTTGACGAAGAAGGCCTCGCCCGACTCGTTGGTCCACTGGTAGGTGTGGGAGCCGTAGCCGTTCATGTGCCGGTACGAGGCCGGGATGCCTCGGTCGCCCATGAGCCAGGTGATCTGGTGGGTGGCCTCGGGGGAGTGCGCCCAGAAGTCCCAGACGTTGTCCGGCTCCTGCTTGCCAGTGAAGGGGTCGCGCTTCTGCGAGTGGATGAAGTCGGGGAACTTGATCGGGTCCTTGACGAAGAACACCGGGGTGTTGTTGCCGACGAGGTCGTAGTTGCCCTCCTCGGTGTAGAACCTCAGCGCGAAGCCGCGCGGGTCGCGGACCGCGTCCGCGCCGCCGAGCGAGTCGGCCACGGTGGAGAAGCGGATGAAGGTCTCGGTCCGCCTGCCGACCTCGCCGAGGAAGTGCGCGCCGGTGTACGCGGTGACGTCGTCGGTCACCTCGAAGAAGCCGTACGCGCCGGAGCCCCGGGCGTGGACCACGCGCTCCGGGATCCGCTCACGGTTGAAGCGCGCGAGCTTCTCCAGCAGGTGCTGGTCCTGGAGGAGGAGGGGGCCACCGACGCCGGCGGTGGCGGAGTTCTGGTTGTCGGCGACGGGGGCGCCGGACTCGGTCGTAAGCACGCGCTTCGACATCGTGACCTTCCGTACGGGGGCTCTGCTGACGGTCCGAGGAGCGTAGGTTCGGCCCGAACAGGACGTCAACAGTTTGTTGAAAAGGAGGTGGGGTGTTCCGGTCGGTGGCGGCGCCTGGGCGCGACAGGACAGGTTGTCAGCGCCGCCACCGGCCGGAGATCGGGGGCCCCGGCTGAGCCGGGGCGGGCATCAGCCCTGCGGGCCGGAGAGGCGCTCGACGGCGCGCAGCAGGGCCGAGTGGTCCAGACCGCCGTCGCCCTGGGCGCGCAGCGAGGCGACGAGCTGGGCGACGACCGCGCCGACCGGGAGGGCCGCGCCGACGTTGCGGGCGGCGTCGGTCACGATGCCCATGTCCTTGTGGTGGAGGTCGATCCGGAAGCCGGGCCTGAAGTCCCGGTTCAGGAAGTTGTCCTTCTTGCGGGTCAGCACGGTCGAACCGGCCAGACCGCCGTTGAGGACGTCGAGGGCGGCCCCGAGGTTCACCCCGGACTTCTCCAGGAAGACCACGGCCTCGGCGCAGGCCTGGATGTTGACCGCGACGATCAGCTGGTTGGCGGCCTTCACGGTCTGGCCGGAGCCGTGCGGGCCGCACAGGACGATGGTCCTGCCGAGGGCCTCCAGGACCGGCAGGGCCTCGTCGAAGTCGGCCTGCTCGCCGCCGACCATGATGGAGAGGACCGCCTCGACGGCACCGGCCTCGCCGCCGGACACCGGGGCGTCGATGACGCGGATGCCCTTCTCGGCGGCGTTCTTGGCCAGGTCCACCGAGGTCTGCGGGGTGATCGACGACATGTCCACGATCAG
Source organism: Streptomyces sp. NPDC059247 (assembly GCF_042754005.1). Lineage (NCBI taxonomy): Bacteria > Bacillati > Actinomycetota > Actinomycetes > Kitasatosporales > Streptomycetaceae > Streptomyces > Streptomyces sp. NPDC059247. The sequence continues at coordinate 98,147 of NZ_JBHYZW010000001.1, forward strand.
CGCGCCCCGCCGGGCGTTCTCCAGGATGCCCTCGGGGCCGTAGGCGATGGCCTCGACCTGGGGGGAGGCGGGCACCATCGTGATGACGACGTCGGCGTCCGCGACGGCCTCGGCGATCGACCCGGCGGCGGTGCCCCCGGCCTCGGTCAGGCGGTCCAGCTTGTCCTGCTCCAGGGTGTAGCCGGTGACGGGGTAACCGGCCTTCAGGAGGTTCTCGGACATGGGGGAGCCCATGATGCCGAGACCGATCCACGCGATCTTGGGAAGGGTGCTCATGAGGGTGCCTCTCGAAAGCGGGTGGTACGGGGAGGAGTCGCGGGCCGACGGGCGGTCGGCGGGGTGGGCCGGGGAGGCGGGGCCCGCCGGGCCGACGGGTACCGGCTGCCGGAGTCCTGCCGGAGTGGCGGGGTGCCGGGGTGCCGGGGTGCCGGGGTGCCGGGGTGTCTCCCGGAGTCCCGCCGGGGTCGGCGGTCCGCCTTCCGGGGTCCCGCCCGGGTCAGTGGGCGGCGCGGGCCCCGGCGGGGAGCCACCCGAAGGACGCGGCGGCGTCGGCGGCCTTGTACTCCAGGCCGACCCAGCCGTCGTACCCGGCCTTGGTCAGTTCGTCGAGGAGCCGCTCCAGCGGCAGCTCGCCGGTGCCCGGCGCGCCGCGGCCCGGCTTGTCCGCGATCTGCACGTGGCCGGTCTTGTCGGCGTACTCCGCGATGACCCGGCTGACGTCCTCGCCGTTCATCGACAGGTGGTAGACGTCGAGGAGGAACTTGGCGTTGCCGAGGCCGGTGGCCGCGTTCACCTTGTCCACGACCTCGATGGCGGCGGGCGCGCTCACCAGGGGGTAGAGCGGCGATTCCGGCTCGTTGAGGGTCTCGATCAGGAGGATCGCGCCGACGCGGTCGGCGGCGCGGGCGGCCAGGACCAGGTTCTCCAGGGCCAGGGTGTCCTGGATCCGCGGGTCGGCGCCCGCCACGCGGTTGCCGTAGAGCGCGTTGAGCGCCCGGCAGCCGACCGAGGCCGCGAAGTCGGCGGCGACCTCGATGTTGGCCCGGAACCGGTCCGACTCCTCGCCGGGCACGGAGAGGGCGCCGCGGTCCGGGCCGGGGAGCTGTCCGGCGTAGAAGTTCAGGCCCACCAGCCGGGTGCCGGCGTCGTCGAGGGCCTTCTTGAGGGCGTCGAGCTCGCTCTGTTCGGGGGTGGCGGTGTCGATCCAGGGCCACCACAGCTCGACCGCGGTGAAGCCCGCCGCGGCGGCGGCCGCGGGGCGCTCCAGGAGCGGGAGTTCCGTGAAGAGGATCGACAGGTTCACATCGAAGCGCTGGTCCGTGAATCCCATGAGGGGCGGCGCTCCTTCCGTATCGCGGAAGTAAGTTTCTGTCTGACGGAATGCTGCAAGGCGGGCGGTGTACTTGTCAAGGGGTCTCCGCAGGTCCGGGGCTCCCGTGGGTCACGGCAGGGCCGTAGCGTGGGGCCATGGTGCGTTTGAGAGTGGAGTTCACGACCGAGCCGTTCGACCTCGACGAGGCCCCGGCGCACGCGGTCGTGGCCCGTGAGGTCATCCAGTCCGCCGAACTGGACGCGGTCGACGTCGGTCCCTTCGGCAACACGGCGGAGGGCGGCGCCGACGCGGTCCTCGGCGCGGTCGACGAGCTGCTGCGCCGGTCCCTCGCGGCCGGTGCCACCCGTGTCTCCCTCCAGGTCAATGTGATCGGGGAGGGTGGGGAGTGAGCGAGCACCCGCTGGTCGCCGCCGTGAGGCCGCTGGCCGACGCGATGGGTGCCGAGCTGCTCGGCCCCGCGCAGGCGGAGGCCGACGACGTGGTCCTGTCCTGGGAGGGCGAGGAGGTCCTCGCCGTACGGCTGCCGCAGCTGTCCGAATCGCTGGACCACATCCTCGCCGCGATGGAGCGGCGGCACGGGATGCCGCTGGCCGAGCTCGACCGCAAGGCCAAGCAGGAGGCCGTCCGGCTCCTGGAGGCGCGTGGCGCGTTCTCGGTGCGTCACGGGGTGGAGACGGTCGCCGGGGCCCTGGGGGTCAGCCGCTTCACGGTGTACAACTACCTCAACCGGGAGACCGCCCTGAGCAGGGAAAAGGCGGCCCAAGGCGAGTAGTTGACCGGTCACCACCGCAAGCCGTCGTCCGGATGTCGGGACGACGGCTTTTGCGTGACCGAGTTTTCAACAAAGTGTTGACGTCGTGTTGTCGAGGGCGTTAGCTATCCGCAGCCCGTCCGACGCACAGCGAAAAACAGCCACGGAGGCTTCCCGTGACTTCAGGTACGACACCGGGTCTCGCCCGGTTCAACACCTCGGCGGAGAGCGAGGCCGTCGCCGCGCTCCACGAGGTGTGCTCCAGTTCGGCGTGGGGGAGCAAGATCCTCGCCCAGCGCCCGTACACCACCGCCGAAGCCCTCTTCCTCAGCAGTGACGCCGCCATGGCCGAGCTGACCGGCGAGGATCTGGCCGAGGCGATGGCGGGGCACCCGCCGATCGGTCGTCCGAAGGCAGGGGACCCGACATCCTCCCGCGAACAGAGGGGAATGGACGGCGCCTCCGAGGGACTCAAGGCCGAGATGCTCGAACTCAACCTGGACTACCAGGACAGGTTCGGCCACGTCTTCCTCATCTGCGCCACCGGCAGGACCGGAGAGCAGATGCGCGACGCGCTCCGGGAACGGATCGGGAACTCGCCCGAGGCGGAGCGGGAGACCGTCCGCACCGAACTGGGCAGGATCAACCGTATCCGGCTGACCCGACTCGTAGAAGAAGAGGACGCGCGATGAGCACCGACACCACGGCCTCGGTGTCCACCCACATCCTGGACACCAGCATCGGCCGCCCCGCCGGGGGCGTGGCCGTCACGCTCGCGGCCCGCGGCGGCTCCGACGCGGAGTGGGTCGCGCTCGGCGGCTCGGCCACCGACGCGGACGGACGCTGCAAGGACCTGCCGGCCCTGCCGGAGGGCACCACCCACGTACGCCTCGACTTCGAGGTCGAGACGTACTTCTCCAAGAACCGAGCCGAGGCGCAGCAGGACGCCCCCCGCGTAAGGGACAGCGGTGCGTTCTTCCCGGAGGTGGCGATCACGTTCGCCGTCGCCCCCGGCGAGCACTACCACGTACCGCTGCTGCTCAACCCGTTCGGCTACTCCGTATACCGAGGGAGCTAGCAGACATGCCCACGATTCTCGGCCAGAACCAGTACGGCAAAGCAGAGAACCGCGTCGTCAAGATCACGCGGGACGGCGACACCCACCACATCAAGGACCTCAACGTCTCCGTCGCCCTCTCCGGCGACCTCGAAGACCTCCACCTCTCCGGCTCCAACGCCCACTGCCTCCCCACCGACACGACGAAGAACACCGTCTTCGCGTTCGCCAAGGAGTACGGCATCGAGTCCGCCGAGCAGTTCGGCATCCACCTCGCCCGGCACTTCGTGTCGAGCCAGGAGCCGATCCGGCGCGCCCGCATCCGGATAGAGGAGTACGCCTGGGACCGCATCGCCACCTCCGAGGCCAACTCCAGGTTCATCGGCGCCGACGAGGTCAACCACTCCTTCGTCCGCCAGGGCCAGGAGACCCGCGTCACCCAGATCACCTACGACGGCGAGAACTGGGAGGTCATCTCCGGCCTCAAGGACCTCGTCGTCATGAACTCCACCAACTCGGAGTTCTGGGGCTACATCAAGGACAAGTACACGACGCTCCAGGAGGCGTACGACCGCATCCTGGCCACCCAGGTCTCCGGCCGGTGGCGGTTCAACTGGACCGACGACGAGCAGCGGATGCCCCACTGGGAGCGGTCCTACGCCGAGACCCGGAAGCACATGCTCCAGGCCTTCGCCGAGACCTACTCGCTCTCCCTCCAGCAGACGCTCTACCAGATGGCCTCGCGGATCATCAACCACCGCTCGGAGATCGACGAAGTCCGCTTCTCGCTCCCCAACAAGCACCACTTCCTCGTCGACCTCGAACCCTTCGGACTGAAGAACGACAACGAGGTCTACTACGCCGCCGACCGCATGTACGGCCTCATCGAGGCCACCGTCCTCCGCGACGGAGCCACGGCGCGGATCCCGGTCGACATGACCAACCTCTAAGCGGCATCTGAGTGAACGGCCCCCGCCCGCGCCGCAGTCGGGCCGGGGCCGCGCCAGACCGGAGGGAATCTCATGGCACAGCCCGCAAAGGGGCCGGCACCCGCCGAAGGCCCGTGTTCCACCTCGCCGGACACCACCCGTCAGGTCCATCCGGTGGACGAGAAGCTCCCCGCCGCGCGGCTGGTCCCCGCGGCACTCCAGCACATCGCCGCCATGTACGCAGGCGTCGTCACCCCTCCGCTCATCATCGGCCAGGCCGTCGGCCTGGACGCGGCCGGGATGACCCGGCTCATCGCCGCCAGCCTGCTGATCGCGGGCTGCGCGACCGTCCTGCAGACCCTCGGCGTCGGACGCTTCGCCGGAAACCGGCTCCCGTTCGTCAACGCAGCCTCCTCCGCGGGCATCGCCCCGATGCTCGCCATCGCCGAGACCAGCGCCCCCGGCCGTCAACTCCCCGCCATCTACGGCGCGGTCATGGTCGCCGGAGTCTTCTGCCTCGCCGTCGGGCCCTTCTTCGGCAGGCTCCTGCGCTTCTTCCCGCCGCTCGTCACCGGCGTCGTCATCACCCTCATCGGGGTCACCCTGATGCCCGTGCCCGTCGGCTGGGCCCAGGGCGGCGACAAGACCGCCACCGACTTCGGCGCCATGAGGCACCTGGCGCTCGCGGGCTTCACCCTCGTCGTCATCCTGCTCTTCCAGCGCTTCGGCAAGGGCTTCGTCAGACAGATCGCCCTGCTCCTCGGCCTCTTCATCGGCACCCTCGCCGCGATCCCCTTCGGCCTCGCCGACTTCAGCGCCCTGCGCGAGGCACCCGTCGCCGCCCTGCCCACCCCCTTCGCCTTCGGCGCCCCCGAGTTCCAGCCCGCCGCGATCCTCTCCCTCTGCATCGTCATGCTGGTCCTCATGACCGAGTCCAGCGCGGGGATGCTCGCCCTCGGCGAGATCTGCGACCGGCGCAGCGACGGCCGGACCATCACCCGGGGACTGCGCACCGACGGCATCGCCACCCTGCTCGGACCCGTCTTCGGCGGCTTCCCGACCTCGGCCTTCGCCCAGAACGTCGGCGTCGTCTCGCTGACCCGGGTACGGTCCCGGTACGTGGTCGCCGTCGCGGGCGGCGCCCTCCTGGTCCTCGGCGCCTTCCCCGTCCTCGGCGCGGTCGTCTCCACCGTCCCCATGCCGGTCCTCGGCGGCGCGGGCATCGTCCTCTTCGGCTCGATCGCGGTCAGCGGCATCCGCACCCTGTCGGAAGCCGGACTCGACGACAGCTCCAACATCATCCTGGTGGCCGTCGCGCTCGGCGCGGGCATCATCCCGCTCGCCGCCCCCACCTTCTACGCCGGTTTCCCCGCCTGGGCGCAGACGGTCCTCGGCTCCGGCATCAGCGCCGGCGCGCTCGTCGCCGTCCTGCTCAACCTGTTCTTCCACCATCTCGGCACCCGGAGCCGCCAGGCGGCCCCGGCACTCAAATCCTCCTAGGGTCCTGCCGTGCCCACTCCACCCCAGAGGAACGAAGGAACAACCGCCATGGCAGCACCTTCGGCAGTCCAGCGCGTCGTCATCGAGAACGCGGCGATCGCCACCGTCGACGCGCACGACACCGAACACGCCTCCGGCCACCTCGTCGTCGCGGGCAACAGGATCGAGTCCATCGGTGCCGGAAAGGCCCCCGAGGGCCTGGAGAACGTGGTCCGGCGCATCGACGCCACCGGCCACCTCGTCACACCCGGTCTGGTCAACACCCACCACCACTTCTACCAGTGGATCACCCGGGGCCTCGCGACCGACCACAACCTCTTCGACTGGCTCGTCGCCCTCTACCCCACCTGGGCCCGGATCGACGAACCGATGGTGCGCGCCGCCGCGCGGGGCTCGCTCGCGATGATGGCCCGCGGCGGTGTCACCACCGCCATGGACCACCATTACGTGTACCCGGTGGGCTCCGGTGACCTGTCGGGCGCCATCATCGGCGCCGCCTCCGAGATGGGCGTCCGCTTCACCCTCGCCCGGGGCTCCATGGACCGCAGCGAGAAGGACGGCGGCCTGCCGCCGGACTTCGCCGTCGAGACGACCGAGGGCGCGCTCGCCGCGACCGAGGAGACGGTGAAGAGGTACCACGACGCCTCCTTCGACGCGATGACCCAGATCGCCGTCGCCCCCTGCTCGCCCTTCTCCATCTCCACCGAACTCCTCCGCGAGGGCGCCGCGCTCGGCCGCCGCCTCGGCGTACGGATGCACACCCACGGCTCGGAGACCGTGGAGGAGGAGAAGTTCTGCCACGAACTGTTCGGGATGGGCCCGACGGACTACTTCGAGTCCACCGGCTTCCTCGGCGAGGACGTGTGGATGGCGCACTGCGTCCACATGAACGACTCCGACATCGCCGCCTTCGCCCGCACCGGGACCGGTGTCGCCCACTGCCCCTCCTCCAACGCGCGGCTCGCCGCGGGCATCGCCCGCGTCCCCGACATGCTGAAGGCGGGCGTCCCCGTCGGCCTCGGCGTCGACGGCACCGCCTCCAACGAGTCCGGCGAACTCCACACCGAGCTGCGCAACGCGCTCCTGATCAACCGGCTCGGCGCCCACCGCGAGGCCGCGCTCGACGCCCGCCAGGCCCTGCGACTGGGCACCTACGGCGGCGCCCAGGTCCTCGGCCGGGCCGACAGCATCGGCTCCCTGGAGGCGGGCAAGCTCGCCGACTTCGTCCTCTGGAAGATCGACGGCCTCGGCCACTCCACGATCGCCGACCCGGTCACCGCCATCGTCTTCGGCGCGGCGGCCCCGGTCACCGCCTCCTTCGTCAACGGCCGTCAGATCGTCGAGAACGACCGTCTGCTCACCGTCGACGAGGACACCATCGCGCGCGACGCGCGCACGGAGGCGCAGCGCCTGGCCCGCATCGCGGCCCGGGGCTGACCCTCCCCACGGAGTCCGGCCGAGGGGGACGGCCCTCGGCCGGTCGCCGCGGACCCGATCGGGGTCCGCGGCAGCCGGGCCGGGAGGTGCCGTACGCAGAAGTCGTACGGCACCTCCCGGGACGGTGAGCCACGCCCGCACCCCCCACCGGGCACCCGTACCCCGCGCCGCACCCCCTCCGCGCGCGCCGCACCACCCCCGCACCGAGCCGCACCTCGTGCACCCCGCACCGCATCGCACCACCTCCCTGACACCCGCGTCACCGCCGACGCGTACCCGACCGGAGGAACCGCCGTGGCCGCAAAGCCCCAGGTTCGCAATGCACAAGACGCAGGCTCCGCCCCCGACGACCACGAGACGCATCCGGTCGACGAGAAGCTGCCCCCACTGAAGATGCTCACCAGCGGCCTCCAGCACGTGGCCGCCATGTACGCGGGCGTCGTCGCACCGCCCCTGATCGTCGGAGCGGCCGTCGGCCTCTCCGGCACCGAACTCACCTTCCTGACCGGCGCCAGCCTGTTCACCGCGGGCCTCGCCACCTTCCTCCAGACCCTCGGCGTCTGGAACATCGGCGCCCGGCTGCCCTTCGTCAACGGCGTCACCTTCGCCGGGGTCGCGCCGATGCTCGCCATCGTCGACACCACCGGGGACAAGGCCGACGCCCTCCCCGTGATCTTCGGCGCGGTCATCGTCGCCGGAGTCCTCGGCTTCATCGCCGCCCCCTGGTTCTCCCGGCTCGTGCGGTTCTTCCCCCCGGTCGTCACCGGCACCGTGATCACCCTCATCGGCGTCTCCCTCCTCCCCGTCGCGTTCGGCTGGGCGCAGGGACCCGATCCCAGGGCCGCCGACTACGGTTCGACCACGTTCCTCTCGCTGGCCGGCATCACCCTGGTCGTCGTCCTGCTGCTGCGCCGCTTCACCCGGGGCTTCCTGAAGCAGATCGCCGTCCTCGTCGGCCTCGTCATCGGCACGCTGATCGCCATCCCCTTCGGCGTCACCGACTTCTCCCCGGTGATCGAGGCGGACGTCGTCGGCTTCCCCACGCCGTTCCACTTCGGCGCCCCCCAGTTCGCCCTCGCCGCGATCATCTCCATGTGCGTGGTGATGCTGGTCTCCATGACCGAGTCGACCGCCGACATGCTGGCGCTCGGCGAGATCGTCGAGCGCCCTGCCGACGAGAAGACCATCGCGGCGGGACTGCGCGCCGACACCCTCGGCTCCGCGATCAGCCCCCTCTTCAACGGCTTCATGTGCAGCGCCTTCGCGCAGAACATCGGCCTGGTCGCCATGACCCGCGTCCGCAGCCGCTTCGTCGTCGCCTGCGGCGGCGGCTTCCTGGTCCTGATGGGCCTCTCGCCGGTCGCCGCCTCGCTGATATCGGTCGTCCCCCGGCCGGTCCTCGGCGGCGCGGGCGTCGTCCTCTTCGGCTCGGTCGCCGCCAGCGGCATCCAGACCCTGGTGAAGGCCGGTCTGGAGAAGGACAACAACGTCCTCATCGTCGCGGTGTCGCTGGCCGTCGGCATCATCCCGATCACCAAGCCGGACTTCTACCACGCCTTCCCGGAGACCGCCCAGATCATCCTGGACTCCGGCATATCCACCGGCTGTGTCGCCGCCGTCCTGCTCAACGTGGTCTTCAACCACCTGGGCGGGGGCCGGGACGACGACGAGGTCACCGCGCCGATGGAACCGGGCGAGGAGATCTCCGGCGCCCGCACCCCGAAGGCGGCGCACCTCCACTGAACCCGCCCTCCCCCCACCCGCCCCGGGCCCCGCGCACCCCGCCGGACCCGGGGCTCCGGCGTCCGGCGGGGACGGGGCACGATGGCCTCCCGCCCGGAGGGAGAGCGCGCCGGGCCGTACGGTCCCGCTCCGATGACCGGTCAGGGCCCGCGCACCGCGCCTTCCGGACCCCGTGACCCCCGCCGTCGAGCACCGCCCGGCCGCCCGCGGCCCCGTACCCGCCCCGCCGCTCACCCCTCCACCGCGATCCGCCGTCGGCACTCCCGGGCCAGCGCGGGATAGGCGGCGGCGATGGCCTCGTACAGCCGCCTCCGGAGCAGCCGTTCGGCCTCGCCGCGCCCGGTCTCCCCGTACAGGCCGTCGAGCAGGGCCTCGTACCGTGACAGCGCCTGCCGCAGATAGCTCACCTGCCATCGCGTGAGCGACTCCCGGGACACCTCGGGCGGTACGGACTCCCCGTCAGGTCCGGGGCTCCGGGCCGTCAGGAGCCGCCGGTGGCGCACCGCCCGCCGCTCCAGCTCGGGCCCCGGCAGCCGGGGCACCTCCACGGGCTCCGCGCGGACGGCGGCCAGCACGGCGGCCCGGCGCCGCTCGGCATGGGCCAGCGCGGCGGCGGACCGTCCGGGGGCGAGGGCCGCGCTCCCGGCGAACTCGGGGGTCCGCTCCACCGTCTCGACCCGGGCGAGGAGATAGAGCCGGACCGGTGTGAGGGACCAGCGGCGCGGGTCGCGGCCCTGCACATCGGGCGTGCCGAGCAGATCCCGCACCATCGTGTCGGTCCAGCCCCGGCGCCGCACTCCGACGTGCGTCACATAGATCGTACGGTCCGTCATGATTCCCCCTGGATCGACTACGGAGAGTGATGTTCCCAGTGAAGCGCACCCCACTGACAACGCTCCCGCGCCCGTCCCGCCGACGCCCCCTTGTCGGAGTCGGCCCCGGTGTGCGATATAGGTCTGGACCATTCCGAAGGATGGAGGCCGGCCCGTGCAACGCCCGTTCGCCACAAGCCTGTTGACGACCCTCGCGCTCAGCCTTGCTCTTATGGGCTGCTCCGCCGCCGCCGCTCCCGAGGTCAAGGACACCGGACCGCCCACCGCCCCGACCGGCGTCACCGCCACGGCGGGCAGCTCGCGCACCGTCCACGTCATGTGGAGCGCCGCCACCGACGACCGGGCCGTCACCGGCTACACGGTCTACAGCGAGGGCCGCCAGGTCAAGGACCTGCCCGCCACCACCCTGATGACCGATGTCGTCGGGCTCGCCCCCGCAAGCACCCACCGCTTCACGGTCCGCGCCCGCGACGCGGCGGGCAACGTCTCGCGGCCCAGCGCCACGGTCACCGCCACCACCCTTCCCTCCGCCGCCGAGGACCGCGCGGCTCCCACCGCGCCGACCGGGCTCCGGGTCGCCCCCGACGGCAGCCGCGCCGCCACCCTCCACTGGCGCCCGGCGAAGGACGACACGAAGGTCACCGCCTACGACGTCTACCAGGCCGACACCCGCATCCACACCGTGCCGGGCACCGCCACCACCGCCCATGTCACCGGGCTCCGGCCCGGCACCGCCTACGCGTTCACGGTCCGCGCCCGCGACGCGGCCGAGAACTCCTCCCAGGACAGCGCCCCCGTGGACCTCACCACGGCCGCCTCGCCCGGCGCCCCCGCGAACACCGCCCCCGCCGACCTCGTCGTCACGGCGGCCCGGGGCGAGATCACCGTCACCTGGCTGCCGCCCGTCACCGGCGCTCCCGTGACCCACCACCAACTGGACCTCGACGGCCGCTTCGCCACCACGATCGTCTGGGGCAACGCCCCGCCCCCCGGCCGCGCCACCTACACCTTCCCGGTCCAGGACCCCCCGGGCACCCGCTACACCCTCACCCTCCGCGCCCAGCTCCCCGACGGCACCTGGGGCGACTTCTCGGCGCCGAGGACGGTCGTCGTGCGCTGACCGGAGGGCGCGACTGGCCGGAAATGCGCCCTTTCGCTCCGGACCGCCGCCCCGCACCCTGCGAACAGGGGATGCGACGGCCGCTGGGGGGCGCCGATGTCCGAGCCGATGTCCGGATCGCCGAGGAGGCACCGCGAGGACCCGCCAGACCACCCGTCGGCGGAGGCGGACGACGGGCGCCCGGCGGCGGGGCCCGCCGAGCCGCCGCTCTACGTGCCCGCGCTGCCCGCGCGGCCGAGCGCGCTCGACGCGTACGCCCTCCTGCCGACCCGGGCGCGCGCGTGCGTGACGCCCCTCTGGACGGTGCCGCCCCCGGGCGGCGGGAGCCGCGCCCGGAGCGCCCGGCCGCGCCATCCCCGGGCGGCCCCTTGGCCCCACCCCGAGCCCGACCCCGACCCCACCCCCCGGCCAGCCCCTGACTCCCGCCCTGACTCCGGCCCTCACCCCGGCCGTCTCGCCGACCACCTGAGGACCACTCTGGACCGCATCGAGGCCGTCCAGCGCGGGCGTCCCGCCTGGGTCGACGCCTTCCACGCCGAGGGCGGGACGGGCCTTCCGGCCGGAGAGCTCCTCCGGTACGGACGCCCCGGCAGCCCGCTCCGGCCGGTGACGGGCGTCGAGCGTCCCGCCCGGCAGCAGACCGCCACCGCCGAGACCGCCCTCGGGAACGGCGACGGCCTCGGCGTGCGCGTCCCCCTGACGGCCCCGCCCGGCGAGGCCCTCCGGGACGGGGTCCGGCGCCTCCTGCGGCGCGTCGCCTTCGCGCACTGCCCGGTGGACCTGCTCCTCGACCTGCGCTCCGTCGTCGACGAGCACCACCCGGCGGAGAAGTGGGCGCTGCGGGCCCTGGACCTCCTCGTCCCGCTCCACCCCTGGCGGACCGTCGTCCTGCTCGCCGGGTCCTTCCCGCGCGCGTACCCCGGGGCGTACGGGGCTCCCCTGGCGGAGGCCCACCGGTTCGACTGGGACCTCTGGCACATGGTCGTGGACGGGCCCGAACGCCCGGACGTCCGCGTGGTGTACGGCGACTACGGCGCCGACCACGCGGGCAGCGCCGACCGGCCCCTGAAGGCGGACGGCGGCGCCCCGTGGGGGACCGTGCGCTACACGATGGAACGCACCTTCGTCCTGGCCCGGGTGCCGACCCGGGGACCGGACCACGCGGACGCGGTCCGCGCCTCGGCCCGGGAGATCGTCTGCGCGGAGGGCTTCCGGGGCGGACAGTTCAGCCGGGGCGAACGCTGGCTCCTGGCCTGCGCGTCCGGAGCGCGGGGAGCGAACGCCGGGAGAGGGCCCGGTCCGTGCGGTACGGGCCGCGCCGACCCCTGCGGCGAGGCGTTCGGCGAGGAGGACCCCACCGGAGCCCCCGTCGCGGGATCCGGCCCGCCCTCCCCGGACCCCGCCGCCCCGACCCCTACGGGACCCGGCACCGCATCCCGTACGGACTCCGGCGACGCGCGTATGGGACCCGGCGACGCATCCCGTACGGTCCTCGCCGCCGCGCCCCCTACGGCACCCGGCACCGCGCCCCCCACCGGGCCCTCGGGGGCGCCCCGTACGGGACCCGCCGCCCCGCCCGGCGCGGAATCCCCCGCCCCGCCCGGCGCCGGGCGCACGCGCCCGTCCTCCCGTACCACCGGCACCGGCACCGGCGGTCCCGGGATCTGGCTCCGCGTCGGACACGTCCAGCACATGGCGCAGGTCGTCCGCGCCCTCCGCAGACGGCTCCCGGACGCCTGAGACGGGCGGTCGCCGCCCCGCCGCCCAGGACGCCCTGCGTCCGATCCGTCCCCCTTCGAACTACTCTGGGAAGCGTGGCCGAGACCGTTCTCACCAACCTGGGGCTCGACAGTTTCCTCGACGGAACCGCCGAGCACCGCGATCCCGTCTTCACCCGAGCCGCCGAGGCGGTCCTCGGACTGCTCGCTCTCCGGGGCGCCGACCGGGGGAGCGGGGTCCCCGAGCCGACGCCCGCTCTGGTGCGGCAGCTGCTCGTGGAGGACCTCCCGACGTTCGTGTACGCCCCGCCCGGCGACCTCGCCGCCTACCTCGCCGTCCTCACCCGGCTCGCCGCCCGGTTCGACGGCACGGGCGAGCCGGTCGCCGCCGTGCTCCGGGAGTCCGCCGCCGACTTCGAACGGGCCATGACCGACCCCGGCAACCTCACCTGGCACCGCTGGTACGCCTCCCTGCTCCGCACCTGCGGCGCCGACCTCCGCGACCCCGAGGACGTCCGGCGCAGACTCGCCGCGCTCGACGGCGCCCCGCTCCCCGACGGCGTGCACCGCGCCGACCTCATGGGGCGGACGGCCCTCGCGGACATCCTCCTCTCGGAGGCGCTCACCCGCGCGTACGTGAGGGACGCCGAGACCCCGCCCGCCGCCGGTCCGCTGCTCACCGACCACGCCGTCGCCACCGGCATCGGGCGGGTGGCGGGCGGGCTCCTGGACCGGTGGACCGCCGCCGGGCTCGCGGAGCAGCTCTCCGGGCCGTACGCGCGCTTCGCGCCGGGACCCGACGACTTCCCGCACCTCGTCCTGGCCGATGTGCTGCTCGACGAGCACCTCGACGACCACGGCGATCCCGCCGTCCCCGCGCCCCCGCCGCCCGCGATCGAGTCCGGGCCGGTCGAGGCGGACGCCGACGCCCTCGTCGGCGCCGTCGAGGAGCTGTCCGAGGAGGAGTTCGAGCCCTACGGAGGCGAGGCGCCGCATCTGCTGTACGTGGTCTACCGGCGGGGCTGCGCGGCGGAGTCCGTCGCCCGCAAGGCCGCCGAGTACGAGGACTGGACGGTCGATCCCGATCTGGAGGACCTGCCCGTCCCCGTGCCGGAGGGGGCGCCGGGCGCGTACGAGCTCCCGCCGCTGCCGGAACTGGCGCGGCTCCTCGGCGCCGTCGGGCCGACCGAGGCGGACCGGACCCGGCTGGAGCGGCCCGCCCGTGATCTCGCCCGGGTCCTCGACCGGCTCGCCGCCACCGGCCTCGTCTTCCGCGCCGGGGACGCCTTCGGGCTCACTCCGCGCGGTGCGGGCGCCGTGCGCTATCTGCTGAGGGTGCGGGGAGTGGCCGCCCCGGATGCCGCCGAGGTGAGGACCTGGTCCGCGCCCGCCGTGGTGGCCGCCGCCACGGGCTGGCCCGGCTGCGTCGCCGCACGGGTGCTCGCGGACTGGCCGCACGCGCGCGGGGACACCGCCGACGCCTGGGCGGCGCTGCTCGGCGCCCTCGGCACGGTCCACGCCGGAACCTCCGGAGCCGCCGCGGTCCGTGGTCTGTTCGGCGTCCTGGACACCCGGAACGTCCCGCCGGACGCCTTGCGGGACGCCGTCTCCGACCCCGTGATCGGCGCGTACGTCCACCGGGCCCTGCGGGCGCGCGACGAGCCCGACGACCCGCTCCGGGTGCGGACCTCGGCGCGGGCGCTGTTCGTCCTGGACCGGCTCCCGGCGAAGAAGGGGCCGCTGGAGTCCCGCCGTACCGCCTTCGACACGGCGGCGGCCGACTGGCCGGGCGGTTCGGCGGCGCTGCTGCGGGCGATGGCGGCGGCGGACCCGCACGAGACCGCGCGCGTCCTCGGACCCTTGGGTCTGACCCCGCCCTGAGCCCCGCGTACTGGTGCACGCGCGACGGCCCCGCCCCGGAACCGTGCGTTCGCCGGGGGCGGGGCCGTCGCGCCGAGAGGCCGTGGCCGACCGGTCGGCCGTACCGATACGTGTACGGGTACGGGTCAGCCGACCAGTTGCTCGTACGCGGGCAGCGTCAGGAAGTCCACGTAGTCCGTGTCGAGCGAGACGCGCAGCAGCAGGTCGTGGGCCTGCTGCCACCGGCCCGCCGCGAAGGCCTCCTCGCCGATCTCCGCGCGGATCGCGGCGAGTTCCTCGGCGGCGACCCGGCGGGCCAGCTCCGGGGTGGCGGGCTCGCCGTTCTCGAAGACGACGCCCGCGTTGATCCACTGCCAGATCTGCGAGCGCGAGATCTCGGCGGTGGCCGCGTCCTCCATCAGGTTGAAGATGGCGACCGCGCCGAGACCGCGCAGCCACGCCTCGATGTAACGGACGCCGACCTGGACGGCGTTGCGCAGACCGTCGTAGGTGGGCCTCGCGTCGAGGGAGTCGATGGCGATGAGGTCGCCCGCGGCGACGGACACGTCCTCGCGGAGCCGGTCCTTCTGGTTCGGCTTCTCGCCGAGCACCGCGTCGAAGGAGGCCATGGCGATCGGGACCAGGTCGGGGTGGGCGACCCAGGAGCCGTCGAAGCCGTCGCCCGCCTCGCGGTCCTTGTCGGCCTTGACCTTCTCGAAGGCGACCTTGTTGACCTCGGCGTCCCGGCGGGACGGGATGAAGGCGGCCATGCCGCCGATCGCGTGCGCGCCGCGCTTGTGGCAGGTGCGGACGAGGAGTTCGGTGTACGCGCGCATGAACGGCGCCGTCATCGTGACCGCGTTGCGGTCCGGCAGGACGAACTTGGCACCGCCGTCACGGAAGTTCTTGACGATGGAGAAGAGGTAGTCCCAGCGGCCCGCGTTCAGCCCCGCCGCGTGGTCGCGGAGTTCGTAGAGGATCTCCTCCATCTCGTACGCGGCCGTGATGGTCTCGATGAGGACCGTGGCGCGGACGGTGCCCTGCGGGAGGCCGACGTGGTCCTGGGCGAAGACGAAGATCTCGTTCCAGAGGCGGGCCTCCAGGTGCGACTCCGTCTTCGGCAGGTAGAAGTACGGGCCCTTGCCGAGGTCCACCAGCCGCCGGGCGTTGTGGAAGAAGTACAGGCCGAAGTCGACGAGCGCGCCGGGCACCGGGCTCCAGTCGAGGACGAGGTGGCGCTCGTCCAGGTGCCAGCCGCGTGGCCGCATGACGACCGTGGCCAGCTCCCCGGCGGGCCTGAGGGCGTACGACCTGCCCGAGCGGGGGTCCGTGAAGTCGATCTTCCGGGTGTACGCGTCGATCAGGTTGAGCTGGCCCAGGACCACGTTCTCCCAGGTCGGCGCCGAGGCGTCCTCGAAGTCGGCGAGCCAGACGCGGGCGCCGGAGTTGAGCGCGTTGATCGTCATCTTGCGGTCGGTCGGGCCGGTGATCTCGACCCGGCGGTCGTTCAGGGCGGCCGGGGCCGGTGCGACCTTCCAGGAGTCGTCGGCGCGGATCGCGGCGGTCTCCGGCAGGAAGTCCAGGGTGGACGTGCGGGCGATCTCGGCGCGGCGCTCGGCCCGGCGGGCGAGCAGCTCGTTCCGGCGCGGGGTGAACCGCCGGTGCAGTTCGGCGACGAAGGCCAGGGCGGCCTCGGTGAGCACCTCTTCCTGACGCGGCAGGGGCTCGGCATCGACGACGGCCAGGGGGGACGGCGCTGGTGCGGACATGAACTGTCACTTCCTTCAGCGGACTTCACGGGCGGTGCCTGGCGGCCGTCGGGCGTCACGGGATGGCACGGAGTGCCACCGGCGCCGGGATACGGCCGCGAGCGCCTCCCGGACCGGCAGGCGCTTCTGATCAGTGGATACTAGTTTCCTCATGGTGGAAGTTCAATCGTTTGTTGATGTCGAGATTCTCAGGATCGACACAACGTGGCGCGCGGTGCCGGGCCGCTCACTCCAGGTGCGCCAGGTCCGCCTCCGTGTCGATGTCGTACGGCTCGGCCACCCCCGAACAGTCCACCCGGGCGATCTCGTCCCGGTGCGCCGCCAGATAGTCCCGCGCCCCCCGGTCGCCCACCGCGCGCTCGGCGATCCCGGCCCAGTGCTCCGCCCCGAACAGCACCGGATGCCCCCGCACCCCGTCGTACGAGGCCGCCGCCAGCGTCCCCCGCCCCGCGTACGCCCCGAGGACCCGGGCCACCGCCGCCGCCCCGATCCCCGGCTGGTCGACCAGGAGCACGAGCGCCGCGTCCACCCCGCGCGGATCGGCCGCCAGCGAGGCGAGCCCCGCCCGCAGCGAGGAACCCATGCCCTCGGCCCACTCCGGGTTGTCCACGAGCACGCACCCCGGCAGCTCCGCCCGCTCCCGTACGGCCCCGGCGGAGGCGCCCAGGACCACATGGACCACCTCGCAGCCCGCCGCCCGCAGCGCCCCCGCCGCGTGCTCCACCAGCGGTCGGCCCCGGTGCGGAAGGAGGGCCTTCGGCCGCCCGCCGAGCCGCCGCCCGCCCCCGGCGGCGAGCAGCAGACCCGCGACCACGGGGGCTCGTCCAGCCGTTCGGTCATGCGTGGTTGTCGTGGTTCTCATGGGAACTGCATACCTCATCAGGCAGAACGCGGCCCCCGCCCGAATCACCCCCGCGGAGGGTGGTGCGCCGGGCGCGCGAAGGAGTTAACTGGCCCCCGCGCCCCCCGGTGCCCGACCGTTGTCCGAGGGGCTCGTCCGGGGCGCCCGGACAGTTCGGGCGGTGAGTTCCGCGCACGGAACGGCGCGAGGGGGAGAACCATGTTGCGAAGCGTGGGGCAGAAGAGGCGAGTGACCGGCGAGGGCGTGGACCCCAGGGTGGCCGAACTGCGGTCCGCCGTGTCCCGGCTCCGCCGCGAACTGGCCGTCAACCGGCTGGAGTTCGCCGACCGGGGCATCGCCGAAGAGGAACTCGCCGCGCTCGACGCGATGGCGCTCAGCGGCGCCCCCGAGGTACGGCGGCTGCGCCGCTCCCTGCTGCTCGTCGCCGGTTCCGTCGGCTCCGTCAGCGCCCTCGCCGGGGGCCTCGCGGGGGTCCGCCGGGCGGTGGAGCTCTTCGGCCCGCCCCCGACCGGCCCGACGGGCCGAGCCGGGACCTGAGGCCCGTCCCGCAGGGGCCCGGAGCGGCCCCGTGCCGCGCCCTACCGTCTGATCAGCCGCCGTGCCGTCGCCGCCGCCACCGCCGCCGTCCGGGAGTCCACGCCCAGCTTCGCGAACACATGCACCAGATGCGACTTCACCGTCGCCTGGCTCAGGAACAGCGCCTTGCTGATCTGCTGGTTCGACAGCCCCTCGCCGACCAGTTGGAGCACCTCCAGCTCCCGCTTGGTCAGCGCCTCCGCCGGGGTCCGCATCCGGTCCATCAGCCGGTGCGCCACCGCCGGGGCCAGCGCCGACTGCCCGGCCGCCGCCGTCCGCACCGCCGCCGCCAGCTCCTCCGGCGGCGCGTCCTTCAGGAGGTAGCCCGAGGCGCCCGCCTCCACCGCCGCCAGGATGTCCGCGTCCGTGTCGTACGTCGTGAGCACCAGCACCTTCGGCCCGCCCGGCACCGCGGTGATCGCCGCGGTCGCCTCCGAACCGTGCATCCCCGCGCCGAACTGCAGGTCCATCAGGACCACGTCCACGCCCCCGGCGGCGGCCAGCTCCACCGCGCGCTCGGCGGTCGCCGCCTCGCCGACGACCGCGAAGTCCGGCTCCGTGTCGAGGACCGCGCGCAGCCCGGCCCGTACCACCGGATGGTCGTCGGCGAGAAGAAGACGGATGGTCATACGAGTGCTCCAGCGGGAAGGGGGAGGGAGACGGCGACGGCCGTGCCCTGGCCGGGCGCCGACTCGACGGTGAACGCGCCGCCGAGGGACTCCGCGCGCGACCGCATCGCCGGGAGCCCGAACCCCCCGTCGGACGAGGGGCGCACGGCCCCCGGGTCGAAGCCCACGCCGTCGTCGACCACGTCCAGGGTCACGGAGGAGTCCATGAACGACAGGGTGATCTCGGCCCGTGAGGCGGCGGCGTGCCGCACGGTGTTCCCGAGCGCCGACTGCGCGATCCGCAGCAGCGCCACCTCGTAGGGCGTGGGCAGCTCGACGGGCGTACCGCTCACCGAGAACCGGACCCGGGGCCCGGCGGCCGGACCGGCCCCGGAGGCGGGACCCGGGCCGGGACCGGGCCCGGAGCCGGGCGAGGCGCCCGAGGCCGAAGCGTCCGCCGTCCGCGCCGAGGGCCCCGCGCCCGTCCCGTACGGCCCCGGGAGCGCTTCCGTCCCGTCCGCCCCCCAGTCCGTCCCGTACGGCCCCACCCCGTCGCACAATCGTTCGAGGGCCGCCGCCAGGGAGCCGTGCTCCAGGTCCGGCGGCGACAGCGCGCGGACGAAGCGCCGGGCCTCCGCCAGATTGTCCTGCGCCGCCCGCCGCGCCCGCTCGATGTGCCCCGCCGCCGGGGAACCGGGCGGCAGCGTCCGCTCCGCCGCGCGCAGCAGCAGCTGGATCGAGGAGAGGCCCTGCGCCAGCGTGTCGTGGATCTCCCGGGCCAGCCGCTCCCGCTCGGCGAGCGTCCCCGCGTGCCGCTCCGCCGAGGCCAGCTCCGCCCGGGTCGCCAGCAGCTCCTCGATGAGCCGCCGCCGCCGCTCGCTCTCCCGGTACAGCGCCTGGTAGCCGAGGACCGTCGCCACCGCGACCGCCCCGCCCAGCAGCGGCCCGATGAACACGCCCGGATTGAGCGGGGCGCCGTGCCCCACGTACGAGAGGATCGCCGCGCCCGCCGTCAGCGCC
The DNA here is from genome assembly GCF_042754005.1 of Streptomyces sp. NPDC059247. Lineage (NCBI taxonomy): Bacteria > Bacillati > Actinomycetota > Actinomycetes > Kitasatosporales > Streptomycetaceae > Streptomyces > Streptomyces sp. NPDC059247. The sequence goes on from NZ_JBHYZW010000001.1 coordinate 117,263, forward strand.
ACCGAGGGCAGCGACCAGCGCGCGGGCAGCAGGTGCAGCTGGAGGAAGTACAGCGGGAACGCCACCCAGAGCGCCTCCGGCGTCAGCCAGAGCATGACCAGCCAGGACGCGCCCAGGACCGCCAGCCACCCGGCCGCCGCCCGCTGCGAGGTCCGTACCGGCCCGAGGTGCGAACCGGCCGCGTAGACCGCCCCCGTCACCGCCGCCGCCACCGTCCCCGCCGCCGATTGCGCGCGGACCGCGGCCAGCACGAGAAGGCCCGCCATCAGCAGATGCAGGCAGAGCCGCAGGACGAACGGGGCGGGGGTGAGGGAACGCGGATGCATGGTCCCCCCAGCGTAGGCGGGGCCGGACAATCCGGGCTCAACCAAAAGTTTGATCGCGGAGCCATCCGGGGCGCGATGCCCCCGCCGCACCTCCGGGACCACCCTGGTGAGCATGTTCGTGGCATGGAGAGACCTCAGGTTCGCCAAGGGGCGATTCGCCCTCATGGGCACGGTGATCGTGCTGATCACCCTGCTCGTCGGATTGCTGTCGGGGCTGACCGCCGGGCTCGCGCGGGAGAACATCTCCGCGATCACCGGCCTGCCCGCCGACCGGCTCGCCTTCGCCGCGCCGCCGTCCGGGCAGTCCGCCTCGTTCACCAACTCGACGGTGACCGAGCGGCAGTGGCGGGCGTGGGCGGAGCGGCCCGGAGTGACCTCCGCCGCGCCCCTCGGCATCCGTACGCTCAACGCCGCCGCCGGGGACCGCACCGCCGCCGTCTCCGCCTTCGGCTCCGAGCCGGGAGCGGGACTCGCGCCCGGCACCGTGGGCCCCGGCAAGGCCGTCCTGTCCCTGTCGGCAGCCGAGGAACTGGGCGTCTCGGCGGGCGACGCCGTCCGGCTCGGCCCCCTGGAGCTGACCGTCGCGGCCGTCGCGGGCGACGCCTCGTACAGCCACACCCCGGTCGTCTGGACGTCCCTCGACGACTGGCAGAAGTTCGGCCACAGCGGTACGGGCCCGGAGGAGCAGGCCACCGTCGTCGCACTCGGCGGGACCGCCGGGACCGACTGGGCGGCCGGGGACAAGGACCTCGGCACCGAGGCGCGGACCCTCGACGGAGCCCTCACCGCCATCGGCTCCTACCAGGCCGAGAACGGCTCGCTCCAGCTCATGCGCGGCTTCCTCTTCGCCATCTCCGCGCTGGTCATAGGGGCCTTCTTCACCGTCTGGACCATCCAGCGCAGCGGCGACGTCGCCGTCCTCAAGGCGCTCGGGGCCTCCACCCCGTACCTCCTCAGGGACGCCCTCGGGCAGGCCGTCCTCATGCTGACCGCCGGGACGCTCCTCGGCACCGCGCTCGCCGTCGGCATCGGCGCGCTGGTCAGCGGCGGGAACGTGCCGTTCGTCCTCGAACCGCTCACCGTCCTCGGGCCCGCCGCCGTGCTCGTGCTGCTCGGCGTCCTCGGCGCCGCCCTGTCCATCCGGCGGATCACCGCCGTCGACCCCCTCACCGCCCTCGGGAGCGCCCGATGAGCCTCGTCCTCGACGCCGTCACCCTCACCTACCCCGACGGCGACGGGCGGCTGACCGCCCTCGACGCCGTCTCCCTCGACGTCCCCGCCGGGACGCTCACGGCCGTCGTCGGACCCTCCGGCTCCGGCAAGTCCAGCCTGCTCGCCGTCGCCGCCACCCTGGTGACCCCGGACCGGGGCCGGGTCGAGGTCGCCGGTACGGACACGGCGACGCTGGACGCCGCCGGGCGGGCGGCGCTGCGGCGGGAGCGGATCGGGATCGTCTTCCAGCAGCCCAATCTGCTGCCCTCCCTGACGGCGGTCGAACAGCTCCAGGTCATGGCCCATCTGTCCGGCCGCTCGCCCAAGGAGGCGCGGAGCCGGGCCCTCGGACTGCTGGACGCGGTGGGTCTCGCCGATCTCGCGGGCCGCCGTCCGCACCAGCTGTCCGGCGGCCAGCGGCAGCGCGTCAACATCGCGCGGGCCCTGATGAACGAGCCCTCGGTGCTCCTCGTCGACGAACCGACCAGCGCGCTCGACCACGAGCGCGGCGAGGCGGTGGTGGAACTGCTCGCGGGCCTGACGGGGGAGCGCGGCACGGCGACCGTGCTCGTCACCCACGACCGTACGCACCTCGCCCGCGCGGACCGCGTGGTGACCGTCCAGGACGGCCGCCTGACCGAACCCGTCACGGCCTGACAGCCCTCGCCGCCCGATCCCCGTACCCGTCACCGCCCGATACCGGTCAACGCCTGATGCCGGTCACTCGGTCGCACCGGTCGGGGATCGCGTCGTTCGCCCGCCCGAGCCGTGCGCGCCCCGCGCCGGACCCGGCCGGGCGTCGGGCCTTCGGTCGGGGAGTCCCGGGCGGTTCGGGGAGGTGCGGGGCCGTCTCGGGCCGGGGCGGTGCGGTTCGGAGCCGTACCGGCGTGTCAGGCTCCCGTGCCGCCCGAGGTGTTCGCCAGGGCCGCCGACAGCTCGCGGGCGACCTGCTGGAGGATCGGGACGATCTTCTCCGTGGCCTCCTCGGTCACCCGGCCCGCCGGGCCCGAGATCGAGATGGCCGCCGCGGTGGGGGAGTCCGGCACCGGCACCGCGAGGCAGCGGACCCCTATCTCCTGCTCGTTGTCGTCGACCGCGTAGCCGGTCTCGCGGACCACGACGAGCGCGTCCAGGAAGCCGTCCGGCGTGGTGATGGTCTTCTCCGTCGCGGCGGGCATACCGGTACGGGCCAGCAGCGCGCGGACCTCCTCCGCCGGGGTGTGCGCGAGCAGCGCCTTGCCGACGCCGGTCGAGTGCGGCAGCACCCGTCGGCCGACCTCGGTGAACATGCGCATGGAGTGCTTGGACGGCACCTGCGCCACGTACACGATCTCGTCCCCGTCGAGCAGCGCCATGTTGGCCGTCTCGCCGGTCTCCTCGACGAGCCGCGCCAGATAGGGGCGGGCCCAGGTCCCGAGGAGGCGGGAGGCGGACTCGCCGAGCCGGATGAGCCGGGGGCCGAGCGCGTACCGCCGGTTGGGCTGCTGGCGCACATAGCCGCAGGCGACCAGGGTGCGCATCAGCCGGTGGATGGTGGGCAGCGGCAGCCCGCTGCTGACGGAGAGCTCGCTCAGCCCGACCTCGCCACCGGCGTCGGCCATCCGCTCCAGAAGGTCGAAGGCACGCTCAAGGGACTGGACGCCCCCGCTCGCGGCGGGCTTGGCGGCGTCGGTGGTGCTGGCGCTGGACGTCGGCACGTCAACGGTCCTTTCGGGGCAGGCGGGCAAGGCAGCAGCCTACCGGGCGCCCCCGGCCGGGGCACACGGTCCCGGGGTCGGCGTCCGCGCCGGTCAAGGGGTGTTTGTCCGGTGTGGCCGACGGTCCGGGGCGGTCCGGGGCGGTCCCGCATGTGCGGAGCTACGTTCTACTTTACGAAATTTACATTCCACTTCGTGGAAACGCCCAAGCGGGGTCCCGGTGGGCCCGGCGGTGGAGGCGTGCCCTTGACGGCATGTCGTCGGTAAGTGAAGACTCCTTCAACAGTTCGTTGAATTCCCTGGTGGCGGATTCCGCCGAAGCACTGGAAGAAGGGGTACGGGTGGACGTCGACCTGGTCCTGCGCTCGACACGCGTCATCACTCCCGAGGGGACGCGCCCGGCGTCGATCGCCGTCTCCGGAGGGACGATCGCGGCTGTGCTGCCGTACGACGCCGAGACGCCCCCCGGCGCCCGGCTGGAAGACGTCGGCGACGACGTGGTCCTGCCCGGTCTCGTCGACACCCACGTGCATGTGAACGACCCCGGCCGCACCGAGTGGGAAGGCTTCTGGACGGCCACCCGCGCCGCCGCCGCGGGCGGCATCACCACCCTGCTCGACATGCCCCTCAACTCGCTGCCGCCCACGACCACCGTCGCCAACCTGCGCGTCAAGCGGGAGGTCGCCCGCGCCAAGGCCCACGTCGACGTCGGCTTCTGGGGCGGCGCCCTGCCCGACAACGTCAAGGACCTGCGCCCGCTGCACGACGCCGGGGTCTTCGGCTTCAAGTGCTTCCTCTCGCCCTCCGGCGTGGAGGAGTTCCCCGAACTCGACCAGGAGCGCCTCGCCACCTCGCTCGCCGAGGTCTCCGGCTTCGGCGGCCTGATGATCGTGCACGCCGAGGACCCGCACCACCTCGCCGCCGCGCCCCAGCGGCCCGGTCCCGCCTACGCCGACTTCCTCGCCTCGCGGCCCCGGGACGCCGAGAACACCGCGATAGGGAACCTGGTCGACCAGGCCCGCAGGCTGGACGCCCGCGTCCACGTCCTGCACCTCTCCTCCGCCGACGCGCTGCCGCTGATCGCCGCCGCCAAGGCCGAGGGCGTCAAGATCACCGTCGAGTCCTGCCCTCACTTCCTCACCCTCACCGCCGAGGAGGTACCGGACGGCGCGACCGAGTTCAAGTGCTGCCCGCCCATCCGCGAGGCCGCCAACCAGGACGCGCTCTGGCAGGGCCTCGCGGACGGCACGATCGACTGCGTCGTCTCCGACCACTCGCCCTCCACCGCCGACCTGAAGACGCCCGACTTCGCGTCCGCGTGGGGCGGCATCTCCTCCCTCCAGCTCGGCCTGCCCGCCATCTGGACCGAGGCCCGCCGCCGGGGCCACACCCTGGAGGACATCGCGCGCTGGATGTCCGAGGGCCCCGCCCGGCTCGCCGGACTCCACCGCAAGGGCGGCATAGTGCCCGGACGCGACGCCGACTTCGCCGTCCTCGACCCGGACGCCACCTTCACCGTCGACCCCGCCGGACTCCAGCACCGCAACCGCGTCACCGCCTACGCGGGCAGGTCCCTCAGCGGCGTCGTCACCTCCACCTGGCTGCGCGGCGAGCGGATCGCCCACCGCGGCACCCTCGCCGAGCCCACCGGCCGCCTCCTCGAAAGGACCACCTGACGTGTCCGCGATACCCGCCTTCACCGGTGACGCAAGCCCCTACGGCGGCGGCGACCCCTACGCCGACTACCGCACCGCCGACTTCCCCTTCACCCGGTACGCCGACCTCGCCGACCGCCGCCTCGGCGCGGGCGTGGTGGCCGCCAACGACGAGTTCTTCGCCGAGCGCGAGAACCTGCTGAAGCCCGGGGCCGCCGAGTTCGACCCCGAACACTTCGGCCACAAGGGCAAGATCATGGACGGCTGGGAGACCCGTCGCCGCCGGGGCGTCTCCGCCGTGGAGCCGCACCCCGCCGACGACGACCACGACTGGGCCCTCGTCCGGCTCGGCGCCCCCGGGATCGTCCGGGGCGTCCTCGTCGACACCGCCCACTTCCGGGGCAACTACCCGCAGGCCGTCTCCGTCGAAGCCACCTCGCTGCCCGGCTCGCCGTCCCCCGAGGAACTCCTCGCCGACGACGTCGAGTGGACGACCCTCGTCCCCCGCACCGCCGTCGGCGGCCACGCGGCCAACGGCTTCGCCGTCGACGCCGCACGGCGCTTCACCCACCTGCGCGTCAACCAGCACCCCGACGGCGGCATCGCCCGCCTCCGTGTGTACGGCGAAGTCGTCCCCGACCCGGTCTGGCTCGGCGTCCTCGGCACCTTCGACCTCGCGGCCCTGGAGAACGGCGGCCAGGTCGAGGACGCCTCCGACCGCTTCTACTCCCCGGCGACCAACACCATCCAGCCCGGCCGCTCCCGCAAGATGGACGACGGCTGGGAGACCCGCCGCCGCCGCGACAAGGGCAACGACTGGATCCGCTACCAGCTCGCCGCCGAGTCCGAGATCCGCGCCGTCGAGATCGACACCGCCTACCTCAAGGGCAACAGCGCCGGCTGGGCCGCGCTCTCGGTCGCGGCCCGGGACTCCGAGGACTGGACGGAGATCCTGCCCCGGACCCGCCTCCAGCCCGACACCAACCACCGCTTCGTCCTCGACGTCCCTGCGGTCGGCTCGCGCGTCCGCGTCGACATCTACCCGGACGGCGGCATCTCGCGCCTCCGCCTCTTCGGCTCCCTCACCGACGCCGGTACGGCCCGGCTCGTCGCCCGCCACCGGGAACTGGGCGGCTGACCTTCCTCCCTTCTTCCGGGGCCCGGCTCCGATGCCGGTCGCCGGTCGTAGGTTGTCGGTCCGGGTGGGGGAGCCCCGGCTCCGACGTGGGTCGTTGGCCGTTGGCCGTTGGCCGTCGGTCGTCGGTCGGGGCGAGGGAGGCCCGGCCCATCCGGGCTGACCCGCCGGGCCCCGTCCCGAGGCGAGGCCCGGCCCCGGGGCCACCCCGAGACCGGGCCCGCCTCGGCCCGATCCGGCCTCAGGCCGCGTGTCCCCCGTCCACCGAGAACTCCGCGCCCGTCACGTACCGGCCCTCGGGCCCCGCCAGGAACGCCACCATCGCGGCCACCTCCTCCGGGGTGCCGAAGCGGCCGAGGGCCGTCAGGGCCCGCTGGCCGTCCGCGTACGGTCCGTCCGCCGGGTTCATGTCGGTGTCCACCGGACCCGGGTGGACCAGGTTCGCGGTGATGCCGCGCCCGCCGAGGTCCCGCGCCAGCGCCTTCGTCAGACCGGTCAGCGCCGCCTTGCTCATCGCGTACAGGCTCCCGCCCGGCCCCGGCACCCGCAGGGCCATGCAACTGCCGACCGTGACGATCCGCCCGCCCTCGGGCAGATGCGTGGCCGCCGCCTGCGAGGCGAGGAAGACCGCCCGGACGTTCACCGCGAGGACCCGGTCCACGTCCGCGAGCGACAGGGACTCCAGCGGGCCCAGGACCCCGACGCCCGCGTTGTTCACCAGCACGTCGAGACGGCCCAGCGCGTCCACCGCCCAGCCGACCGCGCCCGCCGCGTCCCCGGCGTCGGCCGCGTCCGCCCGCAGGGGCAGCGCCCGGCGACCGGCCGCCTCGATCCGCGCGGCGACCTTCTCGGCACCCGCCTCGTCCCGGACGTAGGTGAAGGCGACGTCGGCGCCCTCCCGGGCCAGCCGGACGGCGGTGGCCGCGCCGATCCCCCTGCTGCCGCCCGTCACCAGGACCGCCGTTCCGTTCATCGTGGACATCCCGAAACCTCCGTGGAAGAAAAAGCCAGAAGTGGTTGCGGGTTCAATGAAATGCCTCCGGGCCCCGGAGCGCTGGCGGGTATCGGACGCCGACCCGAAGACTGGAGGGGACGGACGAAGGCTGGAGGGCCGGACGAGGGTCGGAGGGGGAGGACGAGAGCCGGAGGGGCGGACGCCGATGACTTCCGCCGGTTCCACCGGTCGTAAGGGATGAGAAGTACGGGACCGATTCGAAAGGCGCCACCATGGCCACGCTCAGCCTCACCCAGTTCCTCACCCTCGACGGCGTGCACCAGGCCCCCGGCGGTCCGGAGGAGGACGCCAGCGGCGGCTTCGCGCACGGCGGCTGGTCCGTGCCCTACGACGACGAGGACTTCGGCCGGTTCATCACCGGGATCTTCGCCCGGCCGACCGCCTTCCTCCTCGGGCGGCACACCTACGAGATCTTCGCCGGGTACTGGCCGGGGCGCACCGACCCCGCCGACCCGATCGCCGCCAAGCTCAACGCCCTCCCCAAGTACGTCGCCACCACGACCCTCGACTCCGCCGACTGGTCCGGCACCACCCTGCTGCGCGGCGACGCCGTCGCGGAGGTCGCCGCCCTCAAGGAGCGCACCGACGGCGAGATCCAGATGCACGGCAGCGCCGGACTCGCCCGGACCCTCCTCGACCACGACCTCATCGACACCCTCCACCTGGCCGTCCTGCCGGTGGTCCTCGGCTCGGGCCGCCGCCTCTTCTCCGACGGCGTCCGCCCCACCGCCTTCCGGACCACGGAGACGAGCGTCACCAGCACGGGCGTCGTCCTCCTCACGTACGCACGCGAGGGCCGCCCCTCGTACGGCAGCTTCTGAAGCGAGCGCGGCGGCTTTCGAGCCGATGCCGGATGCCGGACGCCGGACGGTCGACGGCCGTCCGGCATCCGGTGGGGGTCCCCGGCCGTCCGACGATCACGATCCGGCAGCCCCGGACCGGGGGCGGCAGAAGGGTGTAGTCACCACACGCCGCCCCCGGTACTGTGATCGCTCCGAGTGCGAGCCGCAGAAGTCTCCACCCCTCCCGATGAGTTGGAGACCGGCCCGAGATGGCAGCTTCGTCCTCCTTCGCCACCCCCCTGCCGCTCGGCGCCCCGCGCCGGGCCTGGCTCACCGACCTGCCCGTCCTGGTCGTCGCCGTCGTCTGGGGCGCCAGCTACCTCTCCGCCAAGGGCATCACCACCAGCCACACCGTCATCGCGGTCCTCGTGCTGCGGTTCGCGGTCGTGCTGCCCGTCCTGGTCGTCGCCGGATGGAGCAGGCTCCGGGCGCTCACCGCGCCCCAGTGGCGGGGCGCCGCCACCCTGGGACTGATCCTCGGCGGGATCTTCCTCCTGGAGACCTACGGAGTCGTCCACACCTCCGCCACCAACGCGGGCCTGATCATCAGCCTCACCATGATCTTCACCCCGCTCGCCGAAGCCGCCGTGACCCGGATCAGGCCGCCCCGCGCCTTCCTCGGCGCCGCCGCGCTCTCCGTCACCGGCGTCGTGCTCCTCACCCAGGGCGGCGGCTTCACCGCGCCCTCCACCGGCGACCTGCTCATGCTCCTCGCCGCGCTCGCCCGTACCGTCCACGTGCTCGCCATGTCCCGGATCAAGGCGGTCCGCTCGGCCGACTCGCTCTCCCTCACCACCGTGCAGCTCGGCGCCGCCGTCGCCGTCTTCGCCGTCATCGCGGCCTTCCCCGGCACCGGCGCCGCACCCTGGACGGTCGCCCTGGACTTCGGCCCGCGCGAATGGGCCGGACTGCTCTTCCTCTCCGTCTTCTGCACCCTCTTCGCCTTCTTCGTGCAGATGTGGGCGGTCCGCCGCACCTCCCCGTCCCGGGTCAGCCTGCTCCTCGGCACCGAGCCGCTGTGGGCCGCTGCCCTGGGCATCGCCGTCGCCGGTGACCGCCCCGGCGTCCTCGGCCTCGCGGGCGCGCTCCTCGTGCTGGCGGGCACCACCTGGGGCCGCCGGGCCGCGGACTCCGCCGCCGGGTAGGTTCTGCGGCCATGCGTTCACTTCCGTACGACAACGCCTTCCGCGCCCGCGCCCGCCGCACCCAGGGCTGGGGGCTCGGGCTGCTCGCCGTCGCCGCCCTCGGCTGGGTCTGGCTCGGGGTGCTCCTCCTCACCCCGTACGGGCCCGAGGACGGCAGCAGTCCCTGCCCCGCGCTCCTCACCAGCTCCTTCGTCCACGACGAGAGCTGCGTCGAGGAACGCGACTGGCCGCTGCTCGTCGGACTCGCGGGCGGCTCCGTGCCCTTCGCGGTGATCGGCGCGGTCCTCTGGACCACCGGATCGGTCTCCCACCGCATGTCCGAGCACCTCGCCGAGGTGACCCGGCTCGACTCGGCGAGCACCTGACCCCAGGACCGGGCCCGGCGGGCTTCCGTACGCGATCCGGCAGACCCCGGACCGGGGCCCGCCGGGTCCTCGGCGTGGTCCCGCGGACCCCGTCCCGGTCCGTCAGGACTTCCGCACCCGGTCCGACACGATCATCAGGACCACGCCGAGGACCACGATCACGATGTTGGCGAACAGCTCCCGGCCCTGGAGGAACCCCACGTTCTCGGTCAGGAACCGCGTCGCGCCCATGAAACGGAACCAGCCGTCCGTCAGCTCGCGCACCACCCCGGCGGCGCCGAAGGCCGCGAGCAGGAAACCGGTGACCTCAAGGAATCGCTTCATGTGGTGATCATGACCCGGCCGGGGGAACGCCCGCGTCCGTCTCCCGTCCACGGCACCGCTACCGAAGTACCGACTTCCGCGACTTCGGTAGCGTCCCCGCCGCTCGTGCCCGGCACCGGATCCCCGGCCGCATACATTGCCGCTATGACACGTACGGACCGGCAGCGCTGGCTGTTCCCCTCCCACCTGGTCGCACCGGGCGGGAGCGGGGCGCCCCGGCCCCGCCGTACCGTCCGCGACTGGATCGTGGACACCGCGCTCTTCCTCCTGGCGGCCTTCTTCGGCCTCGTCGCCGCCGACTCCAGCGCGCAGTACACCAGCGAGGTCGTCACCCTCCTGGACCAGCTCGTCGGAGCCGCCGCCTGCTGCGCCCTCTGGCTGCGCCGCCGCTGGCCCGTCGGCCTCGCCGTCGGCCTCAGCCTGCTCAGCGTCGTCGCACCGGTCGCCGCCGGAGCGGTCCTCGCGGCCCTCTTCAGCGTCGCGGTGCGACGCCCCTTCCGGGAGGTCGCCTGGATCGGGGCGCTCGCCACCGCCGCCTCCGCCGCCCAGGTCTTCGTCCGGCCCGATCCCACCATCAACGTCGGCTTCGCCCTCGCCCTCAGCTTCGTCCTCATCCTCCTCGTCACCGCCTGGGGGATGCTCGTCCGCTCCCGCCGCCTGCTCGTCGAGGCCCTCAGGGAACGCGCCCGCCGGGCCGAGGCCGAGGCCGGACTCCGCGCCGAACAGGCCCAGCGGCTCGCCCGCGAGGCCATCGCCCGCGAGATGCACGACGTCCTCGCCCACCGGCTGACCCTGCTCAGCGTGCACGCCGGAGCCCTGGAGTTCCGCCCCGACGCCCCGCCCGAACAGGTCGCCCGCGCCGCCGGAGTCATCCGCGACAGCGCCCACGAAGCCCTCCAGGACCTCCGCGAGATCATCGGCGTGCTGCGCGCCCCCGACGACGGCGACGGCCACCGCCCCCAGCCCACCCTCGCCACCCTCGGCGCGCTGATCGACGAGTCCAGGGAAGCCGGGGCGGACGTCGTCCTCGACACCACCGTCGACGACCCCGCCGCCGTGCCCGCCGCCACCGGCCGCACCGTCTACCGCATCGCCCAGGAGGCCCTCACCAACGCCCGCAAGCACGCCCCCGGCACCACCGTCACCGTCACCGTGCGCGGACGCCCCGGCGAAGGACTCACCGTGGACGTCCGCAACCCGGCGCCCGCCGGACCCGTCCCGCACGTCCCCGGCTCGGGGCAGGGACTCATCGGCCTCACCGAACGCGCCGCCCTCGTCGGCGGCCGACTGGAGCACGGCCCCGCCCCCGGCGGCGGTTTCTCCCTCCGCGCCTGGCTACCGTGGCCCCCATGACCATCAGGCTGCTCATCGTCGACGACGACCCCCTGGTCCGCGCGGGCCTCACCCTCATGCTCGGCGGCGCCGAGGACCTGGAGATCGTCGGCGAGGGCGCCGACGGCCACGAGGTCCCCGCACTCGTCTCCCGGTACGCCCCCGATGTCGTCCTCATGGACATCCGGATGCCGCAGGTCGACGGACTCACCGCCACCGAACTCCTGCGCGCCCGGCCCGGCGCCCCCGAGGTCGTCGTCCTCACCACCTTCCACGCGGACGAGCAGGTGCTCCGCGCGCTGCGCGCGGGCGCCGCCGGATTCGTCCTCAAGGACACCCCGCCCGCCGAGATCGTCGCCGCCGTCCGCCGGGTCGCCGCGGGCGACCCCGTGCTCTCCCCCGCGGTCACGCGCCAGCTCATGACCCATGTCTCGGGACGGCCCGAGCGGTCCCCGAAAGCCGCCGCGGCCGGGCGCCTCGCCGAACTCGCCGACCGGGAGAGGGAAGTGGCCGTCGCCGTCGGCCGGGGCCTGTCCAACGCCGAGATCGCCGCCGAGCTGTACATGAGCGTCCCCACCGTCAAGACCCATGTCTCCCGGGCGCTCGCCAAACTCGGCCTCAACAACCGTGTCCAGATCGCCCTGCTCGTCCACGACGCGGAGCTCCTCGACGGGGAACGGGGCGGCACCCCGTAGGGTGGAGCGATGTCCGTCATCGAACTGGGGGAGTACGGCGCGGACTTCACCGCGAACCCGTACCCCTTCTACGCGAAGCTCCGCGAAGCCGGACCCGTCCACGAAGTGCGGGTCCCCGACGGCTTCCAGTTCTGGCTGGTCGTCGGCCACGAGGAGGGGCGGGCCGCGCTCGCCGATCCCCGGCTCGCCAAGTCCCCGTCCGTGATCGGCGTACGGCCGCCGGAGGAGGACGTCATCGGCGTCCACCTCCTCGGCGCGGACGCCCCCGACCACACCCGGCTGCGCCGCCTCGTCACCGGCGAGTTCACCGCCCGCCGCGTGGAGGCCCTGCGCCCCCGCGTCGAACGCCTCGCCTCGGAACTGGCCGACGCGATGGAGCCCTCGGGGCGCGCCGACCTCGTCGACGCCTTCGCCTACCCGCTGCCGATCATCGTCATCTGCGAACTCCTCGGCGTGCCCGTGGAGGACCGCGACACCTTCCGCCGCTGGTCCAACGAACTGGTCACCCCGACCGACGAGCGCGACGCGGAGACCGCCATGAAGGGGTTCGCCGGATACCTCGACGAACTCATCGAGGACAAGCGCGCCGCCGGACCCGCCGACGACCTGCTCTCCGGTCTCATCGCCGCCCGCGCCGAGGACGGCGACCGGCTCTCCCTGCCCGAACTACGGGCCATGGCCTATCTGTTGCTCATCGCCGGGCACGAGACCACCGTCAACCTGATCGCCAACACCGTCCGCAACCTGCTCACCCACCCCGAGCAGCTCGCCGCCCTGCGCGCCGACCCGGCGCTCCTCGACGCCACGATCGAGGAGTCCCTGCGGTACGACGGGCCGGTGGAGACCAGCACCTTCCGCTTCACCCGCGAGCCCGTCGTCATCGGCGGCCGGGAGATCCCCGCCGGACAGTACGTCCTGGTCGGCATCGGAGCCCTCGACCGCGACCCGGACCGCTTCCCGGACCCCGACCGCTTCGACATCCGCCGGGAGACCAAGGGCCACCTCGCCTTCGGGCACGGCATCCACTACTGCCTGGGCGCCCCGCTGGCCCGCCTGGAGGGCCGCATCGCCCTCAGAACGCTCCTGGACCGCTTCCCCGACCTGGAGCTCGACCCGGAGGCCGCCCCCTGGGAATGGATCCCCGGCCTCCTCCTCAGAGGCGTCCGACACCTCCCGGTCCGCTGGTGACCACGCCCCGGGGGGCCAGGACCGGTGACGGCCCCCTCAGGGGTGCCCACCGGACCGCCCGCCGGTGGGGTCCATCACGCGAGGCCATCGCGTTGGCGCCGATCCGATGACAGAGGCCCTGTCGCGGTAGATCCGTCCATCTACCGCGACGGGGCTTCCGGTTGTCGTTCGGCGGCGGCGGCGAGTCGACCTGCCAGGTCCTTGAGGGCTTGGCGGAGTTCGTCGGGGCCGTGGATGGTGAAGGGCCACTCGAGAGAGGCGAGCAGGTGCGCCATGCCGTCGAGGCGTTCCGCCCGTGCCCGCATCAGCACGCCGACGGGTCGGGCGGTGAGGGTGACAGCCGTGCGCGGCAGCCTTCGGGCGATCTCGTCGAGGGGGCCGTGGACGGTCACCTCGACCTGCCAGCGGTAGGGCACCTGGGCGAGGGCCGCGGTGAGGTGGGCGACCGGGTCGAAGCCGTCAGGGGTCGTGAAGGTCCACGGGCGGGGGGTGGCGGAGGTGACGCGGTCGATGCGGAAGGTCCGTAGGTCGTCCCGGAGGTGGTCGTGGCCGACGAGATACCAGCGGCCGGTGTGGAAGACCACGCCGTAGGGGTCGATGTCGCGCTCGGTCCGGGTCTGCCGCCAGGACCGGTAGGTGATGCCGACGGTCGTTCTGGTGTGCGAGGCCTGGGCCAGGGCGAGCAGGACACCGCTCCCGGGTGCCTGCGCGCTCACGGCGTCGGTGGTGAAGGACAGAGTCTCCCGCATGGCGGTGAGCGGCTCCCGCAGGGCCTGTGAAAGCACCCTCTCGATCTTGGCCCGGGCGCCCGCGCCGGCCAGTACCGTCGTGCCCATCCCGATCCGTTCGGCCGCGAGGAGTCCGAGGACGACGGCGAGGGCCTCGTCGTTGGTGAGGACCAGGGGCGGCATCCGGTAGCCGCGGGCCAGGCGGTAGCCGCCGTGGCGGCCGCGCTCGGCCTCCACGGGGATGCCCAGGTCGCGCAGGTGGGCGATGTACCGGCGGACCGTGCGGACGTCGGTGCCCAGCCGGTCGGCCAGCTCCGTCCCGGTGAGTCCGGCGTTCGACTGGAGCAGTTCCAGCAGGGTCAGCACACGGGTCAGGGGATGCGACATGGATCACTCGACATTTCAGGGCTGATTCTGTCCTGTATCGACTCTACGCTCCCCGCAGCACCTCACTTCAGGGAGATCAGACATGGCTACCTTCGTACTCGTTCCCGGCGCCTGGCTCGGCGCGTGGGCCTGGAAAGACACCGCCGACGCGCTGCGGGAGCACAGCCACACGGCGCTGCCGCTGACACTGACCGGCCTGGCCGAGCGCGCCGCAGAGGGCGGGCCCCGGACGGACCTGGACGCGCACATCGCGGACATCACCGGCTTCGTCGAGAAGAACGATCTGCGCGAGGTCACCCTGGTCGCCCACAGCTACGGGGCCGCCCCCGTCACCGGGGCGGCCGGGCGGCTCGGCGACCGGCTGGAGCGCGTGGTCTACGTGGACAGCGCACCGTTCGCCGAGGACATGCGGATGCTCGACCTCATGCCGCCGGAGGTGGCGGACCAGCTGGGCGAGCAGGTCGCGGCCCACGGCGACGGCTGGCGGCTGCCGATGCCGCCGTTCGAGGTCCTGGGCCTGTCCAGCAGCCTCGACGGGCTCGATGAGGACCGGCGGGACGTTCTGCGCGCACGTGCCACCTCCCAGCCGTTCGGCACCTATACCCAGCGCCTCGCAGGCCCGGCCGAACCCGGCCCCGGGGTGGACCGTGTCCTGGTCGCCTGCCACGACTTCCAGGGCCTGCTGGACGGTGGGGTGCCGATGCTCGCCTTCCTCGACCACGCGCCGTGGCGGCGCTTCGACCTGGCCACCGGGCACTGGCCGATGCTGTCGGCCCCCGCCGCCCTCGCCTGCATCCTCCACGGGGCCGTCTCCTGACCGAGCCGGGTGCGGGGCTCGATTCCGGACGGCTTCCGCGAGAACCAGGACGGGCTCTTGGCCGTCGTACGGCTCGCGCGCTGTGTTCGTGACCGGCCGAGTGCCTCTGCGGCGGCCGATCCGGTCGTCGCTCTGCTCGCCGACCGCCGTCACAGACACCCGGCCGGTCATCGAGTCCGGCTGACCGGTTCCGACGGCGCTCCTTGACCTCGGCGCCGTGGACCGCGGGGTTCCCGCCGCCCTGCCGAGGAACCGGTCCGGAGAGCGGAATCCGGTTGGAGTGCCAGGTGGGAGATACTCAGGCCGTTCAGCCCACGGGTCGTTCAGTCCAGGGCCATTCAGTCCACGTAGGACATTCCCGCTGACCACATTCTCAGGAGCAGCCGTGCCGACACCCGCCAGGATCTCCCCCTCCGCCACCGGTTCCACGAATCCGCCGTCGGCCGGAGGCGGCAGCCGTATCCTGATCGGTTATGCGACACGGACAGGGACGTACGGAACCAGCGCGGACGCGGCGGCTCACTTCACCACGGCTGATCTGTCCGTCGGTGCGGCGGTCGTCGACGGCATCGGCCACTCGGACGCCCTGCACACGCTGGTCCCGCACGTCGCGGTGACCGCAGCGCGGATCGCCGCCGTCAGCGGAGCCCCCGCCGGTCTGCTCACCGGGGGCGGCATGATGTCCACCGCGGACGTGGACGGCGCCCGGCCGAACGCCGTCGCCGTGGTCGCCCACGCCCGGCCCGGCAGCCCCACCACCATCTGCTGGACCGGCGACAGCCGTGCCAGCGGCTGGGACGGCGTCCGCCTCACCGCGTACACCGTGGACCAGACCGTCGCCACCTACCTCCTCGAAGCCGGAGTCGCCGAGGAGATCGCCGCGGGGTTCCGCTCGCGCCTCAAGGGGTCACTCGCCGAGGTCGTCCCCGAGACCGCGAGCAAGGTCCTGATCCCGGCCGGACAACTCGTGATCCTGACCTCCGACGGCATCCACGACCAGGTCCTGGCCGACGTGATGGAAGCCCTCGTCCATCAGCACCAGGACGATCCGCAGGCCCTCGCCGAGGCCCTGGTCGCCGCCGCGGCCGCCGACGGGACCGGCTACCGTGACGACGCCACCGCGATCGTCCTGCACCCGGGCTCCGGGCTCCACCCCGGCCACTGAACATGAACCCGTGATGCCGGTGATGCCGCGGAGACCGCTCGACGTGGGCAGTCTGAGACCGGGACGGTGTCCGGAGCCAGTGACGCGCGGCGGCCGGTGCCACCGTGGTGCCAGCCATGCGTCAAAGCCGTCACAGGACATGGCATCGGTGTTGCGCTGCTTGTGGGTCTCGCGGTCGAAGGTGTGGCTGAGGGGGGCCTGAGCGCGGTGAGGGGCCCGTACTCGCCGATCCGTGGAACGGTGGGTACGGGCCCCTGCTGGAGCCGGGGGGGGGGGGGGGGGGGGCCCCGCCCCCCCCCCGGGGGGGGGGGGGGGGCGGGCGGGGGGGGGGGGGGGCGCGCCGGGGGGGGGGGCGGGGGGGGGCGGGGGGCCCGGGGGGGGGGGGGGGGCGCCGGGCCCCCCCCCCCCCCCCGGCCGTGGGTCAGGCGAGGGAGTTGAAGGTGGTGCCTTCGCCGGTGAAGAGGGGGGTGGTCTGGCGGGTGAAGGGGGCGGTGGTGGTACCGGTGGAGCGGTAGACGGAGGTGCCGGTCTTGCCGTAGGCGATCAGGTCGGGTCGGCCGTCGCCGGTCACGTCGCCGGCGCCGACGAGCTGGGTGAAGGCGTTCCAGCCCGCTCCGATCTTCACGCGGGTGGCGAACCCGCCCTTGCCGTTGCCCTGGTGGAGCCAGAGGACACCGGCCTTGTCCCGGGCGACGAGGTCTCCCGCCGAGGTCCCGGCGATGTTGCCGAGCGCGGTGATCTGGTCGTAGTCCTTCCAACCGGCACCGATCTTGACGCGGGCCGCGTACGGGGCGCTCGCGCTGCCGGTGCCCCGGTAGAGCCAGGCGGTTCCGGTGGTGTCGACGGCGACGAGGTCGGATCGGTTGTCGCCGGTCAGGTCGCTGCCGCCGGTGAGCTTGTCGTAGATCTGCCAGCCGGTGCCGACCTTGGCGCGCGTGGTGAAGGTGCCGTCGCCCTTGCCGGTGTACAGCCACAGTGCGCCCGCGGCGTCGCGGCCGAGGACGTCGCCGGGTGCGGTGCCCGCGAAGTCACCGACGGCCTCGATCTGCTGGTAGGTCTGCCAGCCGGCGCCGACCCGGGTGCGCTTGGCGGGGGTGACCTGGCCGGTGGCGGACGGCCAGTCGTGCAGGTCCTGACGCCACAGGACCCCGGATGAGTCGCGGGCGAGGAGGTCGGTGGAGCCGTTGTCGTTGTAGTCGTGCGGGTTCGCGGCCCGGGTGACCGTGAACCCACCCATGGCGGTGGCTGGAATCGCCGCCTCGGGCGTCTTGGCGGCGACCTGCCACGTGTAGGCGCCGTTGGGAGCGGAGGAGCCGTCCAGGAGGCCGTCCCACGCGAACCGGAAGGTGGCGCCGGAGGCGGGGGCGTCCAGGGTCCTGGTCAGGGTGCGGCCGCTCGCCGTGTGGGCGAGCGTGAGCTCCACGGTGGCCCGGGTGTGCGACAGGGTCCATTCCATCGGCAGGCTGGTACCCGGCTTCTCCAGGTCCACCGCGGTCGGCGCCTTCG
Source organism: Streptomyces sp. NPDC059247 (assembly GCF_042754005.1). Lineage (NCBI taxonomy): Bacteria > Bacillati > Actinomycetota > Actinomycetes > Kitasatosporales > Streptomycetaceae > Streptomyces > Streptomyces sp. NPDC059247. Next base: position 134,797 of record NZ_JBHYZW010000001.1, read on the forward strand.
ATCCGGTGATCTTCACCGCGGGGATCCGGCCCGTGTCGGCGACGAGGGTGAGTTCCGGGCGGGCGGACCCGCTGTCGGTAATCCGGAACAGGCCTTCGTGTCCGGCGCTGGAACCGCGGACCAGGATGCTGCCGTCGGGGGCGTGGGCGACGCTGGAGAAGTCCTCCAGGAGCGGGTACGCGGCGGCGTCCGTTTTGATGTTGCGGGCGTAGAGAGGCGTCAGGAGCTGGTCGTCGGCCTTGCCGGGGACACCGTAGAGAAGGGTGTGCCCGCTGATCCCCGCGATCACGGTTCCGGCCTGCGAGGCGTCCATGGTGTACCGGCGGTGGGCGTACGGCCCGTCGACGACCAGGACCGTCGCACCGCTCCACTGCTGTACCGACGCCGTGTAGTCGGCCGTGAACGTCCCGGTGGACGACGGCGTCCAGAGCCCGGTGTCCCATCGTTCCGTCCACGTAGCGCCCTTGACATTGGTACGGCTCATCCAGTGGTTCGTGGAGTAGGTCGGGCCGGAGAACTGTCGCTGGGAGCCGAAGAGGAGCAGGTCGTAACCGGTGGAGAACGCCACCTTGAAGTCCAGACCGTAGTCGCCACCGACGACCTCCGACTTCGTCGTGGTGCCGTCCGTGTTCGGGGACAACTGCCACAACTGGTGGTAGTCGCCGGTGGTGGGGACCTTCACGTACAGGTACGAGCCGACCGCGCCGACCACCGAGGCTCCGGGACGGAACTCGGCCGCGATGTCGACCGTCACGGGGGTGGGGGTGGCCGCCGTCATGTCCCAGAGGGCGACCTTGTCGCCGTCGCGGACCACGACCGTGTCCGACACGCTGCTCACACCGACCAGGCCGGCGCCCACGGGAACGACCGAACCATCGGCGGAACGGTGCCACTCCAGAACCGAGCCCCTCGTCACGTCGCGGCGGCTGGTGAGGTAGCCGGTGTCACCCACGCTGACGATCTCCGCCCCCGCCGGCAGGACGGCCGCATCGGCAGCACCGGGGACGACTGCCGCGCCGAAGGCCTCGGTGGTGGCGGGCGCCGCCACGGCCTCGGGCACGGTCAGGGCCCCGGCACCGACGGTCACGGCGAGAACGGTGGCCACACAGGCGCCGAAACGACGCCGGTTGGTGAAGGCAGAAGACAAGGCAGTTCCTTCGAGAACAGGAGAACCGGTGTTCGCGTGCGGCGCGAACGTCCGGTCAGACCCGCGAAGGGAGCCGGTGGTTGTACGAGCCGAGCGCGATTTTTCGAACCGGGTGCGTGCGGGGCCGAACGCTGGGCCTGCGGAAGTGTCGGGTAATCGGGTGGTTACTCGTTCTTGAGGTCGTCGGCGAGGCGGCGGGCTGCTTCGGTCTCGATGGGGCCGCGTGGTGCGATCTCCTCGTCGGCGAGCCGGGCGGCCTCGAAGAAGAGGGTGGCCGAACCCAAGGCCAAGCGGGCCGCCGAGGGGAGGCGAAGAACTCGTAGAGCCGGTCGACCAGGCGCCGCCGGTCGGGGCGGCAGGCGATCAGGCAGGGGGGAACCGACGCTGTGGGACGCGAGCCGGTCGACCTCCCCCTTCAGACGGCCGGTCGGCGCGATCGCGTCGGTCTCAACGCTCCTCTCCGTCCTCCTGTCCTGTCATGGAGACCATCGCCGCGAAGCCGTGGAACATGCCGCGATAGGCGCTGGGTGTCATGCCCGTCAGACGGTGGAAGTGGTGGCGCAGGTTGGCCGGTGAGCCGAAACCGGACTGGACCGCTATCCGGTCGATCGGGGTGTGCGTGTTCTCCAGCAGCAGTTGGGCCTTGTGGAGGCGGGCCCGGAGCAGGAACTGGAGCGGGGGCAGACCCGTCTGGGCACGGAAGCGGCGGGTCAGGCTGCTGACGCTGACGCGGGCGTGTGCGGCCATGTCGGAGAGGGTGAGCGGCCGGTGGAGGTTGGCCTCGGCCCAGGCGCGGGTGGGGCCGATGTCGGTCCGGTCGGTGATCTCGCGTTCCAGTTCCTCCCGGTCGGTGACGGCCGAGTCGTGCAGGGGCGTCATGAGCTGCCGGACGGTCGTGGCGGCGGTCTGCACTCCGTGGTCCCGCTCGACGAGGTCGACACAGAGATCGAGTCCGCCGAAGAGGCCGGCCGCGGTGAGGAAGGGGCCGTCCTCCACCGAGGGCGTGCCCACGGGCACGACCTCGACCTGCGGATGGAGCCGGGCCAGCTCCGGGAGGTTCGGCCAGGCCGTGGTGGCCCAGCGGCCGTCGAGGATGCCCGTGGCGGCGAGGGTGAAGGTTCCGGTGCCGATCGCGGCCGTCCGGCAACCCCGTTCCACACAGGCGCGCAGCGCGTCCGCGACCTCGGGCGGGGGCGGTTCGCGGAAGGCTTCGTGGCCGGTCACCAGGACCGTGTCCGCATCGTCCAGAGCCTGAAGACCCCACGGGGTCGTGAGCCCCAGCGGCGGTTCGCCGGTGGTGACGGACCCGGTCGACGAGCAGATCCGCACCTCGTACGGGACCCGGGGCAGAACCGGCGTGACGGCCATCAACTCACCATTCCCGGAATGGTGAGTTGATGGCCCGGCACTCCGTTCGCGACCAGCACGGCGATCACTGTCATGAGCAGAATTTAGACGTCGTTTCACTTGGTGAGTCGTCGGTAGTTGATGAGGGTGGTGGCGATGGCTGTGAAGGCAAGGAAATGCTCTGCGTTCGTAGCGGCGGTGGAGCCGACGGCAGCCGGCGAGCCAGGACATGGTCCGCTCGATGACCCATCGGTGACGTCCGAGCCGCTGTGAGGTCTCGATTCCCCGGCGGGCGATACGAGGTGTGATGCCGCGGCTGCGGAGCCATCGCCGCAGGTGGAGATAGTCGTAGCCTTTGTCCCCGTGGAGCTTGTCGGGCCGTCGTCGGCGTGGTCCGCGCCGGCTGCGGATCGGCGGTATCGACGTGACGAGCGGCTGGAGCGCGAGACTGTCGTGGGTGTTCGCCGCGGAGATCGCGACCGCGACCGGCAGACCCGACCGGTCGGTGACGAGATGGATCTTCGATCCCTTCTTGCCACGGTCGGTCGGATCCGGTCCGGTCAACAGCCCCCTTTGAGGGCCCGGACACTCACCGAGTCGATCGCGAAGCGCGACCAGCCCAGTTCTCCCCGGGCACCGAGTTCATCAAGCACGACCCGGTGGAGACGGGCCCAGACCCGGTCCGCACTCCAGCGCGCGAAACGCCGGTAGACGGTCGGCCAGGCCGGACCGAACACCGGCGGCACCTGCCGCCACGCGCAGCCCGACGTGGCCACGAACACGATCGCCGCCAGACACTCACGATCCCCAGCCCGCCGACGGCCACCACCCTGAGGCCGCACCACCACCGTCTCCGGGGGAGCGTCCACTAAGGGGCGTCCACCGGGACCGGCCTCCGCTCCCGCCGGGAGCGTTCGCAGGCCTCCGCGATCCGGAGGGCGGCCAGGGCCTCCGTCCCGTCGCACGGATTGGCGATCTCCCCGCGTACGAGCCGGACGAACGCGTCCAGTTCCGCCTCGTACGCGGGGGCGAACCGCTCCAGGAACCCCGGCCACGGCTTCTCCGGCGCGGCCGGGGCGCCCGGTTCCACCGAGGTGAGCGGGGTGCGGTCGTCCAGGCCCACCACCAGCTGGTCGCGGTCGCCCGCCAGTTCCATCCGCACGTCGTACCCGGCACCGTTGCACCGGGTCGCGGTCGCCGTGACCAGCGTGCCGTCGTCCAGGGTGAGCACCGCCGCCGCCGTGGACACGTCACCGGCCTCCCGGAAGGCGCCGGGACCCCCGTCCGAGCCCGTCGCGTACACCTCCACGACCTCCCGCCCGGTCACCCAGCGGACGATGTCGAAGTCGTGCACCAGGCAGTCCCGGAAGAGCCCGCCGGACAGCGGCAGGTACGCGGCGGGCGGCGGTCGCGGGTCGGACGTCACCGCCCGGACGGTGTGCAGCCGGCCGAGCCGCCCCGAGCGGACCGCCTCGCGCGCCGCCCGGTACCCCCCGTCGAAGCGGCGCATGAACCCCAGCTGGAGCCGGGTGCCCGCCCCGGCCACCGCCGCGAGCGCCGCCCGCGTGCCCGGCACGTCCAGGGCGATGGGCTTCTCGCAGAAGGCCGGGAGACCCGCCTCCGCCGCGCGGACGATCAGCTCGGCGTGCGCGGCCGTCGCCGACGCGATCACCACCGCGTCCAGGCCCTCCGCGAACAGGGCCGTGACGTCCGGCGCGGTGCGCACCCCGAGCGCCGCCGCGACCCCGGCCGCGCGGGCGGGGTCCGCGTCCGTGACGACCAGCGTCCCGACCTCCGGGTGCCGGGCCAGCACCCCCGCGTGGAAGCTCCCGATCCGTCCCGTACCGATGAGTCCGATGCGCATGGCCCCACCGTGGAGCCGTGCCGTCCCCGATGTCAAGGATTTGTCAGGACAACCGGACGTAACGACTTCCCGTCATCAACCACCCGGGCTACGCTCCCCCCGTGTCCAAGCAGTCCGGCTCCGTCCTGCCCCCGCTCTCCGTGGACCGCACCAGCCCGGTCCCGCTCTACTACCAGCTGGCCCGGCAACTGGAGAGCGCCGTGGAGGACGGGACCCTGCCCCCGGGCACCCTCCTCGGCAACGAGATCGACCTCGCCACCCGTCTGGGGCTCTCCCGCCCCACCGTCCGCCAGGCCATCCGCACCCTCGTCGACAAGGGCCTGCTGGTCCGCCGCCGGGGCGTCGGCACCCAGGTCGTGCCCGGCGGGGTCCGCCGGGGACTGGAGCTGACCAGCCTCTACGACGATCTCGACGCCGCCGGACAGCGCCCCGCCACCCGGGTCCTGGCCGACCGCCTCGAACCCGCCGACGGACCGGTCGCGGCGGCCCTCGGCGTCCCGGAGGGCAGCGAGGTCCACTATCTGGAGCGGCTCCGCACCGCCCGGGGGGAACCGGTCGCCCATCTGCGCAACCACCTGCCGCCCGGACTCCTGCCCCCCGGCGCCGACCTGGCGGGAACCGGCCTCTACCGGCTGCTCCGCGCCGCCTCCGTGACCCTGCACAGCGCCCGGCAGTCCGTCGGCGCCCGCGCCGCGACCGCCGCCGAGGCCGCGCCGCTCGACGAGCGGGCGGGCGCCCCGCTGCTCACCATGGAGCGCGTCAGCTACGACGACAAGGGCCGGGCCGTCGAGTACGGTTCCCATCTCTACCGGGCCGCCCGCTACTCCTTCGAGTTCCGGCTGATGGTCCGTCCGTAGGTCTGGGAGGGCCCCCCGGCGAGTGCCACGACCCGCATGACCGATACTGCAATGCACGCAGAAGGACACAAAGGAGGGCACCGCCTCGTGACCAGGCTTCGGACAGCAGGGGTACGCGCCGTCATCGGCGGCGTGCTCGCGCTCGCGCTCACAGGGGCGCTCGCCGGGTGCAGCAGCACCGGCGGAAAGCGGGCGGAGGACGCCCGCAGGGCGGCCGAGGCCCAGGGCAGGGCGGCCGTCGACACCCCCCGCTGGACCTTCGCCATGGTGACCCACTCGGGCGACGGCGACACCTTCTGGGACATCGTCCAGAAGGGCGCCAAGCAGGCCGCCGTCAAGGACAACATCAACTTCCTGTACGCCCACAGCGACGAGTCCCAGCAGCAGGCGCAGCTGATCGACTCGTACATCGCCAAGGGCGTCGACGGGCTGATCGTGACCCTCGCCAAGCCCGACGCGATGAAGGCGTCCGTCGAGAAGGCCGTCAAGGCGGGCATCCCGGTGATCACCGTGAACTCGGGCGCCGCGCAGTCCAAGGCGTACGGCGCGCTCACCCACATCGGCCAGGACGAGACCGTCGCGGGCGAGGCGGTCGGCGAGGAGCTGAACGCGCGCGGGAAGAAGAAGGCCCTGTGCGTCCTGCACGAGCAGGGCAACGTCGGCCACGAGCAGCGCTGCGCCGGGACGAAGAAGACCTTCGACGGCGAACTGGTCAACCTCTACGTCGACGGCACCAACATGCCCGACGTGAAGGCGTCCATCGAGGCCAAGCTCCAGTCCGACAAGGCCGTGGACGCCGTCGTCACCCTCGGCGCGCCCTTCGCGGACACCGCCGTGCAGGCCGCGAAGAGCGCCGGGAGCAAGGCCGAGATCGACACCTTCGACCTCAACGCCAAGGTCGCGGGCGCGCTGGAGGCGGGCACCCTCGGCTTCGCGGTCGACCAGCAGCCGTACCTCCAGGGGTACGAGGCCGTCGACCTGCTCTGGCTGTACCGCTACAACGCCAACGTCCTCGGCGGCGGCAAGCCGGTCCTCACCGGCCCGCAGATCATCACCCGCAAGGACGCGGGCAGGCTCCTGGAGTACGCGGATCGGGGCACCCGATGAGTGCCACCGCCCCACCGCCGTCCGGGATCGACCACGTCGACGAACGGCTGCTGCGCACCACCCCGCTGAAGAAGCTCCTGGCCCGCCCCGAGCTGGGCTCGGTCGTCGGCGCGATCGGCGTCTTCGTCTTCTTCGCGGTGGCCGCCGACAGCTTCCTGCGCCCCGCGAGCCTGGGGACCGTGCTCTACGCGGCCTCCACCATCGGCATCATGGCGGTCCCGGTCGCCCTGCTGATGATCGGCGGCGAGTTCGACCTGTCGGCGGGCGTGCTGGTCACCAGCTCGGCCCTGGTCTCGTCGATGTTCAGCTACCAGATGACGGCGAACGTCTGGGTCGGGGTCGGGGTCTCGCTGCTGGTCACGCTCGCCGTGGGCGTCTTCAACGGCTTCATGCTGACCCGGACGAAGCTGCCCAGCTTCATCATCACGCTCGGCACCTTCCTGATGCTGACCGGTCTGAACCTGGGCCTCACCAAGCTGATCAGCGGCACCGTCTCCACCAAGACCATCGCCGACATGGAGGGCTTCTCCTCCGCCCGCGCGCTCTTCGCCTCGCAGGTGACGATCGGCGGTGTCGAGTTCAAGGTCACCGTCCTGTGGTGGCTGGCCCTGGTCGCGCTCGCCACCTGGATCCTGCTCCGCACCCGCTTCGGCAACTGGATCTTCGCGGTCGGCGGCGGCGCCGACGCGGCCCGCGCGGTCGGCGTCCCGGTCTACCGGACGAAGATCGGCCTCTACATGGGCGTGGCGTTCTGCGCCTGGATCTCGGGGCAGCACCTGCTGTTCTCCTTCGACGTCGTCCAGTCGGGCGAGGGCGTCGGCAACGAACTGATCTACATCATCGCGGCGGTCATCGGCGGCTGTCTGATCACCGGCGGCTACGGCTCCGCCATCGGCTCGGCGGTCGGCGCCCTGATCTTCGGCATGACCAGCAAGGGCATCGTGTACGCCGAGTGGAACCCGGACTGGTTCAAGTTCTTCCTGGGCGCGATGCTCCTCCTGGCGACCCTGCTGAACGCCTGGATCCGCAAGCGCGTGGAGGCCACCAAGTGATGACCGGCACCCCTCCCCTCGTCGAGCTGGACGACGTCAGCAAGTACTACGGGAACATCCGCGCCCTCGAAGGGGTCTCCCTGGAGGTCCGCGCGGGCGAGATCTCCTGCGTTCTCGGCGACAACGGCGCGGGCAAGTCCACCCTCATCAAGATCGTCGCGGGGCTGCACCGGCACGACGCCGGAACGTTCCGCATCGAGGGCGAGGAGGTCACCCTCGCCAATCCGCGCGACGCCCTGGACCGGGGCATCGCCACCGTCTACCAGGACCTCGCCGTGGTCCCCCTGATGCCGGTGTGGCGGAACTTCTTCCTCGGCTCCGAGCCGACCAGGGGCTCGGGCCCCTTCCGGCGTCTCGACGTCGGTCTGATGCGCGACACCACCCGCGAGGCGCTGCTGCGCATGGGCATCGACCTGCGGGACGTGGACCAGCCCATCGGCACGCTCTCCGGCGGCGAGCGGCAGTGCGTGGCGATCGCCCGCGCCGTCCACTTCGGCGCCAAGGTCCTGGTCCTGGACGAGCCGACCGCCGCCCTCGGCGTCAAGCAGTCCGGGGTGGTCCTCAAGTACGTGGCCGCCGCCCGTGACCAGGGCCTCGGCGTGGTCCTCATCACGCACAACCCGCACCACGCCTATCTCGTCGGCGACCGTTTCGTCCTGCTGAAGCGGGGCGTGACGGCGGGCAGCCACACCAAGGGCTCCGTGACGCTGGACGAGTTGACCCGGCAGATGGCCGGCGGCAGCGAGCTGGAGGACCTGCGCCACGAACTGGAACGGCCCTCCACGACGTAACGGCCCCCACACACCCCACCTGGCAGAATCGGAGCCGATGAGTACCTACCGTGACCTCGCCCACCGGGGCTCCGCCCGCGGCACCGTGCTGCGGACCGTCGGCACCCGGGAGCGGCGCTCCCACCTGACGGCCCCCCGGGTGCCGACCGTCGGCATCGACATCGGCGGCACGAAGGTGATGGCCGGTGTCGTCGACGCCGACGGCAACATCCTGGAGAAGCTCCGCACGGAGACCCCGGACAAGTCGAAGAGCCCCAAGGTCGTCGAGGACACCATCGTCGAACTGGTCCTCGACCTGTCCGACCGGCACGATGTGCACGCGGTCGGCATCGGCGCCGCCGGGTGGGTGGACGCCGAGCGGGCGACGGTCCTCTTCGCCCCGCACCTGGCCTGGCGGAACGAGCCGCTCCGCGACGCCCTCCAGAGCCGTCTCGCCGTCCCCGTGATGGTCGACAACGACGCCAACACCGCCGCCTGGGCGGAGTGGCGCTTCGGCGCGGGACGCGGCGAGGACCACCTCGTCATGATCACCCTCGGCACCGGCATCGGCGGCGCCATCCTGCAGGACGGCCAGGTCAAGCGCGGCAAGTACGGGGTCGCGGGCGAGTTCGGCCATATGCAGGTGGTGCCCGGCGGGCACCGCTGCCCCTGCGGCAACCGGGGCTGCTGGGAGCAGTACAGCTCGGGCAACGCCCTGGTCCGCGAGGCCCGGGAGCTGGCCGCCGCCGACTCCCCGGTCGCCTTCGGCCTCATCGAGCGGGTCAAGGGGAGCGTCCCCGAGATCACCGGCCCGCTCATCACCGAGCTGGCCCGCGACGGCGACGCCATGTGCGTCGAGCTGCTCCAGGACATCGGCCAGTGGCTCGGGGTCGGCATCGCCAACCTCGCCGCCGCCCTCGACCCCTCCTGCTTCGTCATCGGCGGTGGCGTCTCGGCCGCCGACGACCTGCTCATCGGCCCCGCCCGGGACTCTTTCCGCCGTCATCTCACCGGCCGCGGCTACCGCCCCGAGGCCCGCATCGCCCGCGCCCAGCTCGGTCCCGAGGCGGGGATGGTCGGCGCCGCCGACCTGGCCCGGCTCGTCGCCCGGCGTTTCCGCCGGGCCAACCGGCGCCGGTTGGAGCGGTACGAGCGGTACGAGCGCTACGCCCAGGTCCTGCGCAACGGACCGGTGGGCCGGACCACCCGTCCCCCCGAGGACCCCGCTTCATGACCGTGCCCCACCAGTCCACCCCGCCCCGCCAGCCCAGGGAGAGGATGCCCGAGGACCGTCGGCACATGATCCGCCGTCGCTGGCTGACGGCGGTCATCATCGTGCTGCTCGTCGGCATCCCCGCCGGGTACCTGGTCATCTCCGCCGGTCAGAGCCGGGACAGCGGCCGGGACAAGGAGCGGGAGTCCTCGGTGACCGGGCTCCAGGAGAACTGGCCCTCGCAGATGAAGCGCCGGGTCTTCGAGGTACCGGTCCCGTCCGGGGCGTGGGGCGTCGCCTACTACGAGACCAGCAACTGGAAGACGAGCCGGCTGTACGTGGAGTTCAGGACGACCGCGTACGGGCTCGACGCCTTCCTCGCCGAGTCCGGCACGAGCCGCGCGGCGCTCACTCCCGGCCGGATCACCGTGGGGGAGCGGGAGGCGGAGATCGCCGGGTGGTCCTTCACCGAGGGCACGGGCTGGGCGGGGACCACGGTGGCGCGCGAGGAGCCGCGTCCGACCACCCACATCACGGTGGACCTGACGGACCCGGCGTTCCCCCGGGTGTACGCGGTCTCGTCGACGAACCCCTGAGCCCCGGGTGACCGGGGCGACCCCGGGGCCCCTAGGGGTTGTCAGTGCAATGTCACATTACTATGCTCCGTACATGGGTCTGACGCGGCCGACGCACCCGCCGTGCGCACCACGACCGGCCCGCCCCGGGCCGGCCCTCCACGGGGGAGGGCTGGCCCGTTTCCCTTCCCCGTCCCCGCACCCCGGAGGCCGTCCTTCGTGAGCACCATCCCGTACACGGTCCGCACCACCGACTACCACACTGCGGGCGAGCCCTTCCGGATCGTCCACGCGGACCTGCCCCCGGTCCCCGGCGACAGCGTCGCCGAACGCCGGGCCACCGCGCTGGGCCCCGGCGGCACCGGCACCGACCCCCGCCCCGGCCCCCTCGACGACCTGCGCCGCCTGCTCTCCCGGGAACCACGCGGCCACGCCGGGATGTACGGCGGCTTCATCGTGCCGCCCGACGACGACGGCGCCCACTTCGGCGTCCTCTTCTGGCACAAGGACGGCTACTCCACCGCCTGCGGCCACGGCACGATGGCCCTCGGCGCCTGGGCCGTCGACACCGGACGCGTCCCCGCCCCCGACGACGGCACCGTCCCCGTCCGCGTCGACGTCCCCTCCGGCCGGGTCACCGCCACCGTCCACCGCGCCGGGGGACGCACCACCGCCGTCACCTTCCGCAACGTCCCCGGCCGCGTCCTGGCCCGCGCGGTCCCCGTCACCACCACCTTCGGCACCGTCCACGCCGACCTCGCCGACTCCGGCGCCCTCTACGTCTCCGTACCCGCCCGCGACCTCGGCCTCGGCGTCTCCGTACCCGCCCTGCCCGATCTCGTCCGCGCCGGACGGGAGATCCGCGCCGCCCTCCCCGAGCACGAGGTCTACGGCGTCATCCTCCACGAGGACCTGCCCGACACCCCCGAAGGCCCCGCGCAGCGCAACGTCACCGTCTTCGCCGACGGCCAGATCGACCGCTCGCCCTGCGGCTCCGGCACCTCCGCACGCCTCCTCCTGCTCGGCGACGACGGCCGGATCGCCCCCGGCGGCACCCTCCACCACGAGTCGGTCGTCGGCACCGCCTTCACCGGCCGCCTCCTCGCCCACGGCATCACCGAGGTCACCGGAACCACCCACCGCACCGGGGAACACACCTTCCTCCTCGACCCCGACGACACCCTGGGAGCAGGATTCCTGCTGTGACCACACCCCTCGTCATCGACGCCGCCACCACCGCCCGGCTGCTCGGACCCGCCGCCGCCACCGACGTCCTCGCCGACGTCCTGCGCGCCGGATTCGACCCCGACGCCGCACCGCACCGCACCTCCGTCCCCGTCCCGGCGGGCGAGATCCTCATGATGCCCGCCGCCTTCGACTCCTACGCCGGAGTCAAGATCGTCGGAGTGGCCCCCGGCAACGCCGCCCGGGGACTGCCCCGCATCACCGGCTCCTACCTCCTCCTCGACGGCACCGACCTGCGCCCGCTCGCCCTCCTCGACGGACCGGCGCTCACCGAACTGCGCACCCCGGCCGTCTCCGCCCTCGCCGTCCGCGGACTCACCCCCGCCGACCGGCCCCTGCGGCTGCTCCTCTTCGGCTCGGGACCGCAGGCGTACGCGCACCTCGAAGCCGTCCTGGCCGTCCGCGAGGTCGCCGAGACCGTGGTCGTCGCCCGCAACGAGGCCGGGGGCCGCGCCCTCGCCGGATACGCGCGGAGCCTCGGCGTCCCCTCCCGCACCGGCACGCCCGCCGACGTCGCCGGGGCCGATCTGGTCGTCTGCTGCACCACGGCCCGTGAGCCGCTCTTCGACGGGACCCTGGTGGCGCCCGGCGCCACCGTCGTCGCGGTCGGCTCGCACGAACCGGAGGCCCGGGAGACCGACACCGCGCTGGTGGTCCGCTCCGAGGTCTACGTGGAGTCCCGCTCGGCCGCGCTGCGGGAGGCGGGCGACCTCCTGGTGCCGATGAGCGAGGGCGCGATCGGGCCCGGCCATGTCACCGGCGACCTCGCGGAGCTGGTGACCGGCCGCCGGACGCCGGAGGAGGGCCGCCCCCGCTTCTTCAAGAGCGTGGGCATGGCCTGGGAGGACCTGGCCCTGGCCACCGCCCTGTACCTGGCCGCCCGCGAGGGCTGAACACACACCGGTGCCCCGGTCCCGCGTGCGGCGGGACCGGGGCACCGGTGTGTGTTCAGGGGCCCTCGGGGAAGTGGCAGGCGACCTCCCGCGCCTCGCCGGGCGCCGCGATCCGCAGCGGCGGTGCCTCCGCCCGGCAGATCTCCCGCGCCTTGGGGCAGCGCGGATGGAAGGTGCAGCCCGGCGGGGGAGCGGCCGGGCTCGGCGGGTCGCCGAGCAGGGTGATCCGCTCCCGGCGCCGCTCGGCCGCCGGGTCCGGCAGCGGCACGGCGGACAGCAGCGCCCGGGTGTAGGGGTGCGCGGGGGCCCCGTACACCCGCTCCTTGGTGCCGATCTCGACGATCCGGCCGAGGTACATGACGGCCACCCGGTCGCAGACCCGTTTCACCACGGACAGGTCGTGGGCGATGAAGAGGTAGGCGAGGCCGAGTTCGCGCTGGAGCCGTTCCATGAGGTTGACGATCTGCGCCTGGACGGAGACGTCGAGCGCGGAGACCGGTTCGTCGGCGATCACGAGCCGGGGGCCGGTGGCCAGGGCGCGGGCGATGCCGATGCGCTGGGCCTGCCCGCCGGAGAACTCGTGGGGGTGACGGTCCAGGTGCTCGGGGATGAGGCCCACCAGCTCCATCAGCTCCACGGCCCGTTTCCGCGCCGAGGCCGCCGACTCGCCCTGGACGAGCAGCGGGTCGGAGATGATCCGGGCCACGGTCTGCCGGGGGTTGAGGGAGGAGTGCGGATCCTGGAAGACCATCTGGAGGTCGCGGCGGAGCGGCTTCAGCGCGCGCTGGGACAGCCGGCTGATGTCCCGTCCGTCGTACGTGACGCTCCCGGAGGTCGGTTCCAGGAGCCGTACGATCGCGCGGCCCGTGGTCGACTTGCCGCAGCCGGACTCGCCGACCAGGCCGAGGGTCTCGCCCTCGGCCACGTCGAAGCCGACGCCGTCGACGGCGCGGACCGGGGCCGAGCCCCTGCGGCGGCCCGGGAACGTCATGGTGAGGTCCCGCACGCTGAGGAGGGGCGGGGGGCTGGTGCTCATGGGGCGGCGCCTTCGTACGCGGGGAAGTGGCAGGCGGCCGGGTGGCCCTCCGGGCCGCCGAGGAGGGGCCGTTCGCCCTCGCAGCGGGCGCGTTCCCCGGCGGTTCCGGCGGCGGCCCGGGGGCAGCGGGGCGCGAACGCGCACCCGGGTGCCGGTTCGAGCAGGGACGGCGGGCTGCCCGGGATGGCCCGCAGCGGGACGTCGTCGGGGTCGTCGAGCCGGGGCAGTGAGTCGAGCAGCCCCCGTGTGTAGGGGTGCGCGGGGGACGCGAACAGGGCGTCCACCGGGGCCTGTTCGGCGGCCCGTCCGCCGTACATCACGAGCACGTCGTGGGCGATCCGGGCGACCACCCCCAGATCATGGGTGATCATGACGACGGAGAGGCCCCGGTCCTGCTGGAGGCGGGCGATCAGGTCCAGGATCTGGGCCTGCACGGTGACGTCGAGGGCGGTCGTGGGCTCGTCGGCGATGAGCAGGTCCGGCTCGCAGACGAGGGCCATCGCGATCATCACGCGCTGGCGCATCCCGCCGGAGAACTGGTGCGGGTACTCGCCCGCCCGGCGCCGGGGCTCGGGGATGCCGACCTCGGCGAGCGCCGCCACGGCCCGCTCGCGGGCGGCGGCGCGCCGGGAGCCGAAGTGGACCCGGTGGTGTTCGGCGACCTGCTCGCCGACGGTGTAGTAGGGGTGGAGGCTGGACAGCGGGTCCTGGAAGATCATGGCCATCCGGCGCCCGCGCAGGGTGTTCAGCTCGCGGTCGGGCAGCCCGACCAGTTCGCGCCCGGAGAGGGTGACGGAGCCGGTGACCTCGGCACGGGTGTGCAGGCCCATGACGGCGAGGGAGGTGACCGACTTGCCGGAGCCGGACTCGCCGACGATGCCGAGGGTCCGGCCGGGCGGCACGTCGAAGGAGAGCGAGTCGACGGCCCGGACGGGGCCGCGCTCGGTCGGGAAGGTGACGCTGAGGTCCCGTACCGACAGGAGGGGGCCGGGGTCGGCCATCAGTACCTCACTCGCGGGTCGACGACGGCGTACAGCAGGTCGACGGCCAGGTTGGCGACGACGATGAAGGTGGCGGCGAGCAGGGTGACGCCGAGGACGACCGGCTGGTCCCCGGTGGACAGGGCGCCGTAGAAGAGGCGCCCGACGCCGGGGAGTCCGAAGATGGACTCGGTGATCACCGCGCCCGCGAGCAGCCCGCCGAGGTCCATGCCGAAGATGGTCAGGATCGGGGTCATCCCGGCCCGCAGACCGTGCTTGACGACCACGGTCCGGCGCGGGAGGCCCTTGGCGCGGGCGGTGCGGATGTACGGCTCCGCCATGCTCTCGATCATCGAACTCCGGCTCTGCCGGGCGTACATGGCGGCGTAGAGGAGGGCCAGGGCCAGCCAGGGCAGCAGCAGGTTGGAGGCCCAGGAGAGCGGGTCGGCGCCGAAGGGCACGTACTGCGGGTAGGGGAGCAGCCCGGTGGTCCTGATGAAGCCGTAGATCAGCATCACCGAGGTGAAGTAGACCGGCAGCGAGGCGGCGGCGACCGCGCCGACCATCAGGGCCCGGTCGGTGAGGGTGTCCTTGCGGAGGGCGGCGGTGACTCCGGCGGTGAGCCCCAGCAGCAGCCACAGCGCGGCGGCGCCGAGGGCGAGCGAGGCGGAGACCGGCAGCCGGTCGACGAGGAGCCCCCAGACGTCCTGGCTGTTCTCGTACGAGTAGCCGAGACAGGGGAAGTCGCAGCGCAGGGCGTACGTGCCGGTGCCCAGGGTGCGGCCGGTGAAGATGCCGGTGACGAAGTCGGCGAACTGGCGCCACAGGGGCGCGTCGAGGCCCATGTTGGCGCGGACGGCCTCCAGCCGCTCGGTGCTGCACGACTTGCCGCAGGCCGCGGCGGCGGGGTCGGAGGGCAGTACGTAGAAGATGGCGAAGGTGATGGCGGCGACGGCGACGAGCACGCCGAGCACACCGAGGAGACGACGGCCGAGGTAGGCGGTCACGCGCCGCCTCCCCGGGGGTCGAGGACGTCGCGGAGCGCGTCGCCGAGCAGGGTGAAGGCGAGCACGGTGAGGAAGAGGCAGAGGCTGGGGACGACGAAGTACATGGGGTCCGTGTCGTAGTAGGCGACGCTCTCGGCGATCATCTGGCCCCAGGACGGGGTGGGCGGGCGGACGCCGACGCCGAGGTAGCTGAGGGCGGCCTCGGTGGCGATCATCCCGGGGACGATGAGCGTGGTGTACGCGATGACCGGCCCCGCGACGCCCGGGAGGATCTCGCGGACGAGGATGCGCCAGGGGCCCGAGCCGCCGACGCGGGCGGCGTCGACGTACTCGCGGTGCTTGAGCGAGAGGGTCTGGCCGCGGACGACCCGGGCGATGCCGGGCCAGCCGAAGAGGCCGATGACGGCGGTCATGAGGACGATCCGGTTGACGTCCCGGGCCACCGACATCATCGCGATCATGAAGATGAGGGAGGGGAAGGACATGGTGAGGTCCATCAGGCGGGAGAGCACGGTGTCGGTCCGGCCGCCGAAGTAGCCCGCGGCGATGCCCGCCGCCGTCCCCGCGACGACCACGATGGCCGTCGCGGAGAAGGCGATGAGCAGGGACACCTGGGCGCCGTGCACGACCCGGGCGAACAGGTCGCGCCCGGTGACGGGTTCGACGCCGAGCCAGTGCTCGGGGGAGACCCCGCCGAGCGGCCCGAGGGGCAGGCCGCCGAGGTAGGGGTCGATGGCGTTCTTGTCGAACTCGTCCGGGCCCCAGCCGCCCAGCGGGGCGATCAGCGGGGCGGCCACGGTGAGGAGCGCGAGGAGTGCGACCACGCCGAGGGAGAGGCGGGCGGCGGGGCGGCGGCGCAGTTCGGCGCGGACGAGCCGCAGGGCGCCGTCGCCGCGTACGGGAGGTGCGGAGGTGGTGGTCATCGGGCTGCCGGTTCTCAGTTCGCGCTCTTCGCGGGGTCCTTGAGACCGACCGTCGCGTAGTCGAGCTGGCCGCCGTAGGAGATGTGGCCGAAGGCTCCGGCGACGTTGGTGCCGATGAGCAGGGGCTTGCGCTCGACGACGACGGGCGCGGTGGGCGCCTCGGCGAGGATCCGTCCGTCGAGCTCCCGCCAGGCCTTGCCCGCCAGGACGGCGTCGGTCATGGCGGCGATCTCGTCCATGCGCTTCATCGTGGCGTCGTCGCGGAAGAGCGAGTGGTTGCCGGAGTTGCCCTTCTCCTTGATGTACCGGCCGTCGAAGACGAAGGGCAGGAAGGTCGAGCCGGACGGGTAGTCCGGGCACCAGCCGGTGTAGACGAGGTCGGTGCGGTTCTTGGTGTCGCCGATGGTGTCGTAGAAGGCGGACGGGTCGACGGTCTCGATGGTGACCTTGATCCCGGCGCGGCCCAGGGACTGCTGGACGGCCTCGCCGACGGCCTTGTCGCCGTTGGAGACGGTCAGGGAGGTGCTGAAGCCGTCGGCCTTCCCGGCCTCCTTGAGCAGCTGCTTGGCCTTGTCGACGTCGCCGGTGAGCGGGATGCCGAGGGTGTCGGGCTGCTTGCCGCCGAAGAGGAAGCCGGGCATCAGGGCGGTGGCGGGGTCGTTGAGCGCGGGGCCGCCGGAGGCGGTGAGGACGGCCTCGCGGTCCAGGGCGTACTGGAGGGCCTTGCGGACCCGGACGTCGTCGAAGGGCGCGCGGCCGGTGTGCATCTGGACCATCTCGGTACAGCTGGTGGACTCGGCGAGCAGGCGCGCCCGGACGGCGGGCACGGTGAGGACCTTGGGGGTGGACTCGGGGCGGAGCTTGTCCCAGGGGACGGCGGAGGCGTCGGGTCCGGTGGAGGCGACGAGCCGGTCGTCGATCTGGTTGGCCTTGAGGCCCATGGTGACGACGATCTTGTCGGGGTACGCCTTGCGGACGGTGTCCGTGCCGGGGGTCCAGTGGGTGTTGCGGACGAGGACCAGTTGCTTGTCGCGGGCGTAGCTCTCGATCTTGTACGGGCCCGAGGAGAAGGGCCGGTTGTCGTACTGGGGGCCCTTGTCCTGGGCCGGGGGCACGGGCGCGAAGGTGGGCAGGGTGGCGGCGTAGGGGAACTCGGCGAAGGGGGTGCGGAGTTCGAAGACGACGGTCCGGTCGTCGGGGGTCTTCACGGAGGCGAGGTGCTTGCCGGTGGCGGGGCCCTGGTAGCCCTCGGCCCCGGCGAGGTAGCGGGCCGCGTAGTCGGGGCCGCCGGGCAGGTCGGGGGAGAAGGACCGCTCGACGTTGTGCTTGATGTCCCCCGAGGTGATCGGGGTGCCGTCCTCGTACTTCAGACCGGGCTTGAGGGTGAAGGTCCAGGTCCTGGCGCCGTTGGAGGGGACGCCGAGGTTCTCGGCGAGGTCGGGGACGAGTTCGCTGCCCCGGGGACCGGCGGCGGCGCGGTAGGTCACGAGGGTGCGGTAGAGCAGGCGGGTGCCGAAGTCCATGTCGCCCATGACCCAGTTGCGGGCGGGGTCGAGGTGGGTGAAGTCCTGGTTGGACAGGACGGTGAGGGTGCCGCCCTTCTGCGGGGTGCCGCCGAGGACCGTGCCGAGGTTGGCGGTCGCGGGGTTCTTGCCGGGGCGCTCGCCGCCGGTCTTCGCGGCGCCGGAGCAGCCGGTCGCGCCGAGGGCCAGGGTCGTCACCAGGGCGGTGGCCAGGGTGCGGGTGCGCTTGTTCATGGGTGGTCACTCCGGGGAGCAGGGGGACAGCCGCGGCCCGGGTGTGCGCCGAGGTGCGAGCTGGAATGTGACCGGTAACATAGTAATGTGAAATTGCACTGACAAGGCATCGGGAAGGACGTTACGCATCCGTGTCCGGGGGGCGTTCCCCCGGCGCCCCGCCATCGGAGATGCTCCGTTCCGGGGTCTTGGCAGCTCCAGTGCAATGTGAAATATTACTGCCGTGCCCACGAGAGAAACCTCGGACGTCATCGTCATCGGCGCCGGCATGGTCGGCGCAGCCTGCGCCCACTACGCGGCCCGCTCCGGCCTCACCGTCACCGTCGTCGACCGCGGTCCCGTCGCGGGCGGCACGACCGGTGCGGGCGAGGGCAACCTCCTGGTCTCCGACAAGGAGCCCGGCCCCGAACTCGACCTCGCCCTGCTGTCCACGGCGCTGTGGACCGAACTCGCCGACCGGCTCCCGCCGTCCGTCGAGTACGAGGCCAAGGGCGGGCTCGTGGTCGCCTCCGGCGAGACCGGGATGGACGCCCTCCGCGCCTTCGCGGCCCGGCAGCGGAAGGCCGGTGTCGTCGCCCACGAGGTGCCGGGGGACCGGCTCCACGATCTGGAGCCCCATCTCGCACCGGGCCTCACCGGCGGCTTCCACTACCCGCAGGACGCCCAGGTGATGCCCGCCCACGCCGCCGCGCGACTGCTGAGCAGCGCGGGCGACCGGGTCCGGCTCGCGCTCGGTGAGGAGGTCACCAGCCTCCTCACCGGCGCGGACGGAGCGATCCGCGGGGTAAGGACCGCCACCCGCGAACTCCACGCCCCGTACGTCGTCAACGCCGCCGGGACCTGGGGCGGCGCCGTCGCCGCGCTCGCGGGCGTCCACCTCCCCGTCCTGCCCCGCCGGGGCTTCGTCCTCGTCACCGAACCCCTGCCCCGCGTCGTCCGCCACAAGGTGTACGCCGCCGACTACGTGGCCGACGTCGCCAGCGGCTCCGCCGCCCTCCAGACCTCCGCCGTCGTCGAGGGCACCCCCGCCGGGCCCGTCCTCATCGGCGCCAGCAGGGAACGCGTCGGCTTCGACCGGAGCCTGTCCACCGAGGTGCTCCGCCGCCTCGCCGCCGGGGCCACCGCCCTCTTCCCCGTCCTCGGCACCGTACGGGCCATCCGCGCCTACCCGGGCTTCCGGCCCTACCTGCCCGACCACCTGCCCGCCGTCGGACCCGACCCGCGCGTCCCCGGACTCCTGCACGCCTGCGGGCACGAGGGCGCGGGCATCGGCCTCGCCCCCGCCACCGGACAGATCGTCGCCGCCTGCCTCACCGGCACCGCGCCCCCCCTCGACATCCACCCGTTCCGCCCCGACCGCTTCCCCGCCCCCGCGGTCTGACCCGCGCACCCGTCGCCCCGAGAGGAGGGCCCGTGCCCCGTACCCCCGCCGACCTGGTCGGAGCCCGCCCCGAGCCGCCGTTCGAGATCACCTTCGACGGCCGCCCGGTCACCGTCCTGCCCGGCCAGACCGTCGCCGCGGCCCTGTGGGGCGCGGGCATCCTGGCCTGGCGCACCACCCGCGACGGAGGACGGCCGCGCGGCGCGTTCTGCGGCATCGGCCAGTGCTACGACTGCCTCGCCACCGTCAACGGCACACCCAACCGCCGCGCCTGTCTGGTCCCGGCCCGCCCCGGCGACACCGTCACGACCCAGGAGGGACACGGCCATGACCGCCTCGGCGTCTGAGAACGGGGGCGCGGAGACCGTCGCGCAGGGCCCGAACCGGGGGAAGGGCGACCTCGCCGCCCCGGATGCCGTGCGCGGCTCCGGTCCCGTGGACGCTCCGGCCACCGGGGCGGGCCCCGCGACCGGGAGCGCGCCCATGGTCGTCCAGGCGGAGGGGAGCGGGACCGGCACCGCCCCGGTGCTCGACGACGGGCCGACCGGGACCCGGGACGCGGGGACCGCGAACGCCCCGGAGCGGCCGGGCGCGGCCGGTGCCGCCGAGCGCGATCCCGCCGACGGGGGCGTACCCGTGGCCGCCGCCAGGGCGGAGGGCGGCGCCGCCGGGGCCGAAACCCGGGCCGAGGGCCGGGCGGAGAGCCAGGCCGAGAGCCGGGGCGTGGGGCGTGTCGAGGGGTGTGACCCCGCAGCCGATCCCGCAGCCGACCCCGCAGCCGGGCTGGGCGCCGGGTCCGCAGCAGCCGGGCCCGGAGCCCCTGCCCAGGCCTCCACGGCGCCGACGAGCGCCCCCGCGCCCGCCGTCACCCCCGGGCCCCTCCGGGACCTCGTCGTCGTCGGAGCCGGGTCCGCCGGGCTCGCCGGGGCCGTCGCCGCCGCCGAACTCGGCCTCTCCGTCGCCCTCCTGGACTCCTCGACCCAGTCCGGCGGCCAGTTCTACCGGCATCCCGCGCCCGCCCTCGGCGCCGTCCGGCCCGAAGCGCTGCACCACGACTGGTCCGCCTTCACCGACCTGCGCCGCCGCCTCGCGGGCAGCGGCGCCGAGCACCTGACCGGCCACCACGTGTGGTCCGTCGTACGGGAGCCGGACGGCACCTGGACCGCGCACGCCCTCACCGGCGCCGACGGGTCCGACGAGACGCCCGTACGGATCAGGGCCCGCGCGCTGCTGCTCGCCACCGGGGCCTACGAACGCCAACTGCCCTTCCCCGGCTGGACCCTGCCCGGCGTCGTCGGCGCCGGAGGCGCCCAGGCCATGCTCAAGTCCGGGCTCGTCCTGCCCGGCCGGCGCGTCGTCGTGGCGGGCAGCGGACCCCTGCTGCTCGCCGTCGCCTCCTCCCTCGCCGCCGCGGGCGCCCGGGTCCCGGCCGTGGTCGAGGCGGCCGGGTACCTGCGGTACGCCCGTGCGCCCCGCGCCCTCGTCACCAACCCGCACAAGGCCGTCGAGGCCCTGACGCACGGCGCGGCCCTGGCCCGCCACCGGGTGCCGGTACGGGCCCGCAGCGCGGTGACCGAGGTGCACGGCACCGACCGGGTGGAGGCCGTCACGGTCTCCCGGCTGGACCGCGACTGGCGGCCACTGCCGGGGACGGGCCGCCGGATCGTGTGCGACGCCCTCGCGGTCGGCCACGGGCTCGTGCCCCAGATCGAGCTGGCCACCGCCGTCGGCTGCGCCACCCGCGCCCTGCCCGACGGGACCCTCGGCCTCGCCCTGGACGAGTCCCAGGAGAGCTCGGTGCCGGGACTGTGGGCGGCGGGGGAGACCGGCGGCGTGGGCGGCGCGGAACTCGCCCGCACCGAGGGGGAGCTGGCGGGCCGGGAGATCGCCGCCCGCCTCCTCGGGCGCCGTACCGGGGGCCCCGCCGTCGGTGCGCTGCGCCGCCGCCGGGACCGGATGCGCGCCTTCGCCGACGTGATGTCCGCCGCGCACGCCCCGGGGCCCGGCTGGACCGGCTGGCTGACCGACGGGACGGACGTCTGCCGCTGCGAGGAGGTCCCGGCGGGCCGTGTCCGCGAGGCGGTCGACGAGCTGGGCGCGCGGGACGCCCGGACCGTGAAGCTCCTCACCCGGGCCGGGATGGGCTGGTGCCAGGGCCGTATGTGCGGGACGGCCGTGGCGTGTCTGGCGGCCCGGGGCGGCGCCCCGGAACCGCCCGCCGAACGCCGTCCGCTCGCCGTGCCCGTACCGCTGTCCGCGCTCGCCGCGCTGGAAGCCACCGCGGAGCCGCCGCCCGGCACCCGGTAGGCCCCTCGCGGTGCGGTGCTCCGCCGGGGCCTCTCCCCGGGGCCGGGGACGGCTCCACGAGGCCCCCGGACCCGGGGACCTCGTGGAGCCCGGACCCTCCCGGGGCGACGGCTCCCAGGGACCCGGGGGAGACCTCCCGGTCCCGGGCCCGAAGCCCCCGGCGACGCCCCTCGGCGAAGCGCCGGGGACGGGGGCGGCCGACACCCTCCCCGGCCCCCCAAGGCGACCGCTACCCGCCCGGACCCCTCAATGACCGGCCGATACCAGCCGAGACAGGCTGATGTTCGCCGCAATCGCCCCGACCCGGTGCGTAACCGGGCAGCGGTGTACGAGTCCCACCGGGCCCCCGCCCGGCCCCACGGGGAAAGCCCCGAAAGTCCATGGAAACCCCTTGCGGGCTCCCCCGCCCCTCCTAGTAAAATGTCACACATTACAGAAAGGTCGTCGAGATGAACGCCACCACCGCCTGGACCACCGAACACCCCTGGCGCGGAATCATGGTCGCCACCACCCTGCCCTTCAAGGAAGACCTCTCCGTCGACTACGACGCCTACGCGGAGCACGTCGCCTGGCTCATCGCCAACGGCTGCGACGGCGTCGTCCCCAACGGCTCCCTCGGCGAGTACCAGACCCTCACCCCCGACGAGCGCGCCCGGGTCGTCCGCACCGCCGTCGCGGCCGCGGGCGACGGCGCCCGCGTCATGCCCGGCGTCGCCGCCTACGGCAGCGCCGAGTCCCGCCGCTGGGCCGAGCAGGCCGCCGAGGCGGGCTGCGGCTCGGTCCTGCTGCTGCCGCCCAACGCCTACCGCGCCGACGAGCGCGCGGTCGTCGCCCACTACGCCGACGTGGCCCGGACCGGCATCCCGGTCGTCGCCTACAACAACCCCATCGACACCAAGGTGGACCTCGTCCCCGCCCTCCTCGCCAAGATCCACGGCGAGGGCTCCATCGTGGCCGTCAAGGAGTTCAGCGGTGACGTCCGCCGGGCGTACGAGATCGCCGAACTCGCCCCGGAGCTCGACCTCCTGATCGGCGCCGACGACGTCCTCCTGGAGCTGGCCCTGGCCGGTGCCGTCGGCTGGATCGCCGGCTACCCCAACGCCTTCCCCGCCAGCTGCGCCGAGCTGTACCACGCCGCCGTCACGGGCGACCTCGCCACCGCCCGCTCGCTCTACTCCTCGCTGCACTCCCTGCTGCGCTGGGACTCCAAGGTCGAGTTCGTCCAGTCCATCAAGCTCTCCATGGACATCGCCGGACGCAAGGGCGGCGGCTCCCGGCCCCCGAGGTTCCCGCTCGTCGGCGCCACCGAGGCCGCCGTGCGCACCGCCAGCGAGAAGGCCGTCGCCGACGGCCACCGCTGACGACCTCGGCCGCCGGGCCGGTCGCCGGGGACACCCCGGCCACCGGCCGTCCGGCCGACCCGCCCGCCCACCGAAAGGAACTCCGTGCGTACGCGTCACGTCTTCCACGCCGTCGACTCCCACACCGAGGGAATGCCCACCCGGGTCATCACCGGCGGCGTCGGCGTCATCCCCGGCGCCACCATGGCCGAGCGCAGGCTCCACTTCATCGAGCACCTGGACCACCTCAGGACGCTCCTGATGTTCGAACCGCGCGGCCACGCGGCGATGAGCGGCGCGATCCTCCAGCCGCCCACCCGCCCCGACGCCGACTACGGAGTCCTCTACATCGAGGTGTCGGGCCTGCTGCCGATGTGCGGCCACGGCACCATCGGGGTCGCCACCGTCCTCGTCGAGACCGGCATGGTCCCGGTGACCGAACCCGTCACCGCCGTGCGGCTCGACACCCCGGCCGGTCTCGTCTCCGTGGACGTCCTGGTGGAGGACGGCGCCGCGAAGTCCGCCACCTTCACCAACGTGCCCGCCTTCAGCGTCGGCCTGGACCGCGCCGTGGAGGTCCCCGGCCTCGGGAAGGTCGGCTACGACCTCGCGTTCGGCGGCAACTTCTACGCCTTCGTCTCCCTGGACGAGCTCGGGCTGCCGTTCGACCGCGACCGCAAGGACGACCTCCTCGCCGCCGGACTCGCCGTGATGGACGCGATCAACGCCTCCCCGGACCGGCCCGCGCACCCGACCCGGCCCGAGATCGCCGGACTCAAGCACGTCTACCTCACCGCCCCCGGCTCCGACGCCACGCACTCGCGGCACGCCATGGCCATCCACCCCGGCTGGTTCGACCGCTCCCCGTGCGGCACCGGCACCAGCGCCCGGATGGCCCAACTGCACGCCAGGGGCGAACTCCCGCTCGACCGCGACTTCGTCAACGAGTCCTTCATCGGCACCCGGTTCACCGGCCGTCTCGTCGCGGACACGGAGGTCGGCGGCCTGCCCGCCGTCGTCCCGACCGTCACCGGCCGCGCCTGGATCACCGGCACCGCCCAGTACTTCCTCGACCCGGACGACCCCTTCCCCGGAGGCTTCCTCCTGTGACCACCGACACCACCACCCTCGTCTCCCGCAACCCGGCCGACCCGGACGACATCGTCGTGAGCCTGCGGGCCCCCGGCGCCTTCGCCGCCGCCGACGCCGTCGAACGGGCCCGCGCCGCCCAGCCCGGCTGGCTGCGCGGCGGGGCCGCCGCCCGCGCCGCCGCCCTCGGCGCGGTCGCCACCGCCCTCGAGGCCGAGGCCGGGGAACTGGCCGCGCTCGCCGTCCGCGAGGTCGGCAAGCCCCTCGCCGAGGCCAGGGCCGAGATCGCCCGCGCCGCCGCGATCTGGCGCTACTACGCCCAGGCCCCCTACGAGGCGACCGGCGCCGTCCACGAGACGGCGGCGGGCGCCGGACTGCTCCTCAGCCGCCGCCGCCCGTACGGTGTCGCCGGACTCGTCACCCCCTGGAACTTCCCCTTCGCCATCCCGAGCTGGAAGGCCGCCCCGGCGCTCGCGGTCGGCAACGCGGTCGTCCTCAAGCCCGCCCCCGAGGCCACCGCCTGCGCCCAGCGGCTCGCCGAGATCATCGGGCGGGCGCTGCCCGAACGGGTCTTCACCCTGCTGCCCGGCGGCGCCACCGAGGGCGACGCGCTCGTCTCCGCCGCCGACGTGGTCTCCTTCACCGGCTCCACCCCCGTCGGCCGGGCCGTGGCCCGCACGGCGACGGCCCGGGGCATCCCCGCCCAGGCCGAGATGGGCGGACTGAACGCGGCGATCGTCCTGCCCGACGCCGACATCGGCCGGGCCGCCGCCCACATCGCCGCCGCCGTCGCCGGGTTCGCGGGCCAGAAGTGCACCGCCACCAGCCGGGTCGTCGCGGTCGGCGCCGCCCTCGAACCGCTCCGCGAGGCCCTCGCCGAGGCCTTCCGGGCGATCCGGGTCGGCGATCCCTCCGACCCGGCCACGGTCTGCGGACCGCTCGTCCACGAGAGCGCCCGGGACCGGGTCGCCGACGCCTGGCAGGGCCTCTCCGCCCTCGCCGGCGCCACCGTCCCCGACGCCCCCGGCTGGTACGCGGCCCCGACCCTGGTCGAGAAGGTCCCGCCGGGCCACCGGCTGCTCAACGAGGAGGTGTTCGGGCCCGTCGCCGCCCTGCTGCCCGCCGACGACCTCGCCCACGCGGTACGGATCACCAACTCGGTGCCGTACGGCCTCGTCACCTCGGTCCACACCGGGAGCCTCGACGCGGCCCTGTACGGCCTGGACCTGCTCGACACCGGCATGATCCGGGTCAACGCCCCTTCCACGGGCGTCGACTTCCACCTGCCGTTCGGCGGCTCCAAGCAGTCCGGACACGGCCCCAAGGAGCAGGGCAGGGCGGCCCTGGAGTTCTACACCTCGTCCCGGACGTACACCCTGGCACCCGAGGGCGCCGCAACGTGACATCGTACGGTGGTGAAGGAGACCGAACCGAAGGGACCACCACCGTCATGGGGCACCTGACCCACCGCGACCTGAACGCCTCCCGAGAGCGGCTGCGCGACCAGGTCGCCCACGCCCTGCGCGCCGCCCTGATCTCCGGCGAGCTGCGTCCGGGCGTGGTGTACTCGGCGCCCACCCTGGCCGAGGACTTCGGGATCTCCGCCACCCCCGTCCGCGAGGCGATGCTCGACCTGGCCCGTGAGGGCCTGGTCGAGCCCGTCCGCAACAAGGGCTTCCGGGTCACCGAGGTCGACGAGCGGGACCTCGACCAGTTCACCGAGATCCGCGCGCTCATCGAGATCCCGACGGTCGTCCAGGTCACCCGGACCGCCGCCCGCGAGGACCTGGAGGCGCTGCGGCCCGTCGCGGAGGAGATCGTGCGCGCCGCCCGCGACCACGACCTCATCGGCTATCTGGAGGCCGACCGGCTCTTCCACCTCACCCTGCTCGGCCTCGCGGGCAACGAACGCCTGGTGGAGACCGTCGGCGACCTCCGCAAGCGCTCCCGCCTGTACGGGCTCACCGCCCTCGACGAGCGCGGCGACCTCATCCCCTCGGCCGAGGAGCACCTGGAACTCCTCGACCTGATGCTCGCGGGCGACGCCGAGGGCGCCGAAGCCTGCATCACCCGCCACCTGGGCCACGTCCGCTCCCTGTGGGCGGAGGGGGACGAACCGACGGGGGACTGAGGCGAGGCCGATACGGACTTTCAGGCTGACTGGTGCAGGAACGCCCGAAGGCCTTCGTGAAAGTGGTGGGGGGGGGGGGGGGGGGGGGGGGGGGGCCCCCGGCCCACATGTATTTGGGATTAGGAGGTTGGGGGGGGTTTAAAAAGAGTAAAAAGCGGCCGCTGAAA
>NZ_JBHYZW010000001.1:160994-801342 GCF_042754005.1 Streptomyces sp. NPDC059247
TTTGTGGTTGTGTGAATCATTTTTTTGTTGTAATCTCATGCGACGGCCTGTTCGCGTGGTTCGTGGGTCGCCCCCGCGCCCCCCGCCCCCCCCCCCCCCCCCCACCACTTCGAATTTCTTGATCCTAGCGAGTGTAGGGCAGTTCAAAACCCTTGTCAGCTGCCGCTGATTCATAGGATGACAGCATGTCTGAAACTACTGAACGGACCTCTCGAAGAGATAGATCTGCCCCTGCCAGATCCTTCATCCTGAGGTCCTCCGCCAGCTCTTCGATGGTTTCCTGAAGGATCTTCAGGGAGTCTCCTTGGATGGATAGAGCTGGATATCGGCGATCATTCAGCTGGATTACGGCGTAGTTTCCGGAAGTGGCCAGAACTGTGGCCGAAGTTTCTCTTTCGGTCATTAGTTACCTTGAGGGTAGAAGGTGATGTGTGGCCTCGTTGTGTCAAGCAGGCCAGTGAATATGTCCTGCTGTCGGCCCACGCCCAGTGTGATGTCAGCCTTCGGGAGTGAGCTTGAAACGGAGTGCTTCGTTCGACTTTTTACGTCGGTGATTACGAAATCCCAATCAGACAGATGACCCACCCCCTTGGGGTTCGATTCTGAAATTGGCCCCAAGGTGCGACTTCCTACAACCGATATAGGCTTTCCTATTCGGTTTGCCGCATTCTGGATGCGGGAAATTTCCGACCCGCTGAGATTCGACAGGTCGGCGCCACCCCCGACAGTCGGCTCGCAAGGGGTTGAATTGTGAACCAGTACTGGCATCTCGCCCGCGAGGACATAGTACGTGTGGATGCGATTGACCGTCAGGTCGAAGGTCCGCTGCTGCTTCGTGTAGTGGCGGACTGCAGCAACCTCGACGGCCGATCCGTCCGACGTGCGGAGCATTGTGCCCGGCTCGATGTCGCCCGCGTCGATCCACTTCTTCAGGTTCGCCGACCAGAAGGGGTGGGTGTCCGTCGCGACGAGCTTCGTGCTTCCCGTCGTGGTCTTCACCGTGAGTTCGGTGAAGTCCTTGTCCTCCTCCGTGCGGATGACCTTGAGGACCTTCTGGCCCTGTGTCTCCCCGGTGTCCGGGTCCGTCGCCAGGACCACGTCGCCTTCGGTGACGTCCTCTATGTTCTTGGACGATCCGTCGGCGAGCAGGACCTTGGTGCCAGGGAGGAAGCTGTGCTTCCCGGTCAGGCATGTCTTGCCCGCGACCTCGGCGGCGTCCTCTATCTTCTCGCCGCCCTTCAGCCCCTTGAGGAGCTTGAGGCCCTTGAACGGCTTGAGGAAGGGGATGTCAGTCGCGGCCCAGGCACATTGCGAGGCGGCTCCGTCACCGAAGCAGTCGGACCACGCCTCGGTGTCGGGGAGGATGGCCGCACCGATGACCGGTCCGATGTACCGGCTGTAGAAGGTCACCGGCGGGGGCGGGTTTGCCACGAACTTCATCTGCGTCGACTTACCGCGTCCCTTGGACGTGGCGCGGTCCGACCAGATGGTCTGCGATGACTTGAAGGTGACGTTGTTCTGCCGCCAGCGGTAGCTCCAGCCGCC
Organism: Streptomyces sp. NPDC059247; assembly: GCF_042754005.1. Classification (NCBI taxonomy): domain Bacteria; kingdom Bacillati; phylum Actinomycetota; class Actinomycetes; order Kitasatosporales; family Streptomycetaceae; genus Streptomyces; species Streptomyces sp. NPDC059247. The sequence continues at coordinate 162,540 of NZ_JBHYZW010000001.1, forward strand.
GTGGTAGTCGAGGAACCAGCTGCTTCCTTCGGTGCGCTCGTTGTAGGCCCCGTCGCCGGTCGTCTCCCGCTTGTCGTTGTAGTCGGCGCCGCCGACCGGGCCGTCGGGACGGAGGCCCGTCGGGTCGCTGAAGGAGACGGGGTTGTTGTTGCCGTAGCTGTAACCCTGGGACTGCTGGGGGTCGTTCAGGTCGAGGATCGGGTCGACGCTGATGAACCGGCCGATGGCGGGGTCGTACTCGCGGGCGCCCAGGTGGGTGAGGGCGGTGTCGGGGTCCTTGGTGCCGCCGACGAAGCCCTTGTCGCCGATCCAGTTCGTCGGCTGGGTGCCGCGCGGTCCGCCGAAGATGGTGGTCTTGCGGCGGGTGATCGCCTGGGTGGCGTCGTTGGTGATCTGGGTGGTGCCGGTGCCGTGGTGGTCGTTCAGGAGGAAGGTGAGCTTGCCTCCCTTGTACATGGCCACGCCGCCGTAGTAGCGGGTTCCGGTGACCGTGCCGCTCTTGTCCCGGTGGAGTTCGTTGCCCCCGGGAAGGTAGAGGGTGGTGCCGGTGGAGTCCTCGCGCAGGAGGCGCTGGCCGGTGGTGTCGTAGAGGTAGCTGGTGGTGTCGGTGACCTTGGTGCTGGACTTGAGGTGTCCCTCGTCGTTCCAGACCAGTGTCTCCAGGTCGGTGGTGCCGATCTTGCGGGTCTCGGTGTTGCCGGCCGCGTCGTAGGTGTAGGTGTCGGTGCGCGGGGCGGGGCCGGTCTGGGTCACCGAGGGCAGGTTGTGCTTGCCAGCCGCCGGGGCGGCGTAGTCGCGGGTGATGTCCGCGGTCGGTCCTGACGGGGTCTTGTGCTGGACCTCGGTGTCACGGTTGCCGACGGCGTCGTAGGTGTAGCTGGTCCAGTAGGCGTCCGGTCCGCCGACCACGCTGGCGGACGGGGCGGTGGCGCAGGCGGTGCCGGTGTTGGTCCAGGCTTCGGTGATGCGACGCAGGGTGTCCAGGGTGAAGCACTGGGTGTCCGTGGTGCGGGCCGTGTCCTGACCGTTTCCGGTGGTGACGCGCTTGATGTTGCCGGCGGGGTCGTAGGTGTAGGAGTTGTCCTCGACGCGCTGGGGCGCGGTGTCGCGGTCGGTGAACGCGTTGGTGACCTGACCGGTGTGCTCGTCGTACTGCGTGGTGGTCCACACGTGGCGGCCGAACTCGCCGTACTCCGTGCGGATCGGGCGGCCGTAGTGGTCGTAGGTCATGTCCGACACGAGAGGGGCGCTGCTGGTCTCGGTCATGGTGCCGACCGTGTCCAGGAGGCCGGTGACTGCGGTGTAGCCGTTGCTGACCATCTCATGGGGCAGGTCGGCCAGCTTCGGGTGCTCGATGTCGAGGACCTGACCGGTGTTGTCGTTGTACGAGGTGAACCACTCGTACGTGCCCTTCAGGCCTTCCTCGGAGTCCGGGACGGTGAATCTGGTGATCGTGGGCTGGTAGGCGTTGTTGTAGCCGGTGGTCTCGGTGACCCAGGCGTTGCCCGCGTCGTCGTTGCGGGTGGCCTTCCACAGCTGGCCCTTGGCCCCGGCCGGGTCGTAGCTCCAGGAAGCGAGGGTCTTGGTGCCCTTGCTCAGGGAGGTGGGGCGTCCGAGGACGTCGTACTCGGTGTGGAGCGTGATCAGACGCGCGTCCTGGACGTCCGTGGGGCGGTCGCCCTTGTCGTACGTCGTGACGGTCTTGCCCTTGTCGGGATCGACGGCGGTGGTCTGGCGGCCGCGGATGTCGTACTGGTACGTCCACTCAGCGCCGGAGGGGTCCACGACCTTCTTCAGCCGGCCCTTGGCGTCGTAGGTGAAGTCGGTGCTCTGGGAGGTGGTGCGGGCCGCGTTCGTGTACTGCTTGAGTTCGATGGTCCGGTTGAGCGCGTCGACCACGGTCGTGGTGGCGATGCCCCCGGCCGGCGGGACGACCGTGGTGGCGTCACCGCTGTAGGTGGTGGTGGTCCGCTTCTCCTCGTCGGTGTAGCGCTTGGCGATCACCGCCGTGGGCCGTCCGAGGCCGTCGAACTCGGTCTGGGTGGAGGACGGGTACTGCGTCTCCTTGCCGGTCGCCTGGACCGGTTCGGCGGCGCCGGTGGCGAAGTACGTTCCGGAGTTGGTGACCGCCTCGCCGCGGGTGTTGTAGAAGATCTCGGTGATCAGGCGGCCGGCCCGGTCGGGGGACTCCTCCTGGCTCTGCAGCGCGCGCAGCAGGCCGTCCTGGAAGGAGTAGCTGGTGCGGTACTGGTTGTCGTGGGTGAGGGTCTTCACCGTGGTGATGACCGGCCCGTTGTTGCGGAGGAGGTAGTCGTACTGGAAGTTGGGCGACGTGGGGTAGGTCGCCTGGGGCCGGGACGGCAGCCACGCCTTGGTGACCCGCCCCAGCGGGTCGTAGGAGGTCGTCGTGACCTTCCCGTTGGCGTCGGTGACCTTGGTGGGCAGGCCGCGCCGCGGCGAGAGCACGGTGGTGACCGTGTGACTGAGCGCGTTGGTGAGGACGCTCCCGGTCGGGACCTCTCCGGTGGCGGGGGTGAAGCTGCTACGGCTCACCTTGCCGTAGGCGTCGGCCGAGGCGAGCTGACGACCGTAGATGTCGTAGCAGAGCTGGGTGCCCCCGGTACCGCAGGTGCTCGGCGTGGAGGAGGTCACCTCGTAGCCGTCGCCGGTGCCGTTGATCCGCTCCGACTTGGTGACGAGGCCCTTGGTGGGGGCCGTGTGCAGGGCCAGACCGTCGTAGTGGGTGCGGACGTCGTCGATCACGTCCGCGGGACGCGCCACGGTCTCGCCACAGGCCACGGCGACGGTCTCGCTCCGGGACACCTTGTCCAGGATCGCCGAGGTGCCGGTGCGGGCGTAGGTCGTGGTCGTGCACTTCTCGTCACCCGGCTTGTCGACGTCGCCTTCCTCGGAGAGCGTCGTCACCAGACCGTAGGAGTCGAAGCCCTTGACGGTCCGGGTGGTGCGCTCACCACCGGTGACCTTTACCCGGGTCTCCTCCGTCTGCGTGCCCGTCATGTACGCCTCTAGGGCGGTCAGTCCGGTACGTGTGCGAGTCGCCGTGACGGCCGAGCGCCAGGGAAGGTACGAGGAGGCGCTGACGAGCGGTCCGCCGTCGTTGTCGTACGTGGCGGTCTCGCGCAACATGCCGGCGAACTGCTCGCGGTCGGTGACGGCGATGCCTGCGGAGTTCTTGACCTGGGCGCCGTCGATGCCGCGGAAGTACCGTGCCTCGGTCAGGGTCTTCTTGTCGAAGCCCGCGCCGGTGCGGGTCTGGACGAGGTGGTAGCCGCGGGGAAGAGCGTAGGTGAGGTTCTCCGCCTTGGTGAACTCGTCCTCGCTCTTGGCCCACTCTGCGCCGCCGACGTAGGTGTACTCGGTGACGGTGTCGGGAGTGGCGGAGATGTTGTCGCTCTCCGTGACCCGCTTGACCGGGTAGGTGTTGAACCAGTCGTGCTCGGGCGTCGGGCTGCTGATGATCGTCTTCACCGTGTAGCAGCGAGTGCCGTTGGTGTCGTCGGTCGGCGGGAGGGAGGTCGTGGTGCAGTCCGGGGTGTGGTAGTCGACACCGATGGCGCCGCCGGACTCCGTGACGATCTGCGACATCCTCATGCGGATGAACGGGGCCAGGCCGTCCTTCAGGCCGTCGACGCGGTTGGGCAATTGCACCGGGACGAAGGTGATCGCCGGGACATCCGCGACCGTGGCGCCCTCCTTGGCGGTGCGCTTGACCGACTGCAGCCACATGGGGGTGGAGATGCCGTCGCCCGAGGGGGGGAAGGTCTGGGTCAGCTGCCAGGAGTCGACATCCACGTAGGCACCGGCGGTGAGGACCTGCGTCGAGATCCCGGTGAGCCTCATGCTCGACCAGAAGCTCGGCGAGTACAGCCCCTTGCACTCCGTCGCCGTGTCCTTGCAGTACAGGTCGAGCGGGGTGTCCGGCCAGTTGAGGGCGTTGGACACGTCGAAGGTGCAGTTCTTCTCGCAGCGTTCCTTGGAGGTGAACGTCACCTTGCCCATGGCCTTGGCCGCGTACGGCGCGCTGTCGCGCAGACCGTACTCGATGCGCTCCAGGTAGCCGCCCCGGTCGTACGGCGTCTTCGTCGAGGCCCCGGTGGTCGCGTTGACGTTGCGGCCGTAGTTGTTGGTCTCCTTCTTCCAGAAGTAGGCCATCGCGTTGCCGTTCGGGTCCACGACGTAGTCGAGGTTCCAGCGCCATGCCTGCTGGCACCACGAGGTGGCGAAGGAGGAGGTGGCGCAGGGCTCGTTGGTGTGGTTGCCGAAGACAGGGGCGGTCAGCGTGGAGTTGGTCACGGCGTTGCCCGTGGCCCACCCGGGGAGCTTGTGCTTGCCGAAGAAGTACTGGGTGCCGTCGAGCGTGGTCACCTTCCAGTGCTCGCCCGCGCCCGCCACACTGCCCGTGCCCGCGTCGCCGTTGTCGACGCCGCTGAGCTTCTCGACCTTCTCACCGCCGTCGGACGTCGGGTGCCAGCCCTTGGCCGTGTCGAAGACGAGCTCGGTCGTCTTGCCGCCGAGCGAGAGGGTGGCGTTGTTGCTGTACCAGCACTGGTCGCCGACCTTGGTGGTGTTGGTGCCACCGCTCTTGTCGTCCTCGCAGGACTTGTACCGGCGCTCGATGTAGCCGGGCTCGTAGCCCCAGCCGTCACCGATCCAGCCGGCCTGGTTGTTGGAGGCGGAGGTGCGGCCGTCGACGGCCTGGGAGCTGTAGCCGAGCGTCACACCGGGCTTGAGACCGCCTGGGACGGTGGGCGTGCTCACCGGGTAGCTCCAGGTGAAGCCGCCCGTGGAACCGCCCGCGCTCCAGGCGCCCGACGGCTCCAGCGAAGTCGCCGCGAACGAACCACTCGTTCCCGAGGCGCCAGCCGTCGCGGCCAGCACCGTCACACCCGCCGCGGCCCGGGACGCTCCGGAGACACCTGCGGGAACCGGCGCGACGGCGCTGAGGGTGCGGCCCTTCGTGTCGTTGACCGTCTTCAGCGGCTTCGCGGTCCGGCACCCCGGCTTCTCGGGAGTCGTCAGCACACAGGAGGGCAGCTGGACCAGACCGAGTCGCGCCGCCCAGTCACCGCCGTAGGTGTCCTTGAACGCCGAGTAGTCGAGGCTGACATCCGCCTGGCCCGCGACAACTACCGCGTCGGCCCTGCCGACCGTGAACAGCGGACCGTCCACCCCGGCCTGCTCCGCCGTCGCACGGGACTTCACCGAGATCTGGGCTCTGCCCAGCGCCGACGACTTCCCGTCACCCTGCGACCGGGATGCCTTGGACCCGGCCTCGGGAACGGCGTACACCGACACGGGGAGCCGGTCCCCCGTCCCAGCGGTCCGGCCCGAGGCGTCCCGCACCGAGACGCCGACCGTCCGCGTACCGGGCGTCGGCCAGGCGGTGTGGGCCGTGGCCTTGACCCGTCCGATGTCCGGACGCTTGGGTCCCCCCGCCTGGACCGGCTCGACCGGTACGGGTTTCGGCTGCTTCAGGCCCGGCAGCGAAGCGCTGACGGCCGGGCCCTGACCCGCTAGTGCGAATGAGGTGGACGGCAGCAGTCCCACTGCCATCACCGCGGACAAAGCCGCGGCCCACCCTCTGGTTCGGAAATTACCCACTTACTCCCACCCCTTAAAAGACAGGTAAAACCGGTGGACTGTATCAAGGGTCCGAGGAGACGTCTCTAGGATTTCTCGTCGAATGTGTCCGGTTTCCCGGGGTTCTGACTCGTCGGTTCATTGCTGTCGGCTAGCTGACTTGCAGAGGCCCAGTTCAGAGAGAGTCAGGTCGGATGAACCGGCTCTTCATGAGAATTCCTTGTTGTCCACTTTTAATGCGTAAAATTCCCGGAGATGGAGGCTGCTTCGACCTGTAGAGTCGCCCCGATTCGGACTCGTCATGTCGGTCGGATAGCGGCAGCATGCTCGAATCAGGACGCGCATTTGGGGAGGACTTTCAGTAGTGTCCATGACAAAGAGATCGTCTTTCGGGCAGCCTCGGGGGGGCCGTCTGATACCCAACGTGGTGGCCGGTGCCATGATCACCTCGATCATGGCGGCCGTGCCCGCCACCGCCCTCACGCCGCAAGCGCCGCCAGGGGTGGTCGTGAGCCCGGCGTCCGTCACCGATCCCGTCGCCGACGGGTCATTGAGCGAGGAGGACTACGCGCTCCAGCGGGCCGCTACGACGGGCCAGCCCTACGAAGTGGTATCCCGGCGGAGCGAGAGCTCCGACACGTGGGCCCAGCCCGACGGGTCGTTCAAGGTCACCGAGCACGGGACGCCCGTGCGACTGTGGCGTGACGGGGACTGGATCGCTACGGACCCGACGCTGCAGTTCGCCGCGGACGGATCGGTGGTCACCAGGGCGACCAGCGTCGCGGTGAAGTTCTCCGGGGGCGGCACCGCGCCGCTGATCCAGGGGTCGATGAACGGCCGTTCGCTTTCGCTGACCTGGCCGACCGTGCTGCCCAGGCCCACCCTCGACGGCAACGTCGCCACGTACGCCGAGGTGCTGTCGGGTGTCGACCTCCAGCTGAAGGCGGAGGTCGAGGGCTTCTCGCAGGTCTTCGTGGTCAAGACCCAGCAGGCCGCGCAGAACCCTGATCTGACCCGTCTGCAGTTCGGCCTCCAGACCGACGGCTTGACGGTGTCGAAGGATGCGGAGACGGGGAGCCTGGCGGCGGCGGACCCGGGAGGCCAGGTCGTCTTCTCCAGCTCGGCGCCGATGATGTGGGACTCCACGAAGGCGGCCGGCGGACAGGCGGGCGTGCCTGCGGCGAAGACCGCCGGTTCCGCGGGAGCGGACAGGACCACGGAGGACGGGAGCGCGTTCGACCCGGGTCTGGGCGCGCAGGACGCGGTGATGCCGACGGAGCTGACGGCGGACACGCTCACGATCACCCCGGACCAGGAACTGCTGACGGGAGCCGACACCACCTACCCGGTGTACATCGACCCGAGCTGGAGTTACGGCGACCGGCAGAAGTGGAGCTGGACCCGGGTCTACAAGGCATACCCGGGCCAGTCGTTCTGGAACTCCAAGGATCCCGTCCGGGTGGGTTACGAGTCGCAGACCGGCGGGTCGAACCGTGTCTCGCGCTCGTTCTTCCAGCTCGATGTGTCGCATCTGAAGGGCACGGAGGTGAAGTCGGCGACGTTCCGGGTGAAGAACACCTGGTCGTGGTCATGCCAGGACCGTCCGGTATATCTGTACCCCACCGGTGGGATCAACTCCAGGACCAACTGGAACAACCAGCCGGGCAAGCTGACGGGCTCACCCCTGTTCACGGTCAATGACTCCAAGGGCTGGGTGCCTCCGTCGGGAAACTCGGCGTGTCCTGCCGGGGGACTGGATTTCGATGCCACCAGCTGGGTGAAGAGCAGGGCTGCCGCGGGCGCGGAGAACGTCACTTTCGGCCTCTACGCCGATGAGACCGACACCTTCGGCTGGAAGAAGTTCGACCCGAAGACCGTCGTCCTGGAGACCGTCTACAACACATCTCCGGACCTCCCGAGCAAGCTCGGCACCAGCCCCGTCACCCCGTGTGCGAGCGGCGGGACCCTCGGCAACGTGACCGTCGGCTTGTACGCCACTATCACGGACGAGGACAAGGGCAACCTCACCGCCGAGTTCGAGCTCTACGAGAACAAGGCCGGTACCACCAGCCGCGTACTGGCCAAGTCGGTGCCCGCGCTCAACGGCAGGGTCGCGACCCTGTCCGTGCCAGTGGCCCAGACCCCCGGTGGCGACGGCGTCAGTTACACCTGGAGGGTTCGCACCCTGGACTCCGACAAAGCGGACTCCGCCTGGAAGGGCGCCCCGTGCGCCTTCAAAGTGGACCGACAGCGACCCAAGAAGCCCCCGGTGATCGTCTCCCCCGTCCTCGGCAACGGCACACCGCTTTTCCCCCCGGGCGACGCGGGGTGGCCGAGCCGGACGGGCAGCGCCCGCCAGAAGGTGACGTTCACGTTCCTGCCGGTCGAGCCGGATATCAAGAAGATCTTCTGGTGGACCGACACCGACCCGGACGTCAACGAGGTGGCGCCCTCCAACGGCGTCTACTCCGGTCTGGTGGTGGTTCCGTCCTACGGCCCGCACATGGTCTACGCGTACAGCGTCGACGCGGCCGGTAACCGGTCCGACACCGCGACCTACCTCTACTACGCCAACAGGGACCAGGAGCGGGACGAACCCAACGACGTCAACGGTGACTGGTTCCGTGACATGTGGAGCCCCGACAGCAACGGGACCCTGATCGCCTACACCGGCCACGGCGACCGGGTGTTCTCCACCATGAACGCCGCGTCCGGCGGAGCTCTCTTTCCCGGGCAGCAGGTCGTCATGACGGGGGACTGGCAGCAGGACGGCTACAACGACCTTCTGGCCCTCGTTCCCAACCCCAACCAGAACGGCGCGAAGGACCTCCAGGTCTACAGGAACAACGGCTCCGGACTCGTCAACACGGACGGAGGCCCCAAGACCCTGCGGACGTCCAACGACAGCAACAGGCACTGGGCCCAGGCCGACCAGATCATCGGCGGAGACTTCGACGCCGACACCAAGCCCGATGTCCTGGTCAAGCAGGCGGACAAACTGTGGTTCTACCGAGGCGCCCGGACCGAGGTGCTAGGCGGTCTCGGCGGCGGCATCATACCGATCGGGGACGCGGCCTCGCAGTGGAACAAGTACACGATCGTCTCTACCGGTGACATCAACGGCGACAAGCTCCCCGACCTGCTCCTACGGGAGGATGCCACCGGGGACGTCTTCCGCTCCCACGCCACCGCTGACCCCGGCAACCCGGCGAAGGCGAACTTCGCCACCTGGGGACGTAACCCGGTGAAGATCGCCAGTGGTCTGAAGATGTCCCTCTACCCGCAGATCGGTACTTCCGGCGACCTCGACGGCGACGGCTCCGGCGACGGCGTCACCGACGGCGACGGAATCATCGACCTGTGGGCCCGCAAGGCCGACAACACCATGGTCGGCATGCGCGGCAAGGGCACACCTACCAGTCTCACCGGTTTCGACACCCCTTACGTCATCGACGGCATCACCGGCGGCATCCGCCTCGCGCCCAAGACCGTGATCCCCTCCGGCCACTCCATCACCGCCCAGGCATCGACCCTGACCATGGGCACCGACAACAGGCTTGCCATCACCAACAAGGCCGGGAAAAAGGTCTGGATCAGCGCAGCCGGTCCCAACGGTGCCTTTGCGCGGGTTCAGGACAACGGCAACATCGCCCTCTGTGAAGCATCCAGCACGGATGCGCCGAAGTGCGACACGACGGTCACTGGAGCCACCAACCCTGGAGAAGGCTTCGCGATCCTCAAAGACTCCGGCGACCTCACTGTCTACAACGACAAGAGCCACTCCCTGTGGTCCAGCGGCACCTCCGTCCGTCACGACCACAACCGTGACGGCCGCAGCGACATCGCGAACTGGTACGACTACAGCGACGGCCACGACGAGATCCACACCCTCGCCACCGACTCGGACGGAATGTTCGCGTCTCCCCGCGCGGGCTGGTCAGCACCCATCGGCCACTTCGACGCGGCGGACATGAAGCGTGTCACCGGGGACTTCAACGGTGATGGCGTGGGCGACCTCGCCAGCATCTACGGGTACAACGACGGACGTGCCTCCCTCTTCACCTGGCTGGGAAAGGGCGACGGCACGTTCGGCAACGCGGTGCGATCGTGGACGGCTGATCCTGGCCGCTGGTACGCCAAGAACATGACCCCCTACAGCGGGGATTTCAATGGCGACGGACGTGACGACATCGCGGTCTGGTACGACTATTCGGACACGACTGACAGCCTTTTCACCTTCACTTCCACTGTCACCGGAACGTTCAACAATCCAGTGACGTCCTGGCGCGGGATCATCGGCTGGGAGCAGTCACGGGCGAAGACCGTCAGCGGCGATTTCAACCGTGACGGGCGCGACGACCTCGCGACCTTCTACCACCTCGCTGACGGCGGCGAGAAGATCCGCATTTTCTCCGCCATGGCGAACAACGTCTTCGTGCCCGTCGACAGGTGGAACTCCACCAACTGGGGTGACTGGAATCGCACCACGTTCCATGCGGGAGACTTCAACGGTGACGGGCAGGACGACGTGGCCGCCTGGTACGACTACGTGGATGGCACCGACGGACTCCACATCTGGACGAGCACGGCGAGCGGAGGTTTGAGCAGCGCTTACCCGGCATGGACCGGTGCCGCGAACTTCATGCACCGTGGCAACCTCAAGCTCGTCACCGGCGACTACAACGGAGATGGAAAGGACGAGTTCGCCGGCCTGTACGGCTACGCCGCCGCTCCGGACGCCGGTGCGGTGAAGATGTTCACCTGGCTGACGAACGCGGCCAACAGATTCGAAGGCCCCGTCGCCAGTTGGTCCGCCACACCGGGGAACTGGGACTTCAACCGTGTCACGCTCTTCGAGAAACAACTCTGACATGCCTCCTACGGTGTCCGCGTGATGCGTCGCCCCCGTCCTGCAGACCGCAGGACGGGGGCGACCTGGCTTGCCGGACCAACTTGTTCCGCTCGGGAAGGCCCTTCGGCTCGGGGCACGAGGGGTTCGTCCGCGGTACCGCGGGCAGTCATGGGACGGCCGCCGGGCAGTGTCCGGGGGAGCTGTCCCTGTGGCGCTCGCCGGGCAGGTGCCCGGCCGTCGCACACGTACCCCGCCCGCATGCCCGTATCCCCTTCAGAGATGCCCCTGGCCGAGCTCGACCGTCGCCGATTCCTTGTCCTGATGCAGGAGAGCCTTCCTTTCGATCACTGCTTCCGCGCGTTGAAGGGCGTGTGCGGCTTCGGTGACCCCGGCCGGTTACTCTGCCGAGCGGAACCCGGTCCGGCACCCGTCCGACGGCAAGAAGGTCACCCACGTTCCCACCCCCCATCCCTGCGCGGGCTGCGGATGTGGGAGCGTAAAAGGGTGAGTGAGACACCGACGAACACCACCCTCCAATACCGCGTGGACGGACGCGACGACGCTCCCGTCCTGGTCCTCGGGCCCTCCCTGGGCACCACCTTCCACATGTGGGACCGGCAGATCCCCGAACTCACCAAGGACTGGCGGGTCGTCCGGTTCGACCTTCCCGGGCACGGCGGGGCCCCCACCCAGCCCTTCAGCTCCGTCGCCGACCTCGGCGACCGGCTGCTCGCCACCCTCGACACCCTCGGCGTCCAGCGCTTCGGATACGCGGGCTGCTCCCTCGGCGGGGCCGTCGGCCTCGACCTCGCCCTGCGCGCACCCCACCGGATCGCCTCCCTCGCCCTGGTCGCCGCCTCGCCCCGGTTCGGCACCGCCGACGAGTTCCGCCAGCGCGGGGTCGTCGTCCGGGCCAACGGCCTGGAGCCGATGGCCCGGACCGCCCCCGAGCAGTGGTTCACCCCGGTCTTCGCCGGTGCGCAGCCCGCCATCGTGGACTGGGCCGTCCAGATGGTGCGCACCACCGACCCCGCCTGTTACGTCGCCGCCTGCGAGGCCCTCGCCGTCTTCGACGTCCGGGCGGCCCTGGACCGGATCGGCGTGCCCGTCCTCGTCCTCGTCGGCTCCGAGGACCAGGTCACCGGTCCCGCCGAGGCCCGCACCCTGGTCGCGGGCATCCCCGACGCCCGGCTCGCCGTCGTCCCCGGCGCCTCGCACCTCGCCCCCGTCGAGCAGCCCGCCGCCGTGACCGACCTGCTGCTGGAGCACCTGGCGGGCACCGCGCCCGACACCAGCGGGCCGCTGACCCTGCCGCCGCTGCCCGCCGTCCCCGTGGCCGAGCCCGCCCCGGTCGCGGAACCGGCGGAGAAGGGGCGGCCCGACCCGTACGAGCGGGGGCTCGCCCTGCGCCGCGAGGTCCTCGGCGACGCCCATGTGGACCGGGCGCTGGCCGACGACCCCGACGGAGACCTCCAGGACCTCCTCACCCGGTACGCCTGGGGCGAGGTGTGGAGCCGCGACGCCCTCGACCGGCGCACCCGCAGCGTCGTCACCCTCACCGCGCTCGTCGCGGGCGGCCACCGCGAGGCCCTCGCCGACCACACCCGCGCGGCCCTCCGCAACGGCCTGTCCGCCGCCGAACTGCGCGAGATCGTCCTCCACGCGGGCGTGTACTGCGGGTTCCCGGCCGCCGAGACCGCGCTGCGGGTCGTCGCCCGCGCCGTCGAGGAGGAGACCAGGCCCCCGGCGTAGGCTGGACAGGGTGAAGCTGACGAAGAAGTCCCACGCCTGCGTCCGCCTGGAGAAGGACGGGCGGACGCTCGTCCTCGACCCGGGCGTCTTCACCGAGGAGGACGCCGTCCTCGGCGCCGACGCCCTGCTCGTCACCCACGAGCACCCCGACCACTTCGACGAGGGGCGGCTGAGGGCCGCCCTGGAGGCCGGTCCGGCCGTCGAGCTGTGGACGCTGCGGAGCGTCGCCGAGCAGCTCGCGGGCGCCTTCCCCGGCCGGGTGCACACGGTGGGGCACGGCGACGCGTTCACGGCGGCGGGCTTCGACGTGCGGGTGCACGGCGAACTGCACGCCGTGATCCACCCGGACATCCCCCGCGTCACCAACGTGGGCTTCCTCGTGGACGGCGCCGTCTTCCACCCCGGCGACGCGCTCACCGTGCCCGAGCAGCCCGTCGACACCCTGCTCCTGCCCGTCATGGCGCCGTGGAACAAGATCTCCGAGGTCATCGACTACGTCCGCGAGGTCCGTCCGCGAAGGGCGTACGACATCCACGACGCCCTGCTGACCGACCTCGCCCGGCCCCTCTACGACCGGCAGATCGGCGACCTCGGCGGCACCGACCACCAGCGGCTCGCCCCCGGGACCTCCGCCGAGGTCCTCGTCCCCGGCACGCCCGCCGGGGACTGACCGGCCCCGGGGCGCCGGGGCCCGCCGCGACGGCGATTGTCGGACCCCGCACGTAGGCTTGCGCCCATGCGCATCGCCACCTGGAACGTCAATTCCATCACCGCCCGGCTTCCCCGACTCCTCGCCTGGCTGGAGAGCACCGGCACCGACGTGCTGTGCGTCCAGGAGACCAAGTGCACCGCCGAGCAGTTCCCCACCGAGGAGCTGCGCGCCCTCGGCTACGAGTCCGCGGTCAACGCCACGGGCCGGTGGAACGGCGTGGCGCTGGTCTCCCGCGTCGGCCTCGCCGATGTCGTCACCGGTCTGCCCGGCGGCCCGGAGTACGACGGCACGGAGGAGCCCCGGGCGATCTCCGCGACCTGCGGCCCGGTCCGCGTCTGGTCGGTCTACGTGCCGAACGGCCGGGAGGTCGGCCACGACCACTACGCGTACAAGCTGCGCTGGCTGGACGCGCTGCGCACGGCCGTCGGGCCGGACGCGGCGGGCGAGCGGCCCTTCGCGGTCCTCGGCGACTACAACATCGCGCCCACCGACGACGACGTCTGGGACGTCACCGACTTCGAGGGCGCCACGCACGTCACGGAGCCGGAGCGGGCGGCGCTCGCCGAGCTGCGCGCCGCGGGCCTCTCCGACGTGGTGCCGCGCCCCCTCAAGTACGACCGCCCGTACACGTACTGGGACTACCGCCAGCTCTCGTTCCCGAAGAACAAGGGGATGCGCATCGACCTCGTCTACGGCAACAAGTCCTTCACCGAGGCGGTCGGCGACAGCTATGTGGACCGCGAGGAGCGCAAGGGCAAGGGAGCCTCCGACCACGCGCCCGTCGTGGTCGACCTCGACGTGTAGGCCCCGGGCCCCGGCCCACCTCAGGCCCACCTCAGGCCACCCCGGCCCGCCCCAGGCCCGCCGCGCGCCCGCCCCGGTCCCGGCCGCGCGGCGGGACGCGCGGTCCGGCGGCCGTGCCGGTCCCCGCGTGCCGGGTCGTCGACCGGCGGGCGTCGGTGCGACGCTGTTGCGATGAACATCCCGTTCCTGGACAACTGGCTCAAGCGGCGCGAGCCCGCGCCGGTCCCCTCCCCGCTGGCCGAGGCCCTCGACCGCGACCCCGGGGGCGTGGGCGAACTGCTCGCCGAGTGCGAGCTGCTGCGCGCCCGCGCGGACCGGTCCGGGGTGGCCCTCGACGACACCCCGCGCTCCCTCCAGGAGCTGGACCAGCTGCCGCCCCGCTGGCGCGACGACCCCGAGGAACTGCCCTGGGTGGGGAACGACGCGGGGCTCTACCTCGGCACGGTGATCGTACGGAACGTGCCGGGTGCCCGCTGGCACGTGTGGCCGGACTCGGGACCGGTGGTGCGCCTGGTCTCCGGGCGGGAGATCCAGGTCGTCGAGGCGGGACTCGACTGGGCGATGACCGGCTCGCCCGAACTCTCCCAGGTGTACGCGGAGGCCGCCGAGCACTGATCCCCTCGGCCCAGCCCCCGCCACCCTTCCGCAGTAAATACGGCTTATTGCGGTTTCATGCGTGTCGGGCGTGAAGTCCCTTTTCCGGTGGATAGTTTGCGCTGACTCGACACCGCTGAGAAATGGGGCAGGGCAGCGTATGGCCGTCGTCGATCCTCTGATCGAACTGCGTGACGTCAACAAGCACTTCGGCACGTTGCACGTCCTCCAGTCCATCGATCTCACCATCGGCCGGGGGGAGGTGGTCGTCGTCATCGGCCCGTCCGGCTCCGGCAAGTCCACCCTCTGCCGGGCGATGAACCGTCTGGAGAGGGTCGAGTCCGGCGAGATCCTGATCGACGGGCAGCCACTGCCCGAGGAGGGCAAGGAACTCGCCCGGCTGCGCGCCGAAGTCGGCATGGTCTTCCAGTCGTTCAACCTCTTCGCGCACAAGACCGTCCTCGCCAACGTCTCCCTCGCGCAGATCAAGGTCCGCAAGCGCAAGAAGGAGGAGGCCGACCGGCGTTCGCGCGAACTCCTCGACCGGGTGGGGCTCGCCGCGCACGCCGACAAGTACCCGGCCCAGCTCTCCGGCGGCCAGCAGCAGCGCGTGGCCATCGCCCGCGCCCTCGCGATGGACCCCAAGGCGCTCCTCTTCGACGAGCCGACCTCGGCCCTCGACCCGGAGATGATCAACGAGGTCCTCGAAGTCATGCAGCAACTCGCCCAGGAGGGCATGACGATGGTGGTCGTCACCCATGAGATGGGTTTCGCCCGCTCGGCGGCCAACCGGGTCGTCTTCATGGCCGACGGGAAGATCGTCGAGGACCGCGCGCCGGAGGACTTCTTCACCGCCCCGCGCAGCGAGCGCGCCAAGGACTTCCTCTCCAAGATCCTGAAGCACTGAGGGGCGGGCGACCATGCAGCGCACGCGCCGAACCCTGACCCCGCTCGCCCTGCTGCTCGCCGTGACGGCGGCGCTCGGCGGCTGCGGCAGGGAGGGCAGCCCGCCCGTGAAGGGCCCGCAGCCCGACCAACTCCCCGTCTACCGGGTCCAGTCGTCCTTCACCCTGCCCGCCTCACCCACCTGGGAGCGGGCGAAGAAGCGCGGCCGGCTGATCGTCGGAGCCAAGGAGGACCAGCCGTACATGGGGGAGAAGGACCCCGCGACCGGCCGCTACTCCGGCTTCGACATCGAGATCGCCAAGATGATGGCGGCCTCCCTCGGCTTCGACCCGGCGGGCACCGACTTCCGTACGATCGCCTCCGCCAACCGCGAGACCGCCCTGCAGAACGGCCAGATCGACTACTACGTCGGCACCTACACCATCAACGACAACCGCAAGAAGCTCGTCGGATTCGCCGGGCCCTACTACCTGGCGGGCCAGTCCCTCCTGGTCCGCACCGACGAGCACGACATCGACGGCCCCCAGGACCTGGCGGGCAAGCGCGTCTGCTCGGCGACCGGTTCGACCCCGTACCAGCGGATCGAGAAGGACTACCCGAAGGCCCAACTCGTCGCCTACGACACCTACTCGGCCTGTGTCGACAACCTGCTGACCTATCAGGTCGACGCGGTGACCACCGACGACACCATCCTCATGGGCTACGCAGCCAAGGTACCGAACGAACTGAAGGTCGTCGGCAAGCCGTTCTCCGAGGAGCCGTACGGCATCGGAGTCCCGCGCGACGACAACGCGCTGCGCTTCGCCCTCGACGACGCCCTCGCCGTCCACGAGAAGAACGGCGACTGGAAGAAGGCGTACGACGCGACCCTCGGCCTCTCCGGGGTCCCCGCCCCCCAGCCGCCGCCCATCGACCGCTACCCGGCGAGCTGACCGGAGGAACCCCATGGACGTCCTGACCGACAACTTCTCGCTCTACGGCAAGGGTTTCCTCGGCACCGTCGAACTCACCGTCTACTCCTCGGCCCTCGCCCTGGTGCTGGGCTTCCTGATGGCCTCCTTCCGGGTCGCGCCCGTCGGCTCCTTCCGGGTCTTCGGCACGGTCTGGGTGACCCTCCTGCGCAACACCCCGCTGACCCTGCTCTTCTTCGCCGTCATGCTGGGCCTGCCCCGCTTCGGACTCGTCCTGCCCTTCGAGCTGTTCGCGGTCCTCGCGCTCGGCTGCTACACCTCGGCCTTCATCTGCGAGGTGCTGCGCTCCGGGATCAACACGGTGCCGCGCGGCCAGGGCGAGGCGGCCCGCAGCCTCGGCATGACCTTCACCCAGACGCTCGGCACGGTCGTGCTGCCCCAGGCGTTCCGCACGGTCATCCCGCCGATCGGCTCCACCCTGATCGCGCTCGCCAAGAACTCCGCCATCGCCGGGGCGTTCAGCGTCACCGAACTCCTCGGCACCTACAAGACGCTCAGCGAACTCGGCTACGACATCGTCTGGACCTTCGTCTGGATCGCCGTCGGCTACCTGATCATCACCCTCACCATCAGCGCCCTCTTCCACCTCTTGGAGAAGCACTGGGGAGTCGCCCGATGACCGAGTCCACCGCCCTCTACGACGTCCCCGGTCCGCACGCCCGGCGACGCCACCTGATCTACGGACTGGTCTCCACCGCGCTGATCCTCGCGCTGGCCGGCTGGATCCTCTACCTCCTCTTCGCCAACGACCAGTTCACCTCCACCAAGTGGTCGCCCTTCCTCTACAAGGGCATCCAGGAACTGCTGCTCCAGGGACTGGCGAACACCCTCAAGGCCTTCGCCTACGCCTCGGTGCTCTCGCTCGTCCTCGGTGCCGTCCTCGCCGTCGGACGCCTCTCCGAACACCGTCCGGTGCGCTGGGTGTCGACGCTGATCGTCGAGTTCTTCCGCGCCATGCCGGTGCTCGTGATGATCTTCTTCATCTTCGTGGCGCTCAAGGTGCAGCCGCTGCCCGCGCTGGTCGCCGGACTGGCCCTCTACAACGGCTCGGTCCTCGCCGAGGTCTTCCGTACCGGCATCCACGCCGTCGCACGGGGCCAGGGCGAGGCGGCGTACGCGCTCGGGATGCGCAAGACGCAGGTCATGACCTACGTCCTGGCGCCGCAGGCGGTCCGGGCGATGCTGCCCGCGATCATCAGCCAGTTGGTGGTGGCCCTCAAGGACACCTCGCTGGGATACCTCATCACCTACGAGGAGTTCCTGCACGCGGGCAAGCTGATCGCATCGAACCTCGACTACGACCTGCCGTTCATCCCGGTGGTCATGGTGATCTCGCCGATCTACATCGGCATGTGCATGGTGCTCTCGTGGTTCGCCACCTGGGTGGCAAGGAGGGAGCGGCGCAGTCCGAAGACGGAGGCCGTGGGAGTGGCCCCGGCCGAACCGGAGACGCTGCTGCCGGGACGGTAGCGGCGGACCCTCACCCGCCCGGCAGCAGCCGGTGATCACTCCTTCCGCAGCGGTACCGACACGCACGACGGGTCGGCCGGGGGAGAGGAGAAGGTCAGCTGCGCGCCGGTCGGGTCGTGCTCGATGCACAGCGGATCGACGGCGTCGACGACCACAGTGCCCCGACGGTAGCCGGGCGTCTCACCTCAGGGAGCCGCCCGGTGAGTTACGTGCGGGTGATGATCTGGTCGGGCCTACCCACCGGGAAGAGGACCGTCACGCCGCCCCCGCCCGGCATGATGGGTACGGCCCCGGGCCGCCGGGGGCGTCGCGGAAGCCTGGCGGGGAGCACGGCTCCGGAGCGGGTCGGAGGGTGTCACGGGAGGCACGGGAGGCACGGTGGAGAGCATGGCCCCGGAAGGCGTCGCGGGAGACCCGGGGGGTGTCCCCGACGTCTTCGACCCCAGGATCTACGCCGAGGGCATCCCCCACGCGCGCTTCCGCCTCCTGCGCGACCGGGCGCCCGTCGCCCGACAGGCGGAGCCGGGCGTCCTGGGCTGGCCCGAGGGGCCCGGCTTCTGGGCCGTCACCCGGCACGCCGATGTCGTCCGGGTGCTCAAGGACTCCGCCACGTACTCCTCGTACCTCGGCGCCACCCAGATCCGCGACCCCGACCCCGCCGACCTGCCGTTCATCCGGCGCATGATGCTCAATCAGGACCCGCCGGGGCACGGCAGGCTGCGGCGGCTCGTCAGCCGCGCCTTCACCCCCGGCCGGATCGCGCGCTTCACCGACACCGCCCGCGAACGGGCCCGGCGGCTCCTCGCCGACGCGGTCGACACCGGCGGTCCCGGCGGGACCGTGGACCTCGTCCGGACCGTCACCGACGACTACGCCCTGCTCAACCTCGCCGATCTGCTCGGCGTCCCCGCGGCCGACCGGAGGCTGCTCCACACCTGGACCGAACGGGTCATCGCCTACCAGGACCCCGACCAGCCGCCCGTCCTCGACGCGCGGGGAGAGCCCGTCAACCCCCGCTCACCGGGCCAGTTGGCCGAGATGTTCGCCTACGCCCAGGAGCTGGCCGCCCATAAACGGACCCGGCCCGCCGACGACGTCATGAGCGTCCTCGCCGCCTCCGAACTCGCCGACGCCGAAATGGAGATGTTCTTCTTCCTGCTGACCGTCGCCGGGAACGACACCGTCCGCAGCGCCGTCCCCGGCGGCCTGCTCGCCCTCGCCGGACACCCCGGCGAACAGGCGCGCTGGTGGCGCGGCGAGGTCGGCACCGGAACGGCCGTGGACGAACTCCTGCGCTTCCACCCGCCCGTGCTCTCCTTCCGTCGCACCGCCGCCCGCGACACCGAACTCGCCGGGCGGGCGATCCGGCGCGGCGACAAGGTCGTCGTCTTCCACGCCTCCGCCAACCACGACGAGCACGTCTTCCCCGACCCGCACCGTCTCGACCTCGGCCGGAGCCCGAACCCGCACGTCTCCTTCGGCGACGGACCGCACATCTGCCTCGGAGCCCACTTCGCTCGCCTCCAACTCCACGTCTTCTACGAGGAGTTACGCCTTGCCTGCGGCGGAGTCGAACTTGCCGGGCCGCCCCGGCGGCTGGTCTCCCACTTCGTCAACGGCCTCAAGTCGCTGCCGGTGCGACTGCGGGAGCCGTCCGCGCCGGGACCGTGACGTCCGCCATCAGCTCCACCACGTCGGGGCCGTACGCCCGAGAGTTCACCAC
Organism: Streptomyces sp. NPDC059247; assembly: GCF_042754005.1. Classification (NCBI taxonomy): domain Bacteria; kingdom Bacillati; phylum Actinomycetota; class Actinomycetes; order Kitasatosporales; family Streptomycetaceae; genus Streptomyces; species Streptomyces sp. NPDC059247. Next base: position 181,925 of record NZ_JBHYZW010000001.1, read on the forward strand.
CTTCAGGAGCAGCACGAACGAGCCGGACCGGTACCGGCGGGCCAACCGCTCGTAGTGGCGGGCCAGATAGCGGGTCGCCGCCTGGTTGGTGATGGCCCGCTGGCCGCAGAAGAGGAAGACCGGCCGGCACTCCTCGCCCGCCATGAGCCGGGCGAGGATCACGTACTCCTCCGTGCCCGCGTCCATCCGGTACCGCTCCGTCCCGATCACGAACGAGCCCTGGTCGGGGCCCCGCTCCGCGTCCACGTTCACGGTCAGCCCCGGGAGCAGCGTCGCCAGATGGGCGGCGGTCCGTCTGTTCGACCCCGGTCCGCCGACGCAGAACTCCGTCCGGTCGCCGAAGCCCTGGTGCGCCTGGTCGTGCGACAGGATGCGGGCGTGCGCCCCGCACTCCTTGATGAGCGAGCAGAGTTCGAGGAGGGCGAAGACGTCGAAGCGGTGCACCGCGCCACTGCCGCCCGCCTCCTTGTTGACCACCAGCAGGCACTCGGAACTCCCCGGCAGGCCGAAGAAGTCCCGCTTGCGCCGGAGCTTGCGCCGCCAGAAGTACGTACGGCCCAGCCAGCCGAACGACGCGCTGACCCCCGTCGCGAGGACCCCGAGCACGATGTTGCGCAGGTCTTCGTTCATGGGCGCGCATGGTAGCGGGGAACACCCTTTCGTTCGAGGCGGTCCTGACGCGGGCGCCCCCGGGAAGTTACGCTGCGCGGACGGTTGTTGACTGTGGAGGTAGGGAATGCGTGGCTCCGCCGCTGGCAAGGTCTCGGTTCTCGCCGTCGCGGTGACGGTGCTCTCGATGGGGGCCGCCGTCCCGGCCCCGTCCCCGCCGGGCGCCCCGCCCGGCCCGCCCGCCAAGACGCCGGTGGCCGCCGGGTACGGCGGGGCCGTCGCCAGCGTGGACGCCGACGCCTCGGCCGCCGGTGTGGAGGTCCTGCGCAAGGGCGGCAACGCCGTCGACGCGGCCGTCGCCGTCGCGGCGGCCCTCGGCGTCACCGAGCCCTACTCGGCGGGCATCGGAGGCGGCGGCTACTTCGTCTACTACGACGCCCGGAGCCGTACGGTGCACACCGTGGACGGACGCGAGACCGCGCCCCGCACCGCCGGACCCGGCCTGTTCCTGGAGAACGGCGCGCCCATCCCCTTCGAGGAGGGCCAGACCAGCGGTCTCGGCGTCGGCGCCCCCGGCACCCCGGCCACCTGGCGCACCGTCCTCGACGCCTGGGGCACCGAGCGGCTCGGCGCCCTGCTCGAACCGGCGGAACGCCTGGCGCGCGACGGCTTCACCGTCGACGCCACCTTCCGCTCCCAGACCGCGGGCAACGAGGCCCGCTTCCGCGACTTCCCCGCGACCTCCGCGCTCTTCCTGCCCGGCGGTCAACTGCCCGTGGTCGGCTCCACCTTCAAGAACCCGGACCTGGCCCGTACGTACGAGAAGCTGGGACGCGAGGGCGTCGGCGCGCTCTACCGGGGGCCGCTCGCCCGGGACATCGTCGACACGGTGCGCAAGCCCCCGGTGCGCGAGGGCGCCACCCGCAAGGTGCGCCCCGGCGATCTGACGGAGCGTGACCTCGCCGCGTACCGGACCGAGTTCCGCAAGCCGACGAAGGTGGGCTACCGGGGCCTCGACGTGTACGGCATGGCGCCGTCCTCCTCCGGCGGCACGAGCGTCGGCGAGGCCCTCAACATCCTGGAGGGCACCGACCTCTCCGCCGCCTCCGAGGCCCGCTATCTGCACCGGTACATCGAGGCCAGCCGGATCGCCTTTGCCGACCGGGGCCGCTGGGTCGGCGACCCGGCCTTCGAGTCCGTGCCGACCCGGGGCCTGCTCTCCCAGCGGTTCGCGGACTCCCGGGCCTGCCTGATCCGCGACGACGCCGTCCTCACGAGTCCGCTCGCGCCCGGCGACCCGAACAGCCCGGTGCCGTGCGCGCCCGGCGGGACGGCGGCCCCGACCACGTACGAGGGCGAGAACACCACCCACCTCACCGTGGCCGACAAGTGGGGCAACGTCGTCGCCTACACCCTCACCATCGAGTCCACCGGCGGCAGCGGCATCACCGTGCCCGGCCGGGGCTTCCTGCTCAACAACGAGCTGACGGACTTCTCCTTCGCCCCGGCGAACCCGGCCGTCCACGACCCGAACCTGCCCGGACCCGGCAAGCGCCCGCGCTCCTCGATCTCCCCGACGATCGTCCTCGACGGACACGACCGGCCCGTCCTCGCCCTCGGTTCCCCGGGCGGCGCGACCATCATCACCACCGTCCTGCAGACGCTCACCGGGGTCCTCGACCGGGGGCTGCCGCTCGTGGACGCCATCGCCGCGCCCCGCGCCAGCCAGCGCAACCAGGCGACCACCGAACTCGAACCGGCCCTCTGGAACAGCCCGGTCAGGGCCCGGTTGGAGGCCATCGGGCACGGTTTCCGGCAGAACCCGGAGATCGGCGCGGCGACGGGCGTGCAGCGCCTGCCGGACGGCCGCTGGCTCGCGGCGGCGGAGCCGGTCCGCAGGGGCGGCGGCTCGGCGATGGTGGTGAGGCCCGCGGGGAAGTAGGCCGGAGTCGGGGGCCCTCGGGGAGCCGTGTCCCTGAGGGAGTTTCCCGCGGCCTTCCTTCCTGAGGGTGTCCCTACGGGTGGTGTCCCGATGGGGTCGGTCTCCTGCGGGGCCGGTCCCTCTGGGAGACGTACCCCTGGGGGCACCTCCGGGGGCGTACCCCTGAGGGACGTGCTCCTGAGGGACGTACCCCTACGGGTCCTGTCCCGGCGGGGATGTCCCCTACGGGCCAGGCCCCGCACGGGTCCGCCCGACCGGAGGGGCCGCCCTGGCGGGGTCGCCCCTTCCGGGACCCTTCCGGGCACCCCTGTGGGGCCGTGCCTACAGGGCCGTCAGCACCCGGGGGCCCGCGTCGGTGACGGCCACCGTGTGTTCGGCGTGCGAGGCGCGCGAGCCGTCCAGGGTGCGGATCGTCCAGCCGTCGCTCGCCGTGTAGTGGTCGTCCGTGCCGCCGCCGATCAGCATCGGCTCGATCGCCAGCACCATGCCGTGCCGCAGCTTCATCCCCCGGCCGGGCCGTCCCTCGTTGGGGACGCCCGGGTCCTCGTGCATCGCGCGGCCGATCCCGTGGCCCCCGAAGCCGTCCGGGATGCCGTACCCGGCGGCCCGGCAGACCCGGCCGATCGCGTGCGCGATGTCGCCGATCCGGTTGCCGACGACGGCCGCCGCGATGCCCGCCTCCAGGGCCTTCCCCGCCGTGGCGACCAGCCGGGCGTCCTCCGGCGCGGCCGGTCCCACCGTGAAGCTGACCGCCGAGTCGCCCGCCCAGCCGCCCAGCGTCGCCCCGCAGTCCACCGAGACCAGGTCGCCGGGGGCCAGCCGGGCCCCGTCCGGGATGCCGTGGACGATCGCGTCGTTCACGGAGACGCACACGACCGCCGGGAACGGCACGGGCGCCCACTCCGGGCGGTAGCCGAGGAAGGGCGAGCCCGCGCCCGCCGCGTCCAGGACCTCCCGCGCGACCCGGTCCAGCTCGGTCAGGGGGACGCCGGGCGCCGCCTTCTCCCGTACGGCCGCGAGGGCACGGGCCACGACCCGGCCCGACTCGCGCATCGCCGCCAGGTTCTCGTTCGTCTTGATCTCCACCATGCCAATTACTATACCGGTATTAGAATGGGTCGCATGGTGCGCACACCCCTGACCCCAGAAGAGCGCGAGCGCGGCGAGCGGCTCGGCCGTCTCCTGCGCGAATCGCGCGGCGACCGGTCCATGGCCGAGATCGCCGCCGCCGCGGGACTGTCCGCCGAGACCCTCCGCAAGATCGAGACCGGCCGGGCCCCGACCCCCGCCTTCTTCACCGTCGCGGCCCTCGCCGGGGTCCTCGGCCTGTCGATGGACGAACTGATCACCCGCTGCGTCTTCGTACCCGTCTGACCCGAGGAGGAGCGGTGTCCGCCGGGAGGCGTCCCGCCGATCGCGCGGGACCGCCGCGAGGGCCCGACCGACCGACGAGACCCCTACGAGCGGGAGGGCTCACTGCGGACGCCCCCGGGCCCGGCACCCCTCCCGTCGCTCTCGGACGCCACCGGACCCGGACCGCCCTTGACCGGCCCGGTCGCTCCCCGGCGGGGAACCGACGCGGGTCCCGCGCCCGTCGCGCCGATACCTGACGGCCTCTCGGGCACCCAGGGGGCCCGCACCGGGACCTGCCCGGCCCTTCCGGCGCCGCGCTACCCCCCGTACGACGGCAGCCCTCCTCGTAGCGGCCCGGCGGCCCGGTGACCGTCCCCGGTCGAAGCCCCGCCCCCGCCTGCCCGACCCGGAGGCCGTCCGGGATCACCGGCCCAGGCCCGGTCACTGCCCAGACCCCGCCGCCCGCGCCGGAACCCCGCCCTCGGCCTCCGGACACTCCGACTTCCGCCCCGTCCTCCCGTGGCCTAGTCCCGGATGCGTCGGGGCGGGCCCTCGGCCAGCGTGGAGCCGTGCACCGTCGACAGAAGGCCCTCCTCGCCGCGTTCCTCGGCCCCCTGCTCCTGCTGGGGACCGCCTGCGGTGCGGGGGACACCGGCGCCCGGACCCCGCCCGAGGGCGTCGCCCCCGCGCGGTTCCGGCACCCCGGCGTCCTCGTCGGCGGCGCCCAGCTCGCGGCGGTGCGCCGCCACGTCGCCGCCGGAGAGGAGCCCTGGGCCTCCGCCTACCGGGCGATGAGCGGCAGCCCGTACGCCTCCCTCGACTACGTACCCCACCCCGCGAAGGTCGTCGCCTGCGCCTCCAACGCCGGGACGGACGCCTGCGTCGCCGAGCGCGGGGACGCCATCGCCGCCTACACCCACGCCCTCATGTGGTCGGTGTCCGGCAGGGCCGCGCACGCCGCCAAGGCCGTGGAGATCATGGACGCCTGGTCGGCGACGGTGAAGGAGCACACCCGCGACGACGCCGACCTCCAGACCGCCTGGTCCGGCTCCTCCTGGGCGCGCGCCGCCGAGATCGTGCACTCCGGTTATCCCGCCTGGGGCGGCCCCGCCGTCCAGCGGTTCAAGTGGATGCTGCGCAAGGCGTACCTGCCCGACGTCACCGCCAAGGTCCCCGACTACAACGGCAACTGGGAACTGGCGATGACCGACGCCGCCATCGGGATGGCGGTCTTCCTGGAGGACCGTACGGTCTTCGAGGACGCGGTACGGCGCTTCCGCGCGCGGGTCCCCGCCTACTTCTACCTCGCGTCCGACGGCGCCCTGCCCAAGCCGCCGCCCGGCGGCACCATCGACACCCCCGACGAACTGGCCACCTACTGGTTCGGCCAGCGCACCTACGCCGACGGGATCGGCCAGGAGACCTGCCGCAACCTCATGCACATCGGCTACTCGCTCGCCGCCACCGCGCACATCGCCGAGACGGCCTGGCACCAGGGGCTCGACCTCTACCGCGAGGAGGCCGAACGGATCGGCGCCGCCCTGGAGTTCCACGCCCGCTACCAGCTCGGCGCGACCCCGCCGAAGTGGCTGTGCGGCGGCAGGATCGAACGGACCATGGGCCCGGACGTCGAGGTCGCCCTCAACCACCTCGAAGGACGGATGGGCATGAGGCTCCCGCAGACCGAGAAGCTGGCCGCCAGCCAGCGGCCGGGCGGCACGGACGACCTCTTCGTCGCCTGGGAGACCCTGACCCACGCCTCGAACCCGACCCCCGCATAGGCTCGCGGCCATGATGCCCGAAGAGCTGCGGCACGGCCGCTACGTCAGCCTGACCACGTACCGCAAGAACGGCACCGGGGTCGCCACGCCCGTCTGGTACGCGGTGGAGGGCGACGAACTGTACGTCTGGACCCGGGCCGACTCCTGGAAGGTCAAGCGGCTGCGCGTCGACCCGAGGGTGGAGGCCGCCGCCTGCGACATGCGCGGGAACGTCGCGGACACCGCCGGGCGCTTCACCGGCCGGGCCCGCCTCGTCGAAGGGGAGGACATGCGCCGCGTCCGGCGGCTGCTGTCCCGCAAGTACACCTGGCAGTTCTGGCTCCTGGACCTGCCCGCCACCCTCGCCCGCTTCGGTAAGCGCCCGCACGCCGGGATCGTCGTGACCTTCGACTGAGCGGCCACCTGCGGGAAAACCCTCCGTAGCCGCCCCGTAACACACCTGTGGTCCGATACCCGCGGGCCGGAAGCTCCAGTCGACCGCGGGGCAGGTGCGTGACACATGACGAGGACTCGACCATCCACGGAGACGGGGACGGGGACAGCCGCGTTCACCCGCTGGCTGACCACCCTCGTGGAGCGCCTCCCCGCCAGCGGGGGCTGGTACGGAATCTTCACCGCGCGCGACCCGGAGGGAATGCGCGCCTGCCTCGAAGGGACGGAGATCCCGCCCTGGGACGTGATCGGCTCCCTCCTCCGGGACACCGGCGAGGACGCCGGAGGACCGCTCGCCACCCGGGGCAGGAAGCTGTACGAGGAGGCCGTCGCCGCCCGCGACCGGAGGCCCGGCGGCGCGGACGCCCTGGCCGGACTCCGGGACCTGATGGAGCGCGAACGCCGGTACGCCGAGTCCCGCGCCCGCGACCTCGAACGGTCCCTCCGGGCCGACCCGCCACCGGGCCCGGCGGCGACGGCCCGTCTGGAACACGACCTGGCCTGGGTCCGGGACGACCACGCCCGCGCCACCGCCAGGATCGCCGACCTGACGGCCCGTCTGACGGCCCTCGCCCCGCCTCCCACTCCCGCCGGACCCCGGACGCGGCCCGCCCGGCGACCCCGGGGCGCGCGCTACGCCTGGCTGGACAGCGACGGTCACACGGACGGCGACGACCACGGGGGCAGTGACGGTCACGGGGATGGTGTCGGACACGGGGACGGCGTCGGTCACGGTCCCGGTCACGGTCCCGGTGACGGCCACGGGGACGGAAGCGGGTCCAGGCACGGAGGCGGGCGCGGCGACGGCGGCAGCCGCGCGGGCCGCGCCACGGAGGGATCGGAGCCCGCGCCCCTGCCCGTGCTCCCCGCCGGGGGAGCGGCGCCGCGCGGGGCCCGCTTCGGGGGCGCGCCCGCCCCCGAACGGGACCCGGCCCCCGCCGCCCCTCCGGCCGCCTTCACCGAGGACGACACCCGCGCCGCCGCCAACGCCGTCTACGCGCTCCGGCGGCTCCGCGCCCAGGGCCGTACCGGCGAGGCGCACGCCCTGCTCTGCGAGGCGCTGAGCGGACCGCCCGCCCGGCTCCCCGCCCTCGCGGAGGAACTGCGCCGCGCCGGACTCGCGGCCGACTGGTCCACCCTGCTCTGGGAGGCGGCCTCGCTGCCGCCCGCCCGGCTCGCCGCCGTCGCCGGGGCTCTCGCCGACGCGGGCCGCCCCGCCGACTGCGAGCTGCTGCTGCGCCAGGGCGTGGCGCGGCCCGTCGAGGAACTGGCCGGGGCGTGCGCCGCCCTGCGGGCCGAGCACCACCACCGGGAGGCCCACACGCTGCTCACCGCCTTCGTCCGGGTCCGCGCGCCGGGGGACGCGGCCCGGCTCGCGGGCGCGGACCCGCGCGGACTCGTCCCGCAGTTGCTCGCGGCGGCCCGCGCGGTGTCCGTGGCCCGGGAGCGCGACCTGCTGCACGCCTTCCGGGTGGCGGGCCTCGCGGGGACGTGACCCGGCGCGGACGCGCGGAAGGGGGTCGGTGGCCCGAGGAGCCGGTGGCCCACGGGCGCCGGAGAGGCCGTCGGGCGCCGGTCCCCGCGGGCGTCCGGCCCGGGGCGTCCCGCTGCCACGAGGTGTCGCCCCGTGTCGGTACGTGTCCGACGTGGACCACTCGGGTATGAAACATGATCGACCCGGCCGCTTCGCGGCGGCGGTCTTGCTCCGGGGTGTGACGGGGCTTACGTTCTCCTCCTACGTACCGCGTCTACGTGCGTAGAGGCTCTCTGACGCCGTGCCGAAGGAGCAGCTCATGACCGATGTCGTCCGCGCCGCGCTCGTCCAGGCCACCTGGACCGGTGACACCGAATCCATGATCGCCAAACATGAGGAGCACGCCCGGGAGGCCGCCCGGCGGGGCGCCAAGGTGATCGGATTCCAGGAGGTGTTCAACGCCCCCTACTTCTGCCAGGTCCAGGAGCCCGAGCACTACCGCTGGGCCGAGCCGGTCCCGGACGGCCCCACCGTCTCCCGTATGCGGGACCTCGCCCGCGAGACCGGCATGGTGATCGTGGTGCCGGTCTTCGAGGTCGAGAGCGAGGGCTTCTACTACAACACCGCCGCCGTGATCGACGCGGACGGCAGCTACCTCGGCAAGTACCGCAAGCACCACATCCCCCAGGTCAAGGGCTTCTGGGAGAAGTACTACTTCCGTCCCGGCAACGCGGGCTGGCCGGTCTTCGACACCGCCGTCGGCCGTATCGGCGTCTACATCTGCTACGACCGGCACTTCCCCGAGGGCTGGCGCCAACTCGGCCTCAACGGAGCCAAGTTGGTCTACAACCCTTCGGCAACCCATCGGGGACTCTCCGCCCACCTCTGGCAGTTGGAGCAGCCCGCCGCCGCCGTCGCCAACGAGTACTTCGTCGCCGCCATCAACCGTGTCGGCGTCGAGGAGTACGGCGACAACGACTTCTACGGCACCAGCTACTTCGTGGACCCGCGCGGCCGGTTCGTCGGCGACGTCGCCTCCGACAAGGAAGAGGAACTCGTCGTCCGCGACCTCGACTTCGGGCTGATCGAGGAGGTCAGACAGCAGTGGGCCTTCTACCGGGACCGCCGCCCCGACGCGTACGAGGGGCTGGTGCGCCCGTGAGCGGCCTGTACGAACGGCACAAGGCCGTCCTCCCCGACTGGGTCGCCCTCTACTACCGCGACCCCATCGAGATCACCCACGGCGAGGGCAGGCACGTCTGGGACGCCGAGGGCCGGAAGTACCTCGACTTCTTCGGCGGCATCCTCACCACGATGACCGCGCACGCCCTGCCCGAGGTCACCAAGGCCGTCGCCGAGCAGGCCGGACGCATCATCCACTCCTCCACCCTCTACCTCAACCGGCCGATGGTGGAACTGGCCGAGCGGATCGCCGGACTGTCCGGCATCCCCGACGCCCGCGTCTTCTTCACCACCTCCGGCACCGAGGCCAACGACACGGCGCTGCTCCTCGCCACCGCCCACCGCCGCTCGAACCAGATCCTGGCGATGCGGAACAGCTACCACGGCCGTTCCTTCTCCACCGTCGGCATCACCGGCAACCGCGCCTGGTCGCCGACCGGGCTCTCCCCGCTCCAGACCCTGTACGTGCACGGCGGCGTCCGCACCCGGGGGCCGTACGCCCAGTACACCGACGAACGGTTCGTCGACGCCTGCGTGGCCGACCTCGAAGACCTCCTCGGGCACACCCGGGACGTCGCCGCGCTGATCGCCGAACCCGTGCAGGGCGTCGGCGGCTTCACCTCCCCGCCCGACGGCCTCTACGCGGCCTTCCGCCGGGTCCTCGACCGGCACGGCATCCTGTGGATCTCCGACGAGGTGCAGACCGGCTGGGGCCGTACCGGCGACAACTTCTGGGGCTGGCAGGCGCACGGACAGGCCGGTCCGCCCGACGTCCTCACCTTCGCCAAGGGCATCGGCAACGGCATGTCCGTCGGCGGTGTCGTCGCCCGCGCCGAGATCATGAACGGCCTCGACGCCCACTCGATCTCCACCTTCGGCGGTTCGCCCGTCACGATGGCGGCGGGCCTCGCCAACCTCTCGTACCTCCTGGAGCACGACCTCCAGGGCAACGCGCGCCGGGTCGGCGGTCTGCTCATCGAGCGGATCAGGGCGGTCTGCGCCGGGGTCGAGGCGGTACGTGAGGTGCGCGGCCGGGGCCTGATGATCGGCATCGAGCTGACCGAACCGGGCACCGACCGGGCGAACCCGGACGCCGCCGCCGCGGTCCTGGAGGCCGCCCGGGAGAACGGTCTGCTCATCGGCAAGGGCGGTGGCCACAACACCAGCACCCTGCGGATCGCCCCGCCGCTCTCGCTCACCGTCGCGGAGGCGGAAGAGGGCGCGGCGGCCCTCGAAAGCGCGCTGCGGAGCCTGTAGCCCGCACCGGTGGTGCCCGGCGGCAGCGCGCCCCCGGGCACCACCCGTCGTACAACACCCCCCGTCGTACCGCCCCACGAGCAGGGAGACTCCGTGAGTACCCGTACCGTCATCCGGGGCGGCCTCGTCGTCACCGCCGCCGACGAACTCCATGCCGACGTGCTGATCGAGGACGGCCGGGTGGTCGCCCTCGCGGCCACCGGCTCGGACGCGGCGGCCGGCTGGACGGACGCGCGCGTCCTCGACGCCACCGACCGCTACGTGCTGCCCGGCGGCGTCGACGCCCACACCCACATGGAACTGCCCTTCGGCGGCACGTCCGCCTCGGACACCTTCGAGACGGGGACACGGGCGGCGGCCTGGGGCGGGACGACCACGATCGTCGACTTCGCCGTCCAGACCGTCGGCCGGAGCCTGCGCGAGGGCCTCGACACCTGGTACGCGAAGGCCGACGGCAACTGCGCGATCGACTACGCGTTCCACATGATCCTCTCCGACGTCAACGAACACACGCTCAAGGAGATGGACCTGCTGGTCCAGGAGGGCGTCACCTCCTTCAAGGGTTTCGTTCGGTCGCGTGACCGGGGGTTTTCTAGCGGAGTAGGCCGTGTGCTGTGCGAGGCGGCGGCGTGAGGGGGCCGGCGGGCGGGGGTGTGGCCTCGGCCCGTGCCGGTAGTGGTCTGTTCGGCGGTGGGTGTGAAGGGATGGCTGGGGAATGACTCGGACTCTGATTACCGGTGGTCTTGTGATCACGGCCGCGGACGAGGTGCACGCGGATGTACTGATCGAGCACGGCCGGGTGGTGGCGCTGGCGGCGCCGGGCACGCAGGAGTGGACGGCGGACCGGGTGATCGACGCCTCGCAGAGGTACGTGATCCCGGGCGGGGTGGACGCGCATACGCATATGGAGCTGCCGTTTGGTGGCACGTTCGCGTCGGACACGTTCGAGACGGGGACGCGGGCGGCGGCGTGGGGCGGGACGACGACGATCGTCGACTTCGCGGTGCAGGCGAAAGGCGAGCCGCTTCGGGCGGGCCTGGATGCCTGGATGGAAAAGGCGGACGGGAATTGCGCGGTCGACTACGCGTTCCACATGATCATTTCGGACGTGAACGAGGCGACGCTGCGGGAGATGCCGAAGCTGGTCGAGATCGGCGTTTCCTCGTTCAAATTTTTTATGGCGTATCCGGGGGTCTTCTATTCGGACGACGGGCAGATTCTGCGGGCGATGCAGGTGGCTGGCGACACCGGCGGGTTGATCATGATGCACGCGGAGAACGGCATCGCGATCGACGTCCTCGTCGAGCAGGCCCTGGCCCGGGGTGAGACGGACCCCCGGTATCACGGGGAGGTCCGCAAGGCGTTGTTGGAGGCGGAGGCGACGCACCGGGCGATCCAGCTCGCGCGGGTCGCGGGTTCCCCGTTGTACGTCGTGCACGTGTCGGCGCAGGAGGCGCTCGCGGAGATCGCCACCGCCCGCGACAAGGGCCTCCCGGTCTTCGGCGAGACCTGTCCGCAGTACCTCTTCCTGTCCACCGGCAACCTCGCGGAACCGGGCTTCGAGGGCGCGAAGTACGTGTGCAGCACGCCCCTGCGGCCGAGGGAGCACCAGGCGGCGCTGTGGCGGGGGCTGCGGACCAACGACCTCCAGGTGGTCTCCACGGACCACTGCCCGTTCTGCTTCACCGGGCAGAAGGACCTCGGGCGCGGCGACTTCTCGAAGATCCCCAACGGCCTGCCGGGGGTGGAGAACCGCATGGACCTGCTCCACCAGGCGGTCGTGGACGGGCACATCTCGCGCCGCCGCTGGATCGAGATCGCCTGCGCGACCCCGGCGCGGATGTTCGGCCTCTATCCGCAGAAGGGCACGATCGCGCCGGGCGCGGACGCGGACGTCGTCATCTACGACCCGCACACCCCGCAGACGCTCTCCGTGGAGACCCAGCACATGAACGTGGACTACTCCGCGTACGAGGGGAGGACGGTCACCGGCCGGGTGGAGACGGTCCTCTCTCGCGGCGAACTCGTCGTCGACCGGCGCACGTACGTCGGCCGCGCCGGACACGGCACCTTCGTCCCGCGCGCCACCTGTCAGTATCTGAACTAGGAGAACGACGTTGGACTTCGGACTCGTCCTGCAGACCGACCCGCCCGCCTCGCAGGTGGTGGGGCTGATGCGCCGGGCGGAGCGCAACGGCTTCCGCTACGGCTGGACCTTCGACTCCGCCGTGCTCTGGCAGGAACCCTTCGTCATCTACAGCCAGATCCTCGCCAACACGACGAAGCTCCACGTCGGGCCGATGGTGACCAACCCCGGCACCCGTACGTGGGAGGTCACGGCCTCCACGTTCGCCACCCTCAACGACATGTACGGCAACCGCACGGTGTGCGGCATCGGCCGCGGCGACTCCGCGATGCGCGTCGCCGGCCGCAGGCCGAACACCCTGGCCCGCCTCGGCGAGGCCATCGAGGTCATCCGCGACCTGGCGGAGGGGCGGGAGGCCGAGGTCGACGGCAACCCGATCCGCATCCCCTGGATCAAGAACGGCAAGCTGCCGGTATGGATGGCGGCGTACGGGCCCAAGGCGCTCGCGCTGGCCGGGCAGAAGGCGGACGGCTTCATCCTCCAGCTCGCCGACCCCTTCCTGACCGAGTGGATGGTCAAGGCGGTCCGGCGGGCGGCGGAGGACGCGGGCCGCGACCCCGGGTCGGTGACGATCTGCGTGGCCGCCCCGGCGTACGTGACGGCCGACGACTCGCCGGAGGCTCTGGCGCACGCGCGGGACCAGTGCCGGTGGTTCGGGGGGATGGTCGGCAACCACGTGGCCGACCTGGTCGCCAAGTACGGCGAGCACTCGGACATGGTCCCGGAGGACCTGACCGCGTACATCAAGGACCGGCAAGGCTACGACTACTCCCACCACGGCCGCGCGGACAACCCCGACACCGCCTTCGTCCCCGACGACATCGTCGACCGCTTCTGCCTCCTTGGCCCGGCCTCGTCCCACATCGAGAAGCTGCGGCACCTGCGCGACCTCGGCGTCGACCAGTTCGCCGTCTACGCCATGCACGACGACCGGGAGGGGACGATCGACGCGTACGGCTCCGACGTCATCCCCGCCCTCCGCTGACGAAGAGCCTGGGCACATCGATCGAGGACGGGCAGGCGAGGCTCCCGTCTTAGCGGGGCCATCCGGGGTCAGGTGGCCGAGGTCCAGGAACTGGGTGCGACGGCAACTCCACGAATTTCGGCGGTGGTTGCACCAGCCTGAACGAGGCCACGGCCCCGTTCAGGCTGGTGATCCGCGTTCGTCCGGACGAGAAGGCCTGCCGTGCGCCCACACCATGTGCCCCTGGTCCGGCTCGGGTCCCTCGACTCGGAAGCCGCAGGAAGCCTCAGCCCGTCATGCCACCCAGGTCGCGGACCACCTGTGCGAGGGTCCGGACCGGGGCGGACTCCTTGTCACTCGACCAGACCAGGCCCCATCTCAGCCGCGGTCCGTCGTGGACGGGCAGATACACGATGTCGGGGCGGCCGTGAAACCGGGCGGCGTGGGCTCCAAGAGTGTGGGCGACCTGGCTCGTACCGACGACGGTGAACAGGTCGTCCAGGTTCGGTACGACTATCCGTCGCTCGATGGGGCGTCCACGGGGGGTACGGAAGGGTGAGAAGGCGTCTTCCCAGTAGTCCGGCAGACTGTCCGGGCCCTTGAGGACACCGTGGTCGCCGAACGCCTCGGCGGACACCGAACGTGCGTCCGCGAGTTCGTGATCGGGGTTCACCACCATCACCCGAGGCTCCGTGAACAGGACCGGTCCAACGGTCAGATCCGGCTCTTCGACCGGAAGCCAGGAGACCAGGACGTCGATCTCCCCGGTACGGAGCGGCTCGAACGGTCTCTGGAAAGACACGTTCCGGATCTGGAGCCCCCACTCGGGACGGCGGGCGCGGAAGGCTTCCCAATAGGGCCGCAGATCATAGGCATTGCTGGACAACATGCCGATGCGGAGAACGCCCGTCTTCCCCTGTGCGGCCAGCCTGGCCCGCTCCAGACTCTCGCTCAGGCCCTGATAGACCGGCCGAAGGTCCGCCCTCAACTGCTCGCCGACCGTCGTCAGCCGCACGGACCGGCTCGTCCTGTCGAACAGTTTCGCGCCGACCCCGCGCTCCTGCTTCTTGATCGCCTGGCTGACCCGGGCCACCGACACCCTCAGCCGGTCAGCGGTCCTGCCGAAGTGGAGCTCGTCCGCGAGCGTCAGGAATATCTCGATGTCCCGGATCTCCACCCTGCCCCCTGATCGTGAACCTCTGCGTTAACGCACCGTCGCAGCCTTCGCCGTTGTTCCTGGAGACCCTGGAATGCGAGGCTTCGCAGGTCAGAGAGCCGATGATAGTGCGAGACAGGGTCCCCATGAAGATCATCAAATCCACCGTGTCACTGACCGTCGACGATGTGGCCGCCTCCAGAGACTTCTTCACCGCGCATCTGGGTTTCGGCCAGATCATGACCACCACCGACTTCGCCTCCCTGACCTCCTCGACCGGACAGAGCGCGGCGGCCGATCTCGTCCTGCTGCGCCGCGGCACCGAAGTGCTCCCCGAAGAGCAGCGTCACCAGCGGGCGAGCGGAATCATCGTGGCGTTCACCGTCGAGGACATCGCCGCGGAGGAGAAGCGACTGATCGCGGAGAAGGCGAACATCACCATGCCGCTGCGCACCGAGCCGTGGGGCGAGAAGCTCCTCCAACTCACCGACCCCAACGGGGTGGTGGTCCAGCTCGTCGAATGGATCACCGAGGACGATGCCTGATGCCCGTCATCCCGTAAGCCACGCGGACGGTCCTCGCCCGACCGGAGAAGGCCGCCGTGCTCAGCCGCGCCGCGACCGATCCGCACCGGCCGCCCCTGCGCCACGAGCGCGCAGTGACACCCGACGCCCGCGTCCTGGACGTCGTCCTCCACCGAACTGCCCCAGGACGGCCCGGGGCGCGGCACTACGAAGCAGACCATCCGAAAGAAGGACACATCATGAGCCGAGTCTGGTTCATCACCGGAGGCAGCCGGGGTCTGGGCAAGGCCTTCACCCGGGCGGCGCTGGAATCCGGAGACCTGGTGACCACCGCCTCCAGGAGCACCGACGGGCTCTCGGAGCTCGCCGCGGCCCATCCCGGCCGGCTCCTCACCCTGTCCGTGGATGTGACCGACCGTGAAGCGGTCTTCTCCGGCATCGCCGCGGCCGTCGAGCACCACGGCAGGCTCGACGTGGTGGTGAACAACGCCGGGTTCATGTCCAACGGCATGATCGAGGAGTTCACCGAGGCCCAGGCACGGGCCCAGTTCGACGTGAACTTCTTCGGCGCGCTCTGGGTCAGCCAGGCCGCCCTGCCGTTCCTGAGACGGCAGGGCTCCGGGCACATCGTGCAGATCTCCAGCATCGCCGCACTCGGCGGCTTCCCCTCGACCGGCCTGTACAGCGCGAGCAAGTTCGCACTGGAGGGCCTGAGCGAGGCACTCGCTCAGGAGGCCGCACAGTTCGGCGTCAAGGTGAGCATCGCGCAGCCGGGCGGATACTGGACCGACCTGTACACCAGCGTCCGGTCCACCGAACCCCGCCCCGAATACGCCGAGCTGCGGGCCGAACTGGAGCGGCAGTGGGCGGACGGCTCGGTCGACAGCCTGCCGCGACTGGCGGCCCAGGCCCTGCTGAAACTCGTCGCCAGCGACGACCCTCCGCTGCGCCTGCTGTTCGGCAGCATGGTCTACGACCTCGCCTTCGACCTCTCACGGCAGCGGATGGACACCTGGGCGGCCTGGGAGCACGTCAGCCGTGCGGCCGAGGAGGCGACGCCCGCCCCCGCCTGACCGCCCGTCGAGGGCGGGAGCGGCGACCCACGGTGGCCCGGCTTCGCCCGCAGCCCCGGCTCGTGCGTTCCCTTCGGCTGACCGGAACCCCACCACAGTGCGGAGACGGCGATCCGCCGCGTTCTGAGGGCGCCTTGCTCTCTTTGTCCATAACAAGACAAATTTTGGGTATTCCTTGGTGAGTTTTTCATGAACTCGTAATGTAAAGAGAGCGCGATCGTAGAACCAGCACGGCCCATGACGATCACTCACTCCCTCACCGGAGGTGTCATTTTGGCCCCTGCACGGACAATGACCCCGACGCGTCTCTCCCGCGTCATCGGCACGCTCGCCCTGGGAGTCGGCCTGGGCGCGGCCTTCGTCACACCCGTATCGGCAGCCCCCGCGCAGACGTCCGAGGGGGTGAGCGTGACCACCGTGGACAAGGTTGCCGCGGACTACCCCTGTTACTCGGTGTCCACCGCGGGGGCCATGAGCTGTTTCCAGCCCTATGGCGAGCATCTCTACACCTGCGACACGGCGGCCGACGGTCATCACCCGGGCACCGCGTACCGGATCAACGGCGGTACGTGGCGCGTCGTGGAGTACGACCTCGGCAACGGCAACTGCGCCGACCTCAACCTCTCCATCGGGGAGAGCGGCTACATCGACATCCAGGCCTGCAACTTCGAGGGGAACACGGTGCTGAACTGCAGCAGCGTCCGGCGGGTCTCCGCCAACGGCTGACGAGGCACCGAGCGGCCCCGCCCCCGTGGCGGGGCCGCCGCGCCATGGCAGACCCCGGCCCGACGCGCACCGGGCCGACCGGGCCGGGGCCCGCCCGCGCTCCTGAGCCGGTCGGGTGTCCGTGGCGCTGCCGCCGTGGCCCGGGTGCCTCGTTCCGGGCGTCTCGGTGCGGGGGCTGTCAGTGGTCACCGCTACGGTCCTCCGCATGGAACAGGAACTCACGCAGCGCTTCGACCCGTTGCCCGGACGGATCGGCCACGTGGGCGGCATCGAGTCGCTCACGCTCGACGGGCGCCGCTACTACTTCGGCTTCGACTACCAGAGCGACCTGGTCGTCTCCCCGCTGATCGGTGACCCGGACGCGATGGCCGCGTTCGCGGCCGAGCACATGAGGCAGTCCGACGGCAGCCACGACGCGTCCTACTGGGCCGAACTCGTCGCCCACGCGGTCGGGAGGTCGGACCTGGTCGCGGACGACACGAAGCGGGAGTTCACCGCCGAAGGGCTGCGCACCGGGCTTCCGGCCCCCGGGAGCCATCTGCTCTACCTGCTGGACGCGTCCGGCGAGTGGGACGACTCGTTCACCCTGCCGACGGACGTCCGGGAGGCGTTCGCGCGGCTGGGATTCGACGAGGACGACGCCATCGAATGCGTCGACGAGTGCCTGCGCGCCATCCGGGAGGACGGCGCGGACGAGAGGCCCGACGAGTGCGCGGTCGCCCGCTGGTACCTGGCCTCCTCCGTGAAGTGCCTGCCCGGGAACTGGGCCCTGCTCTTCGCCCCGCTCGCGGAGGGCGCCACCGGCGCGTGATGAGCGGTTCCGCTCCCACCGGGGCAGGGATGCGTCGATGATGGGGAACGACCAGTCCTCGGGTGGACCGGTTCGGTCGGGGAGCGGGGTCAAGCGGCTTCGTGACGAAGGCCGTTCGCCTGCCGTACGAGGATGTCCCCGTCGGTCCCGCACCCCGGGCCGCCACCCGCCCAGAAGGAGACCCACCGTGTCGCAGGACCTGCTGATCCGTAAGATCCGCCGTGGCTTCGACCGCTTCGACGTGGACGAGAGCGGTGACCTGACCGAGTCCGATCACGTACTCATGGGCCGACGCTCCGCCCGCTCCCTCGGGCTCCCGCCCGGCTCGGACGGGGAACGGCGCATCGTGGACGCGTACGTGGGCATCTGGCGGAACCTGCACGTGCCGCACCTCCCGCCCGGCGTCGAGTCGATGACCCGGGAACAGTTCGTCGAGTCGACACTGTCCCTGGCCGGTGACCCCGAGGCGGCGAAGGCGACGCTGGGGGCTCTGGCGGAGGTCTTCCTCTCGGTCGCCGACGCGGACGGCGACGGCGTGGTGGACCCCGCGGAACACCTCTGCTTCCTGCGCGGCCACTTCCCCCGGGTGACGAAGGAGGAGGCCGACACCGTTTTCCGGCATCTGGACCGGGACGGGGACGGCACGCTGTCCCGCGAGGAGTTCACCTCGGCCGTCATCGAGTACTGGACGAGCACGGACCCGGACGCGCCGGGCAACTGGTGGATCGGAGTGGGCTTCGCCGAGTGATCCGCGCCCGGGCGCTCGCGGCGCCGGACCGTCTGGCTCCGGCCGGAAGATGACCTCCGGCGGGCGGGAGGCGATCTCCGGCAGGCGGGCGAGGGCCCCTTCGGGAGGACCTGGCCCGGCGGGTAAGGGCCCCTCCCGGCGTGCCGGACGGGACCGCTCTCCTCGCGCGGGCGTCCGTCGCGGACGGAACACCCCGGAAGAAGCCGGAAGAACACCCCGGACGAACACTTCGGAAGCACATGCTTCCGGACGGAACGCCTCGAAGGACAGGGAGGGGAGACCGGTCATGAGCAGTCGGCTGGACGCGGAGGTCATCGTCGTCGGGCTCGGCGCGATGGGGAGTCAGACGCTGTGGCGGCTGGCCGAGCGCGGGACCGACGTTCTCGGCATCGAGCAGTTCGTCCCGGGGCACGACCGGGGCGCGAGCCACGGGGAGTCCCGGATCATCCGCAGCGCATACGCCGAGGGCGCCGCCTACGTACCGCTCGTCCAGAAGGCGTGGCGGCTCTGGCGTGAGCTGGAGGAGGCCTCGGGGCGGAGCCTGCTCGAACGGACCGGCGCCCTGATGGTCGGCCCCGCCGACTCGTCCGTCATCGCCGGTCCCCTCGCCTCCGCCCGCACCTGGAGCCTTGAGTACGACCTCCTGGAGGGCGCCGAACTCCGGGAGCGGTACCCGCAGTTCGCCCATGCCAAGGGTCTGCTCGGCTTCCACGAGCGCGACGCCGGATACCTCCGGCCCGAAGAGGCCGTGACCGCCGGGGTGGCCGTCGCCGAGGCCCGTGGGGCCCGGGTCCTGCGGGAGACCGCCGTGACCGAGATCGTTCCCGATCCCGACCGCCCCCGTGTCCGTACGGGCGACCGCGAGTACACCGCGCGCCACGTCGTGGTCTCCGTCGGCGGCTGGCTGCGTCGGCTGCTGCCCGCCACCGCCCCGCTGATGACGGTGGAGCGCCGGGTCATGGGATGGTTCCGCGCGTCCGACCCCGCCGCCTTCGCCCCGGACCGTCTCCCCGTCTTCGTGCACAGCGACGCCTCAGGAGACCAGAGCCTCTACGGCTTCCCCTGCCTCGACGGAGAGACCGTCAAGATCGGGCTGCACACCTGGCCCGGCATCGACGAACCGGCCGATCCGGCCCTCGGCCCCCGCTCGCCCGACCGCGTCGACGCGGAACGGTTCGCCGGGGCGATCGGCCGCACCTTCACCGGTCTCGACCCGGACCCCGTCCGGATGCTGTCCTGCACGTACGCGCTCACCCCCGACCGGCACTTCCTGGTCGGACCGCGCCGTGACCTCCCCGGGCTCACCCTCCTCGGCGGCTTCTCCGGCCACGGATTCAAGTTCGCGAGTGCCATCGGGGAGATCGCGGCCGAGTTCGCGACGACCGGCGGCACCACGCTTCCCGTGGCCCCCTTCGATCCGCACCGCTTCGACTGAACCCATGCGGCCGAACCAGGGGGGCGGGGTCCGTCCGGTCACCGCCCGCCGTACCGTCTCGCCCGGAAGACCCCGGAAGACCCCGGAAGACCCCGGAAGGCGCTGGTCGGCCCTGGTCCGGCCCGTCAGTCCGTCTCGGGGCGGAACACGTACGGGGTGACGAGCGCGGTGAGTTCCTCGACCAGCTCCTCGCGCCGGATCGCGGGCCGGTCGAGGATCCAGCGGACGCTGAGGGCCTCCATCGCGGAGACCAGCACCCAGGCGCGGGTCGCGCCGCTGCCGGTCTCCGGGACGCGGCCCGCGAGGTAGGCGGAGCCCAAGTCCTGGATGCGGCGCCGGAGATGACGTACATGACGCTCGTGGTAGTTCGGCGGCACCTCCTCGATCACGACACGAAGGAGTTGCGAGTCCTGTTCGAGCGCGGACAGCAGCGCCTCGACCGCGTTGGGCACGAGCCGCTCGGGCGGATCGGCGAGCCGGTCGGCGAGCGACGCGGCCACCCGGTCGCCCGCTTCCGCCCAGTAGCGCTCCATGAGCAGGTCCAGGAGCTCTTCCTTGTTCCGGAAGTACTGGTAGAGGGAACCGGGGCTGATGCCCGCCGCGTCGGCGACCCGAGTGGTCGCGAACCGCGCGTAGCCGTCGCGCGCCAGTACCGCGCGCCCCGCGTCGACGATCCGCTCGACCATCTCCCGCGACCGCTCCTGACGGGGCGTCTTCCGCATACGCGAATTGTATGCGAGCAGATGTTCGCATTACAACGGTGGGATGACGCAGAGCAACGAAGTTCGTGTCACCGGCCCTGTCCCGCACCCCTCCCCGGACTCGGATCCGGCCCCCTCCCGAGAGCCCTCCCCGAGCGGCTCCCCGGCCCCTTCCACCGGCTCCGGTCCGGCGCCCTCCCAGGGGCTTTCCCCACGCCCCTCCCCGAGTTGTCCCCCGTGTCCCTCCCCGAGCCGTCCTCCGAGCCGTCCCGCGAGCCGCTTTCCGAGCCGCTTCCGTGAGGCCGAGGCGCGCGGACGCAGTATCGCCCGCCCGCTCTTCCTCTTCACCGGCATCGGCAGGGACGTCGACGAGGCCCTCATGGAACGTCTGGGGACCGGTCTCCTCCGGTGCGACGAACTCGGCGCCGCCCTCGCGCGGGCGATGGGCCTGCCCGCCGGGGACCCGGACCGGGTCACCCACTCCCTGATCGCCGGTGCCCTGCGGGCCGCCCCCGACGTGCCGGGTGGACTTCCCCCGGCGCTCGCGGAGTTCCTGCGCGAGGCGACGGCCGTACCCGGCTGGGTCGAATGGGACCGGATCGAGCGCGGCGCGGCGGTCTTCCGCTCCCTCGGCCACAACAGCGGTGACGTCCTCGCCCTCCTCTCCCTCGTCGGCGGCTACCGCTTCGGCGGCCCGGCCGATCTGCTGGTCCTCACCGGCGGCATGGGCGGTACGCAGACCCTGCGGCGCCTCGGAGAGACGACCAAGTGGTCCCACGCCGTGACCCGCCCCGGCGGTCTCCGGCCGGGTGCCGAGGGCTGGCGCCTCACCCTCCACGTCAGGGCCATGCACGCCCTGGTGAACGCCCGCTTCGCACCCCGCTGGGACAGCGCGCGCTGGGGCCTCCCGGTCAACCAGGCCGACCAGGCGGCCACGCTCGGCCTCTTCGACGCGACCGTTCTGGTCGGCTGCCGGGGCCTCGGGGTGCGACTGACCCGGCGTCAGCGGGGCGACTTCATGCACCTCTGGCGGTACGTCGGCCATCTGATGGGGGTCGCGCCGGAGTGGCTGACCGACGACGAGGACGTCCGGCACCGCTGGAACCACCACATCCTGCTGTCCGCCGCCGGGCAGACCCAGGCCGGCCGGGACCTCGCCCGGCTGACCATGGACGCCCAGGGGCGACTGGCCCACGGTCACGCCAGCCCCGCCGTCGAACGGCTCCACCAGCGCTACGAGTACGCGCGCCGGATGAGCCTGCTCACCGTCTTCATGGGCCCGGCCGGGATGCGCGACCTGGGCCTGCGCCCCCGGCTCCCCTGGGGGCTCGCGCTCTCCGTCACCACGAACACGCTCCGGTACCGGATCCTCGGCGCCCTGCCCGGCGGCCGGGAGCGCATCGAACGGCACGGGGCCCGAGCCCAGGACCGGGATCTGGCCGCGATGTTCCCCGACGGCCCGGCCGCCGTGGCCCATCTGCCGGAAGCGGGCTGAGGGACCGTACGGGACCGGTGCGGTGCGGGACGGTGACGCCGTCAGGGGAGGGTCGCGGTCGCGGAAATTCGTGTGCGCACCCGGCCGTGCGGCCAGTACCGTCGCGGTTCCCGGCGGCCGTACCCGAGGTCCGCCCCGTACGGAGAGAGCCGTTCCATGACCGGCCGACAGGCGACGACGACCCTCTGGCGCCCCACCGGACCCGAGGAGCTGGCCCTGGTCGAGGAGTCGGGCCGACGCGCCTGGCCGCCCCGGCTGCCCGAGCAGCCGATCTTCTATCCGGTCCTCGACGAGGGGTACGCGGTGATGATCGCCCGGGACTGGAACGTCAAGCACAGCGGCGCGGGCTTCGTGACCCGCTTCGAGGTGGACACGGAGTTCCTCCGCCGCTATCCGGTCCGGCGGGCGGGCGGCCGGACGATCCTCGAACTGTGGGTACCGGCCGAGGAGTTGGACGAGTTCAACGCCCACATCGTCGGTGAGATCCGGGTGACCCACACGTTCCGCTGAGGACGCCGGAGAGCGCCGGAGAGCGCCGGAAGGACACCGGAGTCCGTCGGAGCCCGCCGGAAGGGGCCCTCAGATCCCCGGCGGGCAGGCGACCAGCAGGGGCAGCAGGGGGGCGGTCAGGGCGGCCGAGGCCAGGGAGCCGCGGAGGGCGGGGTGGGGGGCCGGGCGGGGGCCCAGGATGCGCTTCATCCGGAGCAGGGCCGTCGAGCCGCCCGCCCCGATCGCGCCCTCCGGAGTGCGGGCGGCGGCCATCTCGTACACCGCCGTCGCCAGGGTCTCGTCGGACTGGCGCCGCAGCGCGCGGTCGTCCGCGGTCATCTCCAGGAGCACGGCCATCTGCGTACGGGCCAGACGGGCCAGCGGCAGCCACGGGAAGACGGTCGCGAACGCCTCGGTCGCGGCCAGCGGCAGGTGGTGGCGTCCGGCGACGTGGCACCGTTCGTGTTCGAGGACGGCCTCCATCTGCTCCGCCGTCAGCAGGCGCACGGCCGCGTCGCTCACGACGATGCGGGGGCGGAAGCCCGGAAGGCAGTACGCCCCGGGCACGGCGTGCGGCAGCACGGTGGCGCGGAGCCGTTCACAGCGGGTCCCGACCTTGTCGAGCCGGTCGCGGTGGCGGGCGCGGAGCAGACCGGAGCGCGCGAGATGGAACAGGAACGCGCCGCCGAACGCGGCGACGACGGCCAGCGGCATCGCCACGGCGAGCCGCCCGGAGATCGTGGGACCGGACGCCGTCGGCTCCGGCGCGTCCAGACCGCAGGCGTGCAGCAGCCCGACGAGCCCCGCGTGCAGATGTCCGGTGGGCGCCGCCAACTGGGCGGCGGCGAGCGTCACGGCGACGGTGAACGACAGGATCAGGGCGAGCCACACGGTCGCCCCGAGCGCGGGCGCCCGGTGAGGCCACGCACTGCGGAGGAGCAGGTGCGGGGCGCCCGCGCCCACGGCGACGGAGTACGCGAGGAGGACCGGGGCCGCGTTCACGGCTCGGCCCGTCGCCCGACGTTCCGGAGGGCCTTGCGCAGCGCCGCGATCTCCTCGGTGTCCAGGTTCTCCACGAACCGGGCGAGGGCGGCGGGCCGGTCCTCGCTGGCGCCCAGACCGTCCTCCATGAGGGCCGCCGCGTACGCCTCGCGGGTGGCGACGGCCCGGTACTGCCAGACCCGTCCGTCACGGGTACGGGTGAGGTGGCCCTTGTGGAAGAGGATGCTGGTGACCGTGGTCACCGTGGTGTAGGCGACGTCCCGGTGCAGGTTGATGTCGTCGACGACCTCGCGCACGGTGGCGAGGCGGTCCCATCTCCAGAGGCGGTCCATGATCTCCGCCTCGAGCTCCCCCAGCCGCCGCATGGGCCATGTCCTCTCCGCCGTTCCCGTACTCGGATGCATAGTAGACGGGCAGGTCGGGTCGCCCCTCGGCCGTGGGGAACGGGCGGGCGTCAGCCGACGCGGACTCCCCACATGAAGGGCATCCCGCTGCGCGCGATGGACTCGTAGCGGACCTGCGCGCCCGGCTTGGGGGAGTGGAGGATCTGTCCGTTGCCCGCGTAGAAGCCGACGTGGCTGAGGTCGGTGCGCATGATGATGAGGTCGCCGGGCTTCAGCGCGCTCAGGGAGTTGATGCGGGTCCCGATGTTCGCCTGGGCCTGCGAGGTGCGGGGGATGGACACGTCCGCCTGGCGGAAGGCCCAGGAGGTGAGGCCGGAGCAGTCGAAGGAGGACGGCCCGCTGGCGCCCCAGACGTACGGCAGTCCGACCCGGCTCTTGGCGGCTTCGAAGGCGGCGGAGGCACGGGCGGAGGCGCTGGTCTCGTTGCCGAGGTCGACGCGCTCGCTCGCCCGGTTGGCCCGGTCCTCCGCCGCGGCGATCCGCTCTCGCTCCTTCTCCGACAGGGTGTTGAGGAGGCGCTGTGCCTCGCGCAGCTTGCCCTGGATCTCGCTCTTGCGGTCGCCCAGTTCCTTCTCCACGGACGCGAGGTCCCCGAGCTTGCGCGTGGCCTCGCCGCGCTGCTGCTGGAGTGCGCGCTGCTGGGCGAGGAACTGCTGGAGGACGGCGCTCTGCCGGTCCCCGGCCCGGTCGAGGGCGGAGGCCTTCGCCAGATAGGTCTCGGGTTCCTCGGAGAGGAAGAGCTGAAGGGAGGGGTCGAGCCCGCCGGAACGGTACTGGCCGGTGGCGACGTTGCCGATGCGGTCGCGCAGCCCGTTCAGCTCGCCCTGCTTGCGGGCGGCGGCGTCCTGGAGGTTCGCCACCTGCTCCTTGAGCGTCTCGGCCTTCTCCTTGGCCCCGTTGTACTTCTCCGTCGCCTGGGTCGCCGCTTCGTAGAGGCGGTCCACCTGCGCCTGGGCGCCCTTCTTGGTGGGGTCGGGCAGCGGGTCGGCGGAGGCCGTCTGGGCGGAGAGGGCGACGGCCGCCGCCGCGGTGGCGGTCACGACTCCGGTGTAGCGCGCGCTGTGTTGCTTCGGACGGCGGTGGGAAGCCACGGGTGCTCCTTCTTGCTCGACCGCCGACCGGGCAGGGCGTACCGGAGGCACGGCGGCGCCTCCGCCGCGTGCCCCGGGTGGGCGATCAGCCGTGCGAAGGCTCCGCGAATACTAAGCTTCTTAGATGCTAAGGCTCAATAAGGGTCCTTCGTCATACGGCGACGGGGGCCGCCACCGGGCCTCACAGGGGCAGCAGTTCGGGCCGCTTGGGGGCCAGCGGCTCGGCCGGACCCCGGTGCAGCAGGTGCTGGCCCAGCCAGGGCAGGAAGTGCTCGCGGGCCCATCGCAGGTCCGGGAGCCGCTCCGCCTGCCGTGCCGGACCCGCCGCCGTGCCCGGCACGGGAGCGTCCGGTACGGGGACGAGCCCCAGGACCTCGGCGCTCCGCAGCGCCACCCGGCGATGGCCCTCGGAGGACAGGTGCAGCCGGTCCTCGCTCCAGGCGCTCGGGTGCTGGAGGGACTTCATCGCCCACAGGTCCACGACCGGACAGCCGTGCCGGTCGGCGATGGCGTGGACGTGTGCCGTGTAGGTGGCGATCTTTCCCCGCAGTCTGCGCAGCACGGGGGTGTCCCGGGGGTCGAAGCCGGTGAAGACGAGCACCGTCCCCGCGGTGGCCCGGAGTTCGACGACGGCTTCCTCGAACCGCTCCGTGATGCGGTCCACGGAACTGCCGAGCCGCAGGATGTCGTTGCCCCCGGCGCAGAAGCTCACCAGGTCCGGCGCCAGCGCGGCGGCCCTGGGCACCTGCTCGGCGAGGATCTCGTCGATGACCCGGCCCCGTACGGCGAGGTTGGCGTAGCGCAACGGGGTGGGGGAGCGGCGGGCGAGGAGCCCGGCGAGCCGGTCCGCCCAGCCCGCGAGGGCGCCTTCGCTGGTCTCGTCGCCGAGGCCCTCGGTGAAGCTGTCCCCGACCGCCACGAACGAGCCGATGGTGGTCCGGACGGCCGTGCTCCGTTCTGTGGACACCTTGCTCCCCCTCCCGTTCCCCGCCCCGTCGCCGTGGGCGGTCGCGTCCGGGTCAGGCGCGCCCGGCGTAGTCGTAACCGGCGTCCTCGACCGTTTCCTCGATCAGCTTGTCGTCCAGCGGACCGGCGCTGTTGACCGTGACGAGCCCGGTGGAGATCTCGATGTGCACGGTGTCCACGGCGTCCAGTTCCCGGAGCGCGCCGCTCACGATCGCCTTGCAGTGGCCGCTGTTGACGCCGGCGACCTTGTAGGTGGTGGTGTAGGCGGACATGGCACCCTCCCGGGCTCGATCTGCATACCCCCTAGGGGTATCTCTCGTTGTTATGTATACCCTCAGGGGGTATCCCTTCGCAAGGGGAGTCACGACAGGAAGCCGCCCCGTGGGCGAGGGTCCACGGGGCGGCGGCGGAACGGGCCGGGTGCGCTCAGTTCTCCGAGCCGACCTGGGCGTGCAGGTCGAAGTACGACTTCTCGCCGCCCGTGGAGCAGGTGTCAAGGCGCAGCTTCGCGCCCTGCGCGGTACCGCCCCACGGCATGACGCAGGTGGTGACGGCGGCCTTGGGCTGGAACTGGAAGTAGCCGTTCCATTCGCTGACCGTGTTGAACAGGGAGTCGCCGCTGGCGCAGGAGTACAGCGCGATGGCGTCGCCCTTGGCCCCGCCGCTCGACCAGTTGTTGAGACACAGGCTCGGGTTGCCGACCGACTGGATCTGGAAGTAGTGGCTGTTCGACCAGACGAAGTTCCACCGCTGGGCGATGCTGCCGTTGCAGCTCCATTCCTGCACGAACACCCCGCTGGCGAAGTTCCCGTTGGGCACGTCGAGGCACTTGCCGTCGGCCAGGTCGATCTCGATGTTGTCGCGGAAGGCGGCCTGGGCCGGAGCGGCGAAGACGAGGGAACCGAGGCTGATCGCGGCGGCCGTGGCCAGTGCGGCGGCGATGCGGATGCGCATGGGGAGTCCTTGGGGCGGTACCGGAAGGGGGACGTCCGCCGGGTGGTCCCGACGACGCCACGGAACCTAACCGCTCCCCACCCCTTCCCGGCGTCCCGCGACCCGACGGGACGTTTCGGGACGGGAGGGGAGCGGGGGAGGAGAGGTCCGGGGCGGATCAGGCCGGGACCGGGGCGGCTGGAATCCGGCGGCCGTCGTGGCCTTCGTGGTCGGTGGTGTCCTCGCGGTCGGCGGTTCCCACTCGGCGCAGGGCACCGGTCCCTTCCCGGAGGACGGCCTCGGCCCCGTCCTGAAGCCGCTCGCCGACTACGGCTGGGCCGTGGGCCTCGTCGCCTCCCCGCTCGTGTACGTCCTCCTCATGAGGCGGACGGGAGCCGCCCGGTGACCCCCGTGATCCAGTCCAGGTAGAAGCGGACACGGGTGTTCACGGCAGGGGTGTCGGTGGCGCACTCCCTGCCGTAGGACACCAGCCCCACCACGTACGGCCGTCCCGCGACCGTGTGCACCAGCGGCCCGCCGGAGTCGTACTGGCAGCTGTCGCGGCCCGGGGCGTACGTGCAGAGCTGACCGGCGCCGACCTCGGTCATGCCCCGCCGGACGCAGGCGGGGTTGCTCATCGTGCCGAGGGTCACGGTCCGCAGCACGTCGGAGGTACGGCCGCCGTAGGACACGGCGCCCCAGCCGGGGACCTCGACCTGCACGTGGTCGAAGGCTCCGGGGGCGTATCCGACGGGCAGGGCGACCGGGCGTACGTCACGACCGGGGGCGACCGGCTCGGACAGCTCCACGAGCGCGAGGTCGTCGAGCTGCCCCGACGGGTCGTAGCCCGGGTGCGGGACGAACCGGACCGGGGCCGCCAGGACCGCGTTCGGACTGTCCGCGCCGGTCGTCAGGTCGTGGTCGCCGAGGAGCACCCCGATCCGGGCGGTACGGGCGTACGCCCCGGTCAGGCAGTGGGCGGCGGTGAGCACCCACCGGTCCCCGACCAGCGCCCCGCCGCACACCACCCGACGCTCCACGACGTCCACGAGCCCCGCCATGAAGGGGTACTGGTGGGGCCTGGCCTCCCGTCCCCCGACGACCGCCCGCGCGGTCGGCGCGAGGCCCAGCGGGCTGACGGCCAGGACCGTGCCCGCGACCGTCGCCAGGAGCTTGCGCGGCCATCCCATGTGCTCTCCCACCGTCGGCGCCGTGTTCCGGGACGGCCGACTGCGGAGACGTTTCCTCTGGTGCGCCGCCCGGACCCCAGGCAGTCAACGAACGGACGGGGGAGGGGTCACTGGACGCCCCCTCGACGGACGTACGGGGACCGGCCGCGACTCGTGGGGGAGCGAGGGACCGGGCGCACGCCCCCTCGCGCCGAGGGCGCACACCCCCGGCGCCGTCCCCTCCGCCACCCGGGGGTCCGCCGGTCCGGGTGCCGCCCGTCCGCCAGGCGGGGCCCCGGCCGACCGGACCCGGCTCCGGCGGACCTGGCACGGCACCGCTCCGGTGGACCCGGCGCGGCTCCGGCGGCCGGGACGAGGCCCGGCGCACGAGGAGAGCGACCCCGGCGGTCGCGACCGCGCCGCCCCGGCGACGGCCCGTCCCCCTACGGGACCCGGGCCGTCCACTCCGCTGTGCCGAACTTGGACTCCGCCAGTTCCTCCGCCCGCGCCAGCTCCTCCTCCGTGACCCGGTCCTCCACGAGCCCGTACCGGCCGCGGAAGGAGGCGATCATGCGCTCGATCACCGCCTCGCGCGGCAGACCCGTCTGGCGCCGCAGCGGGTCCACCCGCTTCTTCGCGCTCTTCGTGCCCTTGTCGGACAGCTTCTCGCGGCCGATCCGGAGCACCTCCGTCATCTTGTCCGCGTCGATGTCGTACGCCATCGTCACGTGGTGCAGGACCGCGCCCCCGCCCGCCACCATCCGCTTCTGCGCCGCGCCCGCGATCTTGCCCGCCTCCGTGGCGATGTCGTTCAGCGGTTGGTACCAGGCCCGCACCCCCATGTCGCCGAGCGCGCCCAGGACCCAGTCGTCCAGATAGGCGTAGCTGTCGGTGAACGACAGGCCCTGCACGAGGGCTTCGGGCACCGAGAGCGAGTATGTGATCGTGTTGCCCGGCTCGATGAACATGGCGCCGCCACCGCTGATCCGGCGCACCACCTGGATGCCGTGCCGCTCGGCCGCCTCCGGGTCGACCTCGTTGCGCAGCGACTGGAAGCTGCCGATGACCACCGCGGGGGCGCCCCACTCCCAGACCCGCAGCGTCGGCGGGCGCCGCCCGGCCGCGACCTCGGCCGTCAGGACCTCGTCCAGCGCCATGTGCAGCGCGGGCGACTGCGGCGGCATCCGGACCAGCCGCCAGTCGTAGTCGGTCCAGTCGGTGGCGTGCGCGAGCGCGCGCCGGACCGCGACCCCGACACCCTCCGAGGTCAGCCCGAACATCTGGGTGCCCGGCGGCAGCGCCGCGTCGATCCGGGCGGCGAGCCCGGCGGCGTCGGTGTCCACCGGCGCGCCCTCCAGGGCCCGGTCGATCGACAGGATCGCCTCGTCGGGCTCCAGGAAGAAGTCGCCCGCGACCCGCACGTTCCGCAGGACACCGTCCTCGGCGTCGAGGTCGACGACCACCAGCTTCCCGCCGGGGACCTTGTACTCACCGTGGTACGCGCCGTGCACGGGACCCTCCCTGCCTGTAAGGGGTGAACTCGGCCAAAGGGTACTCCCCGGGGAAACGGACGGTGACGAACGCGACGGCCCGGTTGTCAGCCCCCCGTGCTTAGCTGGGAGACATGATCGATGAGTTCCCCGAGCACGTCCTCGACGTCCCCGTGACCGAGGTGGAGGAGGCGGTCCGCAAGGCCGCCGCCGCCGAGATCACACCGCGCTTCCGGCAGCTCGCCGACGAGGAGATCCTGCAGAAGAACGGGCCGCACGACCTGGTCACCGTCGCCGACCGGGCCGCCGAGGCCCACCTCACGGCGTCCCTCACCGCCCTGCTGCCCGGCTCCGTGGTCGTCGGGGAGGAAGCGGTCCACGCCGACCCCGCCGTCTACGACGCGCTGCGCGGCGACGCCCCCGTGTGGATCGTCGACCCCGTCGACGGCACCCGGCAGTTCGTCCACGGAGACCCCGGCTTCTGCACCCTCGTCGCGCTCGCCCGGCACGGCGAACTGCTCGCCTCCTGGACCTTCGCGCCCGCGCTCGACGAGTTCGCCGTCGCCGTCCGGGGCGGCGGCGCCCTCCTCAACGGGCAGCCGCTGCGCTCCGGCGCGCCCGCCCCCGGCGCCACCCTGGAGGTCGCCACCTCCCACCCCGACTACACCACCCCCGACCAGAAGCGCGCCCTGCGCGGTCTGGTCACCGAGGGCGTCCGCCCCCGGCCCTGCGGCTCCGCGGGACTGGAGTACCTGGCGGTGGCCCGAGGCGCGCTCGACGCCACCGCCTTCTCCTGGGAGTTCGCCTGGGACCACGCGGCCGGACTGCTCCTCGTCACCGAGGCGGGCGGCACGCACACCACCGTCGCGGGCGAGCCGTTCCGGATCACCGGGGGGAACGCCCTGCCGTTCACGGCGGCCCGCGACACGGCGACCGCCGAGCGGATACGCGCCCTCCTCGGGGGGCAGTGAGAAGGCCGCCGCCACCGGCCTATCCTGTGAGCCTTGGCCATCGGCTGACGAAGGAGTCCGAAGGTGCCGAAGGGGACGTCCATGCTCGATGCCGTCGTCGTGGGAGCGGGGCCCAACGGCCTGACCGCCGCCGTCGAACTCGCCCGCAGGGGCTTCTCCGTGGCCGTCTTCGAGGCGAAGCCCACCGTCGGCGGCGGCGCCAGGACCGAGGAGCTGACCCTCCCCGGCTTCCGGCACGACCCCTGTTCCGCGGTGCACCCGCTCGGCGCGGGCTCGCCCGTCTTCCGCACGATGCCGCTGGCCCGGTACGGACTGGAGTGGCTCCACCCCGAACTGCCCATGGCCCACCCCTGGGACGACGGGACCGCCGCCGTCCTCGCCCGCTCCGTCGCCGAGACCGCCGCCTCCTTCGGCCCGCACGACGCGGGGGCGTACCGCAGGCTCGTCGCCCCCTACCTCGGCAAGTGGGACAGCCTCGCCCGGGACTTCATGCAACTGCCGCTCACGGCACTGCCCCGCGACCCCGTCACCCTCGCCCGCTTCGGCATCGACGGACTGCCGCCGTCCACCTGGCTGATGCGCCGCTTCCGCGACGAGAAGGCCAGGGGCCTGTTCGCCGGACTCGTCGGCCACGTCATCGCCCCCCTCGGCGGCTTCGCCACCAGCGCCGTCGGCCTGGTCTTCGCGCTCGCCGCCCACGCGGGCGGCTGGCCGATGCCCCGGGGCGGCTCCCAGTCGATCTCCGACGCCCTCACCGCGTACCTCAAGGACCTCGGCGGCGCCGTGCACACCGACTTCGAGGTCAAGCGCCTCGACGACCTCCCCCCGGCCCGCGCCTACGTCTTCGACACCTCACCGACGGCCCTCGCCCGGATCGCCGGATTCGGCGGTCACTACGACCACTACCGCTACGGCGCGAGCGTCTTCAAGATCGACTACGCCCTCGAAGGGCCCGTGCCGTGGACCGCCCCGGAAGCCCGGCGCGCCGGAACCGTCCAGATCGGCCCCACCGCCGGGGAGATCGACACCGCCCTGCACCGCGCCTCCTCCGGCACCGCCCCCGACACCCCCTTCCTCATCACCGCGCAGCCCAGCCTCGTCGACCCCTCCCGCGCCCCCGAGGGCAAGCACGTCTTCTGGGCGTACGGCCATGTGCCCAACGGCTGGACCGGAGACCTCACCGACGCGATCGAGCGCCAGATCGAGCGCTTCGCCCCCGGCTTCCGCGACCGCGTCCTCGCCCGCGCCACCGCCGGACCGCCCGAACTCGCCGCGCACAACGCCAACTACGTCGGCGGCGACATCGCCTGCGGCGCCGCCCGGGGCCTCCAGCTCCTGCTGCGCCCCACCCTCTCCGCCCGCCCCTACGCCACCCCCCACCCGGCGGTCTTCCTCTGCTCCGCGGCGACCCCGCCCGGCCCCGGCGTGCACGGCATGTCCGGGCACAACGCGGCGAAGGCGGTCTGGCGCCGCCTTCGAAAATAGACTGACCACATGGCCAAGTACTTCGACGTTCATCCCGAGAACCCCCAGCCCCGCACCATCGGCACCATCGCCGACAGCATCAGGAACGGGGCGCTCGTGGCGTACCCCACCGACTCCTGCTACGCGCTCGGCAGCCGCCTCGGCAGCCGGGACGGCATCAGCCGCATCCGCGCCATCCGCCATCTCGACGACCGGCACCACTTCACGCTCATGTGCCAGAACTTCGCCCAGCTGGGCCAGCTCGTCCAGATCGACAACGACGTCTTCCGCGCGATCAAGGCCGCCACCCCCGGTGCGTACACCTTCATCCTGCCCGCCACCCGGGAGGTGCCGCGCCAGCTCCTCCACCCCAAGAAGAAGACCGTCGGCGTCCGCATCCCCGACCACGTCGTCACCCAGGCACTGCTGAGCGAACTGGGCGAGCCGCTGCTCTCCAGCACCCTGCTGCTCCCCGACGAGGCGGAACCCCTCACCCAGGGCTGGGAGATCAAGGAACGGCTCGACCACCAGGTCGACGCCGTGATCGATTCCGGCGATTGTGGAACCGAACCCACCACCGTGGTCGACTTCTCCAGTGGCGAGCCCGAGATCACGCGCCGCGGGGCCGGTGACACCACGCGGTTCGAGTAGGACGGCGCGCCGGTACGCCCGACCGCGTACCGCCATGTGACCGTGTGCCGACCGTACGAGGCACCACAACGGGGGAGTCCCTTCTCATGTCCTTGCGTCGTCTTCGTGTCCCCGCCCTGTCCGCCGTCGCACTGGCCTGCGGCCTCGCCCTGACGGGCTGTTCCGGCGCCACGACGACCGGCTCGGCGAGCGGCAGCTCGACGGATTCCGCGACCGCCCCGGGCGGGACGCCGTCCGCGTCCGTCTCCGTGTCCGCCTCCCCGTCCGCTTCCACCTCCGCCGACGCCTCCGTACCCGCCTCCCCGTCCGCCTCCGGCGGCTCCTCGTCCGGGTCCGACGACGCGGGTGCCGGGGCCGGGCGGCCCTGCCGCACCTCCGGTCTCGGCTTCGAGATCGCCCCCGGCAGCGGTGCCCAGGCCGTCGGCGAGGAGGGCGCGGTCGTGGTCCGGCTCACCAACAAGAGCGGCGCCCCCTGCACCCTCAAGGGCTACCCGGGCGTCGACCTCGTGGGCGCCAGCACCTGGTCCCTGCCCCGGCAGACCTCCCAGAAGCCCCGGCTCGTCACCCTCGATCCCGGAGCCCGCACCGCCTTCACCGTCACCTACCAGTCGTACGGCGGCGACGGCGTCGAGCTGACCCCCCGGACGATGGCCGTCACCCCGCCGGGCGAGACCCGGGCGAAGACCCTGACCTGGACCTTCTCCCCGGTCCTGCTCCAGGACGGAGCCACCCACCCGGGCTCGTACGTCGGTCCCGTCGGCGGCAACTGACCCGGGCGGTCGCGGCGCCCGTCCCCGGGCGGTCCGCCGCGACCAGGGCGGACGCCCATGTCGTTTTTCCGCCAGCCCGAGCGCCGTACGTCGCCGATGCTTGATTCATGCACACCGACACGGAGCGCTGCGTACGGGCCGTCCAGTCGAAGGACGCCCGGTTCGACGGCGTGTTCTTCACCGCCGTCCGCACCACCCGGATCTACTGCCGGCCCAGCTGTCCGGTCCCTCCGCCCAAGCCCGAGAACATGGAGTTCCACCCCAGCTCCGCCTCCTGCCAGCGGGCCGGATTCCGCGCCTGCAAGCGCTGCCGCCCCGACACCACCCCCGGCTCGCCCGAGTGGAACGTCCGCGCGGACGCCGTCGCCCGCGCCGTCCGCCTCATCCAGGACGGGGTCGTCGACCGGGAGGGCGTCCCCGGGCTCGCCCGGCGCCTCGGCTGGTCCACCCGCCAGATCGAACGCCAGCTCCTCGCCGAACTCGGCGCGGGACCCCTCGCCCTGGCCCGCGCCCAGCGCGCCCAGACCGCCCGGGTCCTCGTCGAGACGACCGCCATGCCCCTGGGCGAGATCGCCTTCGCGGCCGGATTCGCCTCGATCCGCACCTTCAACGAGACCGTCCGCGAGGTCTTCGCCCTCACCCCCGGCGAACTCCGCGCCCGCGCCCCCCGCCCCACGGAAACCACCAGAGGCAGGGAAACCCCCAGGACCA
Organism: Streptomyces sp. NPDC059247; assembly: GCF_042754005.1. Lineage (NCBI taxonomy): Bacteria > Bacillati > Actinomycetota > Actinomycetes > Kitasatosporales > Streptomycetaceae > Streptomyces > Streptomyces sp. NPDC059247. The sequence continues at coordinate 215,845 of NZ_JBHYZW010000001.1, forward strand.
CAGCAACCACAGGAACCGCCGGACCCACAGGAACCGCCGGACCCGCCCGCACCGGCACCCCCGGCACGATCTCCCTCCGGCTGCCGTTCCGCACCCCCCTGGAACCCTCCAACCTCTTCGGCCACCTCGCCGCCACCGCGGTCCCCGGCATCGAGGAGTGGCGCGACGGCGCCTACCGCCGGACGCTGAACCTCCCGTACGGCCACGGCATCGTCGCCCTCGCCCCCCGTCCCGACCACATCGCCTGCCGTCTCTCCCTCACCGACCTCCGCGACCTCACCCACGCCATCAGCCGCTGCCGCAGGCTCCTCGACCTCGACGCCGACCCCGTGGCCGTGGACGACCGGCTGCGCGCCGACCCGCTGCTCGCGCCCGTCGTGGACACCGCCCCCGGCCGCCGGGTGCCGGGAACCGTGGACCCCGCAGAGTTCGCCGTACGGGCCGTCCTCGGCCAGCAGGTCTCCACCGCCGCCGCCCGCACCCACGCCGCCCGGCTGGTCACCGCGCACGGCACCCCCGTCGACGACCCCGAGGGCGGCCTCACCCACCTCTTCCCCGGCCCCGAGGCCCTCGCCGCCCTCGACCCGGAGACCCTCGCCCTGCCCCGCAGCCGACGCACCACCCTGCTCACCCTCGTCCGGTCCCTCGCCGACGGCTCCCTCGCCCTCGGCCCCGCCGAGGACCGCGAGGAGACCCGTGCCCGGCTGCGCGCCCTGCCCGGCTTCGGCCCCTGGACCACCGAGATCATCGCCATGCGGGCGCTCGGCGACCCCGACGCCTTCCTCCCCGGCGACCTCGGCGTCCGCCGCGCCGCCGAAGGACTCGGCCTCCCCGGCACCCCGGCCGCCCTCACCGCCCGCGCGGCACACTGGCGCCCCTGGCGCGCGTACGCCGTGCAGTACCTGTGGGCGACCGACGACCACCCGATCAACCTCCTGCCCACCGAAGGACACTGAACCGCCATGCCCCCCACCGTCCTGCACACCGTGATGGACAGCCCGTACGAGCCGCTGACCCTCGTCGCCGTCGACGGCGTCCTCAGCCGCGTCCACATGACCGGCCAGCGCCACCGGCCGTCCGAGGAGACCTTCGGCGCGCCCGACCCGCGCCCCTTCACCGAGGCGGTCCGCCAGCTCGACGCCTACTTCGCGGGCGAGCTCACGGAGTTCGACCTGCCGCTGCACCTGATCGGCACCGAGTTCCAGCGCCGCGTCTGGGCCGAGCTGTGCCGCATCCCGTACGGCGAGACCCGGACGTACGGCGAACTCGCCGACGCCCTCGGCAACCCGGGCGCCTCCCGCGCCGTGGGGCTCGCCAACGGGAAGAACCCGGTCAGCGTGATCGTCCCCTGCCACCGGGTGGTCGGCGCGGGCGGCGGACTCACCGGCTACGGCGGCGGTCTCGACCGCAAGCAGCGGCTCCTCGCCTTCGAATCGGGCCGGGACCACACGCTCTTCTGACCGGGCCGGGACCGCGCTCCGTCCCGACCGTGCCCGGCCCGCGCACTCCGACGCCGGGCCCGCGCGGGGCCACCGCGCCGAGGCGGGCCGTCGTACGCACCGGCGAGGTGGTCCCGCCCGAGCCCCCGCGGGACCGACGGATCCGGACCCTCAGCCCTCGTCCTCCGGGGAGTCCGTCTCCGTACGGGCCTTCGCCGCCCGGCGCAGCCTCGGATGACGCCGGGTGCCCTGCTCGGTCATCGCCTCCCCGACCAGGGTGCGGACCGCGTCCCGCATCCCGTGCAGGGCCTGGTGGCGGGCCGGGCCCGCCCCCGGATCCTCCCGCAGCTCCTTCAGGAGGGCGAAGCACAACACCAGCATCACCACCACGAACGGCAGCGCCACCAGGATCGTCGCCGTCTGGAGCGAGTTCAGCCCGCCCGCGACGAGCAGCACCGCCGCCACCACGGCCATCAGGACGCCCCACGTCACCACCAGCCAGGTCGGCGGGTGCAGCGAACCCCGGCTGGTCAGCGACCCCATCACCAGGGACGCCGAGTCCGCGCTGGTGATGAAGTACGTCATCACCAGGAGCATCGCGATGACCGAGGTCACCGTGCCGATCGGCAGCGCCTCCAGCATCCCGAACAGCGAGGCCTCCGCCCCGTCCTTGACGGTCGACGCCAGATCGGCCGCGCCCGTCGACTCCAGACGGATCGCCGTGCCGCCCATCACGCAGAACCACACCACGGTCGCGCCGGACGGCACGAGGAGCACGCCCACCAGGAACTCCCGGATCGTCCGGCCGCGCGAGATCCGGGCGATGAAGGTGCCGACGAACGGCGCCCAGGACAGCCACCACGCCCAGTAGAAGATCGTCCACGCGCCCAGCCACTTCTCGTCGGTGAACGCCCCGGTGCGGCTCGCCATCGGCAGGAGCTGGTCCAGGTACCCGCCCACCGAGGCCGGAATGGTGTCGAGGATGTACACGGTGGGCCCGAGCAGGAAGACGAACAGCATCAGACAGCCCGCGAGGAAGACGTTCAGGGTGGAGAGCCACTTCACGCCCTTGTGCAGCCCGGAGAACGCCGACAGCACGAAGGCGGCCGAGAGCGCCGCGATGATGATCAGCTCGGTGGCCCTGGAGTCCTCCACCCCCATCGTCAGGTTCAGCCCCTCGGCGACCTGAAGGGTGCCGAGCCCCAGACTCGTCGCCGTGCCGAAGACCGTCGCGAACACCGCGAGCAGATCGATGGCCTTGCCCGGCCAGGAGTTCGCCCGCCGCTCGCCCATCAACGGCACGAACGCCGAACTCAGCCGGTTGCCCCGGCCCTTGCGGAAGCCCGCGTACGCCAGGGCGAGGCCCGCGATGCCGTAGATCGCCCAGGGGGTCAGCGTCCAGTGGAAGAACGAGTACTCCAGGGCCGTCCGCGCCGCCGCGCCCGTGCCCGCCGGGACCCCGCTGGCCGGGGGAGGGCTGAGGAAGTGCGTCAGCGGCTCCCCGACGCCGTAGAACATCAGGCCGATGCCCATGCCCGCGCTGAACATCATCGCGATCCACGCCAGCGTGGTGAACTCCGGCTCGGAGTCGTCCGTGCCGAGCCTGATCCGGCCGAAGCGGCTCAGCGCGATCACCACGCACAGCACCAGGAAGGTGTCGGCGGCCACCACGAACAGCCAGGCGAAGTTGGTGAGGACCCATTGCAGGGCCGTGGAGGAGGCGCTGTCGAAGGAGTCCTTGCCGAGGGCGGCCCAGGCGACGACGGCGACGATCGTGGCCACCCCGATGCCGATGACCTTGCCGTCGGGCGCGTGCCGCTCCTGCGGGTCCCTATCGATCGGTTCCGTGCTCATGCGACCCCACTATGGTGCGGAATTTCGTCTTTTCCGGGGGTGGCACGCCGTCCGGGGCTCCGGATAGGGTCGGCCACGGCGCGACTGCACGTTCGAAAGCAAGGGATGCAAGGTGACGGACGGCGCAGCAACTCAGGTCGCCCACGTGCTCGTGGCGGCCGACAAGTTCAAGGGCTCGCTCACGGCCGTGCAGGTCGCGGAACGGGTCACGGCGGGACTCCGCAGGGTCGTCCCGGAGCTGGTGGTGGAGACGCTGCCGGTGGCCGACGGCGGCGACGGCACCGTCGCGGCGGCCGTCGCGGCCGGATTCGAGCGCAGGGAACTCCCGGTGACGGGCCCCCTCGGCGAACCGGTCCTCGCCGCCTTCGCGCTGCGCGGCACCACCGCCGTCGTGGAGATGGCCGAGGCCTCCGGCCTCCAGCTCCTCCCGGCCGGGGTCTTCGCGCCGCTCACCGCCACCACGTACGGCTCCGGTGAACTGCTCCGCGCGGCCCTCGACGCGGGCGCCACCACGCTCGTCTTCGGGGTCGGCGGCAGCGCCACCACCGACGGCGGCGCGGGTATGCTCGCCGCGCTCGGCGCCCGGTTCCTCGACGCGGACGGCGAGCCCGTCGGACCCGGCGGCGCGGCCCTCGCCGCACTGGCCTCGGCCGACCTCTCCGGCCTCGACCCGCGCCTCGCCACGGTCGAGCTGATCCTCGCCAGCGACGTCGACAACCCGCTGACCGGCCCCAAGGGAGCCCCCGCGGTCTACGGACCCCAGAAGGGCGCCACCCCCGACGACGTCCGCACCCTGGACGCGGCCCTCGCCCACTTCGCCACCGTCCTGGAGAAGGCCGTCGGCCCCCGGGCCGCCGAAGCGGCCCTGGCCCCCGGCGCGGGCGGCGCGGGCGGCATCGGCTACGGCGCGCTCATCCTCGGCGCCGCCTTCCGCCCCGGCATCGAGCTGATGCTCGACGTCCTCGGCTTCGCCCCCGCCCTGGAGCGCGCCACCCTGGTCATCACCGGCGAGGGCTCCCTCGACGAGCAGACCCTGCACGGCAAGGCCCCGGCGGGCGTGGCCGCGGCGGCCCGCGCGGCGGGCAAGGAGGTCGTCGCGGTCTGCGGACGCCTGGCCCTCCCGCCGGAGGCCCTGGGCGCGGCGGGCATCCGCCGGGCCTACCCCCTCGCGGAACTGGAGCCGGACCCGGCCACGTCCATGGCGAACGCGGGCCCGCTCCTGGAGGACGTGGCGGCGGCCATCGCCCGCGACTTCCTGCGGTGACCGCGCCGGGGGACCGCCCCGGGCCCCCGCACGTCACACGGGCGAAACAAAGCGGTGTGAGGCTCGGCGCATGAACGCACCGATCCGTCCGGCCGCCGTGATCGAGGAGAACCGCTCCCACCCCGGCCTTCCCGCCCTGCTCACCGCCTACCACCTGGTCAACCAGGAGCGGAAGGGAACGCCCGCCGCCACGGCCGCCGGGCTTCCGGCCGCCTACCGGGCCGAGACCGAGGACCCGGCCGCCGCCTTCGCCGCCGACACGGTCCTGCTCGCCACCGGGCCCGGCGGCCCCCTCCCGCTCGGCTGCGTCGTCCTCCAGGCCTCCCGGGAGGGCCGGGCGCCGGAGGTCAAGCGCCTCTGGGTCACCCCCGGGGCGCGCCGACGGGGGATCGCGCGGGCCCTGATGACCGAGGCCCTGGACCGGGCGGCGGCGGCCGGGGCCGGAGCCGTACGCCTCACCGTCTGGGCCGGGAGACCGGAACCGCTCGCCCTCTACGAGGACCTCGGCTTCGTCACCGTCCCTTCCTGGGACGACCGGCCGGGCCTCCTCTGTCTGGAGAAGCCCCTGAAGACGCTCCCGGGGACGCCCGCGCACCAGCGCGCGGAGAAGCCCCTGGACCGGCCCGCGCATGAGTCCCCGCGCGAGCGCCCGGAGAGGCACCCGGACCCAGGGTCCGGGCGGCCCGCCGACCGTGTCGCCCGTCTCACCGCCGACGAGGTGCGCCGCCACGCCGCCGACGGGCTCGCGGCCCTGCTCGTGGACGCCGTGGACGACGGCGCCTCCGTGGGCTTCCTGGCTCCCCTGGAGCCCGCCGTGGCCGCCTCCTGGTGGTCAGGGGCCGCCGAAGAGGCCGAGCGGGGCGTACGGGAGGTCTGGGCGGCCCACGGGCCGGACGGGAGCCTCACCGGCGTCGTCACCCTGGTCCGCGCCGGTACGGCCAACGGACGGCACCGGGGCGAGGTCTCCCGGCTGCTCGTCCACCGGTCGGCGCGCGGCCGGGGGCTCGGCCGCGTCCTGCTCGCCGAAGCCGAGGCGCACGCGTCCGCGACCGGGCTCACGCTGCTCGTCCTGGACACGCGGACGGACAGCCCGGCCGAGCGTCTCTACCGGGGCGCGGGCTGGACCGCCGCCGGAACGATCCCGGACTTCGCCGCCGACCCGGCGGGCGTCCCGCGCGCCACCACGCTCTACTACAAGCGCCTCGGCTGACCCCTGGCCCGGGCACACGGAAGGACCCTGGACACACGGAAAGGGCCCCGGGCACACGGAAAGGGCCCCGGGCACACGGAAAGGGCCCCGGGCACACGGAAAGGGCCCCGGGCACACGGAAAGGGCCCCGGAGGCGACATCGCCTCCGGGGCCCTTCCCGTACGTCGTGCGCTACGGCAGCTGCGCCGCCCGCGCCTCCCGGTTCTCACGCCGGTTGCCGCGGAAGGTGTTCACCCGCCGGGCGGTCGCGAAGAGGGGGATCACGGCGCCCATCACGACCTGGAGCGCGCAGCCCGCCTGGAGCAGGAACGCGCCGCCCGGGGCGTCGAACGCCCACGCCGCCAGCATTCCCATGGCACCGACGATCCAGCTGAGCATCGCCACCGCGAGAACGCCCCGGGGCTTGGGGTACTCGACCCGGCTCACCATCAGCCACGCGACACCGATGATCGCGAGCAGCGTCGGGATGAACGGCAGCTCCAGGAGCACGATCGAGACGACCGTCAGGGCGCCGAAGGGGCTCGGCATCCCCTGGAACATGCCGTCCTTCATCGTCACGCAGGAGAATCTGGCCAGGCGCAGCACCACCGCGAGCAGCACCACGATCGCGGCCACCGCCGAGACCTTCTGCTGGGCGTCGTCCGCGACCATCCCGTACACGAGGACGAAGTAGGCCGGGGCGAGCCCGAAGCTGATCAGGTCCGACAGGTTGTCGAGCTCGGCGCCCATCGGCGAGGAGCGCAGCTTGCGCGCCACGATCCCGTCGAAGAGGTCGAAGATCGCCGCGGCGAGCATCAGGATGACGGCGGTGGCGGCGCTGTTGCGCGCCATGCCGGTCTCCGCGCTGCCCGTCAGGTGCGGGATGAGGATGCCGGTGGTGGTGAAGTACACCGCCATGAAGCCACACGTGGCGTTACCGAGCGTGAGGGCGTCCGCTATGGACAGCCTCAGCGACAACGGCATCTCCTCGTTGTCCTCGGCCGACTCGTCGTCGCTCCCGGCGACCCAGTCGGCGGCCCGTGTGTCGGGATCAATCACGGTCAATGCGAGTCACCCCCGCTGTGGTGGCCTGGCCGACCTCGACGGCGACCTCGACACCCTCGGGGAGGTAGATGTCGACGCGGGAGCCGAAGCGGATCAGGCCGATACGGTCGCCCTGCTCGACCTTCGTCCCCTGGGGGACGTACGGCACGATGCGGCGGGCGACGGCGCCCGCGATCTGGACCATCTCGATGTCACCGAGCTCGGTGTCGAAGTGCCAGACGACGCGCTCGTTGTTCTCGCTCTCCTTGTTGAACGCCGGGACGAAACCGCCGGGAACGTGCTCCACGGACGTCACCGTGCCGGCCAGCGGCGCGCGGTTGACGTGGACGTTCAGCGGGCTCATGAAGATGGCGACCCGGGTGCGCCCGTCCTTCCACGGCATGATGCTCTGCACCACGCCGTCGGCGGGGGAGATGACCCGGCCCTGAGCGATCTCGCGCTCGGGGTCGCGGAAGAACCACAACATGCCGGCCGCGAGCGCGGTGACCGGCACGGCGACGGCCGCGGCGCGCTTCGACTTGCGGGCGCGCACGAGGCTGAGCGCCGCGGTGGCGACGGTCGGCAGAAGCCACGGCGATGCTCCGCGCGCGAGGCGTACGCCGTTGAGGCTGTCGCGGTGTGCAGAGGTTTGGCTGTGGGGCATGGATGACCTTCGTAGCGGATGATGCCGCACTGGCAACGGGGGACGGCGGCTTTCCCGCGATGCTATCGGTTGCGGGGCGCAACTGGGTAAGCCAGGAACCGAGTCGGCGGCCGGAAGGCGAACACAGGGTGTGATCTTCTTCGCGGCCGAACCGACCCAAAACCGACAATCAACCCTGGAAGCGGTACTCCTCGAGCAGTCGACGACCAATGATCATTTTCTGGATCTCGGCGGTACCTTCACCGATGAGCAGCATCGGCGCCTCCCGGTAGAGGCGCTCGATCTCGTACTCCTTCGAGAATCCGTAGCCACCGTGAATACGGAAGGCATCCTCGACGACCTCCTTGCAGTACTCGGAGGCGAGGTACTTCGCCATCCCTGCTTCGAGGTCGTTTCGTTCCCCGGAGTCCTTTTTGCGTGCTGCATTGACCATCATCGCATGGGCGGCCTCGACCTTGGTAGCCATTTCGGCGAGCTTGAACTGAATCGCCTGGTGCTGGGCGATCGGCTTGCCGAAAGTGTGACGTTGCTGGGCATATGAGACGCCGAGTTCGAAAGCACGCTGAGCGACACCACAGCCACGGGCCGCCACGTTCACGCGACCCACCTCCACGCCGTCCATCATTTGGTAAAACCCTCGGCCGGTGGCCCCGCCGAGGACCCGATTGGCCGGAATGCGTAGTCCGTCCATGATGAGCTCGGTCGTGTCGACGCCCTTGTAACCCATCTTGTCGATCTTGCCGGGGATGGTGAGGCCCGGACGGACCTCTCCGAAGCCGGGCTCCTTCTCGACGAGGAAGGTCGTCATCGACTTGTGGGGGGCGGTGCCCTCCGGGTGTCCTTCGTCACTCCGGACGAGAACGGCCACCAGGGACGAGGTGCCCCCGTTCGTCAGCCACATCTTCTGGCCGTTCAGGACGTACTCCTCGCCGTCCCGCACCGCCTTCGACGTGATGGCCGACACGTCCGAGCCGAGTCCCGGCTCCGACATCGAGAACGCGCCGCGCGTCTCGCCCGCCGCCATCCTCGGCAGGAAGTGCTCCTTCTGCTCCGCCGTGCCGTGCTGCTTCAGCATGTACGCCACGATGAAGTGCGTGTTGATGATGCCGGAGACCGACATCCAGCCCCGGGCGATCTCCTCCACGCACAGCGCGTAGGTGAGCAGCGACTCACCCAGACCCCCGTACTCCTCGGGGATCATCAGACCGAACAGACCGAGCTCCCTGAGCCCGTCGACGATCTGCTGCGGGTACTCGTCGCGGTGCTCCAGCTCCGTCGCGACCGGGATGATCTCCTTGTCGACGAAGTCCCGGACGGTCCTGAGGATCTCCCGCTGGACGTCCGTGAGCCCGGCGGTCTGGGCGAGTCGGGCCATGGCTACTTCTCCGTCTTCTCTGTCTTCCGGGCGGGCTCGACGAGCTCGGGGCGGCCGGGCTGCTCCCCGCCGCGCTCCTCGACGTACGTCTCGGTGGGGACCATCACCTTGCGGCGGAAGACGCACACGAGGGTGCCGTCCTGCTTGTACCCCTTGGTCTCGACGTGGACGATGCCGCGGTCGCTCTTCGACCTCGACGGGGTCTTGCCGAGGACCGTGGTCTCGCCGTAGATCGTGTCGCCGTGGAAGGTCGGCGCCACGTGCCGCAGCGACTCGACCTCCAGGTTGGCGATGGCCTTGCCGGAGACGTCCGGCACGGACATGCCGAGCAGCAGCGAGTAGACGTAGTTGCCGACGACGACGTTCTTCCCGAAGTCCGTCGTGTTCCCGGCGTAGTTCGCGTCCAGGTGCAGCGGGTGGTGGTTCATCGTCAGCAGGCAGAAGAGGTGGTCGTCGTACTCGGTGACCGTCTTCCCGGGCCAGTGCTTGTAGACGGCACCGGTCTCGAACTCTTCGTAGGTGCGGCCGAACTGCATGGGATCAGGCCTCCGGGATCTCGAACGTGCCGGTGCGCTCCATGCCCGCGGCGCGGCCCTTGCCCGCGATGACCAGGGCCATCTTGCGGGAGGCCTCGTCGATCATCTCGTCGCCGAGCATCGCGGAGCCCTTCCGGCCGCCCGCGTCCGAGGTGTGGTAGTCGTACGCGTCGAGGATCAGCTCGGCGTGGTCGTAGTCCTCCTGCGAGGGCGAGAAGATCTCGTTCGCGGCGGCGACCTGGTCCGGGTGGAGCACCCACTTGCCGTCGAAGCCCAGGGCGGCGGCCCGCCGCGCGACCGCGCGGTACCCCTCCTGGTTGCGGATCTGCAGATAGGGCCCGTCGATCGCCTGGAGGTTGTTCGCGCGGGCGGCCATCAGGATGCTCATCAGGATGTGGTGGTAGGCGTCCGCCGGGTAGCCGGGCGGCTGCTCGCCGACGACCAGCGACTTCATGTTGATGGAGGCCATGAAGTCGGCCGGGCCGAAGATGATCGTCTCGACGCGCTGGGAGGCCCCCGCGATCGCGTTGACGTTGTTGAGGCCCTGGGCGTTCTCGATCTGCGCCTCGATGCCGATCTTGCCGACCTCGAAGCCCATGGTCTTCTCGATCTGGGTCAGCAGGAGGTCGAGCGCCACGATCTGCTGGGCGTCCTGCACCTTCGGCAGCATGATGCAGTCGAGGTTCTGGCCGGCGCCCTCGACGACCGTGACGACGTCCCGGTACGTCCAGTGGGTCGTCCAGTCGTTCACCCGGACCACCCGGGTCTTGCCGGTCCAGTCGCCCTCGTTGAGGAACTTCACGATGGTGTGCCGGGCCTCGGGCTTGGCCAGCGGGGCGCAGGCGTCCTCCAGGTCCAGGAAGACCTGGTCGGCGGCGAGGCCCTGGGCCTTCTCCAGGAACCGGGGGTTGGAGCCGGGGACCGCCAGGCAGGAACGGCGCGGGCGGAGCCGGTTCACGGGGGAAGCGGGGCTGGTCATGCGAGGACCTCCGTACTTTCAAGGGGGCTGAGCTTGTTCGCTTTCCGGATCTCGTCGACGATACGACCGATGATCTCCGTGATGCCGAAGTCCTTCGGGGTGAAGACGGCGGCCACGCCCGCCCGCTTCAGTTCGGCGGCGTCGGCGTTCGGGATGATCCCGCCGACGATGACCGGCACCTCGGCCGCGCCCGCCTCGCGGAGCCGGTCGAGGACGTCCGGCACCAGTGCGGTGTGCGAGCCGGAGAGGATCGAGAGGCCCACGCAGTGCACGTCCTCGGCGAGGGCCGCGCTCACGATCTGCTCGGGAGTCAGCCGGATGCCCTGGTAGACCACTTCGAAACCGGCGTCGCGGGCGCGTACGGCGATCTGCTCGGCGCCGTTGGAGTGCCCGTCGAGACCGGGCTTGCCGACGAGCAGCCGCAGCCGCCCGCAGCCGAGCTCCTCGGCGGTCCGCGCCACCTTCTCGCGGACCCCGGCCATCGGAGTGCCCGCCTCCGCCGTCACCGCGACCGGGGCGGAGGAGACACCGGTGGGCGCCCGGTACTCGCCGAACACCTCGCGCAGGGCCCCGGCCCACTCGCCGGTCGTGACGCCCGCGCGGACGCACTCCAGGGTGGCCTCCATGAGGTTGTCCGTGCCCCGGGCGGTCTCCTTGAGCAGTTCCAAGGCCTGCTGGGTGGTGGGGAAGACGAACGGGTCGCCGTTGCCCTGCCGGTCGGTGGACTCCTGGCGCTCGGCGCGCCAGCGGCCGACGGCGCCGACCACCCGGGCCTCGACCGCCGGGTCGACCGTCATGATGGCGGTGTCCAGGTCGGCGGTGAGGGGGTTCTCCTCGGTCGACCGGAAGATGTTCACGCCGATGATCTTCTCGTCACCGGCCTCGATGCGGGCGCGCCGCTCGGCGTGCGAGGAGACGAGCCGCGACTTGAGGTAGCCGGACTCGACGGCCGCCATGGCGCCGCCCATCTGCTGGATCCGGTCGATCTCGGCCAGACACTCCCCGACGAGCGAGTCGACCTTGGCCTCGACGACATGGGAACCGGCGAAGATGTCCTCGTACTCCAGGAGGTCGGACTCATGGGCCAGGACCTGCTGGATGCGCAGCGACCACTGCTGGTCCCAGGGGCGGGGCAGGCCGAGCGCCTCGTTCCAGGCGGGCAGCTGCACGGCCCGCGCGCGGGCGTCCTTGGAGAGGGTGACGGCCAGCATCTCCAGGACGATCCGCTGGACGTTGTTCTCCGGCTGGGCCTCGGTCAGACCGAGTGAGTTGACCTGGACGCCGTAGCGGAACCGGCGCTGCTTGGCGTTCTCGATCCCGTACCGCTCGTGGGTGATCTTGTCCCAGATGCGTCCGAAGGCGCGCATCTTGCACATCTCCTCGATGAAGCGGACGCCCGCGTTCACGAAGAAGGAGATGCGGGCGACGACCTCGCCGAAGCGGTCCTCGGGGACCTGGCCGGAGTCGCGGACCGCGTCGAGCACGGCGATCGCGGTGGACATCGCGTACGAGATCTCCTGGACCGGGGTGGCTCCTGCCTCCTGCAGGTGGTAGCTGCAGATGTTGATCGGGTTCCACTTGGGGAGGTGGCCGACCGTGTACGCGATCATGTCGGTGGTGAGGCGGAGCGAGGGGCCGGGCGGGAAGACGTGCGTCCCGCGCGACAGGTACTCCTTCACGATGTCGTTCTGGGTGGTGCCCTGGAGCAGGGCGGTGTCCGCGCCCTGCTCCTCGGCGACCACCTGGTAGAGCGCCAGGAGCCACATCGCCGTGGCGTTGATGGTCATCGAGGTGTTCATCTGTTCCAGCGGGATGTCCTGGAACAGCCGTCGCATGTCACCGAGGTGCGAGACGGGGACGCCGACCCGGCCGACCTCGCCCCGGGCGAGGACGTGGTCGGGGTCGTACCCGGTCTGCGTGGGCAGGTCGAAGGCGACCGAGAGCCCGGTCTGGCCCTTGGCGAGGTTGCGCCGGTACAGCTCGTTGGACGCCTCGGCGGTCGAGTGACCGGCGTACGTCCGCATGAGCCACGGCCGGTCTTTCTGACGCTCAGTCATCTGTTGTCCCGGGCTCAGACGTTGCGGAATCGGTTGATGGCGTCGAGGTGCTGGGCGCGCTTCTCGGGGTCGCGGACGCCGAGGCCCTCCTCGGGGGCGAGGGCCAGGACGCCGACCTTGCCCTGGTGCAGGTTGCGGTGGACGTCGTAGGCGGCCTGGCCGGTCTCCTCCAGGGGGTAGACCTTGGACAGGGTGGGGTGGATCTTGCCCTTGGCGATCAGGCGGTTGGCCTCCCAGGCCTCGCGGTAGTTGGCGAAGTGCGAGCCGATGATCCGCTTGAGGGACATCCACAGATAGCGGTTGTCGTACTCGTGCATGTAGCCGGAGGTGGAGGCGCAGGTGGTGATGGTGCCGCCCTTGCGGGTGACGTACACGGAGGCGCCGAAGGTCTCGCGGCCCGGGTGCTCGAAGACGATGTCGATGTCCTCGCCGCTGGTGAACTCGCGGATCTTCGACCCGAAGCGCTTCCACTCCCTGGGGTCCTGGGTCCGCTCGTCCTTCCAGAACCGGTAGCCCTCGGCACCGCGGTCGATGACCGCGTCGGCGCCCATGGACCGGCAGATGGCGGCCTTCTCGGGGGAGGAGACGACACAGATCGGGTTGGCGCCGCCGGCCAGGGCGAACTGGGTGGCGTACGAGCCGAGTCCGCCGCTGGCGCCCCAGATCAGGACGTTGTCGCCCTGCTTCATCCCGGCGCCGTTGCGGGAGACGAGCTGGCGGTACGCGGTGGAGTTGACGAGGCCGGGGGCCGCCGCCTCCTCCCAGCTCAGGTGGTCGGGCTTCGGCATCAGCTGGTTGGACTTGACGAGCGCGATCTCGGCCAGACCGCCGAAGTTGGTCTCGAAGCCCCAGATGCGCTGCTCGGGGTCGAGCATCGTGTCGTTGTGGCCGTCGGAGGACTCCAGCTCGACGGAGAGGCAGTGCGCGACGACCTCGTCGCCGGGCCGCCAGGCGTTGACGCCGGGGCCGGTGCGCAGCACGACGCCCGCGAGGTCGGAGCCGATGACGTGGTACGGCAGGTCGTGGCGCCTGGTGAGCTCGGAGAGCCTGCCGTACCGCTCCAGGAAGGCGAAGGTCGACAGCGGCTCGAAGATCGAGGTCCACACCGAGTTGTAGTTGACCGAGCTGGCCATGACGGCGACGAGCGCCTCGCCGGGGCCCAGCTCCGGCAGCGGCACCTGGTCCAGGTGGAGCGACGCGCGCGGGTCCTTGTCGCGGGTGGCGAGCCCGGCGAACATCTCCGTCTCGTCCTTGTGGACGGTGACGGCACGGTACGACTCGGGCAGCGGGATGTTCGCGAAGTCGTCGGACGTGGCGTCCTGCGACTGGATCGCGGCCAGGATTTCCTTCACGGGTTGCCTCCGGCGATGGGCGTCCGGGAAGGGGACGCCTGAGGGGTACGACGGGGAGTCTGCTGCTGTGGAGGTGTGCCGTCGGTTCGGCTCGGTGGTGCGGGTGGCGCGGCGCCTGGTGGGCGCGGGGTTGCCTGTGACGCAGGCGTCCGGGCGCACGGGCGCGATCGCTCGTGGGGACAGTCGGCGCGCGAGGTTTCCTCCGTGCTCCGGCCGCCCGGACAACATCAACGTATGGCACGCCGTGTCACGTGACAAGGCACTGCGTGCCAATGATTTCTCTCAGATGCAATCTTCTGCCCACAGATGAGCGATGATCGATCGAATGGGCCCCTCGACCGGCTCCGACCTGCGCAAACGCACAACAGGCCGCACCCCGGTCGGGGTGCGGCCTGTTGTGCGGAGAGGGGTTCAGGCGCTGCCGAGCGCCTGCTGGATGGTCCGCATGACCTCGTCGAGCGGAGCGTCCGTACGGACCACCGCGACCACCACGTCACCCGCGGCGGACGCCCGGACCGCCGCGGCGGTCCGGGTCCTCGCCGGGAGGCCGGCCGGGGCCGGTGACACGGCGGCGGGGGACGGGGCGGGGCCCGGACGACCCACTCCCATACCCGCCCCGAAGGTGTCGCGGACGATCGCGAAGGCGTGGTCCAGGTGGGTCTCCACATCGCCCTCGCCGCCCGCCCGCAGCCAGCGCCGCAGCACGTGGTTGTGGGCCGTGACGACCGCCGACGCGGCCACCTCGGCGAGCAGCGGATCGTCGTTGCCGTCGTGGTGGTCCCGCTCGTCGAAGTGCGCGAGGAGATAGCGGGTGAACAGGCGCTCGTAGCGGGCCACCGAGGCGATCTCCCGCTCCCGCAGCGTCGGCACCTCGCGGGTGAGCCGGTAGCGCGCCACCGAGACCGAGGGGGACCCCGCGTACATCTTCATGACTTCCTTGATGCCCCGGCACACCGTGTCCAGCGGGTGCTCGTGCGGCGGGGCCGCGTTCAGGACCGCCTCCGCCCGGACCAGCGTGTCGTCGTGGTCCGGGAAGATCGCCTCCTCCTTGGAGCGGAAGTGGCGGAAGAACGTCCGCCGGGCGACCCCGGCGGTGGCCGCGATCTCGTCGACCGTCGTCGCCTCGTACCCCTTGGTCGCGAAGAGCTCCATGGCGGCCGTGGCCAGTTCCCGGCGCATCTTGAGCCGCTGCGCGGCGGCGCGGGTCCCCGCCGCGCTCTCCGGAGCGTCGGACGAGGAGGTGGCACGGGGTGTCTTCGCGGCCTTGGGCATGGTCCGAACGTACTGCATCGGAGGGGGAGTGTGCCCAGGTGGGGGCGGCCGTACCCGCAGGGCACCGGGGGTGCCCGGAGGGATCGGCAGACCGCCCCGGCCGGGGTCTCCCGGCTCGGGCAGACCGCCCCGGACGGGGTCTCCCGGCTCGGGCAGACCGCCCCGGACGGGGTCTCCCGGCTCAGCGCCTGGCATATTCGCGGAAGCCGCGCCCCGTCTTGCGGCCCAGGCAGCCCGCGGCCACCAGGTGTTCGAGGAGGGGCGCGGGCGCCAGGCCCGGGTCGCGGAACTCGCGGTGCAGGACCCGCTCGATCGCCAGCGACACATCGAGGCCGACCACGTCGAGCAGTTCGAACGGCCCCATCGGGTAGCCGCCGCCCAGCCGCATCGCCGCGTCGATGTCGTCCAGCGTCGCGTAATGGTCCTGGACCATCTTGATCGCGTTGTTCAGATACGGGAAGAGCAGCGCGTTCACGATGAATCCGGCCCGGTCGCCGCAGTCCACCGGGTGCTTGCGGATCCTCTCCGTCACCGCGCGGACGGTGGCGTGCGCCTCGTCGCCGGTCAGCACCGTACGGACGATCTCGACCAGCTTCATCGCGGGGGCCGGGTTGAAGAAGTGCATCCCGACGACGTCCTGCGGACGGGTGGTCGCACGGGCGCAGGCCACCACCGGCAGCGAGGACGTCGTCGTGGCGAGCACCGCGCCCGGCTTGCAGATCTTGTCGAGCCCGCCGAACAGCTCCCGCTTGACCGCCAGGTCCTCGGCGACCGCCTCGACCGCCAGATCCACCTCGGCGAAGGACTCCAGGGTCCCCGCCGGGGTGATCAGGGCCAGTGTCCTGTCCCGTGCCTCGCCCGTCATCCGCCCCCGGTCGACCGAACGGGCCAGCGACTTCGCGATCCGCGCCTTGGCCGCGTCCGCCTTCTCCTGGGAACGCGCGGCCAGCACGACCGCGTACCCCGCCTTGGCGAAGACCTCCGCGATGCCCGAGGCCATCGTGCCCGAACCGGCGACGCCGACCGAGCGGACCGCCCGCCCGCCGCCCGCCTCGGACGCGTCGGGCGGGGTCAGCGCGTCCGGCACGACCTCGCCGGAGCCCGGCGCCGCGTACGTGTAGAAGCCGCGCCCCGACTTGCGGCCGGTCAGTCCCGCCTCGCTGAGCTGCTTGAGGACCGGGGCGGGGGCGTGCAGCCGGTCGTGCGAGTCGGCGTACATGGCTTCCAGGACCGTACGGGCGGTGTCCACGCCGATCAGGTCGAGCAGCGCGAGCGGCCCCATCGGCAGACCGCAGCCCAGCCGCATCGCCGCGTCGATGTCCTCACGGGAGGCGTACTTCGCCTCGTACATGGCGGCTGCCTGGTTCAGATAGCCGAAGAGCAGTCCGTCCGCGATGAAACCGGCCCGGTCGCCGACCGCCACCGGCTCCTTCCCCAGATCGAGGGCGAGCCGCGTGACGGACTCCACCGCCTTCGGGTCGGTCAGCACCGAGGACACCACCTCGACCAGCTTCATCGCCTGGACCGGGGTGAAGAAGTGCAGGCCGAGGACCCGCTCGGGGTGCGCCGAGTCGGCGGCCAGCCGGGTGACGGACAGCGCGTTGGTGCCCGTCGCCAGGACCGTGTCGGGCCGCACGATGCCGTCCAGGGCCCGGAAGACCTCCTGCTTCGCCTCGTACGACTCCGGGACGACCTCGATCACGAGATCCGCGTCGGCCGCCGCCCGGAGGTCGGAGAAGGTACGGAACCGGGCGAGCGCGTCCCGCCGCTCCTCCTCGGTGATCCGCCCGCGCGCCACGGCACGGGCGGTGGAGTTCTCCAGGGCCGCGACGGCCCGGTCGGCGGCGGTGTCGCTGACGTCGATGCCGACGACCTCGCGGCCGGCCCGGACGAGGACGTCCGCGATGCCGGTGCCCATGGTGCCGAGGCCGACGACGGCGATGGTGGGAAGGGGGATGTCCATCAGGGGACTCCTGGGAGGAAGAGTGACGACTGAGGGCGGTGTCCGCGCGGAGGGAAACAGCGCGGAAGAGAACGAGGGCGTCCTCCGGAGGGCGTCCTCCGGAGAATGCGGGAAGAGGGCCCGGAGAACAGGAGGAAGGCCCGGAGAGCAGAGAGGAGGGCCTGGAGAAAAGGAGCGACGGACCCTGTCCCGGAGCCACGTCGAAACCGCCGAACCGACGAACGCCACGACGGCTGCGTCACCAGGCCGTCGTGGGAAGAGCGCGGGGGGTGCCCCGCTCACTTGAGACTAACCGGCGGGTAACGAGCGCGCCAGTCCCGGAAGTCGGAGAAAATGTGATCTGGATCGCGGATAGTCTCGGATTCATGAACAGCGCGGAGGATCCCGAATTCTGCTCGATGATCGATCGATTGCGGGACGAGATCGAGAATGCCGGAGAAACCCTTCCCGGCGCATTCACGGAACTCGCCGCGACCACCGATCCCGAGGAACTCCACCGGACGCTCACCGCGCCCGGACGCCCGCTCTGGGCCCGCGAGATCGCCGCCTGCCGTCTCGGACTCCTCGGCGACGCCCGCGCCTTCGAGTCGCTGGTGCTCCTCCTCAACCACCGCGACCCCGAGCGCTGTGTCACCGCGGCCCACGCGCTGACCCGGCTCGGTGACCCGCGCACCGCCCGCGCGGCGGCGGCCCTCGCCACCAATGAACTCCGCGCCGCCTACGCCCTGCTGCCGGTCCGGCTGCTCGCGGAGCTCCGCGCCCCCGAGTCCGTCCCCGCGCTCGTCACCGTCCTCGGACGGCGGCTCTCCCCGGAGGACCCGCACTGGCGGGTCGGCCTCGCCTGTGTCGAGGGCCTCGGCGCCCTCGGCGACCCCCGGGCCCGCCCCGCCCTGGAAGCGGCCCTGCCGCACCCGAGGCTCGGCGCGGCGGCCGGACGCTCCCTCGGCCGACTGGACGCCACCGGCTGAGGACCGGCCCGCCGGGCGGGGACGCGTCGGACGGGGACGCGCGTCGGGCGGGGACGCGTCGGACGCCACCGGCGGTGAGGCCGGGGCCCGTCCGCTTCGGAGAACGTCCTGTTGGGCGCTACGGAACCAGCGCGAACGCCTCGATCTCCACCAGCAGTTCGGGCCGGACCAGCGCCGCGACCTGCACCGCCGAGCTGGCGGGCAGCGGCGTCCCGGCGAAGTACGCGTCCCTGGCCTCCCGCACGGCGGGCAGATGGGCCACGTCCGTGACGAAGTAGGTCAGCTTCACCACGTCACCGAAATCGGCGCCCGCCGCCGCCAGACACCGCTCCAGGTTCGCGAAGACCTGACGCGCCTGCGCCACCGTGTCGCCCTCCCCGACCACCGCGCCCGACGCGTCGAAGGCGCACTGGCCGGATATCGCGACGAACCGGCCGGTCCCCCAGACGACATGGCTGTACTGCGGGCTGGCGGCGAGGCCGTCGGGAGCGGGTACATGGGTGAGGTGGCTCGTCATGCGCCCATCCTCGCGCACGCCACTGACAACGCGCCCGTATCTCCGGGACGCACGCCACGGACGACGCCCGCACCTCCAGGGGCGCGGGCCGCTGACCCGCGCCCGCATTTCCGGGGCGCGGGCCGCTGACAACGCCCGCGTCCCTCCGGGGGCGCGGGCGTCGCCGGTGGGGGAGGGGTGGGTCAGCGCACCTGGCCGAGGAGCTCGTGCAGAGTGTCCCCGGCCGACTCCACGAGCCCGGACACGGCCTCCGGGTCGGGCGCACCGGCCGTCGCCGGGCGCTCCGGGACGGCCTCGGCGGACCTGGTCGAGGGCCCCGCGGACTCCTTCGCGGACCCCTTCGCCGCCGGGGGCGCCACCGGCTGCGGCTCCGGTTCCGGCAGCGCCGCGCAGACCGCGTCCACCTCGCCGTCGTCCTCGGCGCGCGGGACCCTCCCGTCGGTGAGGTAGGCCGCCAGATGCCCGTCCAGGCACGCGTTCCCGCCGAGGGTCACCCCGTGGTTCTCGCCGCCCTCCTCGACGACCAGGCTGGAGCCGCGCAGCAGCCGGTGCAGCGCGACCCCGCCCTCGTACGGCGTCGCCGCGTCGTCCGTGGCCTGGAGGACGAGGACCGGCGGGATCTGGTCGTTGCCGACGTCCGGCGGGGTCAGCGACGGCACCGGCCAGAACGCGCACGGCGCGTTGTACCAGGCGTTGTTCCAGGTGGAGAAGGGGGCCTTGGCGTGCGTGTCCCAGGTGTCCTGGCGCCAGACGTTCCAGTCCCGGGGCCAGCCCGCGTCCCGGCACTGCACGGCGGTGTAGACCGAGTAGCCGTTGTCGGAGGCCGCGTCGGCCTCCCCGTACCGCTCGTACGCCTCCTTCAGCGGCACCGCGTCCCCGTCGTTGACGTACGCGGCGAACGCCTGTGCGAGACGTGGCCAGTAGCCGTTGTTGTACCCGCCCGGCAGGAAGGTGTCCTCCAGCTCGCCCGGTCCGACCTTCCCGCCCGCCGGGGCCTCGCGCAGGGCGTCGCGCATCCGGTACCAGGCCGCCTCGACCGCCGCCGGATCGGTGCCGAGCCGGTACGTGGAGTCGTGCCGGGCGATCCACGCCATGAACGTCTTGTGGCGTGCGTCGAACGCGAAGTCCTGCGCGAGGTTGTCCTCGTACCAGACGCCGTGCGGGTTCACGACGGAGTCCAGCGCCATGCGCCGCACCCGGTCCGGGTGGAGCCGGGCGTACACGGCGCCCAGATAGGTGCCGTACGAGTACCCGAGGTAGTTGATCCTCGGCGCGCCCAGCGCCCGGCGGATGACGTCCATGTCCTTCGCCGCGCTCACCGTGTCGATGTACGGGAGCACGTCCCCGTACTTCTCGCCGCAGGCCTTCGCGAAGGAGCGTGCCCGTTCGATCTGGACCCGCTCGGCCTCGGCGCCGCGCGGCACGGAGGCCGGGCGGACCGGTGCGAAGTGACCGGGCTCGCAGTCGAGCGTGGGTTCGCTCCTGCCCACCCCGCGCGGGTCGAAGCCGATCACGTCGTACTCCGCCGCCACTTCCGGGGGCAGCGCCGCCGCCACGTGACCGGCCAGGGCCCGCCCGCTGCCGCCGGGTCCGCCGGGGTTCACGAGCAGCGGCCCCTGGAAGGTCTTCGCGGTGTGCGGCACCCGGGTGAGGGCGAGCGTGACCGTCCGGCCCGCCGGGTCGTCGTGGTTCAGGGGCGTCTTGAGGGTGCCGCACTGGAGCTTCGGATACGCCTTGGTGGCGCAGTCCGTCCAGGTGAGCGGGGGGAGCGGCCGGGGAGCCGGCCCGGCGGCGCCCGCCGGGACGGCCGGCAGGACGGTGACCGTCCCGGCGACCAGCGCTCCCGCGGCGATCAGCATTCCTGCGCGTGGGGTCATAGGGCGTCCGTGCCCCGAACGGACCGGGACAGGACCCGTCGGAGCCAGAGTTGACCCGAACGGAGGGGATCCGACGGCGTGTCAGAGGGAGGGGCCGCCCGGGGCGGGAAGGGTCCGGCGCTCCGGTGCCGGGCCCGACGGCCAGCCGGTGCGGGGGTGTGAGGGTGTGAAGGCGCGAGGGCCGGTCGGTCAGAGCAGGGTGAGCTGCTCGGGTGCCGCCGCCGACTCCGGTTCCTCCGGTACGGGGATCCGGCGGGCCGTTCCCCGGTGCGCGGGCCCGATCCCGAACTCGGCCGCCAGTTCGTGCACCTGACGGGTGATCCGGCGCTGGTACCAGGTCGGCGCGTAGGCCCCGTCCGCGTACATCCGCTCGTACCGTCCCACCAGACCGGGGTGGTGCTCCCGCAGCCATCGCGTGAACCACTCGCGGGCGCCGGGGCGCAGATGCAGCACCAGCGGGGTGACCGAGCTCGCTCCGGCCTCGGCGACGGCGCGGACGGTGGCGCGCAACTGCTCGGGCCGGTCGCCGAGGAAGGGGACGACGGGTGCCATCAGGACCCCGCAGTCGATGCCGTGCGCGCTGAGCGTGCGGACGACGTCGAGCCGGGCCTGCGGCGAGGGGGTGCCGGGTTCGATCGTGCGCCACAGCTCCCGGTCGGTGAAGCCGACGGAGACGGAGATGCCGACCTCGGTGACCCGGGCCGCCTCGGTGAGCAGCTCCAGGTCGCGGAGGATCAGCGTCCCCTTGGTGAGCACGGAGAACGGGTTGGCGCGGTCGCGCAGCGCCGTGAGGATGCCGGGCATCAGCCGGTACCGGCCCTCGGCGCGCTGGTAGCAGTCCACGTTGGTGCCCATCGCGATGTGTGCCCCGTGCCAGCGGGCGGAGGCGAGCTGGCGGGCGAGCACCTCGGGCGCGTTGACCTTGACGACGATCTGGGTGTCGAAGCCGATCCCGGTGTCGAGGTCGAGGTAGCCGTGGGTCTTGCGGGCGAAGCAGTACACGCACGCGTGTGTGCACCCCCGATACGGGTTGACCGTCCATTCGAACGGCATCCGGGAGGCGCCGGGCACCCGGTTGAGGACCGAGCGGGCCCGTACCTCGTGGAAGGTGATGCCCCGGAACTCGGGCGTGTCGAAGGTTCTGGTGGTGACCGCGTCCGCGCCGAACAGGGCGGTGTCGGCGGGAGCGGCGGGGTCGTCGCCCAGATGGTCCCAGCGCATGGACGCCTCCTCGGTGGTTCTTCCTCGGTTCCGCCACGGGTGCGGCTCGACCGTTCGGCCAGAATAGAACATCTGTTCCCATGATCACCGCAACCCGGATTTCGCACCCCGCAGCGGGCGTGGTTCCCTAGGCCCACACCCCCGAGGAACCATGAGCTGGAGGACGTCAATGGCGCAGGTCGAGGCCACCACCGAACGGATCGTCGCGGCGGACGCGGAGACGGTGTTCGACGCGCTGGCCGACTACAGCGGCACGCGCGCGAAGCTGCTCCCCGAGCACTTCAGCGAGTACGAGGTGCGCGAGGGCGGCGACGGCGAGGGCACCCTCGTCCACTGGAAGCTCCAGGCCACCAGCAAGCGCGTCCGCGACTGCCTCCTGGAGGTCACCGAGCCCACCGACGGGCAGCTGGTCGAGAAGGACCGCAACTCCTCCATGGTCACCACCTGGACCGTCACCCCCGCCGGAGAGGGCGCGTCGCGCGTCGTCGTCAGCACCGTCTGGAACGGCGCGGGCGGCGTCGGAGGCTTCTTCGAGCGCACCTTCGCGCCCAAGGGGCTCGGTCGGATCTACGACGCCGTCCTCGACAAGCTGGCCGCCGAAGTGGAGAAGTGACGTACCGAATCCGGGAAGTGACACAACGGAGTCGAGAAGTGGCACACCGGAGTTGAGAAGTGGCGCCCGGAGCGGAGAAGTAACGCTCCGGGCGTTCACTGATTCGAGTGGATCGTCCGCGTCCCCCGTACCGGCGCCCCGTGCGCCAGGGGGCGCGGACCTTCTCGTAAACGCGCTGATGAGCGCCCCAAGTGCGCCGTAAGGCACGGTCGTTCGGGGCCCAGAGCGCCCCCGGACTCCCGCACCCGTCGACTTGCTCCCCCTTCGCGGCCGATGCGAAGAATGGCGCGGCGCGCACGCCGTCCTGACGCGGCGCGGTCGCCGTCGTACGGCGGCGCGGACGCCGTCACGAGGGGAGCAGTACGTGGGTGCGATCACCATGGCGAAGGACGTCCAGGGCGGCGAACCGCCCGTCACCGGCGGCCCGCCCGCAGACTCCGCCCCGCCACCCGGCCCCGTCCCGCTCGACCCCCGCCGGGTCCGGCTCGTCTTCTGCGGCCTGATGCTCGCGCTGCTCCTCGCCGCGCTCGAACAGATGATCGTCGCCACCGCCCTGCCGAAGATCGTCGGCGAACTCCAGGGCCTGGACCGGATGTCCTGGGCGATCACCGCCTACCTGCTGACGTCCACCATCGGCCTGCCCGTCTACGGCAAGCTCGGCGACCTCCTCGGCCGCAAGGGCGTCTTCCTCTTCGCCATCGTCGTCTTCGTCATCGGCTCGGGTCTCGCGGGCTGGTCCCGCAGCATGGACCAGCTCATCGCCTTCCGGGCCGTCCAGGGCATCGGCGCGGGCGGCCTCATGATCGGCGTCCAGGCGATCATCGCCGACATCGTGCCCGCCAGGGAACGCGGCCGGTACATGGGCCTCATCGGCGCCGCCTTCGGCCTCGCCTCCGTCGCCGGGCCGCTGCTCGGCGGCTTCTTCACCGACCACGTCTCCTGGCGCTGGTGCTTCTACTTCAACGTCCCCTTCGGGCTCGTCACCCTCGCCGTCGTCGCCGTCGTCCTCAAACTCCCCAAGCCCGCCGCGCGGGCCCGCTTCGACGTGCTCGGCGCCCTGCTCCTGGCCGTCGCCTCCACCTGTCTGGTCCTGCTCACCAGCTGGGGCGGCACCGAGTACGCCTGGGGCTCCCGGGTCGTCATCGGCCTCGCCTGCGGAGCCGCCGGAGCCGCCCTGCTCTTCCTGGTCGTCGAGCACTTCGCGGCGGAACCGCTGATCCCGCTCCGGCTGTTCCGCGACTCCGTCTTCACCGTCACCGCACTCGTCGGCGCCGTCATCGGCATCGCGCTCTTCGGCGCCGCCAGCTACCTGCCCAGCTTCCTCCAGATGGTCGAGGGCGCCAGCGCGACCGAGTCCGGTCTGCTGATGCTGCCGCTCATGGGCGGCATCGTCGTCTCCTCCGTCGTCTCCGGCCAGCTCGTCAGCCGCACCGGCCGCTACCGCCTCCACCCCGTGGTCGGCGGAGCCGTCTCCGTCCTCGGCATGTGGCTGCTGTCCCGCATGGACGTCGGCACCCCGCGCCTGGAGTACAGCCTGTCCCAGGCCGTCCTCGGGCTCGGCATCGGCCTCGTCATGCCGGTGCTCGTCCTCGCCGTGCAGAACTCGGTACGTCCCGCCGACCTGGGCACCGCCACCAGCGCCCACACCTACTTCCGGCAGATCGGCGGCAGCGTCGGCGCCGCCGTCTTCGGCACCCTCTTCGCCTCCCGGCTCGACGACGCCCTCGGCGACCGGCTCGCCGGACTCGGCTCCGGCGGCGCCACCCCGCCGCCCGCCGCGTCGATCACCCCGCAGACGGTCCACACCCTGCCGCCCGCCCTCCGCGACGCCTACGTCCAGGCGTACGCCGACGCGATGCCGCGCATCTTCCTCTACCTCGTGCCGGTCCTCGTGGTCGGCTTCGTCCTCGCCTTCTTCCTCAAGGAGAAACCGCTGGTGTCCCACCACCTCCCCACCACCGAGGCCACCGGAGCCGACGACCCCGGAACCACCTGGGCCGTCCCACCCGCCCGGTACGCCGCCCCGGCCACCACTCCCACCCCCCTGACCTCGGGCCTTCCCGTCTGCGGCACCGTCCAGCACCACGACGGCAGCCGGGTCCCCCGGGCCGCCCTCACCCTCATCGACGTCCAGGGCCGTCAGGTCGGCCGTGGCGCCAGCGGCGAGGACGGGCGGTACGCGCTGAGCGCCCCCGGCAGCGGCGCGTACGTCCTCATCGCGGCGGCGGGCGGACACCAGCCGCAGGCCGTCTCGGTCACCGTCGGCGAACGCCCCGTCGAGCTCGACGTCGTCCTCGGCGGCGCCGGACGCCTCGCGGGCAGCGTCGTCACCGCCGACGGGACACCCGTCCGGGACGCCGCCGTCACCCTCACCGACGTACGCGGCGAGGTCGTCGCCTCCACCCGCAGCGGACGCGAGGGCGGCTACGTGATCTCCGAACTGGTCGCGGGCGAGTACACCCTCGCCGCCAGCGCCCCCGCCTTCCGGCCCGCCGCGCTCCCGGTGAGCGTCCAGTCCTCCCGGGAGACCCGCCAGGACATCGAACTGGCCGGAGGCTCGGTACTGCGCGGCACCGTCCGCGCCGGGGGCGGGCGCCCGGTCGAGGACGCCCGGGTCACCCTGCTCGACGCGGCGGGCAACGTCGTCGACACCCTCACCACCGGCGCCGACGGAACCTTCCGCTTCGTGGACCTGTCCTCCGGCGAGTACACCGTCATCGCCGCCGGATACCCGCCCGTCGCCACCGTCCTGCGGATGGCCGGCGGCGGACGCACCGAACGCGACCTCCAGCTCGGCCACCAGGACTGACCGGTTCGCTCCTTCTCCGCCGGGCCGTCGAAGGGCCGAGCCCCGGCCACCCGCGGGGAAGCGGGCGACCGGGGCTCGGGGACGGCGGACAGGGCGGGTACGGGTCAGCCGAAGGCCCGGATGTCCCGCCAGTCGACGGAGAGGACCGTCTTGACCGACGCGTTGGTGTTGGTCGTGGACGGGTGGTACAGCCGCATGTTGCCGGTGTCACCGACGCGGGCCCAGATGTCGGGCACGCCGTCCTTGTTGACGTCGGGGATGCCGATCGCGGTGCTGATGTTGACCTCGGTCCACGCCGTGCCGAACGGCACGTCGCCGTTGAGCGAGTTCACCGCCTGCTTGATCGAATCGAGGTCAAGGGAGCTGGCGCCCGCGGTGCCGGGCTTGCCGTGGCGGACGTAGATGTTGCCGTTGTCCAGGTTGCGCCACAGCAGGTCGGGCGTGCTGTCCTTGTTCATGTCCGCGATGTTGACGACGTCACGGCGGGCCCACGCGGTGCCCTCCATCAGCGTCGCGGTCTGGAAGCTGGCGCCGGTGTAGCCGGACAGCACCCAGAACGCCGGACCGGCCCGCAGGGCCAGATCGGGCAGCTTGTCGCCGGTGAGGTCGCCGACCGCCTTCAGCTGCGTCCAGGTCGACGGCGCGGGGGCGTTGGACGGCAGCCGGATCTCAAGCCGGTGGTCCACGTTGAAGCTGCCGTAGCCGTCACCCGGGTACAGCCAGAACTTCTTGTCCGGGGTCACCGCGAACAGGTCGGTCGAACCGTCGCCCGGGTACGCGTCGTTGTAGTGCGCGATCAGCGACGCGGTACCGGCCGCGTTGATCCAGTGGTTCGGCGGGTCGAGCTTCTTGCCCGCCGTCACGTACGAGGCACCCAGGCAGCCGTACAGCTCACCGCCACTGCCCTGGACCGCCGGGTCCAGGGGGGACCCCACGCAGTTCTTCAGCTTGCCGTCCGGGTAGAGCACCAGCAGGTCGGGGATGCTGTCGCCGCCGGTGTCCATCGGACTGTCGGCCTGGTCGCGCGGCGGCAGGTAGAACCCGTAGCTGCCGCGGATGCTCTCGTTGCCCCCGCTGTCGTACGCGAAGACGTTCAGGGTGTTCGGTCCCGCGTGCCGGGGCCGGACACCGGTGATCGTGACCTTGCCGCTCACCGGGGGCGGCGCGTCGACGAGGGTCTCGCTGTCGAAGCCGTACTTGAACTTGGACGCCCCGGGGGCGGTGAAGGTGAAGTCACCGGTGGAACCGAACTTGACCTTGGCCCAGGTCTTGCCGTCGGAGGTGGCCTCCGTGAACACGGTGCTGGTGATGTCCGGCTGCGCCGGGGCGACCGGGTCCACGGTGATCCGGCACGGCTCGTCGCCGGTCGGGAAGAACGTGGAGTAATCGCCCGAGGCGTCCTCGGACCGCACGTCCCACGAGAACAGCGTGTTGGCGGTGATGTTCTTCAGCAGCGGGTCGTCCGCCTTGATGACCATCTGGCCGTAGCCGTTGCTGTCCGGAGTGTCCAGGTACTCGGTCTTGGTGGTCGCGCCGGTCTTCCAGAAGCGGAACCGGAGCTTGGGGACGGTGCCGTCCGGGTCGGAGCCCTTGGCCTTCAGGGTGATGGTCGTCCGGCCGATGGTGACGCTGTTGGTCGGCCCCGCGACGCACGCGCCGCCCGGCGAGGAGGTGCCGGTGGTCGGCTGGTTCGGAGCCCGGTTGTACTCGCCTTCCAGCGAGGCGGAGCTCGCGAGGAACTTGCGCCAGGTCTGGGTGTCGGTCTCCGTCGTGGCACGGATACCGAGGGTGACGCTGGAGTCGCCGAGGGTCGCGGCGTGCTGGATTCCCGGCAGTACGTTGAACGCCTCGTACTCCTCGGGGCAGCTGGTCGACCAGCCGTGCGCGAAGGACTTCGAGACCACCTTCTTCGTCCAGGACGGCTGGGCCTTCCAGGTCGTGCCGGTGGAGATGGGGCCGGTCAGCCAGACCTGGAACTCACGCGCGGTGCAGGACCAGGAGTGGTTGTTCTTGACCTTGAAGGTGGCCCAGTCGAACTTCGCCCCCTTGTACGTCGGGGAGAACCCCATCTTCCAGAAGGAGCGGCCGAGGCCGCCGGTGTCCTTCTCGTAGCCCACGCGGGCGTCGGAGGTGCCGGAGGAGAAGTTCGTGCCGTTCCAGAAGCTGGAGGTCGGGTACTTCCGGTACGCGGTCGTCCAGCCACCCTTAGGGCTGTTGAGCGGTGGGTCGATGAAGACCGGATACTTCGTGTCCGGGTGGCCGAGGAGCCCGGTCCGTCCCACGCCCAGGTTCAGGGTGGCCGTACCCGTGCCGGCCCCGTCGAGCGTGACCGGCAGCGGCGCGGAGCGCGCACCCGGCTCGATGCCCGACAGACCCGACAGCTTCAGAACGTCTGCGGGTCCCGCGACCGAGGTGCGCAGGGGGGTACCGGGCGGAAGCTCGGGGTCCTGGCCGCTGGAGTCCCAGGCGAAGGGGGTCGGTATGGTGCCGACCTCCTTGCCCGTCTTGTCCAGGACCTGGATCCGGTTGGCCTTCGTTTCCTGCCGGAAGACCGCGGTCTTCGAGCGCAGGCCGTACGAGACCGTCGCGAGGTCCTTGTTTCGGGCGGCCTCGGGGGTCTTGACGATCAGGAGCTGCCCGAAGCCGCCCTCCTCACGCGCGACCAGCAGCAGGTCCACGCCGGGGAGGACTTCGGAGTAGAGGGCGCGGGGGCCGTCGAGCACCGGCTCCGGCAGGGGGCCGGGCCAGGTGTAGGCGACGGTGTGGCCGTCGAGGTCGGCCTCGGCGAGGACGGTGGCGTCACCGGTGCCCTCCGCGAGCGGCATACGGATGTACGAACGGTCGGCGCGGTCCGCACCGGAGGTGCCCCCGGAGAAGCGGATCGGTATGACCGCGTTGACCGGACGGACCGACAGGGCGCCGGCTTTGTCGTCGCGGCGCAGGGTGTTGTCGATGGGCGCCCAGTTGCCCCGCGCGTCCTTCGCGCGCTGGGGCAGCGCGTGGATCTGGGTGCGCATCTTGCCGTTCGGCAGCGCCCAGATCTGCTCGGTGGCGGTGGTCGCCGTGTCGACGAGCACCTTCTTGCCGGTCCGCTTGGCCTCGGCCGCCGCGGCGGCCTCGTCCCTCGGCCCGGTCGAGGTCTTCTGGGCCTTCGTGGGAGCGGATTTGGCGGTCGGAGGAGGCTCGCTCGGCTGCCACCAAGGCAGGAGCGCGGCGGTGAGTGCGGCCAGGACGAGGCCGAGAGTGAGGGTCAGCCGTGTGCGGGTGCGCACGAACGGACTGAGAAGACGAGGCGGCGCGGGCACGGCGGCTACTCCCGTGGGACCAGAGGGATGTGTGGACAGCGCGAAAAGCCCCGACGGTCGGTCCGCGAGGCAGAGGCGCGCACACGATCACACGTTCACCAGAGGACGTCCACATCTTAAGAGTTTATTAAGTCGTTACCTTGTGCCGTGATGGACTCCTGACGGACCGTAATTTTGCCGACGTTTGACCCAATCTATGGGCTCTTTGGATCGCAAATGCACTCGGTGTCTGTTACCTCACGAAGATCGCTAGCGTGACCGTCTGTTTGCAATTGCACCGTGCTGAAGGTCACTTGGAGGGGGTCGAGGGTCGGGTAAACACCCTTGAAGCCCCGGCCCGGATGACGAAAGAGTGCGCACGCACGCGCCTCATCACAGGTGCGTGCTTCTTGGTGTTTCCGCACCTTCTCTGTTGTCTTGTTCGTCTGGGTGGGAGTCGACGCGTGATGCGTGCTTCAGAACCACTGTCATGGGCGGGGCGAAATCGCCTCCTCATGACAGAGCCACAAAGACGGCGCCGTCGGCGAAACCGCACGGCGACCGTCCTCCTGATGTCATCGATATTGACGGTGACGAGCCTGGGGTCCCAAGCCCTGGCCGTCCCCGGCGACGGCATGAGCCGTGAGCGGACGGCCTCCGAGGTCGATCTGCCGGACATCCCGAAGAGCACCGCGCTTCCTGACGACACCAGCGGCGACAAGGCGCTGACCCTCGGGGACGAGCAGCCGGTCACGCCCTACGTGCCCGGGGCCGTCGACCCGTGGAAGGAGGACGCCGGCAAGGCGCCGCTGTCCGCGGCGACCGTGCCCGGCACCACCGTCCCGGTGGTCAACGAGACCACGGCGGCCGGACTTCCGGTCGCGGTCGGCGTCCCGCTCGGCCAGGACCCGGCAGCCATCGCCGGTGACTGGCGGGTCGCGGTCAAGTCGACCACCGCGTCGGAGGAGACCGGCGTCCCCGGCATGATCATGGAGGTCGTCCCCCCGGCGACCGCCGATCCGGCCGCGCAGGTCACCATCGCGGTCGACACCACCGGCTTCGCCGACCGCTACGGACCGCAGGCCGCCGAGCGTTTCGGTCTGGTCCTGCTGCCCAACTGCGTCATCGACTCCCCGGACACCGGGGACTGTGCCCCGGACGCAGGTGTCGAGACCATGTCCGGCGCCACCGAGGTCGCCGACGACATCGAACTGCTCCGCTCCACGGTCAGGGAGGTGGCGGCCGACAAGGCCCCCACCAAGGCCAAGCTCAAGAAGGCCCAGTCCACCCACACGATCCTGTCCGGATCGGTACCGGTCGGGAACCTGCTCGCGGACGGGGCCGCCCGCTCGAAGGTCTCCGGCGCCTCGGCCCGGCAGGCCGCACTCCCCGCCGCCGACGCCTCCGGCCGCCAGGTCATCGGCGCGATGGACACCGGCGCCTCGTCGAGCGGTGACTTCACCGCCTCGCCGCTGCTGTCCGCCGGATCCTGGGCCGCGGGCTCCTCCAACGGCGCCTTCACCTACAGCTACCAGGTGCAGGTTCCGGAGGCCGCCGGTGGTCTGACCCCGAAGATCGGTCTGGGCTACTCCTCGCAGACCGTGGACGGCCGCACCTCGGCGTCGAACAACCAGGCTTCCTGGATCGGCGACGGCTGGGACTACAACCCGGGCTCCATCAGCCGTACGTACGTCAACTGCCGCCAGGACTCGAAGAAGGCCGGGTCGAACAACTCGACCCACAAGACCGCCGACCTGTGCTGGGGCTCGGAGAACGCCACCCTTTCCCTGGGCGGCATGACCACCGAGCTGGTGTGGGACGACACCAAGGGGCCGAACGGCTCCGACGGCAAGCCCGTCGGCGCCTGGTTCACCGCCAACGGCGACGGCTCGAAGATCGAGCGGCTCAAGGACACGTCCAAGGACCCCCGCTCGGGCATGAAGGACGCCGACGGCGAGTACTGGGTCGTCACCACCAAGGACGGCACGAAGTACCACTTCGGCCTGAACAAGCTGCCGGGCTGGTCGGACAACGGCGCCGCCGCCGACGACCCGTACACCGACTCCGTGCTCGCGGTGCCGGTCTACGGCAACCACTCGGGCGAGCCCTGCTACAAGGGCTCGACGACCGCCGACTGGAAGAACTCCTCCTGCAACCAGGCATGGCAGTGGAACCTCGACTACGTCGAGGACATCCACGGCAACGCCATGTCGTTCTGGTGGGAGCGCGAGGAGAACTACTACGCGAAGAACTTCTACTTCAAGGGCCCGGTCAAGTACCACCGCGGCGGCTACCTGTCGCGCATCGACTACGGCCAGCGCAAGGACACCGTCTTCAGCGCCACCGCCCCCGGCCGCGTCAACTTCAAGACCGAGGAGCGCTGCTATGCCGAGGGCGCGCTGACCTGCACCCCGGAGAACTTCAAGTCGAGCGACCCGGGCAAGTACCGCATCTGGTACGACACCCCCGCCGACCTGAGGTGCCAGGCGGTCACCTCGACGGACAAGAAGAAGTGCTGGAACGCCGGCCCGACCTTCTGGTCCACCAAGCGCCTGGACAAGATCACCACCTCGGCCCAGCGCCGCACCGACACCACCGCGCGCCAGGTCGTCGACGAGTACCAGCTCAAGCAGAGCTTCCCCATCCTCAAGACCGGTGTGAACACGGCCCTGTGGCTGGAGTCCATCCAGCGCACCGGCTACGCCCGCAACGGCTCGACGGACGCCTCGGTCAAGCTCAACCCGGTCCGGTTCGAGTCCAACGAGGAGGCGATGCCCAACCGAGTGATGCTGCGCAAGACGGCCGGAGAGAAGAAGGGCGAACCGATCGACCCGCGCCCCGGCTTCTCCAGGCTGCGCATCGCCCGTGTCGTCAACGAGTACGGCGGCGAGACCGTCGTCACGTACAAGGTGCCGACCTGGGGCGACGCGGCGGACGGCTGCGCCAGCAAGCTGGGCCTGCCCACCAAGACGGAGAAGGCCGAGCTCAAGGCCAACACGCGGCTGTGCTACCCGTCGTACTGGCACCCGGACCCCGAGGTCGAGGACATCGACTGGTTCCACAAGTACCCGGTCGACTCGATCGAGGAACTGCCGAACGTCGAGGGTTCGTACTCCACGCTGACCGCGTACGACTACAAGAACGCCGGGTGGAAGCTCGCCGAGGCTGAGTTCAGCAAGAAGTCCACGCGCACGTACTCGCAGTTCGCGGGCTTCGAGCAGACGACCGTCGTCACCGGTGAGCGGAAGGCCGCCTCCGACAGCGGCGAGGGTTCCGCCCCGGGCGAGGGTATGCCGGGGGTCGACGGTCCCAAGACCAAGGCGGTCACCCGCTTCTACCGGGGCATGGGCGACACCGTTCCGGTGAAGGACATCGCGGGCGCCACGCTCACCCACAACGGCGCTACGGTCTACGACCGGGAGGCGTTCGCCGGACGCATCTCCGAGGAGTTCAGCTACTCCAACGCGACCGACGCCGACGGCAGCTGGCTCACCCGGAGCCTCACCGTGCCGGAGGTCACCGAACTCGCCAGCCGAGACCGCGGCGACGGCCTCGACGCGCTGAAGGCATGGCGGGTCACCGAGCCCGAGGAGATCGCGTACACGAGGTCGTCGGGCACGGGTGACGACACCCGGACCCTGCGGAGCGTGCGCACCAAGACGAAGTTCGACGATGTCCACGGGCTGCCCACGGAGGTGGAGTCGTTCGGCGACACCGGGAAGGCCGGCGACGAGTCCTGCACCAAGCTGGAGTACCTGCACCACACGGCCCGGAACATCATCGGCCTGACGAAGCAGGTCCTGGTCTCGCCGACGCCGTGCGTGGACGCGAAGTGGACGGACCTCTCGGCGCTCAGCGCCGGAGGCCGTACTTCCTACGACAACACGGTGTGGGGCACGGCACTCGCCGACACCACCCGGGGACTGGCCACCGAGACGTGGTCCATCAACGGTGACAGCACCGGATGGCGCACCGGCGGCACCTCCACCTTCGACTCCCTCGGCCGGGTGACCAAGCAGACCGACCCGGACAACAAGGAGTACAAGACCACCTTCGAGCCGGCCGAGGGCCAGGTCTTCAAGGTCACCCACACCAATCCGCTGGGCCACGCCCAGATCCAGGAGGTGGAGCCGGGTCGCGGGACCGCTCTGAAGACGACCGACGCCAACAACCACGTCAGCGAGGCGAAGTACGACCCGCTGGGCCGTCTCGTCGAGGCGTGGTCCCCCGGCCGGACCCCGGCGCCGAACGCGGTCCCGGACTTCAAGGCCGAGTACGTGACCCCGGGCGACCAGCCCGACCCGAACGACCCGGACGGCGGGAAGATCCGCAAGCCCCCGTACATCACGACGTACAGCCGTGGTTACGAGGACCGGGTCGAGAAGTCGGTCACGATCTACGACGGTCTGGGCCGCGAGCGCCAGTCGCAGGAGGAGGCGGACGGCGGTGGCCGTCTGATCACCGACACCCTGTACAACAGGGCCGGTGAGGTCTACCAGACCAACAACGCCTACCTCAACGAGGAAGCCCCGGGCGGGGAGCTGTTCACCCCGCGCGCCGACACCACGGTGCCGAACATCACCCGCTACAAGTACGACGGCCTCGGCCGCGTACTCGAGGAGATGCCGGTCCTCAAGGTCACGCTCCCCGGAACCACCGAGGCCATCTCCCAGGAGGTGCCCGCGAAGGCGACCCGTTACGAGTACGGGGCCGACTGGTCGAAGGTGAACCACCCGCAGGGCGTCTCGTCCTACCGGGTCTACACCGACGCCCTCGGTCGCACCACTCGTACGGACACCTTCAACCCCGCGGCCCCCGGCGGCTTCACGTCCACGAGCTACACGTACGACAGCCGCGGACAGATGACGAAGGCGACCAGCTCGACCGATCCCACCCACCCGTGGGAGTGGACGTTCGACAAGCGCGGCCGGATGGAGACCGCGACCGACCCGGACACGGGCGTCACGAAGATGACGTACGACCACCGTGACCGGCCGCTGACGACGACCAACGCGCGGAACGTCAAGGTCTGGAACTCGTACGACGAGCTGTCCCGGCCCAAGGAGCAGCGACTGGACGGATCCGGTGGCGCGCTGCTCGCCGGATTCACGTACGACACCGTCGCCGGAGGCAAGGGCATGCCCGCCTCCGCCACCCGGTACACGGACGGTCTGGCGTACACGCAGAAGGTCAACGGCTACACGAAGGACTACCAGCCGACCTCGACGACGCTGTCCCTTCCGTCGCCGCTGGCCACCACGTGGGGCATCCCCGCGGACTACCGGTACGACTACAAGTTCTCCGACAACGGCATGTTGGAGGAGGCGACCCTTCCCAAGGCCGGCAAGTTCGACGCGGAGAAGCTGGTCGTCCGCTACAACAAGGAGGGCAACCCGCTCTCCGTCTCCGGCAAGGACTGGTACGGCTCCGAGACGGTCTACTCGCCCTACGGGCAGGTCCTGCGCTCGACCCTGGGCGCGGTGCCCTACCGGGTGTGGGCCCAGAACTCGTTCGACGAGTCCACCGGTGAGCTCCAGAACCAGATGGTCTACCGGGAGCAGACCGGCGGCGCCGGTCCGGTCGCGGGCAACCTGGTCTCGAAGCGCGAGTACGCCTACGACCCCTCCGGCAACGTCACGGGCATCCGTGAGCACGCCACCGGGATCGAGGAGCGCCAGTGCTTCACGTACGACCCGCTGGGTCAGCTGAAGAACGCCTGGACCTCGAAGAACCAGGAGAACTGCGCCACCCCGAAGAAGGCTGACGGCACGCTCGACGTCGCCGCGGGCAAGGACAACTCCGGCTACTGGCAGGAGTACGAGTACGACCTGCTGGGCAACCGCACCAAGCTGGTCGAGAAGGACCTGACCGGCGCCACGGCCAAGGACGCCACCACCACGTACCAGTACGGTGTGGGCGCGACCAAGAGCCAGCCGCACACGCTCACCAAGGTGTCGAAGACCCACACCACCCCCGCGGGTGCGCAGGTCAAGGCCGAGGCCGAGCGCGTCTACGAGCTGACGGGCGAGACCAAGACCGTCACCTCGCTGGAGAACGGTGACAAGCAGAGCCTGAGCTGGACCCCGGACGGCATGGTCGACCGGATCACCGGCGCGGGCACCGGCGGCAAGACCCCCTACGTGGGCCTGGCCGACAAGTGCATCGACCTCAAGAGCGGTGTGGTGGCCGCCTCGCAGCCGATCCAGCTGTACAGCTGCAACACCACCCAGGCACAGAGCTGGAAGTTCACGCCCACCCCCGGGACGGCGGCGGCTCCGCAGTCCGACCCGAACAAGGGCACGTTGTCGGTGTACGAGGACTGGTGCCTCCAGCCGGCTGCCAACACGGCCGGGTCCGTGCTCCAGATCCAGAAGTGCGGTACCACCGCGGCGGCGGTGGCGGCCCAGGAGCTGGTGCGCAACGCGGCCGGTCAGCTGACGCACAAGCAGTCCACCCTGTGCCTGGCGGTGCAGGGTGCCAACTCCGCCAATGGCACGGCGATCGTCCTGGCCACGTGCGATGGAACCTCCGCCGCGCAGCTCTGGGCACCGCAGAACGACACCCGTCACATCTACGGCCCCGGTGGCGAGCGCCTGCTCACCATCAAGGGCAAGACGGCCACGCTGAATTTGGGTGACACGGAGGTCACCGTCCAGCAGGGCGGTGTCCTGGTCAACTCGCAGCGCACCTACGCCAGCCCCGGTGGCGCGGTCATGCGCTACGCCAACGGCACGGGCGGGGACGCGCTGGTCGCCCTGACCACGGACCACCAGGGGTCCACCTACGCCGAGGTCGCTCTCAGCGGTGGGATGGACGTGCGGATCCGCAAGCAGGACGCCTTCGGCAACCAGCGCGGGACGAGCACGACCGGTGTCAACCAGCAGTCCCACACCGGGTTCCTCGGCAAGACCAGGGACGACTCCTCCGGCTTCACGCTGCTGGGCGCCCGTCTCTACGACCCGGTGGTCGGACGCTTCCTCTCGGCCGACCCGCTGATGGACCTGAACGATCCCCAGCAGGCCAACGGATACGTCTACGCGCACAACAATCCGGTCACCCACGCGGATCCGACCGGACTGGCGATCAGCCTGACCGCCTCGGAGAAGGCGGCGGCCCTCGCGGGCGCGGGCCTGTCCGCGGCGCAGGTCGCGCAGGCGCAGGCCACCATGGGCAAGTCCCTGACCTCGGTGATCCTCGGGGCCGCGTGGGGCGCGCTGAGTGACTTCATCGGTCTCAGTGACGCCATGGCCTGTTTCGGTGGTGACATGTGGTCCTGCGGCAGCATGATCGTCGGGGCGATCCCGTGGACCAAGCTGGGCAAGATCCCGTCCGTCCTGAAGGCGGTCAGCCGCACGATCGACGCCATCCAGGCGTTCAAGAAGGCGAAGGCGGCGGCCGAGGCTGTCCTGAAGGCCGCGAAGGCGGCCGAGGCATCGGCCTTGAAGGCCAAGAAGGCCGCCATCGAGAAGGCCAAGAAGGAGGCCGCTCAGAGAGCCAAGAAGAAGGCGGCCGAGGCAGAGAAACGAAAGGCCGACGCGGCGGCAGCCGCGAAGAAGAAGACCGGCAACCCGGTTCAGAAGCAGGCCCAGGTCAAGGCGGCGCCGAAGGCTTCTTCGGTGGCGAGCGGCGCCAAGGGCGGCGGAAGCAAGGGAGGCGGAAGCAAGGGTGGTGGTGGAGCCAGCAAGGGTGGTGGTGGAGCCAAGGCGAGTACGTCGAAGCCTGGTGGCTCAGCGGGCGCCTCGTCCCGCAGCAGCGGCGGCTCCAGCGGTGGTTCCTGCAAGACACCGGACAACAGTTTCGTGCCGGGCACGAAGGTGCTGATGGCAGATGGTTCTGCCAAGGCCATCGAGGACGTCAGGACGGGTGACAAGGTCGTCGCCACCGACCCGAAGACCGGGGAGACCCGGATCGAGACGGTCTCGGCGGAGATCAAGGGCAAGGGCCTCAAGCGCCTGGTCAAGGTCACCATCGACACGGATGGTCCGAAGGGCACGAAGACAGCCGAGGTCACCGCTACCGACGGCCACCCCTTCTGGGTTCCTGAGCTGGGCGAATGGATCGACGCCACGGAACTGGAATCAGGTAACTGGCTCCGTACCGGCGCGGGTACCTTGGTCGAGATCGCCGAGATTCAGCGCTGGACGGCCCAGGACGAGACGGTCCACAACCTGACGGTCTCGGACACGCACACTTACCATGTGCTGGCGGGGGCTACGCCGGTCCTGGTCCATAATTGCTCGGCCTCCGTGCAAGAACTGCACATGGCGACGCCAGCGCATGGCACAGATGAGTCACGCCTAGCGCCGCTTCGTGATCTTTCCGATGATGATTTCCTTAACGCGATCAATAATCCGCGTGACGGGGAGCATATAACTCTCAATGACCGTAACACGGTGGTTCAGGGGAACCATCGAGTAGCTGAACTTGCGCGGCGAGCGGATGACCCGAATAGCTCAATCCAATGGGATACGCGGGTTACGGTTCAGCTCTACCGGAGGGATATGAGTATGTTTGACGACCTTGATGGCGGCGGTGGAGGCGGCAGTAAGAGTATGGATGACCTGTGGAACAGTCTGGACTGGTGACAAGAGATGTCCGCCCAGTTCAGTCCAGGTGAGTATGGAGTGATGGTTGCTTCATACGCGGAACTTCTCGAAATTCGAGATGATCCGAGGAGTGCGTTCTTGAGCGCCCGGATGGATCCTTTGATCTCTACTGGCCGCGTGGATAGGGGCGGGCTTCACATCTTCATGCCTATGCTGGAGAACGGATATCGTGAGGCTGTAGGGGAAAGGTCGTTCAGGTGCTATCTCTGGTTTCTTGAATCAGGGAAGAATGTACGTTCCTGTGTACTGATTGACGTTCCCGAGAGTGGCCTTTCGGCTCTCAGGCGACTCGGCCAGGGTGCTCTGGAGAAGGTAGTTCTAAATCTTCTCGGAGAGTTGCCGATAGAGACGCTCTCGTGAAGTACAGGAGCCCCGCCGGGCAGTTTCTCCGGTGGGGCTCCTGGGGTGTTTGACGGCGACGGTGACGGCAACGTCAGCGGACGACGGCTGCGGCGGGTGGGTTGTCGGGTCGTTGTCCGTCGGGCTGAGTGCGTTGCCGAGGGCGTCGATTGCTTGCCGTTGGAGACGCAGGCGTACGTGGGCGTAGACGCCAGCGGTGACGCCGATGTGCGCGTGGCCCAGCAGTTCCTTGATCACGACAAGGTCGACGCCTTGTTTCAGGAGCAGGGTGGCGGTGGAGTGGCGGAGGCCGTGGAAGTGGATCCGTCGGAGCCCGGCCCGGTCGAGGAAGGTGCGGAAGCGGTGGGTGAGGTTGGCAGGGGCGAGAGGTCTGCCGGCCGGGGTGGTGAAGACGTGGCTGCCGTCGCTCCAGGTCGCCCCAGCCGTTTCGCGCTCCCTGTCCTGCCGCTCCTTGTGCTTCTTGAGGGAGTGGAGGCATTCGGTCGGGAGCGCGATACGGC
Source organism: Streptomyces sp. NPDC059247 (assembly GCF_042754005.1). Taxonomy (NCBI): domain Bacteria; kingdom Bacillati; phylum Actinomycetota; class Actinomycetes; order Kitasatosporales; family Streptomycetaceae; genus Streptomyces; species Streptomyces sp. NPDC059247. Next base: position 253,588 of record NZ_JBHYZW010000001.1, read on the forward strand.
GCTCGGACGCCCGGGTCTTGGTGGGGAGATGTGTGAGGCCGCCGGTGCGGGTGCGCTGGAGCGAGCGGCGGATGCTGGCGGTCCCGCTGTCGAGGTCGAGGTCTTCCCAGTGGAGGCCGAGGAGTTCGCCTTTGCGGAGGCCAGCGCGCAGGCCGAGTTCGTACAGCGCGTGGAGCCGGTCGGCGCGGGCCGCGTCGAGGAACTGGCGGGCCTCGGCTGCGGTGAGGGGCCGGAAGCGCCTGGGTTGGTGCGTGGTGGTCTTGGCGTTGCGGGCGACACTTCGAGGCAGCTCGCCGTCGCGGACGGCGTGTTCCAGTGCCGACTTGAGTACCGAGTGCATGTAGGTCACGGTCAGAGCGGATAGTCGCTTCTGGCAGCACTCGCCGACCGCGCAGCACCTCTTCCGTTCGGTATCGAGTCCCTGGGTGCAGCACTGGCAGGTGGTGCGGGCCGGTCGAGGAAAGTGCGCACGTCCTTGGTCGTGAGGCGGGCGACCTTCTTGGTGCCGAGGCCGAGGCCGGGGATGAGGTGGAGGCGGACGCAGGCGGCGTAGCGGGTGTGGATGTTCTCCCGGAGCCAGTGGACGGCGACGCTGCCGAACCAGTAGCTGATCGTTTCAGAATGAGGTTCGGAGGCGGCGGAGGCAGATGATGCTGCCGACCAGTTCGAGCAGGCCCTGGTGGAGGCTGGCGCGGCGTTCGTAGCGGGTGCGGAGTCGTTTGAACTGGTGCAGCCAGGCGAAGGCGCGCTCGACCACCCAGCGCACCTTGCCGAGTCCGGAACCGTGGGCGACGCCGCGTCGGGCTGTCAGCGGTTTTGATGCCCCGCTTCCACGGCAGGCGGCGGTACTTGTCGAAGTCGTAGCCCCGGTCCGCGTACAGGCGCTGGGGCTTGAGGCGGGGGCGTTCCCGCAGTCCCCGGATCGGCGGTACGGCGTCCAGCAGGGGCAGGGGCAGGAGCTGGGTGACATCGTGCCGGTTCCCGCCGGTGAGGGTGACGGCGAGCGGGGTTCCGTGCCGGTCGACCATCAGGTGGTGCTCGGAGCCGGGGCGGGCGCGGTCGACGGGCGAGGGACCGACGTGATCCCCCTTTGAGGGCCCGGACATGCGAGCCGTCCACGGCGCAGTCGTCCAGGTCCAGCAGGTTCGCGCGGCGCAGTTCGGTCAGCAGGGCGGCGTGCAGGCGTGGCCAGACGTCGGCCTCGGTCCAGTCCCGCAGCTGGCGCCAGGCCGTGACTCCGGAGCAGCCCCACGGTCTCGGCCGGGACGTCGCGCCAGGCGACGCCGGTCCGCAGGACGTACAAGATGCCCGCGAGAGCCGCCCGGTCCGGAACGCGAAGCCGCCCGGGATACCGGAGGGCGTTGTTCGGTAGCGGGTGGCAGCAGCGGGGCCACTCGCTCCACAGGTCGTCCGGAACAAGATCAGCACCCACCCGGGATGCCCTGCCGACCAGGATCGGCAGGGCAAGACCTGCGGCTCAACTTATTCTGAAATGATCAGTTAGTTGAATGCCCGGCTGGAGTGTTCCAGTCGGGCAATCTTTGATGGGGGTTCCCTCTGGTGGAGAGCTTGATCGGTATCAGGCCCCGCCCGACGCCCTCCGCAACGTGCTGATGCACGACCCGATCGCCTCCTGAAGCGCCTCCAGGCGCTGGAGCATGTCGGCTTCGAAGATCTCCTCCTCCATCACCTCGTCCAGGGTCAGTTCCTCGAAGACCTTCGTCGCCTTCTGCAGGCTGTTGTAGAACTTCGTGCGACGCTCCTGGACTCGCAGTGCCGGGTCCTCCTCCACCGCCTTGGCGACCAGGCCCTTCACCGTGTCGTAGGCCTCGCCGGCCCACTCGCCCGTCTCCTCCGAGTCGTCCAGCTCGTCGATCAGCGAGAGATGACGCTCGGCCTCCGCCCGCAGCTCCGGCGGCGCCGCCACCGTCTGGCCTGCGGGCGTCCTGATCTGGCCGTTCTCCACGATCTGGCGGACGTAACCGATCCGGTCCGCCGCCTTCGCCTCGCTCGCGACCGCCTTCTTCAGGTCGTCCGTGCGCGCGAACGCCCTGGCCATCTCCGTCTGGAGCGCCGGGTCCTCCTTCATCCGGTCCAGCAGCGCCCCGCGCGCCGCCTCCGCCGTCCCCGGGTCCGCCAGGATCGCCGCCCGCAGCGCCGTCGGGTTCTCCGCGACCTCCAGCGCCTTCGTCGGCCGGATGCCCTCCGCCTCCGCCGCCGCGCTGATCGCCTGGCCGCGCACCGAGGAGGCGCTGTTGCGGGAGGCGTAGTACGACAGCCAGACGTCCGCGTCCGGCAGCTCGATGTCCTCGCCCGGGACCAGCACCTCGAACTGCGGGACCAGACCGTCGTCCGCAGCCATGTCCCATGCCCGGTAGTGGCGCATCACCCGCTCCGGCGAGCAGCCCGCCAGCTCCGCGAACGCCTTCGCGGAGACCTTCGTCCGGGCCGTGCCCTCGGCGGGCTGGCCGCCGGGCCGGACACTGCGCGCCACCTTGAGGGCGAAGGCCCAGCCGCCGGTGCGCGCGTACACGCCGAAGTCGTGGGCGTCCCGGACGACGACCGGGTCCAGATCGGCCGCCGCCGGAGTCTCCTCGGCGGAGTCCGTTTCCGACTCCGACTCCGACTCGGGATCCGACTCGGGCTCCGCGACCTCGATGGAGGCGGCGGCCGTGGCCGTCGCTCCGGTCTCCGTGGCCGCGTCCGGCTGCTGCACCCAGAAGTCGCCCGACTCCACCGGAGCCCCGGCCGGGGGAGGCTCGACGGCGGGCGCGGGCACGACGGGGGCGGAGATGGAGGTGTCGGACGGGGCGGGGGCGATGGTCACCGAGGGCACTCCGGAAGGTCGGTTGTGAGAACTGCGGCCGACAGCCTATACGCACCCCTTGACGATGATTCGCCCGATTCTGGACATTCGGCCGTCGGGTCGCCGGAATCTCGCTGGCCCTCTGGACGGCCGTCCCCCAAGATGTGGTCATGACCTACGGAATCGAGTCCCACCCCGCGCGATGAGCGCCCCCGCCGAGCGTCCGACGCTCGCCCCTTCCCTGTATGCCCACGCCCGCGACCTGCGGGCAGCCTCCCCCGAGGCACCCCTGCCCCCGGGCGGCCTGCCACTGCCCGCAGGCGCCCGCCCGGCGCGAGACGGAACCCCCGGACCCCGCGCGAGGGAAGCCCGGGAGGCCGTCACCACCCTCGTACGGTCCGCCCTCGCCGACGCCGAGCCCGGCAGGGCCGCCACGGCACTGGAGCGGGACCTCACCACCGCCGGAGTGCGCGACCGTGCCGTGTACGCGGCCGTCGCCGCCCTGCCGCCTCCCGAGGAGAACCGCGACCGGGCCCGCGCGCTCGCCCGGTCCCTGACCCGTACCGGCACCACCGTCGCCGCCGTCGCCGCCGGGCTCGGTCTCCTCGTCCCGCTCGGAGAACCCGAGGACGTGCCGTACCTGCGCACCCTCGGCCTCCTCCACGGGCTGGGCGACCAGGCTGCCCGGGCCCTCGCCCCGCTGGATCCCCGGGCCGCCGCCCTCCTGCGGCTGCTGCGCGAGCGGGGCGCCGCCCTCCGGCCGCTCGTGGACGCCCTCGCCCGGGGCGACGAGCGGACCGCGCGCGCCCTGCTCACCAGGCTGCCCACCGCGCCACGGGACCTCGGCCGCCGACAGGCCCGGCATCTCGCCGAAGCCGTGGGGCTCGGCGCCCTGCCGCGGGACGAGCCCGGGTTCCTCATCCCCGCCCTCGGCCTCCTCGCCCGTATGAGCGGGGGACCGGAGTCGGAGATCCGCGCGTACGGCGACGCCGTCGCCCTGTACGAGACGGTGGCCGCCCGCGCCCGCGAGCTGCCGCCGCTCCTCGGCCACCGGGCCCGGCTCGTCACCCTCGCCCAGGAACTCGACAGCGGGGACGCCCGGCTCCTGCCCTGGCCGCCGGGCCGTCGGAGGGCCGTGCTCGCCGCCCTCCTCGCGGCCGTCGGAGAGCCGGAGACCCCTGCGGACCCGGCGGACCGTGGTCGCGCCGAGTGGATCCGCCGCACGGCCCGACGCCTCGCGGCCGTGACCACGGCGGTGGAGGCCGAAGGACGTCGTACGGGTGCGTCCGGAGCCCCCCTCACCTCCCGGCTGCGGATCGAGGTGGCCGTCGGCGACCCGGGGGAGCCGACGGTGGTGGAGACGCGACTGCTCATCGACGGACGGCCCCTCGTGCCCTCGGTCTTCGGTCAGGGGCCCGGCGAACCGCCGGAGAGAGCGCTGCTGAACGGGGCACTGCGCGCCGGACCTGAGCCCACCGAGGTGCGGCTCGCGGAGGCGAGCTGCACGGAGGGCTGCTGCGGGGCGCTGTACGTCACCGTGCGCCGCGAAGGCCCCCACGTCGTCTGGGACGGCTGGCGGAGGCCGGGCGCACCACCGGGGCCGCCCCATGCGCCCGCGTACCGCTTCGACGCCGACGCCTACGACCGCGAGGTGACCCGCGCCGAGCGGGACCTCGGCTGGGCCTGGCCTGCCCGCCGTACCGCCTGGCTGATCGCGGAGGGGCTGCGTGAACGGCCGGAGATCCTCGGCCGGTGGGGACTGCGCCCGGGGTGGGTCTCCACCGATCTCCACCGGCCGGAGGTCACCGTGATCACCTTCCTCGGTCCGCCGCTCCGCCCGGACGGCACGCCCGGCCCGGAAGCCGCGCCCCGGCAGTTCCTCCGGCGTCTTCCCGACGACGGCCGCCCGCCCCGGGAGCGCGCGGCGGAGGCCCTGCGCCTCCTGACGGAGGAGGACCCCAGACGGCATTCGGAACCGGGCGAGTGAAAGGTACCGCCGTCCCGGTGAGCGCCAGAGGTCCACTCCAACGATGGTTATCCACAGGGGTGGTGGGGCCGCCGGGCGGCGCGTACGGTGCCAGACATGAAGATCCTCATCAGCGCCGACATGGAGGGCGCGACCGGTGTGACCTGGCCCGCCGACGTGCTGCCCGGCACGCCCCAGTGGGAGCGGTGCCGCACCATGTTCACCTCCGACGTGAACGCGGCGGTGCTCGGCTTCTTCGACGGGGGAGCCGACGAGGTCCTCGTCAACGAAGCCCACTGGACCATGCGGAACCTGCTCCTGGAGCAGCTCGACGGGCGCGCCGAGATGCTCACCGGACGGCACAAGTCGCTGTCCATGGTCGAGGGCGTGCAGCACGGGGACGTCGACGGCATCGCGTTCGTCGGCTACCACACCGGGGCGGGCGCCGAGGGCGTCCTCGCCCACACCTACCTCGCCAACTCGATCACCGGGGTCTGGCTCAACGGCGAGCGCGCCAGCGAGGGCCTGCTCAACGCGCACGTGGTCGCGGAGTACGGGGTCCCCGTCGTCCTCGTCACCGGCGACGACCTGACCTGCGAGGACGCCCTCGGGTACGCCCCTGAGGCCCCCAAGGTCGCCGTCAAGGACTACGTCTCGCGGTACGCGGCGGTCTGCCGGACCCCGGCCAGGACCGCCGCCGACATCCGGGCCGCCGCCAGGACCGGCGCGGCGCTCGCCGTACGCCACGAGCCGGTCGTGGGCGGCCCCTTCACCATGGAGCTGGAGTTCGACGCCGAGCACCTGGGCGCCGCCGCCACGGTGGTTCCCGGCGTGGCGCGGAGCGGCGAGCGCCGAGTCTCGTACACCAGCGGGACGATGTATGAGGCAATCCGTACGTTCAAGGCGGTCACGACCATCGTCTCGGCCGCGGTGGAGGAGCAGTATGGCTGAGGAGGTCCGGGGACCGGACACGACGGCGCTCGACGAGGTGGTCACCTTCACCTCCGAGCTGATCCGCGTGGACACCACCAACCGGGGCGGCGGCGACTGCCGGGAACGGCCGGCCGCCGAGTACGTTGCCGAGCGGCTCGCCGACGCCGGAATCGAACCCGTGCTCCTGGAGCGCACCCCGGGCCGCGCCAACGTCGTGGCCCGCATCCCCGGCACCGACCCCTCGGCCGACGCGCTCCTCGTCCACGGGCACCTCGACGTGGTCCCCGCCGACCCCGCCGAATGGACCGTCCACCCCTTCTCCGGCGAGGTCCGCGACGGGGTCGTCTGGGGGCGCGGCGCCGTCGACATGAAGAACATGGACGCGATGGTCCTGGCCGTCGTCCGCGCCTGGGCCCGGCAGGGCGTCCGGCCGCGCCGGGACATCGTCCTCGCGTACACCGCCGACGAGGAGGCCAGCGCCGAGGACGGCTCCGGCTTCCTCGCCGACCGGCACGCCGACCTCTTCGAGGGCTGTACCGAGGGCATCAGCGAGTCCGGGGCGTACAGCTTCCATCCCCAGCCCGGCACCACCCTCTACCCGATCGCGGCGGGGGAGCGGGGCACCGCCTGGCTCAAGCTGACCGCCCAGGGCAGGGCCGGACACGGCTCCAAGGTGAACACGGCCAACGCCGTCACCCGCCTCGCCGAGGCCGTCGCCCGGATCGGCGCGCACACCTGGCCGGTCCGCCTCACCGCCACCGTCCGCGCCGCCCTCACCGAACTCGCCGGGCTGTACGGCATCGAGGTCGACACCCGGGCCCCCGACCTCGACGTGGACCTGCTCCTCGACAAGCTCGGCCCCGCCGCCGCCCTCGTCCGGCCGACCGTCCGCAACAGCGCCAACCCCACGATGCTCGCCGCCGGGTACAAGGTGAACGTCATCCCGGGCCAGGCCGTCGCGTACGTCGACGGGCGGACGCTGCCGGGCACCGACGACGAGTTCGCCGCGACCATGGACCTGCTCACCGGGCCGGACGTGGACTGGGAGTTCCACCACCGCGAGGTGGCCCTCGAAGCACCCGTCGACTCACCGACCTTCGCGAAGCTCCGCGCCGCCGTCGAGTGCTTCGACCCCACCGGGCACGTCCTGCCGTTCACCATGTCCGGCGGCACGGACGCCAAGCAGTTCTCCCGGCTCGGCATCACCGGCTACGGCTTCTCGCCGCTCCGGCTGCCCCCCGACCTGGATTACGGGGCCCTCTTCCACGGCGTCGACGAACGCGTCCCCGTGGACGCCCTGCACTTCGGCGTACGGGTCCTCGACCACTACCTCAGGTCCGCATAGGGCCGTGACCGTCCGCACAGAGAAACCGACAGGGGGAGACCGCATGGCCGTGACCACCGCCGCCTACGGGACCTGGCCGTCGCCCGTCGACGCCGGGCTGACCGCCGCGCACGACGGACGTCCCGATCATCTCGGAGCCGTCGGCGACGAACTGTGGTGGACGGAGCCCCGCCCCGCCGAGGGGGGCCGCCGCACCCTCGTACGACGGCGCGCCGACGGCACAGAGGAGAGCGTGCTGCCCGCCCCGTGGAACGCGCGCAGCCGGGTGCTGGAATACGGCGGCCTGCCCTGGGCGGCGGCCGACCGTCCCGACGGCGGACCGCTCGTCGTCTTCTGCCACCTCCCCGACCAGCGGCTGTACGTCCACGAGCCCGACGCCGCCCCCGGCGGCGCGCCCCGGCCGCTGACCCCGGTCTCCCCGGTCGGCGAGGGGCTGCGCTGGGCGGACCCGGTGATCCACCGGGACCGGGGCGAGGTGTGGTGCGTCCTGGAGGAGTACACGGGGCCCGCGCCGGCCGATGTGCGCCGGGTGCTCGTCGCCGTCCCGCTCGACGGCTCGGCCGCCGACGACCGGGAGGTCGTACGGGAACTCTCCGACGAGCGGCACCGGTTCGTGACCGGGCCCCGGATCTCCCCGGACGGCCGCAGGGCCGCCTGGATAGCCTGGGACCACCCCCGGATGCCCTGGGACGGCACCGAGGTCCTGCTCGCCGAGGTCGGACCCGACGGGACCTTCCGGGACGCCAGGACCGTCGCGGGCGGGACCGCCGAGTCGATCCCGCAGGTCGGCTGGGACACGGCCGGACGGCTGCTCCTCGTCAGCGACCGCACCGGCTGGTGGAACCTCTACCGGGCGGACATCGGCGCGGACGGCACGCCCGGCGAGCAGACCGCGCTCTGTCCCCGTGCCGAGGAGTTCGGCGGAGCGCTGTGGCGGACCGGCCTCACCTGGTTCACCCCCCTGGAGAACGGACTGATCGCGGTCGTCCACGGCAAGGGCACCACCGCGCTCGGCATCCTCGACCCCGAGCGCGGCACCCTCGTCGACGCGGCGGGCCCCTGGACCGACTGGGCGCCGACGCTCACCGCGCACGGCACCCGGGTGGTCGGCGTCGCCGCCGGGCCGCGCACCTCCTACGAGATCGTCGAACTCGACACCCGCACCGGCCGCGCCCGGGTGGTCGGCGCCCGGCACACCGACGCCGTCGACCCCGCCCACTACGCCACGCCCCGGCTCCGCACCTTCCCCGGACCCGGCGGGCGGGAGATCCACGCCCATGTCCACCCGCCCCACCACCCCGGCTTCACCGGACCCGAGGGCGAACTGCCGCCCTATGTGATCCGGGCGCACGGCGGACCCACCGGCCACGCCCCGCTCGTCCTCGACCTGGAGATCACCTATTTCACCTCCCGGGGCATCGGCGTCGCCGTGGTCGACTACGGCGGCTCCACCGGATACGGCCGGGAGTACCGGGAGCGGCTCCGCGAGCAGTGGGGTGTCGTGGACGTCGAGGACTGCGCCGCCGTCGCCTCCGCCCTCGCCGCCGAGGGCACCGCCGACCCTGCCCGGCTCGCCGTGCGCGGCGGCAGCGCGGGCGGCTTCACGACCGCCGCCTCGCTCGCCACCACCGACGTGTACGCCTGCGGCACGATCGTCTACCCCGTCCTCGACCTGCGGGCCTGGGCCACCGGCGAGACCCACGACTTTGAGTCCCGCTACCTCGAAGGGCTGGTCGGACCGCTCGACGAGATGCCCGCGCGCTACAAGGAACGCTCCCCGATCGAGCACGTCGACCAGATCACCGTGCCGTTCCTGCTGCTCCAGGGCCTGGCCGACGTCATCTGCCCGCCCGCGCAGGCCGAGCGCTTCCTGGCCCGCGCCGCGGGCCGGGGCGTGCCGCACGCCTACCTCGCCTTCGAGGGCGAGGGCCACGGCTTCCGCGGGGCGGACACCATGGTCCGCGCCCTGGAGGCTGAACTGTCCCTGTACGCACGGACCTTCGGAATCGACAGGGACGATGTGCCCGAGTTGGAGTACCGGACGTGACGTGGCAGGACACCGAGGTCGGTGCGGGTGCGGGTGCGGGTGCGGGTGCGGGTGTCGGGCCGTTGGTCCGGCCGCCGAGGCTGCGGTCCGGGTCGCGGGTGGCGGTCGTCGCCCCCAGCGGGCCCGTCCCCGAGGAACGGCTGCGGGCGGGCCTCGACGTCCTGCGCGGCTGGGACCTGGAACCGGTGGTCGCCCCGCACGTCCTGGACGTCCACCCCGTCCTCGGACACCTGGCGGGTTCCGACCGGGACCGGGCCCGCGATCTGACCGAGGCCTGGTGCGACCCCTCGGTGGAGGCGGTGATCTGCGCGCGCGGCGGGTACGGGGCCCAGCGCATGGTGGACCTGGTCGACTGGCGGGCGGTCCGGGCCGCCGGGCCCAAGGTGTTCGTCGGCTACAGCGACGTCACCGTCCTGCACGAGGCCTTCGCCGTCCGCGCCGGGCAGGTCACCCTGCACGGCCCGATGGTCGCCGCCGGTACCTTCCTCACCGACCCGCGCACCCGGGAGTCGCTGCGGGCCACCCTGTTCGAGCCCGAGACGGTACGGACCCTCGGTCTGGACACCGCGCGGGCCCTGGCACCGGGCCGGGCCCGGGGCGTGACGCTCGGCGGCTGCGTCAGCCTCCTCGCGGCCGACCTCGCCACCCCGCACGGCCGGGCCTCGGCGCGCGGCGGGCTGCTGCTCCTGGAGGACGTGGGGGAGGAGCCGTACCGGCTCGACCGCATCCTCACCCAACTGCTGCGCTCCGGCTGGCTCGACGGGGTCGCGGGCATCGGCCTGGGCTCCTGGGCCGAGTGCGGCCCGTACGAGGAGGTACGGGCGGTGCTCGCCGACCGGCTCGGCGCGCTCGGGGTGCCGGTCGTGGAGGAGATGGGCTTCGGCCACGGCGAGACGGCCCTGACCGTGCCGCTCGGGGTGCCGGGAGTGCTCGACGCGGAGGAGGGGACGCTGACCCTCGACGTACCGGCCCTGAGCTGAGCCGGACCGGGACGTGAACGGGGGCGGGGCCGGGCTTGGGCCGGGCTGAGCTGGGCTTGGGCCGGGCCGCTTGGGCCGGGCTGATCTGGGGCCGGGACCGAGACGGGTCGTACCGGGACCGGTCCGGACGGAGGCCGGGTTCCGGGGCCGTGTCCCGGCCGGGGACCCTGCCACGACCCTGGCGCCCGGTCCCGGCCCGGCCCCTGGTCCGGTGTCCCGGCGCGCGGGTTACAGCGTCGCGTACCCCGGGCGCACGATCTCGTCGATGATGCGGCGACGCTCAGGGAGCGGCAGGAACGCGGCGTCGAGCGCGGCGACCGTGAACTCCTCGAAGACCTCGGGGCCGTACCCGAAGGCGTCCGCCATGTGCTGGAACTCCTCGCTCATGGTGGTGCCGGAGACGAGCCGGTTGTCCGTGTTGAGCGTGATCCGGAAGCCGAGTCGGCGCAGCTCGTCGATCGGGTGGGAGGCGTAGTCCTTGGCCGCGCCCGTCTGGAGGTTCGACGTCGGGCACACTTCAAGGGCGATGCGGTTGTCGCGGACGTACGAGGCCAGGCGGCCCAGGGTGCCGTCCTCGGCGATGTCGTCCATGATCCGCACGCCGTGGCCGATCCGCTCCGTGCCGCAGACCTGTACGGCCTCCTGGATCGACTCCGCACCGACGGCCTCGCCCGCGTGGATCGTGAAGTGGCAGTTCTCCCGCTTCAGGTGCTGGAACGCGGGGAGGTGCCGGGCGGGCGGGTTGCCGATCTCGCCGCCCGCGATGTCGAAACCGGCCACGCCGTTGTCGCGGTGCGCGACGGTGAGCCGGGCTATCTCCAGGGACCGGTCCGTGTGGCGCATCCCGGTGAGCAGGGTGCGGACGGTGATCCGCTGCCCGGCGCGGCGCTCGCCCTCGCGGAAACCGTCGTTGACCGCCTCGACGACCTCGTCCAGGGTGAGGCCCGCTTCGAGGTGCTGCTCGGGGGCGTAGCGGATCTCGGCGTAGACGACGCCGTCCGCCGCCAGGTCCTCGGCGCACTCGGCCGCGATGCGCGTGAGCGCCTCGCGGGTCTGCATGACCGCGCAGGTGTGGGCGAAGGTCTCCAGGTAGCGCTCCAGCGAACCGGAGTCGGCGGCGTCCCGGAACCAGACGGCGAGCGCGGCCGGGTCCTCGGTCGGCAGCGCGGTGTAGCCGCACTCCCGGGCCAGCTCGACGATGGTCGCGGGGCGCAGCCCGCCGTCGAGGTGGTCATGGAGGACGGCCTTGGGGGCCCGGCGGATCCACTCGGCGACGGCGGTGGCAGCGGGCGTGGCAGGGTTGTCAGACAAGTGCATGGCCGGGAAGTGTACGCCACGGGCCCCGGACGCGCTGTGACCCCCCTGGCGGGCGGGCGGAGAGGCGGCTGGGGCCGGGGCGCGGAGGACGGGGGGCAGGTGCGGTCCGGGGGACGGGCTCGGTGTTCTGGGGGTCGGGGCCGACTTGCTTCCGGGCCTCGGGCCCCTGATCCCGGGCCTCGGGCCCTGACCCGGTGGTTCCGGGGTGCCGCCCTACCTCTCATCTGACACGGAACCTCGATGTTCCGAGTTGCCGGACGGGTCCGCCCTGGGTGCCGGAGCCGCTTTCTTGCCGGTGCCGGTGCCGGTGCCGGTGCCGGTGCCGGTGCCGATGTCGGTGTCGAGTCGGCGTGTTCCCGGGTGTCCGGGTGCTCGGTTCGGCTCTCCTCCGGTACCGGGCCCGATGCTTCGGGGACGCTGACCCTGCCCTTGCCGGTGCTGGGTCCGCGCATCCGTGCCTGGCCGGTGCGGCTTTGCTCCCCGGTGCTCGACCGGGTGCTTCCGAGGCGCGGGACCCGTGTACTCCGAGGGATCGGACGTGCCCTTCCCGAGGTGCGGCCGTAGCCGAGGCCTTCTCGCGCGGGCGGCCCGCGCCTCCCCGCCCCCGGCGTCCCCCGCACGCGCCCCCCCGGGCCCCGGGGTCAGTGGGACTGGAGGACCGGCAGTGTCGGGGCGCCCGTCGGCAGCATGTGCTTCGCGGCCATCACCGGGGTGTCGCCGACCCGGACGACCTGGGTCACGAGGACGGCGGGCGTGTCCGCCGGGCGTCGCAGCTGCTCCCCGCGCCGCCGTCCCAGCAGCGTCGCGGTGATCCCGCTGTGCGCGCCGAGCGCCGTCTCGCGCGAGGCTCCGAGCAGTACGGACAGCATCGAGACCGCAGTTCCGTGCCGGGTGGTCCGGCCGCCCGCCGTACCGGCCCCGGCCCTGCCGCCGCCCCCCGCGCCGGGGCCCGTACCGCTGCCCGTACCGGCCCGCGCGTCCCCCCGCGCTCCACCGCCGTCCGGTCCGCCGTCGGTCCGTCCGCCGCCCGTGTCCGTGCCCGGCTCCGCCGCCCGCAGGGCGCGTGCGAACTCCGGGTGCACCTGGTCGAGCAGTTCGTCGGGGGCCGCCCACTCGTGGCTCAGGGCCGCCGCCGTGCCCTCCCCGGTCAGCAGCGACTCCCAGAACCGCAGCTCGGCCCCGGCGGGGGCGAGCAGGTGCTGGGTGGTGAAGTCCGTGGGCTCCTCGACCGTCCGCAGCAGGGCCCGTACGCGCAGCGGCGCCCCCGCCCCGATCAGCTCCTCCAGGGGCTGGATCTGCTCGAAGCCGCGCCGGGGCGGCCGGTCGTTGACCGTGCGACCCACTCCGCGCCGCACGCTCAGCAGACCGTCCTCCTGGAGCAGCAGCAGCGCCTCGCGCAGTGCCGGGCGGCTCACGCCCAGTTCGGCGGCGAGCTTCGGCTCGGAGGGGAGTGTCGAGCCCGGCGGGTAGGTGCCGTCGTGGACGGCGTCCGCGATCCGCTCGTAGAGGGCCACCACTGGGCGCCGCCGGTGTCCGCTGACCGCCACAGCTGCTCCTCGTCATCGTCGCCGGCCCTCGTTCCGCCGGTGCCGGGCACCACCGTAGTCGGCCTGTGTTGTCTGACAAGTCACCCGTACGGCTCTGCTCACCATCACGGTGAGGTGCCGTCCGGCCCATTCTGGTCCCACGGCTGTGGCCGGGTACGACCGACGGCACGACGGAGGAGAGGGCCGGACATGAGTCCCAAGGAGACGTCACGGACATCGGGCGGGGGCAGGTCCAGGTTCGCCGATTCCTTCACCCCGGGCCGGATCGTGATGATCGTCGTCGCGATCCTCACCCTCGTCTTCATCTTCGAGAACACCCGGGAGGTGAAGATCCGGCTCCTGATCCCCGAGGTCACGATGCCGCTGTACGGAGCCCTGCTGCTCGCGGCGCTGCTGGGCGCGGCCTGCGGCTACTACTTCGCGGCCCGGAGGCGCAAGTGAGACGGCGGGCCGTCGTGGGCGCGGGGGCGGTCCTCGCGCTCGCGGCCGTCGCCGTCAGTTCGGCGGAGGAGACCGCCGCGTCCTGGGAGGAGGCCGGGGAGAGGCCGGTACCGGACTTCCTCGGGCGGGGCCTGTGGCGGGTCTTCACCCGCCTGGACCGCCGTACCCGGCTCGACGTCCACGACGTGAGCGGGCGGGACCGGCGGGTGCTGTGGCCGCCGAACTGGCGGGTCTGCACGCAGTACCCGGCGGCCGGTACGAGTCTGGACCGGCGGACCACGGTGATGATCGGAGTCGTACGCAAGGGGGAGACCTGCCCGGCCCGCGTACGGACGGCCCGCCGCTGAGGGGCCCGGCGCCCTGGCGTCCGTACGCCTCGCGACGACGTCGTCCGGTCGACGGCCCGGCCCGGGTCCGGTCGATGCCACGGTCGGCGGTCGGCCCCGGCCCACGGACGGTCCCGGCTCCGGTCGGCCGTCAGGACCCCGCCGGACGGTCTGCGGCCCAGCCGTCCCGTCCCGGCGTCGGTCCGGCGGCGGTGATGGCCCGGTCCCGTGCGGACCGTCTGATGCCGAGCGGGTCCGTGCGCCGGTCCGGTTCCGCGCACCGGTCCCGTCCGGCCCGGGTGCGGACGGTCGGCCATCGGACCGCTCCGGCTCCGGCGGCCGAACTCTCCGGCTCCGGCGGCCGGTACCGTTCCCGCCCCGCCCAGCCCGCCGCCAACCGCTCCCGTCCCGCCAGCAGCCGCGCCCCGCCCTCCGTCGATTCCCCCACCTCACCCCACCCCGCCCGCGAGCAGCCCCGCGCCCTACCCTGGCCGTATGTCCGATGATCCTGGCCGGTTCCTCGTCGTGGGGCCCCGTGTGGGGTTGCGGCACTTCGCCCCGGAGGACGCGGCGGAGTTCACCGCCCGCGCCCGGGAGAGCCGGGAGCTGCACTGCCCGTGGCTGTTCCCGCCGTGCACGGCAGAGGCGTACGCCCCGTACGCGAGCGCCCTTGTCGAGGACCCGGCGCGCGCCGGGTTCCTGGTGTGCGAGCGGGACGCGGACGACGGCATCGCGGGCTTCCTGAACGTCAACAACATCGTCCGGGGCGCCTTCCGCAGCGGCGCCCTCGGCTACGGAGCCTTCGCGCACGCCGCCGGGCGCGGCCTGCTCACCGAAGCCCTCGGGCTGCTCCTCGGACACGCCTTCGGGCCCCTGGACCTGCACCGCCTCGAAGCGAACATCCAGCCGGGCAACACCGCGTCCCGCGCGCTCGTCCGCCGCGCGGGCTTCCGGCTCGAAGGGTTCTCCCCGGCGATGCTGTTCATCGACGGGGCCTGGCGCGACCACGAGCGCTGGGCGATCACCGCCCCGGAGGACCCGGCCGGGTCACCGGCCTGACGGAGCCCCCTCGGCGTCGAACCCGGCGGGAGCCCGCTCGGAAGGGAGCCCCAGTGCGAGCACCCCTCCGCACGGAACCCCGGCGAGCGCCCCCTGCGGAACTCGGGCGAACGCACCTCCGCGCGGGACCCCCCGTACGGACCCTCTGCGCGGCCCTCACCGCTTGTAGTTGATCTTCATCGTGTCGAGGTCGGTCACGGTCGAGCGCAGCCCCTTGTACCCGTGGCCCAGCTCCTTCAGCGTCGTCTCGACGCGGTCCTCCGCGAGCGCGCCCGCCATCTCGTCGCCGTCCTCGGCGTCGGAGACCACGACCAGACGGTACGAGAAGTGCTTCAGCGTCCGGTCGTAGGCCAGCGAGCCCTCCTCCGTGAACCGCATCGCGGTCATCCCGTGCTCCTGGGACTCGGCGAGCAGCCGGACGCGGCTCTCCTCCGAAAGACCGTCGAAGGTGCCGCGCACGATGACCCGGTAGGTGTGCTGCGTGCCCATTCCTCGTACTCCCTGTGCCCTGGTGCCCGGCCTCGGGGCGGCCGGCCGACCGTCCACGGTACGACGGGCCGCGCCCGGTCCGCCCGGAATTTCCGGACGCCCCCGCACTCCCGCCTTTACCGAAGCCTGATGCGGAGAACCCCTGGTCAGGACGGGCTCAGACGTGTTCCATGGCCCAATGACGACCGTACGACGTGCCGTACTGACGCTGCCCGCGGCCCCGTTGGGCCCGGACAACCCCCTTCCCGCACTGCGGGACCCCGCCGGAGCCGGGGCCCACGCGGTCGACGCGGGCACCCTCGCGGAACTCCCGCGCGACATGGCCCGGGGCATAGGGCGGGCGCCCCTGCGGAGCCTGCTGCCCACCCCCGTGCGCGACGGCTACGGCCGCGACCGCACCCCCACGGACATCGACACGATCGTGATCGAGAACGACCACCTCAGGGCGACCGTCCTCCCCGGGCTCGGCGGACGGCTGTACTCCCTCCACCACAAGCCCACCGGGCGCGAACTCCTCTACCGCAACCCGGTGTTCCAGCCCGCGGCCTTCGCGCTCAACGGGGCCTGGTTCTCCGGCGGCGTCGAGTGGAACATCGGCGCCACCGGCCACACCACCCTGTCCTGCTCGCCCCTCCACGCGGCCGTCGTGCGCGCGCCCGACGGCGGTCCGATGCTCCGCCTCTGGGAGTGGGAGCGCCTGCGCGACCTGCCGTTCCAGGTGGACCTGTGGCTCCCGGAGGACTCCGGCTTCCTGTACGCCGGAGTCCGGGTCCGCAACCCCCACGAGCGCACCGCACCCGTCTACTGGTGGTCGAACACCGCCGTGCCCGAGGACCGCCGCGTCCTGGCCCCCGCCACGACCGCCTGGCACCACGGTTACGAGCGCGGACTACGGGCCGTCCCCGTGCCGGTCACCGAGGACGGCACCGACCGCTCCCACCCGACGCGCAGCCGCCACGCCGCCGACTGGTTCTACGACCTGCCGGAGGGGCGGCGCCGCTGGATCGCCGCCCTCGACGCGGACGGCACCGGACTCGTCCAGACCTCCACGGACGCGCTGCGCGGGCGCAAGCTCTTCGTCTGGGGGACCGGGCGCGGCGGGCGGCGCTGGCAGGAGTGGCTGACGGAACCCGGCACGCCCGGCTACGCGGAGATCCAGGCGGGTCTCGCCCGCACCCAGCTGGAACACCTGGAACTCGCGGGCGGCGAGGAGTTCAGCTGGCTGGAGGCGTACGGCCCGCTCGCCGCCGACCCGGCCGCCGCGCTCGGCGACGACTGGACCGCCGCCCGCGCCGAGGTGGAGGAACGGCTCGCCGGGGCGCTGCCGGGAGCCGTGGTCGAGGCCGCGTACACCGCCTGGCGGGAGGGCGCCGCCGACACCGAGCCGGACGAGGTCCTCGCGGCCGGTTCGGGCTGGGGAGCCCTCGAAGTCCTGCGCGGGGAGTACGCGTTGCCCGGTACGCCGTTCCCCGAATCGACCCTCGGGCCGGACCAGCACCCCTGGCGCGAGCTGCTCCGCACCGGCGTCCTGCCGCCTCCGGCCCCGGGCGCCGCCCCGGGCGCGCCGCTCGTCGCCGCGCCCTGGCGGGACATGCTGGAGACCGCCCCCGCCGACCCCGCCACCGAGTACCACCTCGGGATCGCCCAGTGGCACGCCGGTGACCGGGCCCAGGCGGTACGGAGCTGGGAACGGGGCCTGAAGGAGGCCGGTGCGCGCTGGCCGCTGCTCCGCTGCCTGGCCGTCGCCGACGAGGAGGACGGGCATCGAGAGCGGGCGGCCGAGCGCTTCGCGGAGGCCTTCGCTGACCTGGACGCCACCCGGACGGCCGCCTCCGAGGGGTCGGGCGGGAAGGCGGGGGAGCCCGGGGAGCCTGGAGAGCCCGGGGAGGGTGCGGACGGTGAGCGGCTCGCCGCCGCGCTCGGCCGGGAGGCGGTGGAGGCCCTGCTGGCCGTCGGCGCGGTGGACCGGGCCCGGTCCCTCTGGGCGCGACTGCCCGAACGCGCCCGGTGCGCCGGGGCCCTGCGGTTCCTCGAAGCGCGTCTCCTGCTCGCCGAGGGGCGTACGGGAGAGGCCCGCGCGGTCTTCGACGCGGGCTTCGAGGTCGCGGACCTGAGCGAGGGGGCCGAGGTCATCGGCGAGGTGTGGGCCCGGCTCACCGACGAACCCCTGCCTCACGCCTACGAGTTCAGGATGCGGCCGAGCTGATCGGGACGGGTGCGGTGGCGGTGGCGGTGGTCGCGCCGGAGGGGCGGTGAGGGGAAGGGCGGGGACGGCCTGGGCGACGCAGGAGTGCCGGTGCGGGCATCCGCGCTTCCGGCGTGGAGGGCCACGATTCGCCGGGGCCTGTGGCGCCTGTCTCCGTGAGACCTTCTCGACGCCCCCGACGCCGGGTTCCGGACCGCCGCCCCGCCCACGAGGCCCGTCCCGCCTCCCGGGCGAAGACCGCCCGAACAGCGATCCCCGGGCTTGAACCGGGGCTCAGGGCTGGCCCGGGCCAGCCCTGAGCCGGGTCAGGGCCGACCCTGAGCCCGCACCCGGAGCCCGCACCCGCACCCCGCTCACAGCACTCTGCCCACCGCGCCCCGCTCGCCCTCTTCCCTCACGGCACCCGGCACAGGATCTCCCCGTGCGGGACCAGGAACCAGGCGTCCTCCCGGGTGCCCCACTCCCGCCAGGCGTCCGCGATCGACTCCAGCGCGTCGGCCGTCGTGTGGCCGCCGGAGACCGCCAGGTCCGCGTAGACCGATCCCGTCGTGCGGTCCGCCCACAGGCCGCTCCACCAGGCGCGCTCCTCGGGAGTGGCGAAGCACCAGGTCGCGGCCGTCGTCGTGACATCGGTGAAGCCGGCCTCCCGCGCCCAGGAGAACAGGCGCCGCCCCGCGTCCGGTTCGCCGCCGTTGGCGCGGGCGACCCGCCGGTACAGGTCCCGCCAGTCGTCGAGCGCGGGCGGCTCGGGGTACCAGGCGAAGGCCCCGTAGTCGCTGTCGCGGGCAGCGACGACACCCCCGGGACGGCAGACCCGGCGCATCTCCCGCAGCGCCCGCACCGGGTCGCCGACGTGCTGGAGCACCTGGTGGGCGTGGACGACGTCGAAGGAGTCGTCGGGGAAGTCCAGCGCGTGGACGTCGGCGACCGCGAACCCGACGTTCTCCAGGCCGCGTTCCTCCGCCACGCCACGGGCCTTCGCCAGGACGTCCACGGCCGCGTCCACGGCCGTCACCCGGCCGGGCGCGACCAGTGCCGCCAGGTCGGCGGTGATGGTGCCGGGGCCGCAGCCCACGTCCAGGACGTCGAGCCCCGCACGCAGCTCGGGCAGCAGATAGGCGGCGGAGTTGGCGGCGGTCCGCCAGGTGTGCGAGCGCAGGACCGACTCGTGGTGGCCGTGGGTGTAGACGGCGGTCTCGCGGGCGGAGGCGTGTGTCATGGAAGCGACTCCCTCGGTGTGGGTGCGTACCGTCACCGTACGCACTCATGTCGTATCGTGAGATCTGCGTCTTGAGATATGGACATGCGAGGGAGTGCGGCTTAGCCGGACAGCGCCTTCCGGTAGCGGAGTTCGTCGAGCAGCACACCGCCCGTCTCCTCCCGGACGGTCTCCCCGTCCGGCCGCCACCCCGCCGCCTCGTAGAAGCGGCGCGCCCGCGCGTTGCCCGCCAGGACCCACAGCGCCGCCGTGCGGTACCCGTCCCGTGCCAGTGCTCGCGTCGACGCCCCGAGCAGGGCGCGGCCGACACCCGTGCCCCACACCTCCGGCAGGGCGTACAGCGCGGCGAGCTCGGCCGTGCTCCCGGGTGCGAAGCCCTCGCCCCGCCAGGCCCGGAAGCAGCTGAAGGCGACCGTCCGCCCGCCCGCGCCCACCGCGACCAGGACCCGGGGCCGGTCCGGGGCCGTGAGGCGGGCCCGCCACAGGGCGGCCCGCTCGTCCACGTCCAGGGAGGTCAGATACGGGCCGGGGAGCAGCTCGCGGTAGGCGGCCCGCCAGGACAGGACGTGCACGGCGGCCACGCCCGCCGCGTCCTCGGGAAGGGCCTCGCGGACCACCGCCGGGACGAACGATCGCGCGTGCGCGTCCGTCGTGTTCGCGGGTGCGGGTGCGGGTGCGGGTGCGGGTGCGGGCGCGGGGACAGGTGCCTGTGCCGGTCTCGTCATGCCGCATTGTCGGCCCGCGCGGGCGTCGAGGTCTCCGGGATTCCACGAGGCCGGGACCGGGGCCGGGGCCGGGATCAAGGCCGGGACCGAGGCCGGGCCCCGTCCGTCCCCTCCGTCCCGGTCTGCCGGCCCCGCGTGTGACGGCCGCGTGAACAGACCGTCCCGAGCGCCCCCGCGCCCCTAGGATCGGGCCGCGCCGCCGCCCGGCGGGCCGTCGCTTCCCGTGCCGAGGAGTCCCGTGCCGCACCCGCCCGTGCCCGCCCGCCGCACCCTGCTCACCCTGCTCGCGGCCGGTCCGGCGGCCTCCGCGCTCGGTGGACCCGCCGCCGCTCCCGCCCGCGCCGCGTCCGGCACGACCGCCACCCCCGCGTCCGGCACGACCGCGCCCACCGCGCCCGGCGTCACCGTCCCCGGCATCGTCAAGGCGCTCCCCGCCGAGCACTTCACCGTCCGGGGCACCAACGCCGAGGCGCGGTTCGACGCCTTCGGCGACGCCGGGCTCCTCACTCCCAACGACCGCTTCTTCGTCCGCAACCACACCACCACCCCGGTCCTGGACGCCGCCGACTGGCGCCTCACCCTCTGGGGCGACGGACTGCACGGCCGCGGACCGGTCCACTTCAGCTACGGACAGCTCCGCGACCTGCCCTCCGTCACCCGTACGGCCCTGATCGAGTGCGCCGGGAACGGCCGCAGCCTCTACACGAGCCAGCAGGGCGAGCCGGTCACCGGCACCTCCTGGACCCTCGGCGCCGTCGGGGCCGCCCGCTGGCGCGGTGTCCGTCTCTCCGACGTGCTCCACCGCGCCGGGATCGCCCGCGACGCCGTCGCCCTCCAGCCGCGCGGTCTCGACGCCCCGTACGTCTCCGGCGGCGTCGACCACGGCCGGGTCCGCCGCCCGCTGCCGGTCGCCAAGGCCTTCGACGACGTGATCCTCGCGTACGAGATGAACGGCGAGCCGCTCCCGTACGACCACGGGTACCCCGTCCGGCTCGTCGTGCCCTCCTGGGTCGGCATCGCCTCGATCAAGTGGCTCGGTGACATCGAGGTGTCCACCCGCCCGCTGACCTCGCCCTGGTCCACCGACTGGTACCGGCTGTTCGGCCCCGCCCACCCGGAGGGCGGCAGCGAGCCCATCGGCCGCCAGACCCTCAAGTCCGCCTTCCACCTGCCCTTCGGCGCCGCCCTGGAGGCCGGTCGTACGCACCGGCTCACCGGCCGCGCCTGGTCCGCGCTGGCCCCCGTCCGGTCCGTCGAGGTCTCCACCGACGGCGGCGCCCGCTGGCGGCCCGCCCGGCTCCTCGACACCCCCCGGCGGAACGGCTGGGTCCGCTGGTCGGCGCCCTGGCGCCCGCACCGCACCGGGCCCGTCACCCTGCTCTCCCGCACCACCGACACCGCGGGCAACACCCAGCCCGAGCGGGCCGTCCACAACACCCAGGGGTACCTCTTCAACGCGGTCGTACGGCACCCGGTCACCGTCGCCTGACCTGACCTGACCTGACCTGACCTGACCTGACCTGACCTGACCTGACCTGACCTGACCTGACCTGACCTGACCTGACCCGTACCCCGTACCCGTACCCCCACCCCGGACCGCACTCCCGGACCGCACTCCCGGGCCGTTCCCCCGGGCGCCGCCCGCCCGTCGCCCGATACGACCCCGATATAGCCCCGATACGACTCCGATCCGCCCCCCGGAACGGCGAGAACGGGAGAACCTTCGTATAAAGGGCATGGGGGTGCCGTCCCGGCGCCCCCATGCGTCCAGGAGGTACGGGACATGAGGGAGACGGCTCCGGACGGTCGCGGCCCGGTGCGCCACGGCCCTCCCGGCCCCGACACCGGACTGCCCGTCCTGCCGGGACTCGCCGCTCTCCTCGCCGCCGCCGCGGACCGCACCGCCCCCGAGCCCCCCGGCGGCGGACCCGTCCTGCGCGAGGCCGCCTCCGGCTACTGGTGGCGCCGGGGGCTGCGCACCCACCCCGAGGACGTGGTGGCCGCCCCCGGCGCCCCCGCCCTGCTGCTCGCCCTGCTCGCCGCGCACGGCGGCGACCTGCTGCTGCCCCGGCCCTGCCCCGCCTGGTGGACCCCGCAGGCCCGCCTCATCGGCCGCCCCGCCTACCACGTGCCGACGCCCGCCGAGTGCGGTGGCGTCCCCGATCCGTACGCCCTCCTGGAGACCGTCCGGCGCGTCCGGGCGGAGGGCGGCACACCGCGCGTCCTGCTGCTCTCCGTCGCCGACGACCCCACCGGCACCGTCGCACCGCCCGAGACCGTCCGCGAGGCGTGCGAGGCGGCCGTCGCCGAGGGCCTCCACGTCATCAGCGACGAGACCTGGCGCGACACCCTGCACCACCCGGGGGACGACGTGTTCCTCAGCCCGGCCGAGATGTGCCCCGGCGAGGTCACCGTCCTCGGCGACCTCGCGGGCGCGCTCACCCCCGCCGCCTGGCCCTGTGGCGTCGCCCGCTTCCCGCCCGTGGGCCCGGCCCGCGCCGACCGCTGGAGCGACCACAGGACCCGGGTCCTGGACGTCCTCACGGTCCTCGGCGCCGTCGTCCCGGGGCCCGTGGCCCCCGCCGCCGCGCACGCCCTCGACGAGCCCGAGGACGTCACCGTACGGGCCCGCCGGGCCGCCGCGATCCACGGCGCCCTCGCCTCCGCCGCGCACCGCGCCGTCCTCGCGGCGGGCGGCCTCGCCCGGCCCCCGAGGGCGGGCCGACACCTCTACGCCGACCTCGGGCCGCTGCGCGCCGGGCTCGCGGACCGGGGCGTCACCGACTCCCTGGAACTGGAGGACCACCTCACCGCCCGGCTCGGCGTCCCCGCCGTCGGCGGCCAGCGCCTCGGCGACGAACTCGGGGCCCTGCGCGTCCGGTTCGGCACCGGGATGTTCCTGGGAGCGACGGCGCGGGAGCGCTCCGAGACGCTCGCGGCGGACGACCCGCTGAGCCTCCCGCACGTCGCCCGGAGACTGGCGGAGTTCGGCGCGGCCCTGGAGGAACTCGGATGACCCGCCCCACGGACACCCCGCCCCGCCCGCCGCCGGTACGGGCCCCGGCCTGGCCCCGTACCCCGGCGACGCCCGGCCCCGTACGACCGGTGGCCGTACCCCCTCAAGCACCCGCCCCCCTCAAGCACCTCCCTCAAACACCCGCCCCCTCCATCCCGCGCGGAACGGAGCCCGCAGATGACCGAACGCACGGCCGACCCCGCGCGGGCCCCCCTGACCCCGCACCGCCCCGGTCCGGACGTCGGGGCCGGTCTCCAGCCCCTGGGGCGGCTCCGGACGGACTGGCCCCGCACCTTCGCCGACCGGCTCACCGCCCCCCTCCCCGGTGTCCGGGCCCTGGCCCGGCTGGCCAGGGAGGGCGCCGTGCGGCCCCGCGCGGAAGGGCTCAGGGACATCCCCCTGCTCCCCTTCGAACCGGGCCCGCTGCCGCCCGCCGGTCCCGACACCCTCGCCGTCACCTGGGCGGGCCACGCGAGCTGGGTGCTGCGCGTCGGCGGACTCACCGTCCTCACCGACCCCGTCTGGTCCCGCCGCATCTTCGGCACCCCCGCCCGGCTCACCCCGGTCGGCGTCCGCTGGGAGGACCTGCCGCCCGTCGACGCCGTGGTCATCAGCCACAACCACTTCGACCACCTCGATGCGCCGACCCTGAAACGGCTGCCCCGCGACACCCCGCTGTTCGTCCCCGCCGGGCTCGGCCGCTGGTTCGTCCGCCGCCGGTTCACCCGGGTCACCGAACTCGACTGGTGGGAGGCGGCCGAACTCGACGGCGTCCGCTTCGACTTCGTCCCCGCCCACCACTGGTCCAAGCGCACCCTCCTGGACACCTGCCGCTCCCTGTGGGGCGGCTGGGTGCTCACCGACGGGGCGGGCCGCCGGGTCCACTTCGCCGGGGACACCGGCTACGGCCACTGGTTCACCGAGATCGGCGGGCGCTACCCCGGCATCGAGCTGGCGCTGCTCCCGATCGGGGCCTACGACCCCCGCTGGTGGCTCAGCGACGTCCACACCGACCCCGAGGAGGCGGTCCGCGCCCATCAGGACCTGGGCGCCCGCCGGATGGCCCCGATGCACTGGGCCACCTTCGTGCTGTCGTCCGAACCCGTCCTCGAACCGCTCGCCCGGGTCAGGGCCGCCTGGGAGAGGGCCGGGCTGCCCCGCGAGGACCTGTGGGACCTGCCGGTCGGCGGCTCACGGGTGCTCGCCCCCTGAAGCCCCCGCCCCCGCCCCGGGCGCCCCGCCCGCGTCCCCGCCCGCCCCGCCCTTCGGCCGCCGCACCCGCCGCCACAGCGCGGGCCCGGTGCTGATCAGCAGCGTCAGGCCCACCGCCGCGACGACCCCCTGCCACGGCTCGGGGA
Organism: Streptomyces sp. NPDC059247; assembly: GCF_042754005.1. NCBI lineage: Bacteria > Bacillati > Actinomycetota > Actinomycetes > Kitasatosporales > Streptomycetaceae > Streptomyces > Streptomyces sp. NPDC059247. The sequence continues at coordinate 277,368 of NZ_JBHYZW010000001.1, forward strand.
AGAGCGAACCGCCCAGGACGCCGATCAGCTGGTACGTCGCCGCCCACGCCAGGCACGCGGCCACGTCCCCGCGCACGAAGCGCCGCAGCGGCATCTCCGACAGCAGACAGGCCAGCATGACGGGGATGCGCCCGGCCGGTACGAGCCGGGACAGGACCAGGACGGACACCTGACGGGTTTCGAGCCGCTCCCGCGCGTGGGCGAGCCGCTCGGGCGTCACCCGGCCGCGCAGGGCCTCCAGCCAGCGCGAGCCGTTGCGGGAGCGGACCCCGCGCTGCCCGAGCCAGTACAGGGCCGTGTCGCCGAGGCAGGCGGCGACCGCGGACACGAGGAAGACGAAGAGCAGGGAGAACGGCGAACTCTGGTGGAAGGCCACCACCGCCGCCGAACTGACCAGGGCGCCCGTCGGCACGACCGGGACCAGCGCGCCGAGCGCCACCAGCAGGAACAGCGAGGGGTACCCCACCGCCTGCTGGGTCGACTCCGGCGGCAGCTCCCGTACGACCGCCGCGATCCGGGTGAACCCGTCGATCACCGGGCGACCTCCGGCCGTACCCGCTCGCCGTGGCCGAGCAGATGGACCGCCACCCCGGGCGCGAGCCGCGCCGCGTGCCGGACGAACTCGTCGCCCGGCGAGTGGAACTCGTGCGGCCGCACCCCTTCCAGACCGATCGGCCAGTACGTGCCGTAGTGCACCGGCACCGCCGCCGCCGGGGACAGCGCCGCCAGCGCCTGCGCGGCACGGCCCGCGTCCAGGTGCCCGTGACCCAGGTACGGGCCCCAGCCGCCGACCGGAAGCAGGGCCACGTCCACCGGTCCGACCGCCTCGGCCATGCCGTCGAAGAGCCCGGTGTCCCCGGCGAAGTACGTCCGCGCCTCGCCCTCGACGACGTATCCGAGCGCGGGCGTGCGGTGCGGTCCCACCGGCAGCCGCCGTCCGTCGTGGCGCGCGGGCACCGCCCGTACCGTCACCCCCTCCACCGTCACGGTGTCGCCCGGCCCCACCTCGGCGAGCCGCAGCCCGTGCCCGTCGAGCCTGCGCAGTCCCGGCACGGCGTCCGGGGCGCCGCGCGGCACGATCAGCAGGGTGCCGGGCGCGAGCCGCGCTAGCGACGGCAGGTGCAGGTGGTCGGCGTGCAGGTGCGAGACGAGGACGGCCTCGGCGCGGACCGCCTCGGGCGGTGGCGCGGCCCCGCGCCGCCGCCGCAGATGGGCGAGCCGCCGCGCGAACAGCGGATCGGTGAGGAAACGGACCCCGGAGTCCTCGACCGTGCAGGTCGCGTGACCCCACCAGGTGACCTCCACCGGCGTGCCGCCTTCCGTCCTCGGGGGCCGGGTCGCCGTTCACGATGTCCGGCGCCGTTCCGTACCTCCGTAACGAGGGTAAATGTCCGGGGAGGGCGCCGGAGGATGTTCGACGGTCCCGGACCGCAGTAGGGTCGGGCCATGGACGACGTTCGGGTGGCGGCGATCGCCAGTCTCACCCCGCTCGAAGAACTGGACAGCGAGCCCTTCCTTGTCGACACGCGCGGCCAGCACGCGGTGTGTGCCCGCTGGGCGCGCGACAAGGGGTACGTGGTCGCCCGCCAGTTGCTGTTCTACGGCATCCGGCCCGACCACGCGGAGCTGTGGGCGGACGTGGAGGCGGGGGCGGTCGACCTCTTCGTCGCCGCCAGCGAGCGGGTCCTCGCCCGCGCGGTGACCTCCGTGCCCGGATTCCGTGCCGAGTGCGCGCGCAGGGGCGTACGCGTGGAGACCGTCTCGCTCGACGAACCGGCCTACGACGCGGCGGCGAAGGCCGGGGTGCACCGGCGGCTCTCCATGCCGACGGCCGGGTACGACGGCGTCTGACCGGGCCCGACCTGACACACCAGACGCCCCGCCCGCGCTCTCTTTCCGCCGCCGCCCGTGGGCGTTGTGCCACGCTTGGGGCAGGTAACGGGCGAAAGGCGAGGCCGGCGTGGGTGACGGGCGATGGGGCGGCGCCGACCGCTGGCGGACCGCGGGCCGCGCGCTGGTACGGGTGGTCGTCGTCTGGGCGGTGTCCACGCTCACGATGCTCGTGCTCGCCGGGGTCCTCCCGGACTTCCAGCTCCAGTCCGCCGACGGCGACAGCCTCACCCGGACGGCGCTCACCGCCGCCGCGGCGGCCGGCGCGTTCGGTCTGCTGGGCGCGCTCGTGTGGCCGCTGCTCGTCCGGGCGCTGCTGCTCGTCCCGGCGCTCGTCCTCGGCCTCCTCGTCTTCTTCCTGAACGGTTCGCTGCTACTCGTCGCGCTCTGGCTGATCCCCGACGGGCGCGGTGCCGCCAACCCGGAGACGGCCGTCGTGGTCGCCGCCGCCATGTCCGCCGTGGCCTCCGCCACCTCCACCGCCCTCGCCGTCCGGGACGACGACGCCTACCGCCGCCGCCTCTACCGGCTGACCGGCCGCACCCGGCCCCGCGCGCCGGGGGACGTGCCGGAACACACCCCCGGCACGGTCTTCCTCCAGCTCGACGGCGTCGGCCACCGCGTCCTGCGCCGGGCCGTCGCCGACGGCCTGATGCCGACCGTCGCGGGCCTCCTCGACACCGGACACCGGCTCACCCCCTGGCGCACCGACTGGTCGAGCCAGACCGGTGCAAGCCAGCTCGGCATCCTGCACGGCTCCAACGAGGACGTGCCCGCCTTCCGCTGGTACGAGAAGGACACAGGCCGCCTGATGGTGTCGAACCGGCCCTCCTCCGCCGTCGAGCTCCAGCGCCGGGCCGTGCGCCGCACCGGGGACGGCGGGCTCCTCACCTTCGACGGGGCGTCCCGGGGCAACCTGTTCAGCGGCGGGGCCGACCAGCTCGCGCTCGTCCTGTCGATGGCGGGGCGGCGCGGGCCCCGCAACCGTTCGCGCGCGGGCTACTTCGCGTACTTCTCCGACCCCGCGAACGCCGTCCGCACGGCCGGGTCGTTCGTCACCGAATGCCTGCGCGAGACGGTCCAGTCGACCCGGGCGCTGCTGCGCCGCGACACCCCGAGGGTCTCGCGCGGCGGCACGTACCCCTTCGTGCGCGCCTTCGCGACGGTCCTGGAACGGGACGTGGTGGTCTCCGCGGTGATGGGGGACATGCTCGCCGGGCGGACCGCCGTCTACGCGGACCTGGTGGCCTACGACGAGGTGGCGCACCACTCGGGTCCGCACGGCCGGGACACCGACCAGGTGCTCCGGCGCCTCGACCGCTCGGTCGGGCTGATCGTCACGGTCGCCGAGCACGCCCCGCGCCCGTACCGGATCGTGCTCCTCTCCGACCACGGGCAGAGCCCGGGGGAGACCTTCGAGGGGGCGTACGGGCTGACGCTGAAGGACCTGGTGCGCGCCGGGTGCGGGCTGCCCGTGCCGCGCCGGGTGCGCCGGACCCGCAGCGGCTCGGAGGCGCGGGACGCGGCCAGGGACGCGCTGCGGCTCGCGCTGCACCGGCCGGTGGACGAGACGGGGGAGTCGGCGCGGGAGCTGCCCGCCCGGTCCTCGGAGCCGGTGGTCCTGGCCTCGGGGAACCTCGGGCTGATCTCCTTCCCCGACGTGCCGCACCGGATGACCCGGGAGGAGATCGAGCGGCGCCACCCGGCGCTGCTGCGGACCCTCGCGCACCATCCGGGCATCGGTTTCGTGCTGGTGGCGAGCGCCGAGCACGGTTCGGTGGTGCTGGCGGGGGACGGCACGGAGGTGCCGGTCGCGGAGCTCGACGACACCGGGCCGCTGGCCGTCTTCGGGCCGGGCGCGGCGGACGCGGTGCGGCGCACCGACGGCTTCCCGCACGTCGCGGACGTGATGGTGAACTCGATGTACGACCCGGTGACGGGGGCGGTGCACGCCTTCGAGGAGCAGATCGGTTCGCACGGCGGGCTCGGCGGCGAGCAGACGCGGCCGTTCCTCCTGTCGCCGCCGGAGCTGTCGGCGCCGGTCGGCCCGGGGGAGGAGCTGGCCGGTGCCGAGCAGGTGCACCGGGTGCTGCGGCGCTGGCTGAGGGAGTGCGAGGGCCCGCAGGTGCCGGTGGAGGATCCGCCGTCCACGGACGGATCGGAATCACTTCTTCCGGTCGAGGGGCCGGTCGTACAGGACAAAAAGCATTGATTTGGATGCCTGTTCGCCGCTACCGGACGATGGTCCGGAATGTACGACGGAAGGCGCACCACCCGATGAGCACGGCCACCACGCCACCCCGGAGCGGACCGGCGGACCCCACGGCAGCCGGGGCCCCCGGCACCGACGAAGGCGACTCCCGGCACGCCCGGCGCTTCGGACTCCCCGTCGCCACCGCCCTGGTCATGGGCAACATCATCGGCGGCGGCATCTTCCTGCTGCCCGCCTCCGTCGCCCGCTACGGCACGATCAGCCTCGTCGCCTTCGGCGTCCTCACCCTCGGCGCCATCGCCCTCGCCCTGGTCTTCGGCCGCCTCGCCCACCGCCACCCGAAGACCGGCGGACCCTACGTGTACGCCCGCGAGGCCTTCGGCGACTTCGCCGGATTCCTCACCGCCTGGTCGTACTGGATCACCACCTGGGTCTCCAACGCGGCCCTCGCCGTCGCCGCCGTCGGCTACCTCGACGTGCTGCTGCCCGTGCACGGCTCGACCACCGCCACCATCGCCGCCGCGCTGCTCATCCAGTGGCTCCCCGCCCTCGCCAACCTGGCGGGCACCCGCTACGTCGGCGCCGTGCAGGTCGTCGCCACGGTCCTCAAGTTCGTCCCGCTGCTCCTCGTCGCCGTCGGCGGCCTCTTCGCCTTCGACAGCGCCAACCTCGGCCCCTTCCACGCGGAGGGCGGCAGCGCCCTCGGTGCGGTCTCTGCCTCCGCCGCGATCCTGCTCTTCAGCTACCTCGGCGTGGAGTCCGCCGCCGTCAGCGCGGGCGAGGTCCGCGACCCGCGCCGGAACGTCGGCCGCGCCACCGTCCTCGGCACGCTCGCCGCCGCGCTGCTCTACCTCCTCACCACCCTGTCCGTCTTCGGCACCGTCCCGCACGAGCGGCTCGTCTCCTCCACCGCCCCCTTCACGGACTCGGTCAACCTGATGTTCGGCGGCTCCTGGGGTGGTACGGCCGTCGCCTGCATGGCCCTGGTCTCCATGCTCGGCGCGCTCAACGGCTGGACCCTGCTCAGCGCCCAGACCCCCTACGCGGCGGCCCGCGACGGACTCTTCCCGAAGGCCTTCACCCGCAAGCGGCGCGGAGTGCCCACGGTCGGCGTCGCCGTCACCGTCGTCCTCGCCTCGCTGCTGACCGTCTACAACTACACCTCGGGCAACCCGCGCGTCTTCGAGACCCTCGTCCTCGTCACCACCTTCACCGCGACCGTCCCGTATCTGCTCTCCGCCGCCGCGCAGCTCTACTTCCTGCTCTCCGGCCGCCCCGACCGGGTCAACCGCGCCCGCCTCGTCCGCGACACCCTCCTCGCCCTCACCGCCTTCGGCTTCTCCCTCTGGCTGGTCGCGGGCTCCGGCCACGCCGCCGTCTACCAGGGCGTCCTGTTCCTCTTCGCGGGCGTGCCGGTGTACGCCTGGATGTCGGCCCGCAGGCACCGGGCGGCGGCGTCCTCGGCGGACCGCGACTGAGACCGGGGACACGGCCCCGGCGGAGGCGTCCGACCGGCGTCACCCGGCCCCGGCGGTGCGGCCTCCGGTCGGGGAGGGGAGGTGCTGGACGGACTCGGCGGTGCGGCCCCCGGTCCGGGAGGGGAGGCGCTGGACGGGCATCCGACCGGCGTCGCCCGGCCACACGGGTTGGACCCCTCGGATCACTGGATCGGGTGAATTTGACGCCCCTGGTGTAGCCCGACCGGGCGGATCTGCGGTCCCGGACGTCGGCCCGCCGCCGCCACGGGGCAATACGCATCTCCATGAGCCCCACGTCCGGACCGCCCGCCGCGCCCGCCACCCCGGCGGGCCTCCGGACACGTCCGGCGCACCGCGGCGGGCACCGCTGGATCGCCCTGCTCCTCGTCCTCGCCGCGCTCCTCGGCGCCGGAGCCGCCACGTCCACCGGCGGCGCCGAGGCCCGCTCCGCGACCGCCGCACCGGCGCCCGACCCGGGGACCGAGACCTACGAGCCCACCGCCCCGGTGACCGGGCTGCCCCCGCGCCCCCGACGGCACGCCACCGGCCTGTACTCCGGCCGGCCCCCGCTCCCGCACCACGGCGGACGGCGGCCCCCGCGGACCCCGGCCCCCGCCCCCGTACCCGGCCCGCGCGGCGAAGCGCCCCGGTGCGTGGTGATGCGCTGCTGAGAGACCCGGTCTCCAGCGGCAACCCCATCACCCCCCCCCGCACCACGAGGAGCCCCGTCATGCCCGTCGACCCCTTCGCCGTCCTCCAGGCCCTGCTCCGCGCCGAGGCCTCCCGCTCCCAGCGCGCCGACCGCCTGGCGTCCGAGCCCGCCACCCCGGCCCCGGAGCCCGCCCCCGCGCCCGAGCCGTCCACACACCGGGACGATCCCACCCGCTGACCCGCTGACCCGCTGACCCGCTGACCCGCTGACCCGCTGACCCGCGGGCACCTGACCGCCCCCGCACCGACCGACGCGGGCCCGGTGAATCCGATTTGCGTACCGGTGGACGGACGTACGAGGCTGTTCCGATGACCTCGACCGACCGGAACACCAGCCCCGATCGGTCCGCCGGACCCGCCTCCGGCCCGCCCGGCACCCCACCGGACGGGCCCCGCCCCGCGCTCCCGCGCCGCGCCGCCGACCGGCTCCTCGCCTTCGCCCGCCACCCCTACCTGGACCGCCCCGACCCCTCGTACCGCGTCCGCCGCTGGCCCGACCTGATCGCGCTCTGCTTCGCCACGGTCTTCCTCTGGTCGAGCCTCACCCCCTCCCTGGTGCCCCGCCCCTGGTACCTCCAGGGCCTCGTCGGCGGCATCACCGCCACCATCGGATACGCCCTGGGCTCCGCCCTCGCCTGGCTCGTCCGGGCCCTGGTGTCCCGACGGCCGCCCGAACGGTTCCGCGCCCGCTGCTGGCAGGCGTACTGGCTGCTCACCCCCCTGCTCACGGTCTGGCTCATCTCCGAGAGCGCCCGGATGCAGCGCCAGCTCCGGGCCCTCCAGGGCCTTCCGCCCGCCCTCACCTGGCACACCCCGATGATCGCGCTCATCGCGCTCGGCCTGCTGCTCCTCGGGCTCCTCGTCGCCCGCTCCGTCCGGCTCGCCGCCGCCACCCTCATACGGCAGCTCGGCAGGCTCCTGCCCCGGCCCGTGGCCTTCGGCGTCGGCGCGGTCCTCTCCACCCTCCTGGTCCTCGTCGGCGTCCGCGACGTCGTCTTCGACCGGGGGGTCGTCGACATCGCCGACCGCGTCTCCGCCGCCGCCAACGGCGACACCAAGGACGGCATCCACCACCCCCGCTCCCGCCACGTGTCCGGCGGGCCGGGCTCCCTCCTCCGCTGGGCGGACCTCGGCTACCAGGGCCGCAACTTCACCGGCTCCGCCCCCACCCGGGACGATCTCACCGCCTGGACCGGACGGCCCGCCCGCGACCCGGTCCGGGTCTACGTGCCCTCCGCGCTGCCCGCCGCCTTCGAGGACGACCGCCCGTTCGCGGCGCAGGCACGCCTCGCCGTCCGGGAACTCGAACGCACCGGAGCCTTCGACCGCGCGGTCCTCGCCGTCGCGGGCACCACCGGCACCGGCTGGGTCGACCCGAACGTCGCCGAATCCCTGGAGTACATGTACGGCGGCGACACCGCGATCGTCGCCGTCCAGTACTCGTACCTGCCCAGCTGGGTCTCCTTCCTCGTCGACAAGGAGAAGGCGGGCCAGGCCACCCGCGCCCTCCTCGACGCCGTGCGCGCCCGGCTCGACACGCTCCCCGCCGACCACCGGCCCCGCCTCGTCGTCACCGGCGAGAGCCTCGGCGCCTACGCCGTCGAAGCCTCCTTCGACAGCGCCGACGACCTCCTCGCCTCCACCGACGGAGCCCTCCTCCTGGGCACCCCGAACTTCTCCCCGATCTCCCGGGAGATCCGCCGCGACCGCGACCCGGGCAGCCCCGTCTGGCGCCCCCAGTACCGGGACGGGCGCCACATCCGCTTCGCGCAGTTCCCCGAGACCGACCTCGCCCGCCCCGACGCCCGCTGGGAACAGCCCCGGGCCGTCTACCTCCAGAACGCCTCCGACCCCGTCGTCTGGTGGTCGCCCGACCTCCTCCTGAGCCGCCCCGACTGGCTCCGGCGGCCCCTCGGCCCCGACATCACCCCCGAGATCCGCTGGTTCCCCTTCGTCACCTTCTGGCAGACCTCCGTCGACATGGCCGTCTCGTACGGCGTCGACGCCCCGCACGGACACCGCTACGGCGCGGGCTCCGTCGACGGCTGGGCCGCCGTCCTCCCGCCCCCCGGCTGGACCGCCGCCGACACCGCCCGGCTCCGCACCCACATCGGCCACCGCCCGGCCGCGTACTGAACGACCCCGGCCACCCCGCATTACCTCGCGCGTAATCGACCCGCCCCGCGCCGCCCGGCATCCTCAGGGACACCGGAACCCGGGCGGCGCACTCCGCTCGGGCTCCGGGACCACCACCAGCACGAACGTCCCCCATGGAGGGTGATCCGCCATGTCCCAGGCCCTGCTCGCCGGTCTCGCCCGCACCGACCGCCCCCAGACCGCGGTGCGCCGTTTCCTCGCCCTCGACGCCGTCGTCACCGGCGCCAACGGCATCGCCTACGCCGTCGCCTCCGGCCCCCTCGGGGAACTGCTCGGGGTCGACCCGGGGCTCCTCCTCGGGCTCGGGCTCTTCCTCACCGCGTTCGCCGCCGTGGTCGCCCTGCTCGCCACCCGCCCGGAGCCCCCGGCGACAGCCGTGAAGCTGGTCGTCGACGCCAACGCCCTCTGGGCCGTCCTGAGCGTCGTCGCCCTCTTCGCCTGGCTGGAGCCGACCACCGCCGGCCTCTTCTGGACCCCCGTGCAGGCGCTCACCGTCGCCGGATTCGCCGCACTCCAGTGGACCGCCCTGCGAGCCGTCGCCGCCGGACGCTAGGCCGTCCCCTCCCGGACTCCGTCGACGTCCTCGAACGGAGGCAGCGACCGCAGATACGCGACCGTCGCCGGGTCGGCCGGGAGGAACGTCTCGATGGCCAGCTCGGCGACCGTCACGTCCAGCGGGGTGTTGAACGTCGAGATCGACGACACGAACGACAGCACCCGCCCGTCGTGCTCGACGCGCAACGGCAGCGCGAAGTACGGATACGCGTCCCCGTCCGCCGCGCCCCCGTCCCCCGCCGCGCCGTCGTCCGCACCCGAGGGCACGGGATACGCCGCCACCTCCGCGTACAGCGCGCGCAGCGACTCCGAACGCGCCAGCCCGATCTGACGCTCCATCTGGGCCAGCAGATGACCCCGCCACTCCGGCAGGTTCCTGATCCGGGGCGCCAGCCCCTCCGGGTGCAGGGTGATCCGCATCGCGTTCAGCGGCGGGGTGAGGAGATGCTCCGGCAGCCCGTCGAGCAGCATCCCGATGCCCCGGTTGGCCGCCACCACCGTGTACGAACCGTCCACCACCAGCGCCGGATACGGCTCGTACCCCCGCAGCAGCCGCTCGATGCCCTCCCGGAGCGTCTCCAGACGCGGGGCGTCGAGCGGCGACTGCGTGTACCGGGGCGCGTAACCGGCGGCGAGCAGCAGCGCGTTCCGGTCCCGCACCGGCACCTCCAGGTGCTCGGCGAGCCGCAGCACCATCTCCTCGCTCGGCCGCGACCTGCCCGTCTCCACGAACGAGATGTGCCGCGCCGAGGAGTCCGCGCGCAGCGCCAGCTCCAGCTGGCTCAGCCGCCGCTGCTCCCGCCACCCCCGCAGGAGCGGTCCCACCCCCGCCACCGTGTCGCTCACGACCGTCGTCATGGCCAGACGGTATCCCAGAGGCACGCCCGGGTACGTTCCCCCGGGGACCCCCGTCCTTCACCCGTACCGCCCGACCGGAGGGAGCACCGCCGTGCCCACACAGCCGCTGTCGCAGAAGGAGATCGAGGACCGTCTGCGCGAGCTCCCCGGCTGGTCCGCCGGAGACGACCGCCTCACCCGCTCCTACCGTCTCGCCGACCACTTCGCGGCCACCGCGCTGGTCGTCCACGTGGCCCAGATCCAGCAGGAACTGGGCCACCACTCCGACCTGACCCTCGGCTACGACACCGTCCTCCTCTCCGTGAGCACCCACTCCGCGGGCGGCCTCGTCACCGAGAAGGACTTCGCCCTCGCCGAACGCGTCGAACGGATCGCCCCCGGCCACGGCGCCCACTGACCCGGCGGCCCGCCCCGGCCGCGCCAGGACGGCCGCACGGGAAGACCGCGCCCGGCCACGAGGCCGGACCGCGCACGACGACCGGACCCGGGGCGGGGAGCCCCGGACCGCCGCGACCCCGCACCGTCCCCCGGCCCGTACCGGCCCCGGCGCCCGCACCCTGACCGGCCCGGCCCGCACCCTGACCGGCCCGGCCCGCACCCTGACCGGCCCGGCCCGCACCCTGACCGGCCCGGCCCGCACCCTGCGGCCCTGACCGGCCCCCGGCACCGGGCGACCCGCCACGACCGGACCGCGCGTGTACGGGGCCGACCCCGACCGCGCCACGGCGTCGTCCGCCCCCGGACGGCGTGCTCCGGCCGTCGCCCCCGGACGGGACGGCCGACCCGTGGGGGAGCGCCGCGCGTCTCCGGCGGCCGAACGGCCCCGGCGGCGCCAGCCGCTCCGGACGTCGAGCCGTCCACCACGCCCGGACCTGACGTTCCCCCGCGCCCCGGTGGCCCCGACCGCCTCCTGGGCCCCGGGGCTCCCCTCCCGACGCTCAGGCGCCGCTCCCGCCCCACACCCCGTCCGCGTACCGCGTGAACGAGCGCGGCTCGCGGCCGAGGACCCGCTTCACCCCGTCCGTCACCGAGGCGTTGTGGCCGTCGAGCAGCGACGCGAACAGGGCGGCCACCCACTCCGCCTCCGGCGCGGGAAGCCCGAAGCCCGTCAGCAGCTCCGCGTACGCCTCCCCGGACACCGGCTCGTAGACCACCGGACGGCCCGAGGCGCGGGAGATCTCCGCCGCCACCTCGGTGAAGTCCACCGCCCGGGGCCCCGTCAGGTCATGCGCCCGCCCCGCGTGGGCGTCGTCCGTCAGGGTCTCCACGACGACGTCCGCGAGGTCGTCCGCGTCGATGAACGGCTCGCCCGTGTCCCCCGCGGGGAAGACGAGCGTGCCCGCCGCCACCCCCTCCGCGAGCAGCCCCTCGGAGAAGTTCTGCGCGAAGAACGCGGCCCGTACGACGGCCAGTTCCACCCCCTCGGTGGCGTTCCGCAGGGCCTCCTCGGCCACCGCCGCCTCCGGCTCCCCGCGCCCGGACAGCAGGGTGATCCGCCGGACCCCGCCCTCCACGGCCAGCCGCCCGAAGGTCTCCATGGCCTCCGCCGCGCCCGGCGCGGCCAGATCCGGGTAGTAGGCCACGTACGCGGAGTCCGCGCCCCGCAGCGCCGCCGCCCAGGTCTCCGGGTCCTCCCAGTCGAAGGGGGTGGGACCGCGCCGGGCCCCGGCCCGGACGGTGAGCCCGCGCGCCGCGAGCCGCTCGGCGACCCGCCGCCCCGTCTTGCCGGTGGCGCTCGTCACGAGCACGGTCTGAGTGCCCTGAGTGCCCTGAGTGCCCTGCGGGTCTTGAGAGTCCTGAGAGTCCTGGGACGCACCCGCGCTCTGTGCGTGAAGCGTGCCCTCCGTGTCCTGTGTGCCCTGCGTGTTCCGCGTGTCGTCCGTCTGCTTCGTCATGGTTCAAGACTCCCGCCCACGGCCCGTACCGCCCATGCTCCGCCGTCTCTCCCCCCTGCGTCTGCGTCTCACCGGTCCGCCCGCCTACCCTTGCGACCCATGGACGCACTCGCCGGACTCCTCGACGGACCCCGTGCCAGGGGCGCCTTCCTGCTCCGCATGGTCATGGAGCCGCCGTGGTCCGTGCGCGTCGAGGACGGCGCGCCGATCTGTCTGATGTGCGTCACCGAGGGCGAGGCGTGGATCGTCCCCCGCACCGGCGCCCCCGTCCTGCTGCGGCCCGGCGACCTCGCCGTCGTCCGGGGACCGGAGCCGTACACCGTCGCCGACGCCCCGGACGCGACGCCCCGCGCCCTCATCGGCCCCGACGGGGCCTGCACCACCCTCACCGGGGAGCCGCTCGCCGAGTCCATGCGGCTCGGCGTCCGGACCTGGGGCAACGCCCCCGACGGGCGGACCACCGTCCTCGTCGGCACCTACCGGATGGACGGCGAGGTCGGCCGTCGTCTCCTCGACGCCCTGCCGGACCTCGCGCACCTGCCCGCCGAAGGGTGGCGGTGCCCCCTGATGCCCTTCCTCGACGAGGAGATCGCCCGCGACGAACCCGGCCAGAGCGTCGTCCTCGACCGGGTCCTCGACCTGCTGCTCATCGCCGGGGTCAGGGCCTGGTTCTCCCGGCCCGGCGCCGAGGCGCCCGCCTGGTACCGGGCGATGGGCGACCCGCTGGTCGGCCGGGCGCTGCGGCTGCTCCAGGACGACCCGGCCCACCCGTGGACCGTGGCCTCGCTCGCCGCGAAGGCGGGCGTGTCCCGGGCGGCGCTCGCCCGTCGCTTCACGGCCCTCGTCGGCGAGCCCCCGATGGCGTACCTCACCGGCTGGCGGCTCGCGCTCGCCGCCGATCTGCTGCGCGAGACGGACGCGACCGTCGAGTCCGTGGCCCGGCAGGTCGGCTACAGCGGCGCCTTCGCCCTCAGCGCCGCCTTCAAACGGGTCCGGGGGATCAGCCCCCAGGAGCACCGCACCGGCCCGTGACCTCCCGGAACCCCGGGAACGATTTGCCGTACCGGCAACATTTCTCGCGGATACGGCCGGTCCGGCGCACCCTGGTCCCATGAGTCAGCAGAGCGCGTCCCATCACGACCACCAGCCCGGCCAGGGACATCACCAGGACCACCAGCCCGGCCAGGGACACCAGCACGGTCACGGGCACGGCCCCCACGACAGCACCCACCTGGACTGGAACGAACTGGCGCCCACCCTGGAGCGCCAGGCCGAGCTCGCGGGCCCCGCCTACACGGAGGCCGCCGCCTGGCTGGGCACTCTCGCCCCGGTGTCCGGCGTCCGCCGCGTCCTCGACGTCGGCAGCGGCCCCGGCGTCGTCACCGCCCTGCTCGCGGAGGCCTTCCCGCTGGCCGAGACGGTCGCCGTCGACGGAGCCCCGGAACTCCTCGCCCGCGCCCTGCGGCACGCCGGGGCGCGCGGTCTCGGCGGCCGGGTCTCCACCCTGCACGCCGAACTCCCCGAGGGCATCGCCGGTCTCGGGCGGGCCGACCTGATCTGGGCCGGCAACTCCCTGCACCACCTCGGCGACCAGCGGGCCGCGCTCGCCGAGTTCGCCGGGCTGCTCAACCCGGGCGGTCTGATGGTCCTCGTCGAGGGCGGTCTGCCGACCCGTCACCTGCCCTGGCACATCGGCATCGGCCGCCCCGGTCTCGAAGCGCGTCTCGACGCCGTCCACGCCGACTGGTTCGGCGAGATGCGCGCCGGACTCCCCGACAGCAAGGACGAGCCGGACGACTGGCGCGCCCTCCTCGCCGGCGCCGGGCTCACCCCTTCGGGCACCCGTACGTTCCTCACCGACGTCCCGGCGCCGGTCGCCCCGGTCGTACGGGACCTGGCCGTCATGCACTACGAGCGGCTCAGGGAAGGGGTCGGCACCCGTCTCGACGCCGACGACCTCGCGACCCTGGACCGGCTCCTCGACCCCGCCGACGCGCTCTCCCTCCACCGGCGCCCGGACCTCTTCCACCTGACGGCCCGTACGGTCCACACGGCACGCAAGGGCTGACGGACCGGCCCTCCGGCCCCACGGGTCAGGACACCGGCTCCAGCCGCCACCACTGGAACGGGGAGTCGGTGTCCTCCCACTGGCGCACATCGCCGCCCGGCTCCGTGGAACCGTCGGCGACCTCCAGGAACAGCCCGCTGACGAAACTCACCAGGGCCACCGTGCCGGGCGACTGGAGGTCCTGCTCGATGATCCACTCCTGGGCGCCGAAGTTGTTCGCCCGCCACTGCTGTACGCGGGCGCCGTTCTCCGTGGACGCGTTCGCCACGTCGAGGCGCTTGCCGCCCGCCGCGTTGACCAGATGGTGGAGCCCGCCTCCGCCCGGCACCGGCAGGATGTGCCACCGCTGCCCGGCCGTCCCGTCGTCGGCGGCCTGCCGCACCCTGGCCCCGCTGCGCGTCGAGCCCTCGAACACCTCCAGGAGCAGACCACTGCCCACGTTCCGCACCCGGTAGAGACCCTCCGCCACGGGCTCCGGCGTACCGCTCACCGTTCCGACTCCTCACGCTCTCTGTTCCGTACGCCGTCAGCGGGCGGCGGCGCGATCGTCGCCCGGCGCGTACGGCTACCGGCCCCGGACGCGCCGCAGGCGCCGCACCACGGAGACGGCGCGGCGCCGCAGGGGGCGACTCCTTCAGGCGCCGACGTTGAACTCGGCCGGGTCCGGGCCCAGCCGACGGGCCTCGTCGAGCGCGGAGATCGCGGCCAGGTCCTCGGCGTCCAGCTCGAAGCCGAAGACGTCGATGTTCTCCCGGATGCGCGCAGGGGTGACCGACTTCGGGATCACCACGTTCCCCAGCTGGAGGTGCCAGCGCAGCACCACCTGCGCCGGGGAACGGCCGTGCTTGCGGCCGATCGCGACGATCGCCGGAACCTCCAGGAGGCCCTTGCCCGAGCCGAGCGGCGACCACGCCTCGGTCGCGATGCCGTGCCGGGCGTGCGCCTCGCGCGACGCGGCCTGCGGAAGCTGCGGGTGCAGCTCGATCTGGTTGACGGCGGGCACCACCGACGTCTCGCCGATCAGCCGCTCCAGGTGCTCGGGGAGGAAGTTCGAGACGCCGATCGCCCGGGCGCGCCCGTCCGCGTAGATCTTCTCGAACGCGCGGTACGTGTCGACGTACGCGTCCTTCGCGGGCGTCGGCCAGTGGATCAGGTACAGGTCGACGTGGTCGAGCCCGAGCTTGTCCAGGGAGGCGTCGAAGGCCTTCAGGGTCGCGTCGTAGCCCTGGTCGCTGTTCCACACCTTCGTGGTGACGAACAGGTCCTCGCGGGCGATCCCGGAGGCGGCGACGGCCCGGCCGGTGCCCTCCTCGTTCCCGTAGACGGCGGCGGTGTCGATCGAACGGTAACCGGCCTCCAGGGCGGTCGCGACGGCCGTCTCGGCCTCGTCGTCCGGCACCTGCCAGACACCGAAGCCCAGCTGCGGCATCCGGACGCCGTTGTTCAGGGTGACCGGGGGAACCTTGCTGTCCGTGCTCACGTGGGAGGGGTCCTTACGTTGTCGCTGGCCGTGGCGGGCGTACGTCCGCCACGGCGGGTACGGGTACTCCCCACGACAACGATCACGGGCCGCCCCGCATTCCGGACCCGCCGGAAACCGTCTCCGCCGGGCGGGGGCTCAGCCGTACAGCGCCTCGACCTCGGCCGCGTACGCCCGCTCGATCGCCTTCCGCCTCAGCTTCAGGGACGGGGTGAGCAGCCCGTGCTCCTCGCTGAACGGGTGAGCGAGGATGCGGAAGGTGCGGATCGACTCCGCCCGCGGGACCAGTGCGTTCGCGGCCACCACCCCCCGCCGGATCTCGCTCTCCAGGGACGGGTCGCGGACCAGCTCGGCCGGTCCGAGGGAGGCCCGTCCCCGCATCGCCAGCCAGTGCTCCACCGCTTCCCGGTCGAGCGTCACCAGGGCGGCGACATAGGGCCGGTCGTCGCCGACCACGAGGCACTGGGCGATCAGCGGATGGGCCCGCACCCGCTCTTCGAGCCCTGCCGGGGCGACGCTCCTGCCGTCGGACGTCACCAGGACCTCCTTCTTCCGCCCGGTGAGCGTCAGATACCCCTCCTCGTCGAGGGAGCCCAGATCGCCGGTGGCCAGCCAGCCGTCGCTGAGGACGGCGGCCGTCTCCTCCGGGGCGTTCAGATAGCCGGAGAAGACCTGCCCGCCGTGCACCCACACCTCACCGTCCTCCGCGATGTGCACCGTCGTCCCCGGCACCGGCGGCCCGACCGTGCCGTACCTGACGCGCCCCGGCGGGTTCGCGGTGGAGGCGGCCGACGACTCGGTCAGCCCGTACCCCTCGTACACCGTGATCCCCGCCCCCGCGAAGAAGAGCCCCTGACCCCGGTCCATCGCGGAACCGCCCGACAGGGCGTGCCGGAGCCGCCCGCCGAACGCCGCGCGGACCTTCCCGTACACCGTCCTCTCGAAGAACTGGTGCTGTACGCGCAACGCCGCCGAAGGGCCGGGGCCGGTCCCGAAGGCCCGCTGCTCCAGCGCCTCCGCGTAGCCGACCGCCACCTCGACGGCCTTGTCGAACGGGCCCAGCCTGCCCTCCCGCTCCGCCTTGCGCCGCGCCGCGTGGAAGACCCTCTCGAAGACGTACGGCACGGCGAGGACGAAACTCGGCCGGAACGCCGCCAGGTCCGGCAGCAGCGCGTCCGCCGTCATCACCGGCTGGTGCCCCAGCTTCACCCCGCCCCGGACCGCCGCCACCTCCACCGTCCGCCCGAAGACGTGCGCGAGCGGCAGGAACAGCAGCGTCGACGCGGGCTCGCCCGGCCGGGACCGGAACACCGGCTCCCACCGGCCCACCAGCATGTCCGTCTCGAACATGAGGTTGGCGTGGGTGAGGACACAGCCCTTGGGGCGGCCGGTCGTCCCCGAGGTGTAGACGACCGTGGCCACCGTCTCCGGGGTCACCGCCCGCCGGTGCCGGTGCACCACGTCCTCGTCGATGTCCGCGCCCGCCGCCGTCAGCTCGCCCACCGCGTCCGCGTCCAACTGCCACAGCCGCCGGAGCAGGGGCAGCCGGTCGATCACCGAACCGACCGTCATCGCGTGGTCCTCGTGCTCCACCACGCACGCCGTGGCCCCGGAGTCGTACAGCGTCCAGAGGACCTGCTCGGCGGAGGACGTCGGGTACACCGGCACGGGCTGCGCGCCCACGGTCCACAGCGCGAAGTCGAACAGCGTCCACTCGTAGCGGGTACGGGCCATCACCCCGACCCGGTCGCCGAACCGCACGCCCTCCGCGAGCAGCCCCTTCGCCAGCCCCAGGACCTCGTCCCGGAACCGCGCGGCCGTCACGTCGTACCAGGCACCGTCCGGGCCCTTCCGGCCCAGCACGACCCGGCCGGGTTCGTCGTCGCCCCGCGCGAACACGGGGTCCGCCAGACCACCGGCCCGGGGCGCCGCCTCGACGGGCGGCACGGTGAACTCGCGCACTGCTCCTCCTCGACGGCTCCATGGCTGGCTCGGTGGCTGGAAACGGCCTGTTGACGCGCTCCGTACGGCGGGGTGACCGTATCCCACCCGACTGCCCGGCGGGAGGGCCTTCACCAAGCCGGGACATTCCATGTTCGTACAGGTCAGAATGGGTGGGGGAGGGAAACCGCAAGGATGGAGGGGCCGTCGCGTACCGGACGGTACGGGCCCCGGCCGGGAATCTCCACGGAATCTGTACGGACCGCGCACGCGACCCGGTGCAGGCCGATGATCGCCCCTCCGGGGGGAGCGGCGCGGCCCACGACCCGCGCACCGGTCGCGGGTCCCGGCCGATCCGGCGCCGGGCCCGGTCCGGCAGATCGGCGTCACCCCCTCCGGGCGGGCCGCCGGGCCCCACGGGCTCCGGCATCGCGCCCGCCTCACGTGATCCGCCGCCTCCGCCTCACGGGGTACGACATCGGCCACGACGTACGGGGTACGGCACACGGGGGCGCGACCTGGCCGACCGCTCACTCGGGCCCACCCGTCCCGGCCCTGGCCCGCCCCGGCCCCGGCTGCCCGCCCGGCCCCATCGGCCCCCGGCCCCGGCTGCCCGCCCGGTCCTCCCGTTCGCCACCGGCCGCCCGTTCACCCCGGTCGGTGCAGTCGGTCGCCGCCCGCCAGGATCGCTTCCGCCAGGGCGTCCGCCGCCTCCCGTCCCGGCCCGTCCCGGCCGCCCCCGCGCAGTACGAAGCCCACCTCGCCGAGGTCCGGCAGCCCCGCGCGGGCCGGGACCGGCACCAGACCCGGCGGCACCATGCCCCGCGTGTGCACCATCACGCCGAGCCCCGCGCGGGCCGCCGCCACGTTCGCGCTCAGGCTGGAACTCGTACACGCGATCCGCCACGCCCGGCCCCCCGCCTCCAGCGCCTCCAGAGCCCGCGCCCGGGTGATCCCCGGCGGCGGATACAGGATCAGCGGCACCGGGCGGTCCGGGTCGAGCCGCAGCCCCGGCGCCCCGATCCAGATCAGCGCGTCCTCCCACACCAGCAGCCCGCCGCTCTCCGCACCGCGCCGCTTCGCCAGGATGAGATCGAGCCGCCCCGCCGCGAGCCGCGCCTGGAGCGTCCCGGACAGCTCGACCGTCAGCTCCAGGTCGACCTCGGGGTGCTCGCGCCGGAACGACTCCAGGATCTCCGGCAGCCGGGTCGTCACGAAGTCCTCGGAGGCCCCGAACCGCAGCCGCCCGCGCAGCCGGGTCCCGCCGAAGAACGCCGCCGCCCGCTCGTGCGCCTGGAGGATCGTCCGCGCGAAGCCGAGCATCGCCTCGCCGTCCTCGGTCAGCGCCACCCGGTGCGTGTCCCGGACGAACAGGGGCCGCCCGGTCGCCGCTTCGAGGCGCCGCACGTGCTGGCTGACGGTCGACTGGCGCAGCCCGAGACGGCCCGCGGCCCGGGTGAAGCTCAGCGTCTGGGCCACGGCGAGGAAGGTGCGCAGCTGAGTGGGCTCGTACACGGGGATGACCGTACCGCGCTCATCGCGCACCATGATGACAGTCAGAGTGCTGTACGGGATTCCCGATCACCGCCGGATGGAGCAGGATGGGGGGCCTGCCCCCGTCCCCGGAGGCCGGGGGCACGCGCGGGTCCCCGGAGGCGAGGCGCGGGGCCCTTCGCACCGGGCACGCGCGCGTCCCGTGGGACGAGGGCGGCCATGAGCACCTGCCGGAGCCGGGGCACGTACCACCCCGGCCGTGGCGCGAGGGCGGGAGTCCGCCCCGCAAGGACCACGGGCGCCGCACCGCCCGCCCCGTGGAACAGGGACACCGGTCCCGCCGCAGCACGACGCACCACCGCGCAGCACAGGACATGACGCACCACCGCGCAGCACAAGGCACGATGCACTACCGCGCAGCACAAGAACACGACGCACCACCGCGCAGCACAAGAGCAGAGGAGCCCATGACCGACCGCACGCCCGGCCCGACCTCCCGCCGTGTCCCGTCGCTCCGGCTGCCGTCCTGGCTGCCCGTCGACGGATACGTCCTCGCGCTGCTCGGCACGGTCGGCCTCGCCGCGCTCCTGCCCGCCTCGGGCACCACCGCCGATGTCGTCGGGGGCACCGCGACCGGTGCGGTGGCCCTCCTGTTCTTCCTGTACGGCGCCCGGCTCTCCACCCGCGAGGCCCTCGACGGACTGCGGCACTGGCGGCTCCACCTCACCGTCCTCGGCGCCACCTTCGTCCTCTTCCCGCTGCTCGGACTCGCCGCGCGGGGCCTCGTCCCCGGCGTCCTCACGCCCCAGCTCTACGGGGGTTTCCTCTTCCTCTGCCTGGTGCCGTCCACCATCCAGTCCTCCATCGCCTTCACGTCGATCGCCCGGGGCAACGTGCCCGCCGCGATCTGCGCGGGCTCCTTCTCCTCCCTCGCGGGCATCGCCCTGACCCCGCTGCTCGCGGCGGCGCTCCTCGGCGGCGGCATGGGCGGCCTCTCCGCCGACGGGCTGCTGAGGATCGTGCTCCAGCTGCTCGTCCCCTTCCTGGCGGGCCAGGTCCTGCGCCGCTGGGTCGGCGGCTTCCTCGTCCGGAACAAGAAGGTCCTGGGGCTGGTGGACCGGGGCTCGATACTGCTCGTCGTCTACACCGCGTTCAGCCAGGGCATGGTCGCCGGGATCTGGCACCTGGTGACCCCGGCGCGGCTCGGTCTGCTGCTCGTCGCCGAGGCCGTCCTGCTGGCGGTGATGCTGACGGTGACCTGGTACGGGTCCGGCCGCCTCGGTTTCGGCCGGGCCGACCGGATCGCGATCCAGTTCGCGGGCTCGAAGAAGAGCCTGGCGGCCGGGCTGCCGATGGCCAGCGTCCTCTTCGGCGCGCAGGCGTCGCTCGCGGTGCTTCCGCTGATGCTCTTCCACCAGATGCAGCTGATGGTCTGCGCGGTCATCGCCCGCCGCCGCTCCGGAGACCCGGACGAGGCGGGAACGGGGTCGCCGGACACCGACGCCACGGACACCGGAACAGCCGTCTCCGCCGCCGCGAGCGCGGACACCTCGACAGACATGGACACGGACGCGCCCGCGACGGGGGCACCGGCACGGTGAGCGCGGTTCGCGGGGACGACGGCGGACGTCCCCGCGAACACGGCGCGGGCACCCGGAGCCCCTCCCACGGGCTCCGGGTGGCCGCACCCCCTCGCGTACGAGCCCCAGGAAGCTCGCCCGCGCGCACGAGGCCCCGGCGCGTGACGTCCCCGAGGTATCCCGGGCTCGCGGCAGGACATCCCCCGAGAGACCTCGGGGAACCCCGCGAGAGACGGACCCGGAGCCACCCGCGCCGACGCCCCGGGGCCTGACGACCCGGGGACCCGGCCCCGCCGCGAGACGGCCCCGGACGCCCCCGGCCCCTCCGCCCGGAAAGACGGCCCGGCGGCCCGTTCGGAAGACGTCATGGAAGGCTCCTGCCCCTTCCCTCAGGCAAGACGGCCCAGGAAGCCCCCAACCCCCTCCCTCCGGCAAGACGCCCCGGACGCCCCGGCCCCCTTCCCCGGAAGACGTCCCGGAACGCCCCACCCGCCCGACCGAGTCCCACCCGCCCGCCTGAGCCCCGCCCGCCCGAGCGCGACCCGCTCTCCCTCCTCCGCCGCCGCCGTAGGCCGGATCACACCCACGACCGCCCCGGAACGATCAACACGGCCGCTACGGTGCTCCCATGCCCGCACTCGATCCCGCCCGTACCGCGCTCGTCCTGGTCGACCTGATGGAGCGCATCGTCGCGCTGCCGCTGGCCCCCCGCCCCGGCACCGACGTCCTCGCCGCCGCCACCCGGCTCGCCGACGCCTTCCGCGCGGCGGGCGCCCCCGTCGTCCACATCCGGGTCGAGCGCCCGAACGCGGACGCCGCCGCCCAGCCGCCCGGCAGCGAACTGGTCCCCGATCTCGTCCACGACGGCGAGCCCGTCGTCGTCAAGCGCACCCTCGGCGGCTTCCACGCCACCGGACTCCACGAACTGCTCACCGGACTCGGGTCCACCACCCTCGTCCTCGGCGGCATCGCCACCAACCTGGGCGTCGAGTCCACCGCCCGCGCCGCCGCCGACCTCGGCTACGACCTGGTCTTCGCCGAGGACGCCATGTCCGCGCTCACCGCCGACGAGCACCGGGCGTCCGTGGACCTCGACTTCCCCCGCCTCGGCACGGTCGCCGCCGTCTCCGCGATCAGCCTGGACGGCCCCCGGTGACCCCGGTCCCGATACGGTACGGGGCCCGCCCCTGCTCCCTCGTCGTCTGCCGCGGCTGCTGCTGCGGCGACGCCCGCAAGAACCCCGGCACCGACCACACGGGGCAACTGGCCCGTCTGCGGGAGGCCGCCGCGGCCTCCGACGGCCGTCTGATCGTCCGTACGAGCGACTGCCTCGGCCCCTGCGCCCAGGCCAACATCGTCGTCGTGCAGCCCTCCACCGAGGGCAGGCGACGCGGTGGACGGGCCGCCTGGATCGCCTTCGCGCTGGACGACGACGCCCTCGACGACATCCTCGCCTGGACGGCGGCGGGCGGCCCCGGACTCGCGCCGCCCCCGGAGACCCTCGCCCTCCAGATGATCGACCCGCCGAAGAACTGACCCGCCGGCGACCGTCCGGGCGACCGGGCCCCACCGGGGCCCTTGTCACGGTCGGCCAAGCGTTACGGGGGAATCTTGGTGGTTTACGTCACCCGTTACCCATGAGTCTCTGGCAAGACTGGAGAATCCTGCCGGACGATCGAAACACCGAGGGGGTCCCGGGTATGACGGGCACTCGCATTGCCGCGCTCGGGCACTACCAGCCCGCCAAGGTGCTCACCAACCACGACCTCGCGGAGTTGGTCGACACCGACGACGCGTGGATCACGAGCCGGGTCGGCATCCGCACCCGGCACATGGCCGGTCCCGACGAACCCGTCGACGAACTCGCCGCGCACGCGGCGGGCAAGGCCCTGGCCACGGCCGGGCTCACCCCGGACGACATCGACCTGGTCCTCGTGGCCACGTCCACGGCGATCGACCGCTCGCCGAACACGGCGGCCCGGGTCGCCGCCCGCCTGGGCATGACCTCGCCCGCGACCATGGACCTGAACGTGGTCTGCGCCGGGTTCACCCACGCCCTGGCCACCGCCGACCACGCCGTGCGGGCCGGTGGCGCCCGGCGCGTGCTGGTGATCGGCGCCGACAAGATGACCGACGTGACCGACTGGACGGACCGCACCACCTGCGTCCTCGTCGGCGACGGCGCGGGCGCCGCGATCGTCGAGGCGACCGAGGACACCGGCGACCCGGCCGGGGGCGTCGCGGGCATCGGCCCCGTCCTGTGGGGCTCCGTCCCCGAGATGGGCCACGCCGTCCGGATCGAGGGCACGCCGCCGCGCTTCGCCCAGGAGGGCCAGAGCGTCTACCGCTGGGCCACCCAGCAGCTCCCGGCGCTGGCCCGGCGGGCCTGCGAGCGGTCGGGTGTCGCGCCGGAGGACCTCGCGGGGGTGGTCCTGCACCAGGCCAACCTGCGGATCATCGAGCCGCTCGCGGCGAAGATCGGCGCGGTGAACGCGATCGTCGCCCGGGACGTCGTCGACTCCGGCAACACCTCGGCCGCCTCGATCCCGCTGGCCCTGTCCAAGCTCGTCGAGCGCGGCGAACTTCCCTCCGGGGCGCCGGTCCTCCTCTTCGGCTTCGGCGGAAACCTCTCGTACGCGGGCCAGGTCGTCCGGATTCCCTGACGACCCGGCGGCGCGGGGCCGCACACGGACCGTACGGAGGCCGTACGGCGGGGAAGCCCGTCGTACGGCCTCCGACGCGTCCCCTCCCGCCTCCGTCCCGCCGCCCGCGCCGCCTGCTCCGTTCGGCGGCGCCCGGTGGCGGGCGGCCGGGGGCGGACCTAGCTTCGGTCGCGGTGAGGGTCGTCGTTCCGGCCGGGGAATCGCTCTCCGGTCCAGGCCCTCCCGCGATCTGGAGGACGCCATGCGCGCGATACGTGCCGCTTCCGCCGCCCTGCTGGGCGCCGCCGTGGTGGCCGTGACGGCGCCGACCGCCCTGGCGGACGAGGGCGACCACGGCATCACGTCGTTCGGCTTCTCGGCGACCCCCGCGACGGTCGCCCCGGGCGGCACCGTCACCCTCACGTCCGACGGCTGCGAGGTCCCCTCGGTGACCGTCACGTCCGGCATCTTCGAGACCGTGACCCTCACCGAGGGCCGTACGGGCACCGCGACCGTCGACGTCGACGCCACGGCGGGCACCGAGTACGAGATCACCTTCGACTGCAAGGGCGAGCGCGGCACCACCAAAATCACCGTCGCGCACGGAGACACCGGCGGCCACGGAGACACCGGCGGGTACCGGCCGGAGCACGACAGCGGGATGCGGCCGGAGCACGACAACGGGACGCGGCCCGAGCACGACAACGGGTACCGGCCCGAGCACGACAACGGGATGCGGCCGGGTGCCCACAAGGGTGTGAAGGCCGGTTACGGCACCGCCACCGCCACCGCCTCGGAGGGACTGGGCACCACCGAGATCGTCATCGGGGTCCTGCTCATCGCCGGTGCGCTCGGCGCCGCGATCACCCTCACCCGCCGTCGCGTCTGACGACCGGGACCCGGGGGCCGCACACGGCCCCTCCGTCCCGGTGCGACGAGGTCCGGGACGGAGGGGCGCCACACACGGACACACCGACGACCAGGCGCCAGGAGGAGGACGCACGTGGGCTGGTGGGACGGCACGGGGCACACGGACCGCCCGCCGGACACGGCCGGGGACCACCCGGAAGCCCCGGGCCGTTGGACGCTCCCGGTCCTGCCGGGACCGGCGGGCGGACACGGCGCCTGGGGCCTCGTCGCGGTGGTCCTCCTGGTCGGCGTCCATCTGGTGCGCGGCGGTACGGAGGAACTCCGGGCCGACGGCCCCCCGCAGCCGGTCGCGGTGGCGGCGCCCGAGGGCCCCGGGACGACGGCCCTGGCCGCGCGGGTCTCCGCACCGGGCCCGCTGCCCGCGTCGCCGCCCGTCAGGGTCCGGGTGCCGGCCGTGGGCGTGGACGCGCCGGTCACCGGGGTGGGCCTGGACGCGGACGGCTGGATCGAGGCCCCGCCGCCCGAGGACGACCGGCTCGCCGGATGGTTCACCGGGGCGGTCACGCCGGGGGAGCGGGGCACGGCCGTCGTCGTCGGCCACGTGGACACCCCGAACGGCCGGGCCGTCTTCTACGACCTCGGCGCCCTCCGGAAGGGCCACCAAGTGGAGATCACCCGCCGCGACGGCCGGACGGCGGTCTTCACGGTGTACGGGGCGGAGGTCGTCCCGAAGGACGCCTTCCCCGCGGCACGGGTCTACGGCGACACGGGCACTCCGGAGCTACGCCTGATCACCTGCGGCGGCCGGTTCACCGAGGGGACCGGTTACGCGGGCAACGTCGTGGTCTCGGCCCGCCTCACCGACCTCCGCCGACCCGCCCACCGGCCTCCGCCGACCTGACGGACTCCGCGCCGCGAGTGGCCGCCCGCCCGCCCCCTCGCCAGGGTGACCCCAGGGGGACCGGCGTCGGGGGGCGCCGGACTCTCCCCCTCTCCACCCACAGCCGGACAAAGAGGGCGACCCACCGCCTGACCACGGGAAACGCAGGTGAAAGTCACCGCGAACCCCTGATACGGTTGCGTTGTCGCCGAGGGGGAAGCCCCGGTGCGGCAGACACCTTGTCCGGGTGGCGGAATGGCAGACGCGCTAGCTTGAGGTGCTAGTGCCCTTTATCGGGCGTGGGGGTTCAAGTCCCCCCTCGGACACCGAAGGAAAAGTGCCGGTCGATCTCGAATCGACCGGCACTTCTCGTATGCCCGGATATGCGCCAGGACGCGGGGCATCCACCGTGAAAACCCCTGGTAGAGTTATGTGTGTCGCCGAGGGGGAAACCCTGGTGCGGCAGACACCTTGTCCGGGTGGCGGAATGGCAGACGCGCTAGCTTGAGGTGCTAGTGCCCTTTATCGGGCGTGGGGGTTCAAGTCCCCCCTCGGACACCAGCACGAACCCCACTTCGGTGGGGTTCTTCTGCGTTTCCGGGCTGTGGCACGACCAACGCCGTGACCAACGGTCTGAAGATCTCTTGCGGGCTGATCCCTTCAGGCTGTGACCTCCGAGTGCACCGGGACCGGAGGCCGAACACCCGTGAGCGACTCCGCGCGAGCGAGTAGGCGCGGGCTCAGCTCCGGATACCAGCCCCGGGCCACGGCTTGCAGCATCTCCGCCAGCGCGGAGAGTTCCCCGATTCGACCAGCCGGAGTGTCGAGTATCGGCGCGAACTCCTTACGGATGCGGGCGGCTACGTCGGGCACGAGCAAGCTGTTCGCGTGGAGGAGCCCCGCGTCGTAGCCGAAGGGCACCAGGCCCCAGCGCTCCCAGTCCAGCAGGCACAGGGGGGCGGCCGTGAGGTTGCCCCAGTGCAGGTCACCGTGACCGGTCACCCGTTCCATCTTGACGGGGGCCGGGACGCCGAGGAACTGTGGGAAGGCCCGTTCGACCCAGCCGTCCCGGACGGTGACCTTTACCCCTTCCACTCCAGCGAGCAGGGCAAGGGCTCGGCGAAGGTCCGCCCACCACTCGTCAGGCAACCCAGGGTCGTGGTCGATGTCGGCCCGGTCCGGGGACACGATGGGTTGCGTGAGGTAGTCCAGGACTTCCGACTCGAAGGCCCACTCGCCGTCAGTCCAGTCATGCACCGCGTACAGGTGGGGGCGGGACACGCCGTCAGGGACCAACTCCGAGGCGCCGACGATGCCTTCCCCCGCCTTCCTGCGCGCGTTGCGTTTCGCCGTCCGGCTGACCCGTAGCCACCGGTCCTCCGCTCGGCGTCCGAGAGTGACACCGAGGAAGCCCCACACCAGCGGCCCCGTACAGGTGAGGCCAAGTGCCTTGGCCGCCCGGTCGCGGGCGGCCTCCATCAGGGTCTGCACCTCCTCACTCACCGGCGAGTTCATCCGTCACCCTCCTGAGTTCCTGGGCCGTCAGCGGCGCAGCCAGAGCCTTGGCCACATCGTCCCAGTGCTCGCGGGTGCTCGCGGAGGTGAGGACGACATCGAGGCCAGGGCACGAGCCAGCGGCCAGCAGGGCAGCGGCTGCGGCCGACAGGCCGGGGCGGATGAGGTTCACCAGTTCGGGTGTCATGGCATCGAGGAGTTCACCGCCGTGCAGGGGAGCGGAGCCGAACGTGATCAGCCCGGCGTCCTTCGCCTGCACGAGCGGCCCACCGCCGTTCAGGGACTGTGTGATCGGGCCGTCCATGACCAGGCTCACGGGCATCTGCAAGCCCGTGAAGTGATGCTCGGCGGAACCCGCCGCCTGCCGGGCGAGTGCGAGTAGCTCGGGAACACCGAACACTCCGGAGGTCAGGCCCGACCATGTGGCGACGCCGTACCCGCCGATCCTGCCCGCGTGGGCGAACTCCTCCAGCGCGGCGAAGGCTTCCCGCACACGCCCGTGCGGAGCGGCGCGGTCGAGGCCGTATCCGTGGTGCTCGGGGTTGTGCACGAACACCAGGTCCGCGTGCCCGAGCGCGGCCGACGACCGCTCCGTCTGCCAGCGGACGAAGTCCCGCTCAAGGCTGTGCCCACCGGCCGCCCCTTCCCGGGTGAGCACGCCCTCAGCCAGGGCGGTACGGCCCTGCTCCTCCGTGAAGAACCCCGTCTTCGCGGCTACCCGCACGGTCGGGTACTCCCCGAGAACCGGGCGCAGTTCCTCATGTGCCCGACCATGGGCGTAGTTGGGTGCCGTGTCCACCCAGGGGCTACCGGCGGCCAGGGCTGTGCGTGCCGCCTGGCTGACGGCACGCACGCGGTATGTCCCCAGGGAGAGCGCGGCGGTCACAGCGCCGTACCCACGACTGCGACGGCATGACCGTCGATGAGGACGGAGACCAGTTCGGCCACCTTCTCGATCTCCAGTCCGGCGGAGTCGGCGAGTTCACCGAGCGTGGTCGGCCGGTTGGTCAGCAGCGTGCCGAGCGCGGGCGCTGCGGACTCGGCGAAGTCCCACGCCGTACCGGCCGCCGAGAAGGTGACCGTGCCCTGTTCGCGGTTCGCCGTCAGACGACCCCTCGGAGTGGTGAGCTTGACCGTGATGGCCGACCGTGCGGGGAGTTCGCCCACGTAGGGCAGAGACGGAATCGCGTGGCCCAGGTCAGTCGTGTCGATCGACTCCGCCCACCGCTCCACGAGGCGGGGGTCCGTCATCATGTCGGCCACCTCACGGCGTACGGCGTCGATGAAGTCCGACTGCTCCCCCAGCGAGCCGAAGCGTGGAATGTCCCCGCGTAGCGCGAGGGACGCCCGAAGCTGATCGACGACCCAGAGCATCAGGTCAGCGCCCGTGTGCGGAACCATGCCGAAGGTGAGGTGAAGGGATTCCGTCCCCTGGTCAGCGGTGACCGAGTGCCACCAGCCACGCGGCAGGTAGAGCACGTCACCCGGGGACAGAACGAGATCCGCCATCGGTTCACCCTCCGGCTCCTCCGGCGACTCCACGTCCCGGAATGTGGGCGCCTCACGGGTCGTTCCCCACAGGCGCCACCGCTTCGAGCCGTGCAACTGAACGACGACGACATCATGGTCGTCCCAGTGGCGGCCGAAGCCCTCCCGCCCGGTCCATGAGGCGTACACGTTGGCCTGCACGGAAGTCCCCAGGAAGCGTTCCAGCCCCTCAGCAGCCGTCCCCACGGCGGGGTGGATCTTCTCGACCGCATCGAGGACGAGCGACGCCCCGTCCCTGAGCTGCGCGTGGAAGTCGGACGGCTGGATACGGGACCACGTGACCGCACGGCGGTTCGTGGTCGGGATGGCGTAGCGGTGAAGGGGGACCATCTCGCCGTCGACCGACAGGCGCAGCCGGGGCGGCTCCAGTCGTTGCGTGGCGATGATCCGGTTCAGGTCGTCCCAGGAGAACAGGCCCGCCGTGCCGGCAATCCTGGGGAAGTGCGCGTAGGAGCGGTGGTACGTCCGGGCGAGGAACGTGTCCCCGCCCAGACGCCCCGCCCACGAGGCTGCGTCAAGCACCGTGGGCGCTCCCGTCAGTCGTTGCCGTCGGAACGGCCACTGCTGACGTCAGACTCCTGCTCGGCGCGGGTGCGCGCGGCCATGATCTTCCGCTTCGCGACGAGCAGGCCACCCCCCTCGGGGGTCACCGAATCGGTGTTCTCTTCCATCATCGGACTACCTCTCTCTCGGGAACTCCCACCGGAAATCCGGCAGGAAGCACAAGGGGAAGCGGCGAGGACGGCGGTTACTGGAGAGCCAGGGTTCCGACGAGAACCAGGGCAAGGGTCTCCGAGGATCATCGCCAGGCAGAGCAGACCTGGGTACCGGCCGAAGCAGCGCGGTACCCACCGCCCCGAGCCGGACATCAGGCCGACCCCGGCGACAGGTGAGCCGCGCACCGAGGGCACCCGCACGGCGGGTACGTGGTCGACGAACCCAAGATCACCGCGTTGCGCGGGCTCACCTTCACCGTGCGCACCGGGCCGTACGTCCTACCGCCGTCGTACGACACTCGCAGAGTCATGCCCCCGCTGTCGCGGTTTCTCGTTTCGTCTCGCTCGGTCGCCGCCATGGGGGAAATCATTGCCCCGGAAAGCGGCGGCTGTGTGGTTCTTTCCCGTCATGGACTAAAGATCATGAACGGCAAGCGGCGGACCACTTCGCCAACAAGGCTCGCACTTCGTCTCCGAACAACGCATAACCCTCCAGCGTGGAGAACAGTTCCAGGTGCATTTCGATGTCCCTTGGATCTCTCAGGATCACGACACCGGTCGTGTTCTCCACAGTGGCCAGAGTGTTGTCATATACGGTGAAGGTGTCCATCGGAGCCATGGGCTTGTGCCCCGCGATCGGGATGACGCCGAGCCTCACGTTCACAAGGTGGGTCAGTGAGGCCAGCCGGTCGATCTGCATAGCCATCGCAGCCGGGGGCAGGAGCGGCCACCTCACAGCCTGCTCAGTCAAGATGAAGGTAAACCGCTTCTTCGTTTCATAAAGAACCTCTTGCCGCTCCAGCTTCCTCGCGATCGTCTTGGTGGCATCGGTCGGGGAATGGGCAAGGCTGGCCCGGATGTACTCGGGGGTGGACAGCAGTCCTGTAATCATCGAGAGCAGGAAGAAGCGGAACTCCGTACACGAGGATTCAAGAGCCGCAAGTTCGGTCTGCTTCTTCTCCAGGCCCCTGCGTCGCAGCGAGCGCAAGTCTTGCCATTCAGTGTTGGCCAGCCTGGCGAGGGCGATGACCTCTTCGATGACTTCGGGCGGAGCGGCCACGGCCCGGAGGATTCTTTCCAAGTCCAGCAGGCTGGGTTGGGCTTTCCCGTTCTCGATCCGACTGATTTTCGATGGGGACATGTTGCAACGCCGAGCGAGCCGGTCCCCAGTGAGGCCGGCTCGCTTGCGTAGTTCTTTTAGTAGGGTCGCCAGTTCATGCTTCGGCTGACCCAGCTGTTCAGGGTCGAACGTCACCCGCTCACGTACTCCAGGAATGGAACCGACTCGGCAACGGCAATCCGCTTCCACTGTCTATACGGCTCAGGATCACCCTCGTACAGTTCCCGGTTTATCTGCGTCCCGTCCGCCCGGTAGTTCATCAGGACCACCTTGGACTCATCGAACATCCAGAAGTCCTGACCCGGAAGCCCCGGGTTCTCTCGGTCGGAGAGGTCGAGAATGCGGATATCCTCGCCCGCCTTCACGTGGTGCCGGTAGTAATGCTCGAACTCGAACCGGAGGTAGTCCGAGAGCGGGCGGGTCACGACGTGCACCCTGCCTACGCTCTTCCCTTCCGAGGCCCATTGTCGAACCTCGTCCATCCAGGCCGACGTGTAATCGTCCGGGGACTTCTCCCCGGCGAGGAAGCGCTTCAGCTTCTCCGCCTCTTGGGGCATGGTGTAGACGGGCAGCGTCTCCAGCCGCCACGCCTCACGCTCCATGGAATCGAAGCAGTCATTCCACGCGTCACCATCCAAGTGCACGGATTGCCTCCCTGAGAACCGCTTCCGGGATTTCCACGAGCCCTTCCCCGGCGGGTGGGGTGAAGGCGTCGGACACGTCGCCCTGGACGACGAACGATCCCGTGGCCGTGCGGTACACGTTCGGGCAGTCCTTCTCTCCGCACTCACCGTTGCCGGTGCCCGTGAGCCGGGTGAGTGCCGAACGTTCGGACATATCAAACCCCCTTGCTCTGACCCCGTTCGGGCCGCCTGCCCACCGACAGTAGAGGGGGTGGCACTACGCGTCCATGCGTGAACGCGACTATGCGTGTCCTTGCATAAAAAGGTCCCCGACCGCCCCAGCCCTCTCGAATCGACCGGCACTTCTCGTATCCCCGTGAGGAAAGGGCCTCGGTGCGGGGGTTCCTCCGGGGCGAGGCGGGGTGCTGTCCCGTCAGGGTTTCCTCGCCACCACCAGTCGGCAGCGGGGGGTGCCGTCGTCGCGGCGGCCCAGGGGTTCCAGGGGGAGGAGGGTGGCCTCGAAGCCCGTTTCCCTCAGGTGGGTGCGGACGTCCGCGAGGCGGAAGGTGCGGTAGTACATGACGAACGGTGGGCGGCGGACCGTGTTGCGCAGGCGCATCGCCGTGTCGAAGGCCCACAGGGTCCAGTAGGGGCGGGAGCCGACCCGGGGCGGGGCCGGGAGCGGGAAGGCGAAGGTGCCGCCGGGCCGCAGCGAGGCGTGGACCTGGGCGAACAGGGTGCGCTGGGCGTCCGGCAGGAAGTGGCCGAAGGCGCCGAAGCTGACCGCCAGGTCGAAGGCGGGGGCGAACGGCAGGGCCAGGGCGTCGGCGCGGACCAGGGTGGCGTCCGGGTGCGCGAGGCGGGCCCGCTCCAGCATCCCCGTACTGAAGTCGGCCCCCGTGATCCGGCCCGCGCAGACCGAGCGGAGGACGTCGAGGCCCGCACCGGTGCCGCAGCAGACGTCGAGCCCCGTACCGAAGGGGCCGAGGGGCTCCAGGGCGTCGGCGACGGCGCTCAGCACCCGGTCGGAGGTGCGGAACGGGGTCGCGTCGAACTTCTCCGCGAGGAGGTCGTAGCCGTGCTCGACCGACGAGAGGGCCTGCACGGCCAGTTCGCGGAGGCTGGGTCCCTGCGGGGTGAACATGACCCCGACCCTATGCCGTCACGGTCCGCGCGCGTCAGAGCGCGCTGCGCACCGCGGGCGCCGTCCAGGACGGTGCGGTGCCCGTCAGCTGGCAGACCAGCAGGTAGAGCGGGATCGGCGGGGTGTAGGGCGAGGTGCCGTCGGGGTGGTGGACCAGGCGCGGTCCCCGGTCGGGGATCTCGGCGCCGGGGGCGTAGCAGGCGGGCAGCGGCCAGGCCAGGTCCAGGTCCGAGCCGGACGGCACGAGCCACCACCACCAGTCGGAGTCCGCGTAGACGCAGCCCTTGGCGGGGAGCCGGGAGAGGATCTTGAAGCCGAAGCGGGCGGGGACGCCGACGGCGTCGCGGCCCAGACCGGTGCTGAGCCCGGTGGGAACGGTGAGGCGGGTGGCGCCCACTTCGCGGGGCAGGGCGGCGGGGGAGCGGCGGGGCTCCGGCACGCGGTGGGCGGGCGACCTGAAGGACACGCGGTCGGCGGGGGACCTGAAGGATCCGGGGAGCAGCGGCATCATGCGGGTGGCCATGGACCTCAGCACGGTTCCCCCATGCCGTGGGCGAGCTCCGCCCAGACGACCTGTGCGGTGCCGTGTCCGGTGCGCTCGGCGCCCCAGGCGGTACACAGGGCGTCCACGATGAGGAGGCCGCGTCCGCGTTCGTCCTCGCCGCAGTCGCGCATCCGGGGGCCCGCCGGGCCGCCCTCGTCGCGCACGGCTATCCGGAGCGTCTCCTCGCCCTCGCGGAGTTCGCAGATCACCCGGTCGCTCGCGGTGTGCACCACGGCGTTGGTGATGAGTTCGGAGACGACCAGGGCGACCGTGTCGCGTATGCCGGGGCCGCAGCCCCAGAGGATCAGCCGTTCCTCGGCGAGTCTGCGGGCCCGTGCGACGGAGGCGGTGAGGGCCGGGAGCTCGAAGGCGAAGCGTCGGACGGTATCGGCCTGCTGCTGCGGGCGCTGGGCCATGACTCGGGGACTCATGAGACCTGAAGGCTGCGCGTTACCAGAGGCCACGACCGGTTCCTCACGACAGTGGGCAGGACTTGCCGTACGGCGCGGTCGCGGTGACGCGGGGGCGTACGACGACAGCGTGTACTGGTTCACCGGATCACTGTCCTCCTGACTCGGACACTTGGCAAGTGGCACTCTGGAAATTGCAGAGTGCCGTGTTCTCTCTGGCCCTGCTTCGTGGCACACTCGTCGAAACAGTGCGTCGGGGAGGTCTGAGAGTGAGCGAGCCGCGGTCCGCCCCCACAGTGGGACAGGTCGTTCTCGGCAAGCGCCTGCAGGATCTGCGGGAGCGTGCCGGCCTGAAGAGGGAAGAGGCCGCGAAGGTCCTCCGGGTCGCCCCGGCCACCGTCCGGCGGATGGAGACCGCCGAGGTCGCACTGAAGATCCCGTACGTGCAGCTCCTCCTGAAGGAGTACGGGATCGCGGACTCCGAGGCGGAGGGCTTCATCGCCCTCGCGGAGGAGGCCAACCTCCCCGGCTGGTGGCAGCGGTTCCACGACGTGCTGCCCGGCTGGTTCTCCATGTACGTCAGCCTGGAGGGGGCCGCCAGCCTCATCCGGGCCTACGAACCCCAGTTCGTCCCCGGTCTGCTCCAGACCGACGACTACGCCCGCGCCATCCTGCGCAGCGGAGCGGTCGGCGGCGGCAGCGATGCCGACAGGGAAGAGGACACCGAACGGCACGTGGCCCTGCGGATGGAACGTCAGTCCCTGCTGACCAGGGAGGACGCCCCGAAGTTCTGGGTCATCATGGACGAGACGGTGTTCCGCCGACCGGTCGGCGCCGGGCCCGAGGTGATGCGCGACCAGCTCGACCGGCTGCTCGAAGCGTCCGAGCTGCCGAACGTCACCCTGCAGATCGCGGAGTTCGCGTCCGGACACCATCCCGGTACGTACGGACCGTTCGTCCTCTTCCGCTTCGCCATGCCGGAGCTCCCGGACATGGTCTACAGCGAGTACCTGACCGGCGCCGTCTACCTCGACGCGCGCCCCGAGGTGGCATCCCACCTGGAGGTCATGGACCGCATGGCGGCGCAGGCCGCGACTGCACAACGCACGAAGGAGATCCTCCGGGACCTCCGCAAGGAGCTGTGAATGGATCGCGTATACAACGGGATGCCCGCCGCCGAGCTGGGTGCCGAGGGCTGGCACAAGCCCTGGAGCGGCGGGAACGGGGGCAACTGCGTCGAAGCCATGAAACTGGCCGACGGCAGGGTCGCCGTGCGACAGTCCGCAGACCCTGAAGGACCCGCGCTCATCTACACCCATGGGGAGATCGCCGCATTCATCCAGGGGGCCAAATCAGGTCAGGCTGACTTTCTCCTCACCTGAGCCCTTCCGTCCCGCCCGCTTCGTCACGTAACTCTTTCTGTAGCGCCACCCGATCGTCCCGACCAGGAGAGCCGATGACCCAGGACCCCGCATCCGTACGGATCGACACCAGTACGCCGCATCCGGCACGCATGTACGACTGGTTCCTGGGCGGCAAGGACAACTACCCGGTCGACGAGGCGATGGCCCGCCAGCTCCTCACCGTCGACGCCCGGGGCCGGGACATGGCCCGGGTCAACCGGGCCTTCATGCACCGCGCCATACGCTGGCTCAGCGCCCACGGCGTCCGGCAGTACCTGGACATCGGCACGGGCATCCCCACCGAGCCGAACCTGCACCAGATCGCGCAGCGGGCGGCGCGGGACTCCCGCATCGTGTACTGCGACAACGACCCGATCGTGCTCGCGCACGCCGCCGCACTGCTGCGCTCGACCCCGGAAGGGGCCACCGAGTACATCCAGGCGGACGCCCGCGACCCGGAGATCATCCTCGAAAGGGCCGGAAAGGTCCTTGACTTCGATCAGCCCATCGCACTTTCGATGCTGGCCCTGCTGCACTTCGTCGGGGACGAGGACGGCGCGTACGACCTGGTCCGCAAGCTGGTCGACCAGCTCGCGCCGGGCAGCTATCTGGTGCTCTCGCACGTCACCGGGGACTTCAACCCCGAGGGCGCGGCGAAGGCCGCCGCCATGTACAAGGCGCGCGGGCTGACCCTGCGGCCCCGCTCGCGCGACGAGCTGGCCGCGTTCTTCGACGGCCTGGAGTTCGTCGAGCCCGGGGTCTCGCTCACCGCCGAATGGCACCCGGAGCTGGGCGAGCCCATTCCGGTCCCGGGCGACGAGCCGATCCCCGGATGGGCCGGAGTGGCCCGCAAGCCCTGACCCGCGGGCCTCGACCCGGGGACCCTGACCCATGGACCTCGACAGACGGACCCCGCCGCACGGGGGTCCCGGCCGGAGGTCCGGTCACAGGAACAGCGCGCACGGGGGCCCGTGGACCGGTCGAGGTCCACGGGCCCTCGCGCGTCACGGGCCCGTCAGCCGCGCGGCGGCACCAGGGTCACCAGGAAACTCCGCGCCCCGCTCACGTTCCCGGCGGCGTCGATCGCCCGGTACTCGATCGTGTGCGTGCCGTAGTCCGGGGTGGCGTCGTCCCACGGGACCGCCCGGCTCCGGCCCAGCTTCCCGTACACGAGATCGTCGATGACCGTCCCGCCGGGCGTGAACCGGAAGGGCGCGTCCGCGTCCGTCGGCCAGCCGTAGTACGTGTACCAGCCGTCGCCGTCCACCCGGAACTGGCTCACCACCGCGCCCTCCCGGTCGTCCCGCGCGGTCAGCCGCATGGTGAACGGGCCGTCGTGGACGTACTCCACGGGCCGTCCGGGCCGCCGGACCGTCCGCAGGGGTTCCGACAGCTCGTACGCGACGGAGGCGGGCCGGGCGTCCACCGTCCAGGTCAGCACCTCGCCGGTGCCCGCGATCCGGGCCGTCAGGGTGTGCGTGCCGGCGGAGACCCGGAGCGCGCCCAGGTCCAGGTCGCGGTCGCCGCCGCCGGTCGTGACGGGACGGCCGTCGAGCCGCCAGCGGACCACGGGGGCGCGGTCCACCGGATGGGTGGTGTCCGCGTGGACGACGGCACGGGCCCCCACCGGGGCGTCGGTCGGGGTGTGACCGGTGAACCGGGGCGCGGTGCCGTCCCGCCCGGTGGTGACGGCGGGGTCCACCGTCCAGCCGACCGTCCGGGTCAGCGCGGCGGAGGCGCGGACGGCCGGGTCGCGGACGAACGGCGTCGGATCGGTGACCGTCGCCGTGAGGGCGTGCGGGCCGGGCGAGAGCCGCAGTGCCCGCAGGTCCACGGTGCGGGCGCCGCGCGTGGGCAGGACGCGGCCGTCGAGGCGCCAGGTGACGGAGAGCGCGCCGCCGACGGGGTGCAGGGTGTCGACCCAGACGGTCCGGTCCGCGCCGACCGGCGCCGTGTTCGGCGTGTGGTCCTGGACCAGGTCCACCTTCGCGGAGATCGCTTGGACCATCACCTCCCGCTCCACCTGGTCGAAGGCGTAGCCGAGGGTCTTCATCAGGGAGTGCCTGCTCGGCCGCCAGACGCCCCCGGTGCTGTAGAGACCGCCCTCGTGGCGGCCGATGACCCCGCCGGACTCGCTCTCCTCGCCGAGCCACCGCCACCACTTGGCGCGCCGCTCCCGCATCTCCCGCTCGGTCAGCAGGGTGTGGTGGGCGGAGCCGGGCTCGGGCCCTGTGTACGTCCCGCCGGGCACCCCGCGCCCGTAGTAGTCGTACTCGTCCTGGAGCCCGCCGAGCGAATGCCCGATCTCGTGCGGGGTGATGAGGGAGGAGAGCGCGTTGCCGCCGGACGCGGTGGCGTAGCCGCC
This sequence comes from Streptomyces sp. NPDC059247, assembly GCF_042754005.1. NCBI lineage: Bacteria > Bacillati > Actinomycetota > Actinomycetes > Kitasatosporales > Streptomycetaceae > Streptomyces > Streptomyces sp. NPDC059247. The sequence continues at coordinate 313,467 of NZ_JBHYZW010000001.1, forward strand.
GCCCGCGCCGCCGTAGGTGGAGCTGTTCGCGAGGGCCACGATCTGCCGGTTGGCGCTCCGCGTCCCGGTGACGAGGTCGGCGAGGGCGCCCGCCCGGCGCCCGTCGACGGTGAGCAGCCGCTGCACGCTGCCGGGGTCGCAGCCGCCCCAGAAGCCCATGCCGAGGACGGTGTCGCGGGCGGGGGCGTCCAGACCCGGATCGCAGTCCACTCCCGACTCGGCCGAAGGGGACTCCACCGCCCACACGTTGATGTACGAACGGTAGGAGGCGAACGGCTCGACGGACCAGAGGGTGTTGAGGTGCCGCTCCAGGTCCGCCCGGAACCGGGGCATCTCGGCGGCGGTGTAACCGTCGCCCAGGAACACCAGGTTGAACCGGCGGTCGGTCGGTCCGGTGGTCTGCACGGGCACGACGACCGGCCCGTCTCCCGCCGTCGGCGTCCGCGCCGCCGCGGGCACGGTTCCCACCAGACCGGCGGCCAGCAGGCAGACCGACAGCAGCCGGGCCACCTCCCGGCGTACTCCACTGCGCTGTGAGGTCATGGGGCGCGAGCCTAGGCCGCACCCCCCGGCTCGTAAAGACGTCCTTCGCCCCGGGCGCGTCCTTCGGTCGTACGACTCCGCGACGCGCCCGGGAGGAACCGGAGACGTCTCAGCGGCGCAGGTACCCCAGGCCTTCGTGGGCCGCCGTGTAGCCGTCGACGAGGCGGCGGGCCACGGTGACCGAGTCGACCAGCGGATGCAGTGCGAACGCCTTCACCGCCGTCGTCCGCGAACCGCTCTCCGCCGCCGCGAGCACCTCCCGCTCCACCGCCTTCACCGCCGTCACCAGCCCGACCGCGTGGTACGGCAGCGGGGACACCGACACCGGGTGCGCGCCGTTCGCGTCGACGAAGCAGGGCACCTCGATCACGGCGTCCGCGTCGAGCGCGGCGAGCGTCGGGCCGTTGCGCACGTTGAGGATCAGGGTGGCCCGCTCGCCCCGGGCGATGGCCCGCATGAGGGCGAGCGCCACCTTCTCGTAGCCGCCCGACTCCAGCTCCTCCTCGTCGCGTTCGCCGATCCCTGCGGACTCCCGGTTGGCCGCCATGTAGGTGGCCTCCCGGTCGGCGAGCGTACGGTGCCAGGCGGCCAGGGCCGGAGTGTCCGGCTTCTCCATCTCGGCGTAGAAACCGGCCTGTTGGTCGCGGAGGTAGGCGCCCCGGGTGCGCTCGGCGGTCCGGTAGGCCCGTACGGCCTCCCGGTTGAAGTAGTAGTAGTGCAGGTACTCGTTGGGCACGGCGCCGAGCGAGCGCAGCCACTCCGGTCCGAACAGCCTGCCCTCCTCGAAGGAGCCGAGCGCCTCCTCGTCGGCGAGGAGCCTCGGCAGCTCGTCCCGGCCGTCGATCCGCAGACCCCGCAGCCAGCCCAGGTGGTTGAGGCCCACGTAGTCGATCGACGCCCGGTCCGGGTCGGCGCCGAGGACCCGGGCGACCCGGCGGCCCAGACCCACCGGGGAGTCGCAGATGCCGACGACCCGGTCGCCGAGGACCCGCGACATCGCCTCCGTCACCAGACCGGCCGGATTGGTGAAGTTGATGACCCAGGCGTCGGGGGCCAGCGCCGCGATCCGGTGGGCGATCCGCACGGCCACCGGGACCGTCCGCAGCCCGTACGCGATCCCGCCCGCACCGACCGTCTCCTGCCCGAGCACGCCCTCGGCGAGCGCGATCCGCTCGTCGGCCGCCCGGCCCTCCAGACCGCCCACCCGGATCGCGGAGAACACGAAGTCGGCCCCGCGCAGGGCCTCGTCGAGATCCGTCGTCGCCGTGACCACCGGCGCGTCCGGCACCCCCTCGCCCTGCTCCGCGAGGACCCGGGCGACGGCGGAGAGCCGCCCCCCGTCCAGGTCGTACAGGGTGACCCGGGTGACCCGCCCCTCGGCGTGGTCGCCGAGCAGGGCGCCGTACACCAGCGGCACCCGGAATCCGCCGCCTCCGAGAATCGTCAGTTTCATGCCCGTACGCTACTCGGACGGGCCCCGCGAGCAGCGGGAGGAGAGCCCGGCGTCCACACCGCCGTCCACATGCCGGGCAGCCGTCGGGGCGACCGGTGGGCGACAATGGCGGCATGTCCCGACGCAAGACCCGCCCCCGCACCTCCCCGGCCCGCGCCCCCCGGGCCGCCGTGCCCGCCGTGACGGCGGACTCGCCCTGCCCCTGCGGCCTCGACGCCGTCTACGGCACCTGCTGCGGTCGTTTCCACACCGGTACGGCCGGTACGGCGCCCACCGCCGAACTGCTGATGCGCTCCCGCTACAGCGCCTTCGTCGTGCGCGACGCGCCCTATCTCCTCCGCACCTGGGCGCCCGGGACCAGGCCCGACGGGGTGGACTTCGACCCGGGGCTCCGCTGGATGGGCCTGGAGGTCGAGTCCGTCGCCCACGGCACGCCCTTCCACCAGGAGGGCACCGTCACCTTCACGGCGCGGTACGTCCACGGGGGCGAGCCGGGCGAGATGCGGGAGCGGAGCCGTTTCGCCCGGCACGAGGGTGCCTGGGTGTACGTGGACGGTGACGTCACGGAGTAGGCCCGGGAAGCGCGCCGGGCCTCCCGGTGCGCCGTCCGGCGGCCCCGTGCTCAGGCGGCCCCGATGCTCAGCCGCCCGGATGCTCAGCGGACGGCCGCCGGTGCCGACGAGCGGGCGCCCGGGAGGCCGTTCGCCAGGTCCTGGGCGATGACCTTCTTGGCGATGGCGTCCGTGGCCGTCCGCAGCTCGGGCCCGCTGGGCCGGCCGCTCTCCCGCTCCACCAGAGCGGCGAGCCAGTCGCCCCAGGCACGGGTGATGACGTCCGCCTCCCGCCGTCCCGCCGGGGTGTGCGAGAGCAGATTGCCGTCGCGGGTGAGGAACCCCTCGTCGACCATCCGGTCGAAGACCGGGAGCAGCACCTCGGGCGGCACCCGCCGCCCCGCCGAGATCAGGCCGAGGCTGGCGTGTCCGACGGTCCGGGTGAACAGCTCGACCTGCATGACCGCCCAGGCGCCCGCCGTGTCCAGGCGCGTGTCGGAGGTGGTGACGATCCGCCGGGCCGTGTCGAGGTCGGTGCGGCGCAGGATGCGGCCGACGGTCAGTTCGAGGAGCTTCGCCGAGTCGCCGGAGGTGGTGGGGGAGGCGAAGCCCTCGCCCATGTCGGGCGCGGAGGCCCGCGCCGAGTCGCGGAGCTTCACCTGCTTGAGGAAGAGCGCGACCACGAAGCCGAGGGCGGCGACCGGCACGGTCCAGAGGAAGACGGTGTGCAGGGTGTCGGCGTAGGCGCGCACGATCGGTTCCGCGACCTGCGGGGGCAGCGCGTGGAGCCCCGCCGGGCTCTGGGCGGCGCGGGCCACGTCGGCCGGGTTCGTCCCCAGGGTTCCGGCGACCGCCGAGGCCTCGCCGACCCCGGCCGCCAGGTTGGGTTTGAGGGAGTTGGTGTAGATCGTGCCGAAGACGGCGGTGCCGAAGCAGCTGCCGAGGGTGCGGAAGAAGGTGACGCCGGAGGTGGCGGTGCCGAGGTCGGCGTAGTCGACGGTGTTCTGCACGGCGATCGTGAGGACCTGCATACACAGGCCGATGCCGATGCCGAGGACGAACATGTAGAGCGACGCCAGCCAGGTGCTGGTGCCCGGGTTCATGAGGGAGAGCAGATAGAGCCCGACGCCCATCACCAGCGAGCCGACGATGGGGAAGATCCGGTAGTGGCCGGTCTTGCTGACCACGTTGCCGCTGAAGACAGAGGCGATGAGCAGACCGAGGACCATGGGCAGGGTGCGGATGCCGGAGACGGTCGCCGAGTCCCCGTCCACGTACTGGAGATAGGTCGGCAGGAAGGTCATCGCGCCGAGCATGGCGAAGCCGACGATGAAGCTGAGCACGGAGCAGACCGTGAAGACCGGGTTCCCGAACAGCCGCATGGGCAGCATGGGTTCGGCCGCCCGGGTCTCCACCCAGCAGAACAGGGCGAGCGCGACGAGACCGCCCGCGAAGAGGCCGATGATGACCGCGGAGCCCCAGGCGTACTCGTTCCCGCCCCAACTGGTCGCCAGGATCAGGGCGCTGGCGCCCGCGGCGACCAGCGCGATGCCCGGGTAGTCGATGACGGGTCTGCTCGCGGAGCGCACCGACGGGATGGTCCGGGCGGCGGCGATGACCACGAGGATCGCGATGGGCACGTTGACGTAGAAGGCCCAGCGCCAGGTGAGGTGGTCGGTGAACAGGCCGCCGAGGAGCGGTCCGATGACGGTGGAGATGCCGAACACGGCGCCGATCGCACCCTGGTACTTGCCGCGTTCGCGCAGCGGGATGACATCGGCGATCAGCGCCATCGACGTGACCATCAGACCGCCCGCGCCGACGCCCTGGAGCCCGCGCCAGACGATCAGCAGCGTCATGTTCGTGGCGAGTCCGCAGAGGAACGAACCGGTGATGAAGACGATCGCCGAGATCTGGAAGATCACCTTGCGGCCGAAGAGGTCGCCGAACTTGCCGACCAGGACGGTGGCGACGGTCTCGGCCAGCAGGTACGCGGTGACCACCCACGACATGTGGGCGGCGCCGCCGAGATCGGAGACGATCGTCGGCAGGGCGGTGCCGACGATCGTCTGGTCGAGGGCCGCGAGGAACACGCCCAGCATGATCGTGCCGAAGACGATGTTCCGGCGGCGGCCGTCGAGCACGGGTGGCTCGGTGGCTACCGGGGGCGCGGGTGCTGCGTCGCTGGTGGTGGTCACCTTCGCAGCGTCACACCGGCTCCGGGCGCGTGCCTCCGGGGGACGGCCGAACGGGCGGATCCCGCCGGGCCGTCAGGGGGTGACCGGGAGCTGCGGATGGTGTTTCGCGAGGATCTTGTTGGCACGGGCGAGCACGGACAGGGCGTGCTCGCGGTCGGCCATGTCCTCGGCGCACAGCGGCGCCCGGAACCGGTACGCCTCACGGGCCGCGCAGTCCGCGTCGACCTCCGCCTGAAGGACGTGCAGCGGCAGGCAGGAGCCGATCAGGGCGGCCACGCGGTCGGGGATCGGAACGGGAACGAGGCGCGAGGGCGAGGTGATCACGGGTCAGTCCTAGTCGGTCCGGGGAGGGTACGGAAGGGGTCTGCCCTCCATACGTACCGGATCGCCGTACGGGTTCCGGCACGGCGGGGTCCCGGGGCGGTGACGGGCCGGGGGCCCTTCGGCGGACCGTCCCGGCGAAGGACCGGCGGACCCGGCTCCGGCGGACCGCGCGGGAGCCGGGGTTCCCGCAGGTGCGGGGGCGGACGGCGGGGACCGGATTGCGCACGGTCCCTGCGTATCGAGCGTGCGTTCGTCGAACGGGCTGCCGGAAAGGGCTGATTGGGCCCGGCTTGCCACAAACGGAATGTGAAGCATCTCACGCACCGGATTTGTGTCTTCCGGGTGTGGAGGGATAGAGGAGGGGTCGACGTCCTCAGGACACCCGACCGCCCGGCGTCCTCACGGCACGGGGCCGCACGGGGCCGGTTCGACGTCCCGGGGGCACGGCCACCCGTCCGGCGCCCTCAGGAAGCCGGGCCCGCCCCGTCGTCCTGTCCCAGGATCTCCGCCAGGTCGTACGACAGCGGTTCCTCCAACTGGCCGTAGCCGCAGGACTCCGGGGCGCGGTCCGGGCGCCAGCGCTTGAACTGGACGGTGTGCCGGAAGCGGTCGCCCTCCATGTGGTCGTACCCCACCTCGCAGACCCGCTCCGGCCGCAGCGCCACCCACGACAGGTCCTTCTTCCCCGACCAGCGGCTCGGCGCACCCGGCAGCCGCGCCCCCTCGTGCGCCGCCCCGTCCGCCCACGCCGCCCACGGATGCCCGTCCGGCGGGTCCATCCGCAGCGGCTCAAGCTCCTCGACCAGCTCGGCGCGCCGGGCCGCGGTGAAGGCCGCGCACACGCCGACGTGCTGGAGGACGCCCCGGTCGTCGTGGAGGCCGAGCAGGAGCGAGCCGACCACGGGGCCGCTCTTGTGGAAGCGGTAGCCCGCCACCACGACATCGGCCGTCCGCTCGTGCTTGATCTTGTACATCACCCGGGCGTCCGGCCGGTACGGCAGGTCCAGCGGCTTGGCGATCACGCCGTCCAGACCCGCGCCCTCGTACCGTTCGAACCAGCGCGCGGCCAGCCCGGCGTCCAGGGTCGCGGGGGCGAGGTGCACGGGCGCGGCGACCCCGGCGAGCGCCGCTTCGAGCGCGGCCCTCCGCTCCACCAGCGGGGCGTCTAGCAGCGAGGAGTTCCCGAGGGCCAGCAGGTCGAAGGCGACGAAGCGGGCGGGGATGCTCGCCGCCAGCGCCCGGACCCGGGAATCGGCCGGATGGATGCGCTCGCTCAGCCGCTCGAAGTCCAGCCGTCCGTCGTGGTCCACGACGATCTCGCCGTCGACCACGCACCGCTCCGGCAGCCGGGTCGCGAACGCCTCGACCAGCTCCGGGAAGTAGCGGGTCAGCGGCTTGCCCGTACGGCTGCCGATGACGATCTCGGGGCCGTCCCGGTGCACGATCGCGCGGAAGCCGTCCCACTTCGCCTCGTACTGCATCCCCGGCGGAACGCGTTTCACGGACTTCGCGAGCATCGGTTTCACGGGCGGCATCACCGGAAGATCCATAGGTCGATTGTCCGGTATGCGGGACTTGTCGGCGAGCCCTAGGCTGGCGTCCATGGCAGGTCAGGCGGCAGCGGTGGAACTGGAAGTCGGCGGCAGGACCGTACGCGTGTCCCATCCGGACAAGGTGTACTTCCCCGAACCCGGCTACACCAAGCTGGACATGGCCGCCTACTACCTGGCCGTGGGCGACGGCATCACCCGCGCCCTGCGCGACCGCCCCACCACCCTGGAGCGCTACCCCGACGGGGTGACCGGCGAGTCCTTCTTCCAGAAGCGCGCCCCGAAGTACCTACCCGACTGGATCCCGACCGCCCACATCGCCTTCCCCAGCGGCCGGTCCGCCGACGAGATGTGTCCCACCGAGCCCGCCGCCGTGCTCTGGGCCGCCAACCTCGGCGCGGTCACCTTCCACCCCTGGCCGGTACGGCGGGACGACGTCGACCACCCGGACGAACTCCGCATCGACCTGGACCCGCAGCCCGGCACCGACTACGCCGACGCCGTCCTGGCCGCCCACGAACTGCGCGCGGTCCTCGACGAGCACGGGCTGCGCGGCTGGCCGAAGACCTCCGGCGGCCGGGGGCTGCACGTCTTCGTGCCGATCCTGCCCCGCTGGACCTTCACCCAGGTCCGGCGCGCGGCCATCGCCTGCGGACGGGAACTGGAGCGGCGGATGCCGGACCGGGTGACCACCAAGTGGTGGAAGGAGGAGCGCGGCGAGCGGATCTTCGTCGACTACAACCAGACGGCCCGGGACCGCACGATCGCCTCCGCCTACTCCGTACGCCCCCGCCCGCACGCCCCGGTGTCGGCGCCGCTGCGCTGGGAGGAGATCGACGACGCCGTGCCGAGGGACTTCGACATCAGGACGATGCCGGTGCGCTACGCCGAACTGGGTGATGTGCACGCCGACATGGACGACGAGCGGTTCACCCTGGACTCCCTGCTCGAACTGGCCCGCCGGGACGAGGCCGAGCACGGGCTCGGCGATCTGCCGTACCCGCCGGAGTACCCGAAGATGCCGGGCGAACCGAAGCGGGTGCAGCCCAGCCGGGCGAAGAAGGAGCCTCCGGGGGAGGGGTGAGGGCTCCGGTCCGCCGGGGGAGGAGTGAGGGCTCCGGTCCGCCGGGGAACGGCCTCGGAAGGCGCCCGGGAGCGACCATGAAACAACACGAACGGTCGTGCTAATGTTTTTCCTTCCAGGCCGACCGAGGAGATCCGGCATGTACCCGATGGCCCCGCTCATCCGTCCCGTCCTCCACGCCACGGCCCGGATCGCCCCCGGTCCCGCCGGGCGGCTCGCCTTCCACCTCTTCGTCCGCCCCCTCGGCCGGGCGAAGCTCCGCCCGGCCGAACGGGCGCTCCACACCGCCGCCCGCACCGAACGGCTCCGGGTACGCGGCCGGGAAGTCGTCACCTACGCCTGGGGCGACGGCCGACGGCCCGTCCTGCTGGTCCACGGCTGGTCCTCGCGCGCCTCAAGCCTGGCCCCCTTCGCCGAGGCGCTGCTCGCGCGCGGCTACAGCCCGGTCGCCTTCGACGCGCCCGGCCACGGCGAGTCCCCCGGACGCGCGAGCAACATCGTCGAATACCGCGCGGTCATCCGTGAACTCCACGCACGGCACGGTGACTTCCACGCCGTCGTCGCCCACTCCTTCGGTGTCCTCGCCGCCCTCTTCGCCCTGCGCGACGGCGTCCGCACCGGCCGGTTCGTCGGGCTCGGCGGCGTCGGTTCCTTCGAGCTGCTCCTCGCGGGCTTCCGGACCGGCCTCGGACTGGACGACCGGGTCGTCCGGTGCATGAGGGAGTACGTCGAACAGCGACTCGTTCCCGAGGAACCCGGGGTCTGGGACCGCTTCGGCGCCGACCACGACCCCGGTGCGCTCGGCGCGCCCGTGCTGCTCTTCCACGACGAGGACGACGACATGGTGCCCCTGGTCCAGGCCCGGGGCCTCGCGCGCTCCCACGGCGACCGGGCGCGGCTCGTCGTCACCCGGGGACTCGGCCACCGTCGCATCCTGACGGACCCGGACGTCCTGGCCGAGGCGATGGACTTCCTCACGGCCGCCCCCGCCGGGGAACCGTCGGAAGAACGCGTGACGACGGGGTGAAGGCCCCGAGGCCCCGAGGCGTCCCGAGGCCCTGAGTCCCTGAGGCTCTGGGGTTCTGAGGCGAGTGGTGCCGCCCGGGTCCGCGCACCGGGCGGGCGGCGCTATTCCCCGGACGCGGGCCGGTCGGCGGCGAGGGCCTCCCGGCCCCGTGGCGTGGCCTCGGCGCGCAGACGGGCCGCGATCCCCCGTTCGGCGCGGGCGTACGCGAGGGGATCGCCAAGCAGGACGGACCGCGCGTTGGCCGCCTCCATCAGGGCGATCACCTCGAAGGCCAGCTGCTCCACGTCCAGCCCGGCCGTGAAGTCCCCCGCCGCGCGCGCCTCGGACAGGGCCGTCTCCACATAGGCGTTCCAGTCGCCGCGCGCGCGGGCCACCGCGTCGTGCACCGGGCCCGTACGGGCGTCGAACTCGGCCGACACCGCGTAGAAGAAGCAGCCGCCCGCGAAGACCCGCTCCGAGGAGTACGTCAGCCAGTTCCCGCACAGTCCGCGCACCCGGCCCGCACCCGGCGGCACGTCCCGCAGGGGGGCGACGACCCGGTCGGCGAAGACGGCGACGGCCGCGCGGACCGTCGCGAGCTGGAGCTCCTCCTTGGAGCCGAAGAGGGCGAAGACACCGCTCTTGCTGAGCGCGAGTTCGGTCGCGATCCGCCCCAGGGACAGCCCTTCGAGCCCCTCGACCGAGGCGATGTCCATGGTCCGGCCCAGCACCAGGCGCCGGGTCTGGTTCCCGCGCTCGACGCGCCCGTCGGTCCTGGTCCCGGTGCCGTTCCCGGTGCTGCCGCTCATCCGCCCATGGTACTGAACGCACGACCGTGCGGACATGTCGGCGGGATACGGGCGCCCCGCTATCCGGCCCGTTCCCCCGGGTCGCGCCGCTCCGCCGGGGTCAGCAGCAGCACCTCGAGGGCGCGGGCGCACGACCGTGCCTGGGCCAGGTACCAGTCGAGCCGCGCGTCGGTGATCAGCTCCGGTGTCGCCCGCACCGCGAGCGCGAACCGGGCCTGTCCGGTCCGCTCCAGGACCGGCACGGCCACCGTCCGCACCCCGAGGGCCGACTCTCCGTCGTTGAGCGCGTACCCCGCCTCCCGTACGCGGGCCAACTCGGCCGCGAGCGCGGGGGGTTCGACGATGGTCCGCTCGGTGAAGGCGTGCAGCGGCGGCAGCGAACGCGGCCCGGCCTCACCCGCCCTGGGCCAGGCCAGCAGCACCTTCCCCAGCGCCGTCGAGTGCAGCGGCCTGCGCAGCCCCACCTTGGGGGTCACCGAACCGCCCGCGACGATGATCACGTGCGGCCCGCTGCGCAGCGCCAAGTCGGCCGTGGCGCCGGTCCGTTCGGCCAGGTCGGACAGCTCGGGCGCGGCCAGGTGGAGCCCCCGCTGGTGATAGGCGAGCCGCCCCAGCTCCGTCATCGCGGGCCCGAGCCGGTACCGGGCCGTGCGGGCGTCCTGCTCCAGGAAGCCCGCGCCCAGCAGGGTCCGGGCGAGCCGGTGTGCCGTGGAGGTGGAGAGCCCGAGCCGCCGCGCGAGGTCGGAGGCGCTCAGGTCGGGCCCGTTGTCGTGGAAACAGTGCAGCACGTCCAGTGCGCGGCGGACCGCCTGGGCGCCCGCCGGGGGTCGGGCGATGCCGGCCTCGGTCGTCATAGGGTTCGCTCCCCGTGGGTGATCGGGTCCCCACGCTCCCACATGGCGGGAGCCGAATCAGGGGCCCCGCGAGGTCGGAAACACTCCGTTCATACGCAATCCCACATCGTGGGAGCCGAGTTGTCGTGGGCGGAGCATCCGTGGCAAGGTTCCGGCCAAGCCACCACAGCGACACCGAGCCGGAGGGAGCAGGCCAGCCATGAACGGACACCGCACCGCGCACCGCGCGTCCACCGTCTCTCCCGCGCCGCTCGGGCTCACCCGCCGCCGCCACATAGACCTGGCGCGCGTCGCGGGGGCCGGCTGTCGCTGACAGCCGCTTCACCGGGCCGCCGGTCGTCGGCGAGGTTCCCCCGGGCGTGATCCGCGCCCGGACCGCCCTCCTCCGCCGGAACGTCCTTCGGTGCCGGACCGTCCTTCTGCGCCGGACCGTCCTTCGGTGCCGTGCCACCCGTCGAGACCTCGGTACCCACCGGGACCTCGGCACCCGCTGACCCGGCACGTCACCGGAGCCCCGCGCGCCGCCCCGGCCCACCCGCCCCGCCGCCCTTCCCTCACCCGTCACCGCCTCCGCCGCGCGCTCCCGGACCGATCGCCCTCCGGGACCGTTCCCGACCGGGTGCCGGGTGCCGGGTGCCGGGTGCCGGGTGCCGGGTGCCGGGTGTGCGGAGTCCGTCGAGTCGGGGCTGTCGCGCCGGGGCCCGTACAACGGCCCCCGCGCAACGGTCCCGCACCACCCGTCTCCTTCCCGAACACCGCCCCTTCCCAAGCCACTTCGCCCCGGCGTGCCGCCACCCCCGCCCGACGCCCGTCGCGCGCGGTCGCCGCCGTTCCGTCCCCTCTGGGAGCCCGCCATGCCGCACACCTCCGTTCCCGACACGCTCTGGTTCACCCGCTGCCCCGTCCCCACCGCCACCGGTGTCGCCGCCGACCGGGGCTGGCTGGCCGGGGAGTTCGCCCCCGACGGCATCGCGGTGCGCTCGCTCCAGGACACCGACCCCGGCGCCGACCGGGCCGCCCACTTCACCCACGCCCTGCCCGGACTCTTCCGCGAGGGCGGCAACGTGCCCGCGCTGTGGGCCCGTTCGCGCGGCGAACGCACCCGGCTGGTCGGCCTCACCTGGATCGAGGAGCGTCAGGTGGTGCTCGTCGCCCCGGGCTCCCCGGTGCGCGGCGCGGCCGCCCTGCGCGGTCTCCGGCTCGCCCTGCCCCGGCACCCCGTCCCCATCGACTTCTGGCGGGCCATGGCCCTGCGCGGCTTCGAGGGCGTGCTCGCCTCCGCCGGATACGGACTCGACGACGCCGTCCTGGTCGACGTACCCGCCGAAGGGCACCGGGGCCAGTGGGCCGCGGAACTCGACGCGCTGCGCCGGGGCGAGGTCGACGCCGTCTACGTGAAGGGCGCCCTCGCCGTCGAGGCGGCCCGCCGCGCCGGGGCGGAGGTCGCCGTGGAACTGGACGAACTGCCCGACCCGGCCCACCGCGTCAACAACGGCACCCCGCGCCCCCTCACCGTGCACCAGGACCTCCTGGACGAGCACCCCGACCTGGTGGCCCGTTTCCTCGCCGTCCTGCTCCGCGCCGCCGACTGGGCCGCGGGCGAACCCGCCGAGGTCGCCCGCATCCTGGGCGCCGAGACCGGCGCGGGGGCCGAGGGCGTCGCGGGAGCCTACCGGCCCGGCACCCACCGCACCCTCCACCCGGACCTGTCCGCCGCCCGGCTCGATCTGCTCGCCCGCCAGGAGGAGGCCCTGCGCGCCCACGGCTTCCTGGCCGGACCGGTGGACGTACGGGCCTGGGCCGACCCGGAGCCGCTGCGCCGCGCCCGGCTGCTCGCGCCCACCACACCGCCCGCCGCACCGGACCCGCAGCCGGTGTCGTGACGTCCGGGGGCACGGCCGACCGGCGATCTGGAACGGTCCCGGACCCGTCCAGCCCCGCCGAGGCTCCGCCCTCCCCGTAACCCCCGTGACCGCCCCCCCGTAACCGCCCACCGCCCCCGCCCCTCCCCGCCCCTCCCCGATCACCGAAGGACGACCGTCATGCGCCCACTCGCCCCGCCGCTCGCCGCGCTCGCGGCCCTCGTCGCCCTCTCCACCCTCACCGCCTGCGGCGGGGACTCCGCCACGGACCGGGCCTCGGGCCCGGGCGGCGGGGCGAAGGGAGGGAAGGCGACGATCACCGTCCGCATCCCCGACCCCGGCAACGCGGGCGTCCTCGCCCTGGGCAAGAAGGACGGCAGCCTCGACAGGGCACTCGCCGCCGTCGGCGCCGAGGTCGCGTGGACCGGCAGCGCCGGACCCTTCGCCCCCGCCGCCCAGGCGATGAACGCCGACCAGCTCGACATCGCCACCGGCTCCATCACCTCCGGCGTCACCTCGCTCTCCCAGAGCCCCGGCTTCGCCTTCTTCACCGCCACGGACCCCGACCCCGTCGGCGAGGGCATCCTCGTCCGCTCCGGCTCGGACATCACCTCCGTCCGTGACCTGGTCGGCCGGAAGGTCGCCGTCAACAAGGGCGGCACCGGCGAGTACCTGCTGCTCAAGGCCCTCGCGAAGGCGGGCGTCCCCGCCGACCGGGTCGAGCGGGTGTACCTCCGCCCCGACCAGACGGCGGCCGTCTTCAACGCGGGCCAGGTCGACGCCTGGGCCGTCTGGTCGACCTACGCCGTCGCCGAACTCGGCACGGGCAAGGCCAGGTTCGTCGCGGACGGAACCGCCATCGGCTCCGACAACTACAGCCTCAACGCGGTCCGTTCGGGCTTCGCCAAGGACCACCCCGAGGTCGTCGAGGCGCTCTACGCCTATCTGCACGAGAACAGCGCCAAGGAGAAGAAGGACCCGGCCGCGTACCTCAACGTCTTCACCGACGCCGGGCCCACCGCCGTCAACGGCAAGGCCAAGGAGATCCAGATCGACTTCACTGCCAAGGGCGGCACGGTCGACCCGATCGGCCCCGAGGACATCGAGCGCTTCGAGACCGTCGCCCGGTTCTACGCCGACCAGAAGGTGACGCCGAACAAGGTCGACATCGCCTCCCACCTGCTCGACATCGAGAAGCTGTCATGACCGCCGTGACCGGCCCCCGTCCCGCCGGGGCGGCGAAGGCCCCCGCCCCGCCCGGGGAGGCCGCCCCCTCCCAGGTGCCCGCCCCGCCCCGGGAGACACCCGTCTCCCACGGGCCCGCCGCCCGGACCGAGCGGCGCCCCGGTCCCGGGCCCGCCCCCGAGCGGCACCCCGGGCCCGACCTGGAGCCCGATTCCGAGCAGCGGACCAGCCCCGAGCCCCAGTCCGGTCTCAAGCCCGACCCGGAACCGCGGCTCAACCCCGACCCCGAGCCGCAGCCCGGTCTCAAGCCCGACCGGGAGCCGGAGCCCAACCGGGAGCCGGAGCCGGACCCGCAGCCAGAACCCGCCCCACAGCCCGACCCGGAGTCGCGGCCCGAACCCCCCACCCGGACCGGGCCCCCGCCCGCCGTCGACCCCACCGCCGGGCTCGTGGTGCCCCGCCCCCAGATCCACCGCCCCCGTTCCCGTACGTACGCGCTCGTCGTCCGCGCCCTCGGCCCGGTCGCCCTGCTCGGGCTCTGGTGGGGCGCCTCCGCCGCCGGTCTCCTCACCCCCGACGTCCTCGCCTCGCCCGCCCAGGTCCTCGACGCGGTGGGGGAGTTGTGGGGCAACGGACAGCTGACCGACGCCCTGTCCACCTCCCTCACCCGCTCCGGCCTCGGACTCCTCATCGGACTGACCGCCGGACTCACCCTCGGCATCACCACCGGTTTCACCCGGCTCGGCGACGAGCTCCTCGACTCCTCCCTCCAGACCCTCCGCACCATCCCCTTCCTCTCCCTCGTCCCGCTCTTCATGGTCTGGTTCGGCATCAACGAGACCGCGAAGATCCTGCTGATCGCGGTCGCCACCACCTTCCCGATGTACGTCTCCGCCAGCGGCGGCGTCCGCGGCACCGACCGCAAACTCGTCGAGGCCATGCGGAGCTTCGGACTCGGCCGCCTCGCGATCGTCCGGCAGGTCGTGCTGCCCGGGGCGCTGCCCTCGCTCCTCGCCGGACTGCGGCTGTCGATGACGCTCAGCGTCATCGCGCTCATCGCCGCCGAGGAGATCAACGCCACCGAGGGCATCGGCTATCTGATGTCCCAGGCCCAGAGCTACGCCCGCACCGACATCCTCGCCGTCTGCATCCTCGTCTACGGTCTGCTCGGCCTGATCGCCGACGTCCTCGTCCGTGGCCTGGAGCGGGTCCTCATGCCCTGGCGCACGGCGGGCCCCGGAGGAGGAACCCGATGACCACGACCACGACCACGACCCCGCCCGCGACCGGGACCACCGCCGTACGGGTGAGCGGACTGCGCCGGGTCTTCGGCACCCGGCCGGTCCTCGACGGCCTCGATCTGACCCTGGAACGCGGCGAGTTCGTCGCCCTGCTGGGGGCCAGCGGCAGCGGCAAGACCACGCTGCTGCGCATCCTCGGCGCCCTCGACGGCGCCGACGGAGGAGAGGCCCTCGTCCCCGCCGCCCGCACCATCGTCTTCCAGGAACCCCGGCTCATCCCCTCCAAGAAGGTCCTCGCCAATGTGACCGTCGGTCTGCCGCGCGGGGCCGCCACCCGGGCGACCGGTCTGCGGGCCCTCGCCGAGGTCGGCCTCGAACCGCACGCCGACGCCTGGCCCGCCACCCTCTCCGGCGGTGAGGCCCAGCGGGTCGCCCTGGCCCGCGCCCTCGTCCGCGAACCCGAACTCCTCCTCCTGGACGAGCCGTTCGCCGCGCTCGACGCGCTGACCCGGCTCCGTATGCAGGACCTGGTGGAGGAGCTCCGCCGGATCCACCGGCCCGCCGTGCTGCTCGTCACCCACGACGTCGACGAGGCCGTCCGGCTCGCCGACCGGGTCGCCGTCCTGCGCGACGGACGGCTCGTCACCGACGAGCGGGTGACCGTGGCCCGCCCCCGCGACCCCGGCGACCCGGCCTTCGTCGCCCTGCGCCGCCGCCTCCTCGCCGACCTCGGCGTGCACCTCTCCGAGAACCCCCGGCCCCGGGCCGACACCGGCGTGCCCCCGTCCGCCACCCCCCGTCCCCTCCCCGTCCCCGTCTCTCCCGAAGGAGCGTCCGCATGACCGTCGTCATCGGTGTCCACCGCAGCAACCCGTCCCTCTACCACCTGTCCCGGCTCGGCTACGCCGAGGAAGAACTGGCCGCCCTCGGCGAGACCGTGACCTGGCACCCGTACACCGACGGCGTCCGCACCGGCGCCCATCTCGCCGACGGGACCATCGACTTCGGCGGCACCGGCTCGACCCCGCCGGTCACCGCGCAGGCCGCCGGACACGACATCGTCTACACCGCCGTCTCCGCGCCCCGCCCCGACCACGGCGCGCTGCTCGTCACCGAGGACAGCCCGGTCCGTGCCGTCGCCGACCTCAGGGGCGGCACCGTCCACCTCGCCGTCGGCTCCTGGCAGACGCACCTCGTGGCCAAGGCACTGGACGACGAGGGCCTCTCGTACGCCACCGACATCACCCCGGTGCGCGGCGGCGCCGACAGCGAGGAGTTGCTGCGCACCGGGGCGATCACCGCCTGGGTGGCGCAGGGCGCCGAGCTGGCCGCGGCCCGCCGCCGGGGCGGGCTGCGCACCCTCGTCCGTACCGGCGAGGTCATCAGCGACCGGTCGGTGTTCTTCACCCGGCGCGACCTGGCCGAGGGGCGGCCCGAGGTGGTGGAGGCGCTCACCCGGGCGCTGCGGCGGGCCGACGCGTGGGCCGCCGCGCATCCGCGCGAGGCCGCCGAGATCGCCGCCGCCGACCAGGGCGGCTCGGCCGACGACTGGGAGACCGCGCTGCGGGCGCTGCCCTGGACGATCGAGGAGGTCACCGAGGAGTTCGTCGCCGAGCAGCAGCGGGCGGCGGACGTCTTCCACCGCACCGGATTCATCGACCGCGCCGTCACCGTCGCCGACGCCCTGCCCCGGAAGGCCTGACCCATGGCCTCCCCGGCACCCGAAGTCCTCTGGTACGTCATCCCGCGCGAAGGCGCCTACCCGTGGGAACCGGCGGGCCGCCGCCCCGTCGACCTCCGCTATCTCCAGCAGCTCGCCGGAACCGTGGAACGCCTCGGCTACACGGGCGCCCTGCTCGCCACCGACCTGTACGACGTGTGGCCGCTCGGCTCGGCGCTCGCGGCCTCCACCAGCACCCGGTTCAAGCCGCTGCTGGCGGTCCACCCCGGACTGATCTCACCGACGCTGCTCGCCAAGATGGCGCTGAGCTTCGACAACCTCTTCGGGGGGCGGCTGCGGTTCAACGTGGTCAACGGGTCGACCTCGGCCCTGCGCGAGTACGGGCTGCACGTCGAGCACGACGAGCGGTACGCGCTGAGCGCCGAGTACTGGTCGATCGTGAAGCGGCTCACGGCGGGCGAGGTCTTCGACCACAAGGGCCGCTTCTACGACCTCCGGGGCGCGGGCGCCTCCTTCCGCGACCTGCGGCCCGTCCAGGAGTCGCACGTGCCGCTCTGGTTCGGCGGTTCCTCGGAGGCGGGCATCGAGATGGCCGCCGAGCACGTCGACGTCTACCTCACCTGGGGCGAGCCGCCGCACCTGCTCAAGGAGAAGCTCGACCACGTACGGGCCAGGGCCGCCGCGCACGGGCGCACCCTCCGCGTCGGGCTGCGGCTCCACCTCATCGTCCGGGACACCGAGGACGCGGCCTGGGCCGCCGCCGACCGGCTCCTGGACGTCACCAGCGAGGAGACGTACGCCCGGCAGCTCGGCGGGCACCCGGGCGAGGACGGGGTGGGCTGGCAGCGTCAGTTCCGCCAGCACGGCGGGAAGGTGCCCGCGCGGGCACGGGAACTGGAGACCCATCCGAACCTGTGGCCCGGGATGAGCCTCTTCCGGCCCGGCCCCGGAACGGCGGTCGTGGGCTCCACGGCCCAGGTCGTGGAACGCCTCAAGGAGTACCAGGAGCTGGGGGTGGACACGTTCATCCTGTCGGGCAACCCGCTCCTGGAGGAGGCGTACCGGGTCGCCGAGACGGTTCTCCCGGCGTTGGGTATCCGCCATTGATCGAACGTTGATGGCGTGTTTACGGCCTTGGGGCAGCCTGTCGGTCATGCAGATGGATACCGACGTGCTGACCGTCCCCGCCCCCGACCTCTCGTGGCGTGAGAACGCCCTGTGCGCCCAGGCGGGACCGGAGTTCTTCTTCCCGGCCCCCGGTTCGTCGACGCGCGAGGCGAAGCAGCTGTGCGGGGCGTGCGAGGGCCGGATCGCGTGCCTGGAGTACGCCCTGACCCACGACGAGCGGTTCGGGGTGTGGGGCGGACTGTCCGAGAAGGAGCGCGGACGGCTCAAGCGGCTGAGCCGCTGAAGCCGTCCGCGTCCCGTGGTCCCCGAGGGGGTCAGCCGGCCGCGCGGGCGGTCATCCGGGCCTTGCGGGCCGCGAGCTTCGCGTCGAACTTGCTGGCTTCGGCGTCCAGACCGTCCATGTAGAGGCCCAGTTCCTCCTGGGCGCGCAGCCCGTCGGGGCCGAGGCCCTCGATCTGGAGGACCTTGAGGAAGCGCAGGACGGGCTGGAGGACGTCGTCGTGGTGGATGCGGGTGTTGTAGATCTCGCCGATCGCCATCTGCGCCGCCGCCCGCTCGAAGCCCGGGATGCCGTGTCCGGGCATCCGGAAGTCGACCACGACGTCCCGTACGGCCTGCATCGTCAGGTCGGGGGCGATCTCGAAGGCCGCGCCCAGCAGGTTGCGGTAGAAGACCATGTGCAGGTTCTCGTCGGTGGCGATGCGGGCCAGCATCCGGTCGCACACCGGGTCGCCGGACTGGTGGCCGGTGTTGCGGTGCGAGATGCGGGTGGCCAGCTCCTGGAAGGCGACGTACGCCACGGAGTGCAGCATCGAGTGCCGGTTGTCGGACTCGAAGCCCTCGCTCATGTGGGACATCCGGAACTGCTCCAGCTTGTCCGGGTCGACGGCGCGCGAGGCCAGCAGGTAGTCGCGCATCACGATGCCGTGACGGCCCTCCTCGGCGGTCCAGCGGTGCACCCAGGTGCCCCAGGCGCCGTCGCGGCCGAAGAGGCTGGCGATCTCGTGGTGGTAGCTCGGGAGGTTGTCCTCGGTGAGCAGGTTGACGACGAGGGCGATCCGGCCGATGTCGGTGACCTTGGACTGGGACGGCTCCCAGGCATCGCCGTCCTCGAAGAAGCCGGGGAAGTTCCGGCCGTCGGACCACGGCACGTACTCGTGCGGCATCCAGTCCTTGGTGACCTTGAGGTGCCGGTTCAGCTCCTTCTCCACGACCTCCTCCAGTGCGTAGAGCAGCCGCGCGTCGGTCCACCCGTTCGAGGTGCCGAGAGGGGGAGAGGTGAGCGTCACGGGAACTCCTGGGGACGGAGAAGGGCATACGGGCGTACCTACGGGTTCGTAGGTTACGAGACCGTAGGTTAAGGCCCCATAAGGCGTCGGCCAAGCCCGTCCCGCCGATGTCCGATTACGTTCCGTTATGTGTGCTGCTCGGGCGAGGTTCCGGAGACGCGAGAGACGCAGGTCACGTACCCGGGGGCACCCTCCGGCCGGCCGGGCGACTACGGAGCGCAGGCCGCCGACCTCGGAGGGAGCGCCCGGCGGGCCTCGGCCCGGAGCGCCCGGCGGCCTGGTGTCCGGGGGCGTCCCGGCGCTCTCAGAGCAGATGGTCGGCGGCGCCCGACTTCACCGCGTGGATGAGGGCCCGCAGCGACTCCGCCGAGTCGCTGACGTACGCGCCGGGGGCGAGGGTCGAGCCGATGTACGCCCGTCCGGTCCCGTCCAGTCCGAAGCGGAAGCAGTTGGCGCCCTCGCTGCAGAAGGGCTCGCTCCAGTCGATCGCGCGGGCGGGGCGTCCGTCCGGGCCGGTGGCGGTCGGGGCGGGAGCGGTCGGGGCGGTGGCGGCCGGGGTGCCGGTCGTGGCGTTCATGGGCGAGGTCCTTCAGAGGTCCAGGGCGAGGGTCCGAACGTGTGCGCGTGAGGCGTCCACGGACAGCGAGAGCGCGCGCAGCCGCTCCAGCAGGCTCCCGTACCGGCGCAGTCCCATGGGCGCGTCGAGGAGGAGGGAGCCGTGCGAGGAGTCGAGCTGCACGGTGTCGAGCTGCGGCACGGACGCGGTCACGTAGGTGAACGACTGGCCCGCCCCGGGGAAACCCCCCGCCGTGAACGGGATGACGCGCAGGGAGACGTTCTCCCGCTCGGACTGCGCGAGGAGGTGTTCCAGCTGTCGCCGCGCGACCTCCGGCCCGCCGAACCTCATGCGCAGCGCCGCCTCGTGGACCACCGCCTCGTACCGCACCGGCCTGTCTCCGGCCAGGACCGCCCGGCGGCGCACCCGCAGGGCCAGCCGGGCCTCCAGATCGGGTTCGGGCAGCGGGGGGACGGCGGTGTCGAAGACGGCCCGCGCGTGCTCCTCGGTCTGCAGCAGTCCGGGGATGTGGGTGGTGACGGCGGTGTGCAACCCGACGGCGTGGTGCTCCAGTTCGGCGATGTCGAGAAGCGCGGGCGGCAGGATCCCGCGGTGCTCCTCCCACCAGCCCCGGTCGCGCTCGTGGGCCATCGCGGCGAGCAGGCCGACCAGCGCGGTGTCCGGACAGCCGTAGTTGAAGGCGAGGGTGCGGACGCGTTCGGGGCTGATCCCGAACCGGCCCGACTCGATGTTCGGGATGCGGGTGCGGTCGACGCCCAGGAGGGCGGCGGCCTGCTGGGCCGACATCCCCGACTGTTCGCGCAGTCTGCGCAGTTCGCTCCCCAGTCGCTGCTGCCGCGCGGTGGGACTGCTCCTGGGTGGCACGCTCGGTCTCCTCTCGGTGGTTGGCGCGATCCGGCCGGAACGGCACAAGTGACCCCAAGTGGTAGCACCGTGCTCCATGGGTGCGCTACGGTCGGTAGCGCAAGTCTCACACGGGGCTACCGGGCCGTGTGGAAGCACCCCCACGCACAGGAGATGTGAGCCACTCGATGAAGGGCGCCCCGCGTTCCCTCCGGTCCGCAGGCGCGGCCGGACCCAGGCCTCCCGCCGCCGAGCACCTCGGCTACTCGCTGCTCCTCCCCGGCGGCGCCCACTGCGCCGGACTCGCCCGGCGGGCGGTCGCGTCCCTCCTCGTCCGGCACGGACCGGCCGGTCTCGTCGAGACCGCCGCCCTCGCCGCTTCCGAACTCGTCTCCGGCGCCCACCGGTTCACCCCCGACCGGGAGATGATCCTGCGGGTCCGCAGGCACTTCGAGGCACTCCGGATCGTCCTTTACGACCAGCATCCGGCGCACCCCTCGCCCGCCGCCGCCGAACGGTGCCGCGACCGCCGAGGCCGTGGCATGTGGCTGCTCGCCGCGGCGGTCGGCGAACACGGCGGAGACTGGGGGCTCGTTCCCGTCCTCACCCCGGAGGGCGGCACCAAGACATGGGCTCTGCTGCCCTGTTGAGGAGAGCCGTCCGCCCGTCGGGCGGGTGCCCGACGGGCGGACGGCCCTGAGCCAGGCGCCCAGGGGGGGGCAAGCGCCCATGCGTTGTGGCTCATGAGCCGGGGACCGTGGGTCAGGCCGGGCGCCCCGCCGTCCCCCTGACCTCCTCGGCGGTCGTCGCGCCCAGTTCCCCGTCGAGCAGCAGCCAGCGCGTGATGCCCAACGACTCCAGGAACGTCACATCGTGGCTCGCCACGACCAGCGCCCCCTCGTAGGCGTCGAGCGCCGCCGTCAGCTTCCGTACCGACGCCATGTCCAGGTTGTTCGTCGGCTCGTCCAGCATCAGCAGCTGGGGGGCGGGTTCCGCGAGCAGCAGCGCCGCCAGCGTCGCCCGGAACCGCTCGCCGCCCGAGAGCGTGCCCGCCTGCTGGTCGGCGCGGGAGCCCCGGAACAGGAAGCGGGCGAGCCGCGCCCGGATCATGTTCTCGGTGGCCCCGGGAGCGAACCGGGCCACGTTCTCCACGATGCTCAGACCGTCGTCGAGGAGGTCGAGCCGCTGCGGCAGGAAGCGCAGCGGCACCCGCGCCTCCCGCTCGCCGGACAGCGGCTCCAGCTCCCCGGCGATCGTCCGCAGCAACGTCGTCTTCCCGGCTCCGTTCCCGCCGACCAGCGCGATCCGCTCCGGGCCGCGCAGCTCGAACGGGCCCGCCACCCTTGCCCCGTACCGCAGTTCGAGGTCCCGCAGATACAGCACCTCCCGGCCCGGCGGCACCGAGGTGCGGGGCAGCTCGACGCGGATCTCGTCGTCGTCCCGCACCGCCTCCACGGCGGCGTCGAGCCGCTCCCGCGCCTCGGAGAGCCGCCCGGTGTGCAGTGCGCGGTGCTTGCCCGCCGAGACCTGCGCCCCGCTCTTCAGGCTGTTCGCCAGGACCTTCGGGACGACCTTGTTCTCGAAGCTCTTCCGCGCGTACCGCTTGCGGCGCGCCAGCTTCACCTGCGCGTCGCCGAGTTCGCGCTTCTGCCGCCGTACGTCGGCCTCGGCGACCCGCACCATCCGTTCCGCCGCCTCCTGTTCGGCGGCGAGCGCGGTCTCGTAGTCGGACCAGGCTCCGCCGTACCAGGTGACGGAACCGTCGCGGAGGTCGGCGATCTGGTCGACGCGCTCCAGGAGTTCACGGTCGTGACTGACCACGACCAGGACCCCGGACCAGTTCTCCACGGCCTCGTACAGCCGGGCGCGGGCGTGCCGGTCCAGATTGTTCGTCGGCTCGTCGAGCAGCAGCACATCGGGCCGGGCGAGCAGCAGCGCGGCCAGACGCAGGAGCACGGACTCGCCGCCGGAGACCTCGCCCACCGTCCGGTCGAGCCCCACGGAGCCGAGGCCGAGCTGGTCGAGCGTGGCGCGGGCGCGTTCCTCCACGTCCCAGTCGTCGGCGAGCACGGTGAAGTGCTCCTCCGCCGGGTCGCCCGACTCGATGGCGTGCAGCGCGGCCCGCTTGGCGTCGATACCGAGGATCTCGTCCACCCGGCGGGAGGTGTCGAGCACCACGTTCTGCGGGAGGTGCCCCGGCTCCCCGGTGATCCGGACCGTGCCGGACGCCGGACGCAGCTCGCCCGCGAGCAGCCGGAGGAGCGTGGACTTGCCGGAGCCGTTGAGCCCGACGAGCCCGGTGCGGCCGGGGCCGACCGAGAGGCGGAAGTCGTCGAACACCTCGGTGCCGTCCGGCCAGGAGAAGGAGAGGGAGCGGCAGCTGATGAAGGTGGGGTGATGGGTCACAGGGGTCTCCGGATGCGTGAGCACGGGCGTGCGGGGGCGACGCGTGGAGACACCGGGGCGCGGGCAGTCGTCGGGAACGGCTCGTACGCCGAGGGCGGGCACGGCACGCACGGCACAGGGGCACGCGCGGCACGGTGTCTCGCAACCTCAGACGAGCAACGTCCTTCTCCGATCGGACGACGACTGGTTCGGTCACGACCGTAGGGCCGTCGTCCGGGAGGGGCAACCGGTTTACCGGACGGGGAGGGGTCCGGCGGGGGAGCGGGGACCGGGCGTCACGGCCGGTCGCGGAGCAGCTCCGCCAGGTCCTGGTCCCAGTCGAGGTACTGGTGCTCACGGCCCGGAGGCACCAGGTGCTCCGAGCGCTCCAGGAAGAGCCGCAGCTCGGAGGTCCGCACATGGACCATGGCGACCCCCTCGGGGGCGTGGAACTCGACCACCGTGCGGTCGTACCCGTACGGACGCAGCCGTACGTCCCCGACACCGGCCGGGCGCTCCACCCCCTGGACGAGGAGCTCCCGGGCGAACGCCCAGGAGACCTCGACGCCCTCCAGGGTCGCCGGGGGCGGAAAGGCCATGCTCACGGCGTACGGGTCCTCGCGGTCGTACCGCAGAGTGGCGGGAACGGTCTCCATGCGAGGGGCGGACGCGACCAGCCGGGCCTGGACGGCCTGCTCGATGACGGCGGACAAGACCGGCTCCTCTCACACGGCTGCGGACCCTGTGCGTCTCCCCGACACCGGGCCACCTGACACCTGGAAGGACGAGCGGCGTGGCCGGAACGTGCACTGCGGACCCACGTGAGCTGCGTCACCGGGGACGCGGCGGCGCGTGTCAGCCTCGTCCGGACGCTCCGTCGCCGCGCTCCGCGCAGGGCCCGGAGTGGTCGCAGTACGGCTGGTTTCCGGAGGCTCCGCAGCCGCACAGCATCACCCGCGTCTCATGACGGCCGCCGGACGGCCCGTCCACGAGCAGGTCCCCGCGCAGCACGAGCTGGCCGGAATTCGTCCGGCGCACGGTGGTGGGGGAGTCCGGCGGCTCGACGGAGCCGTCCGACGGGCGGTACTGGAGCGCCCCCGAGGGGCAGCGCCGGACCACCTCGGCCACCCGCCCGGGATCGGCGGCGTCCGGCAGCACCCACGGGCGCCGGGAGAGGTCGAAGACCTCGGGCAGCCCGTGGACGCACTCGGCCGCGTGCAGACAACGCCGGGGCTCGAAGGTGACGGTGACGCCCTCGCCCTCGTACTCCTTGATCTTCGGCTTCTCGGCGGGCGCGGGCCCGCCCGTGCGGTCGGTCATGCCACCAGCCTAGGAACCCCCGGCGGGGCACGCACCCTGGACGGCGGGCCGCCCGGGGCACTAGCTTCCGGCGCCATGACGTCCATGGGAAAGACGAGACGAATGATGTCGGTGGGGCTGACCGGGGCGGCGCTCGCGCTGACCCTGGCGGTCCCGGCGCGGGCCGGGGCGACCCCCACGGCCCCGACCGGCGCCGACACCGCCGCGACCGGCGCGCCGACCGGCTGGCGCCTGACACCGACCGGGACCGACGCCCGCTTCCGGGGCCTCGCCGCGGTCGACCGCTCGACCGCCTGGGCCGCCGGGTCCAGGGGCACGGTCCTGCGGACCACCGACGGCGGCCGGAGCTGGCGGAACGTCTCACCGCCGGGCGCGGACGGGCTGGAGTTCCGCGACGTGGAGGCCTTCGACGCCCGCCGGGCCGTCGTGCTGGCCATCGGGGAGGGCGAGGCCTCCCGCGTCCTGCGCACCGAGGACGGCGGCGCCACCTGGACCGAGTCCTTCCGGAACACCGATCCGCGCGCCTTCTACGACTGCATGACCTTCTTCGACCCCCGGCACGGTCTCGCCATGAGCGACCCGGTCGACGGCAAGTACCGCATCCTCTCCACCCGGGACGGCGGCCGTTCCTGGCGCGTCCTGCCCAGTGCGGGAATGCCGGACGCCCTCCCCGGGGAGGCGGGGTTCGCGGCCAGTGGCCAGTGCCTGGTCTCGGCGGGCTCCCGGGACGTGTGGCTCGCCACCGGCGGCGCGGCCACCGCCCGGGTCCTGCACTCCGCCGACCGCGGGCTGACCTGGAAGGCCACCGTCTCGCCGATCCCCGCGGGGGACCCGGCCCGAGGCGTCTTCGGGCTCGCCTTCCGCGACCGGACGCACGGCCTCGCCGTCGGCGGCGACTACCGCAAGGACCAGCCGTCCCCGAGGGCCGCCGCCGTCACCGGTGACGGCGGCCGGAACTGGCGCCCCTCCGCCGTGCCCCCGCCCGCCTACCGCTCCGGCGTCGCCTGGCTCCCGTACGGGAAGGCCGCGGCCCTCGCCGTCGGCCCCACCGGCACGGACCTGACCACCGACGGCGGCCGTACCTGGCGGACCGTCGACACCGGTTCGTACGACACGGTCGACTGCACCCGCGACGGGACCTGCTGGGCCTCCGGCGAGCAGGGCCGGATCGCCGTGGCGGGCCGCGCCGCCTGGCCGACGCACGGCGGACACCACTGACGGACACCACTGACGGAGGCGACGGACGCCGGGGCGGCGGCCCGGGGCGGACGACGGCCCGCCGGGCCGGACCGCGAGGACGGACCGACGGAATCGCCGGACCGGATCGCCGGACCTGGCCGTCGCCCCGGCGGTCCGGTCCGGATGTCCGGTCCGGCGGTCCGCTCCGGAAGCCGCTCCCGGCGGAAGGCGGAGGGCGGGAGAGGCCGGTGCGGAAGGCGACCGGCGAAGTGGGTCCCGGGGACGGTGAGTCCGGCCGCCGACCGTCCCCCAGACCGCGACGGGCAGGGCCGGGACGGTGGCAGCCGCCCCGGCGGGCAAGGCCGTGACTAGGAGGGCAACTCCTGGCGGTACGAGGCCAGTTCGGCGGCCGTCTTCGTCGCGTAGAACTCCGTGATCCGGTAGGCGCAGACGCCCCCGGTGCTGAACGGGTCGCCCGCCGCGATCTCCTCGATCCGCGCGCGGTCGACTCCGGCGGCCAGGATGATGCCGCCGTCGCGCGGGTTCTTCCGCCCCGAGGCGACGAACACGCCCGCGGCGTACTGCTCGTCGAGCCAGGCGACGTGCGCGTCGAGGAAGACGTCGACCTGCTCGACGGGCGCTGTGTAGGTCAATTCCAGTACGAACATGATCGCCAGGCTACCCGCCGCCCACCGGGCGGCGAGTAGCTTTCCGGTATGCGGACCGACCCGCCGGAACACCCCGGCATAGGGTGGCCCGCATCATGACGATCATCGAGATTCCGGTGGGCTGGCCCGCCGACGAGACCTCCGCCCGAGCCGTCCAGGAGGAGCTGCGCACCCGTCTCGTCCGCACGGAGGACGGCCCGGCGGCCGGTGCGGGACACGTCACCGGTCTCGACGTGGCCTACGACGACGAGCGCGACCTCGTCGTCGCCGCCGCCGTCGTGCTGGACGCGCGGACCCTCGGGGTGGTGGAGGAGGCCACCGCCGTCGGCCGGGTCTCCTTCCCGTACGTCCCCGGGCTGCTCGCCTTCCGGGAGATCCCCACCGTGCTCGCCGCCCTGGACCGGCTCACCGCCGACCCGGGACTCCTCGTCTGCGACGGATACGGCATCGCCCACCCCCGCCGCTTCGGCCTCGCCAGCCACCTCGGCGTGCTCACCGGCCGCCCGTCCCTCGGCGTCGCCAAGAACCCCTTCACCTTCACCTACGAGCGGCCGGGGCCCGCGCGCGGCGAGTCCGCCCCCCTCCTGGCCGACGGCGAGGAGGTCGGCCGGGCCCTGCGCACCCGGGCGGGGGTGAAGCCCGTGTTCGTCTCCGAGGGTCACCGGATCTCCCTCGCGAACGCCTGCGCCCAGACCCTCCACCTCACCCCGCGCTACCGCCTCCCCGAGACCACCCGGCACGCCGACGCGCTCTGCCGCCGGGCCCTGAAGGACGCCCTCGGGGAGGGGTGAGCGCTGGTACGAGTGAGTACCCGTACGGATACCGCTCCGTGACCCGGCGGCGGCAGAGTGAAGGCCATGACGACTTCCCTCTCCGCCCCGCCGCGCACCACCGGACGCGGCCTGAACCTGGTCCTCGCGGGCGCCGCACTGCTCGCCCTCGGCTGGCTCTGCGCCATCGTGTACGTGCTCCTCGTCTGGGCCGCCGCGTGATCGGGCGCTTCCGCTGCCTCGTGCTCGACTGTCCCGACGCCCATGAACTCGCCGACTTCTACCGGCAGTTGGTCGGCGGTGAGGTGGAGGGCCCCGATCCCCGGTGGGCCGTCGGAGACGGTTCCGTCGTCCTGCGGGGCGAGGCCGGTCCGGTGCTCGCCTTCCAGAGCGTGGCCGATCACCGGCCGCCCGTCTGGGGCGCGCCCGAGCAGCAGTTCCTGCTCGACGTGCTGGTGGACGACCTGTCCGCCGCCCACGAGGCGGTCCTCGCGCTCGGAGCCGTACCCCTCGACGGCGGGGGCGGCGACCCGGCCCGCCGCGTCTACGCCGACCCGGCGGGACACCCCTTCCGGCTCGTACGTCCCTGAGCGGGCGTTCCGCCCGGGGCGGGGCCTCGCCGGGCGCGGCCACCGGCCCGTTCCACCGCGACCGCGCCGCCGCGCGAGCCCGGACCGGACCGGTGGCGCCGACGGGTGGCCTGTCGGCGGCCGATCCGCTGACGAACACCCCGCCGACGGATGCCCCGCCGTCGAAGGGGTCGTAGTCGAAGGAGCCGTCGCGGAACGGCCCTTCGTCGAAGCCCTGTCGCCGAACAGTGCTTCCATGAAAGCTCGTTGGCGGGCCGACCCGCAGGGAGAGACGGGCTCCGCCGTACGGCGTCACGGGGTCAGGGGTCCGGGCGGCCGACCGCGCCCGCTCGCCCCCGGTGATCCGCCCGAGCGGCAGGCGCGGCCCGGTGCGCGCCCGACGACCGCCCGACCGCCTTCCGGCGGACCCGCCCCACGGCCTTCCGGCGGACCCGGCCCGCTCCTTCCCGGCGGTATCGGCGCCCCGCCTCCTCAGCCCCGGTGCGCCACCCGGAAGCGGATGCCCGTGGCGCGCAGCCGGGAGATGAGGGCGTCGCCCATCGCCGTCGCCGTGGTCACCTGGCCCGCCGTCCTCGGCAGCGGGTCGAAGGCCAGGCAGAGGGCCGACTCCGCCAGCATCTTGGCCGTCTCGTCATAGCCTGGGTCGCCGCCCGACACCTCGGTGAGGACCCGCCGCCCGCCGCCCTCGCCGACGAACCGCACCGAGAACCAACTGCGCGCCCGCCGCTCGGCCGAAGGGCCCTTGCCGCCGGGGTAACGGCCCATCAGCCAGTCCCGTACGGGCGGGAGTTGGGCCACCGCCACCCCCGTACCGACGAACGCGGCGCCCCCGAGGGCCATCGGGAGGGTCTTCACGGAGGCGTAGTGCCGGTAGCGGAAGTCCGGCCCGTACCGGTCGAGCGCGCGGGCCGAGCGGGCCACGACCTGCGGATCGAGCGTCGGCAGCGGCAGCGCCCAGGTACCGGTCTCCGGGCTGAACCGGGGACCGCCCAGCGGCGCCCGCGCCCGCCGCCCGACCAGCCGGGGCTCGTACAGACGCCGTTCCCGCGCGGCCCGCAGGATCTCCCGGCCCCGGCCGAAGGCGGTGAGGGCGGAGGCGAAGGTGCCGCCGGAGAAGGCGGCCCCGGCGCGGACGAAGCCGTCCACGCGCAGCGGCACGCCCTCCGGGAGCTGCTGGACGGTGAAGAGGACCCCGAGGTCGTGCGGGACGGAGTCGAAACCGCAGGCGTGCACGAGACGGGCGCCGGTCTCCCGGGCGCGCGCGTCGTGCCGTACGTACGTCAGGTCGACGAACTCCGCCTCGCCGGTGAGGTCCACGCAGTCCGTGCCCGCCTCCGCGCAGGCGGCCACGAGCCCGTCGCCGTACCGCACGTAGGGGCCGACCGTGGTGGCCACCACCCGGGTGGACCCGGCGAGTTCGCGCAGCGAGTCCGGGTCGGCGCAGTCCGCGACGAGCAGCGGCAGCTCCGCGAGGTGCGGCCGGCCGACGGCGAGCCGGTCCCGCAGCGCCCTCAGCCGGTCGGGGGCGCGCCCGGCGAGTGCCCAGCGGCACCAGGCCGGGGCGTGGTCGGCCAGGTACTCCGCGGTGAGTTCGCCCACGAAGCCGGTCGCACCGAAGAGGACCACGTCGTACGGCCTCGTTCCGGCCCCGCCCGCCATGTCCGCCGCTGTGTCCATCGAATACCTCGTCTCGGGCGCCCCGCGCCGCCCCCCGGCGCGATGGTCGTCGGCGGAGGATAGCGGACCCCGGGCCGCGCCCCACCGCGTCCCGTCGCCTTCCCGCCCACCGGGAATTTCCGGGCGCCCGCTCGGCCGGGGGGCTTGTGCCGAATGGAACACGTTCCTAGCATCTCCGGTGTTACATCATTGGTGTCACACATGCCTGGGGGCTCGATGAGTACGACGCACACCGCCGGGAACGGCCCGCTCACCGGGGTCCGCGTGGTCGAACTCGCGGGCATCGGCCCCGGCCCCTTCGCCGCGATGCTCCTGGCCGACCTCGGCGCCGACGTCGTCCGGGTGGACCGCCCCGGCGGCCCCGGTCTCGGCATCGATCCCGCCCGTGACCTCACCAACCGCAACAAGCGCTCCGTCCTCGTCGACCTCAAGGGCGACGACGGACCCGCCGCCGTCCTCGACCTCGTCGCCCGCGCCGACGTCCTGGTGGAGGGCTACCGGCCCGGCGTCGCCGAACGCCTCGGCGTCGGCCCCGACGCCTGCCTCGCCCGCAACCCGCGCCTGGTCTACGGGCGCATGACCGGCTGGGGCCAGGACGGCCCGCTCGCCACCACCGCGGGCCACGACATCGGCTACATCGCGGTCACCGGCGCCCTCGGCATGATCGGCCCCGACCCCGAAGGGCCGCCCACCGTGCCCGCCAACCTCGTCGGCGACTACGCGGGCGGCTCCCTCTACCTGGTCATCGGCATCCTCGCCGCCCTCCGGCACGCCCGGGAGCACGGCGCGGGCCAGGTCGTGGACGCGGCGATCGTGGACGGCACCGCCCACCTCACCACCATGATCCACGGGATGCTCGCCGCGGGCGGCTGGCAGGACCGCAGGGGCGTCAACCTCCTCGACGGCGGCTGCCCCTTCTACGGCGTCTACGCGACCTCCGACGGCGGCCACATGGCGGTCGGAGCCCTGGAGGAGCGGTTCTACCAGGAGTTCACCCGGCTCCTCGGCCTCGACGGGAAGAGTGCCGCCGCCCGCCACGACCCCGCCCGCTGGCCCGAACTCCGCGAAGCCGTCGCCGCGCGCTTCCGGAGCCGTACCCGGGAGGAGTGGACCGCCGTCTTCGACGGCGGCGACGCCTGTGTCGCGCCCGTCCTCTCCCTGCGCGAGGCCCCCGCCCACCCGCACCTCGCCGCCCGGGGCACCTTCGCCGAACGCGACGGCATCCCCCAGCCCGCGCCCGCCCCCCGCTTCTCCGTCACCCCCGGCACCCTCCGCACCGGTCCCGCCCTGCCCGGCGCCGACACCGCCGAGGTCGCCCGCGACTGGGCCGTGCCCGCCCTCGACCGCCCGAACCGCACCCAGGAGTCCGAAGCATGAAGCGCCAGCTCTACACCGAGGACCACGAGGCCTTCCGCGGAGTCGTCCGCACCTTCCTGCGCAAGGAGGTGCTGCCCCACTACGAGCAGTGGGAGAAGGACGGCATCGTCTCCCGCGAGGTCTGGCTCGCCGCCGGACGCCAAGGCCTCCTCGGCACCGCCGTCGACGAGGAGTACGGGGGCGGCGGCAACCCCGACTTCCGCTACGCCGCCGTCCTCGCCGAGGAGTTCACCCGGGCCGGCACCCCCGGCCTCGCCATCGGCCTGCACAACGACATCATCGGCCCCTATCTGACCTCGCTCGGCACCGAGGAGCAGAAGCGCCGCTGGCTCCCCGGCTTCTGCTCCGGCGAGACCGTCACCGCCATCGCCATGACGGAACCCGGCGCCGGATCGGACCTCCAGGGCATCCGTACCACCGCCGAGGACCACGGCGACCACTGGCTCCTCAACGGTTCCAAGACCTTCATCTCCAACGGCATCCTCGCCGACCTGGTGATCGTCGTCGCCCGCACCACCCCGGAGGGCGGCGCGCACGGGCTCTCCCTCCTCGTCGTCGAGCGCGGCGCCGAGGGCTTCGTACGCGGCCGGAACCTCGACAAGATCGGCCAGAAGTCCCAGGACACCGCCGAACTCTTCTTCGAGGACGTCCGCGTCCCCAAGGAGAACCTGCTCGGCGAGCTCAACGGCGCCTTCGTCCACCTGATGACCAACCTCGCCCAGGAACGGATGGCCATCGCCGTCGCGGGCATCGCCGCCGCCGAACACCTCCTGGAGATCACCACCACGTACGTCAAGGAGCGCGAGGCGTTCGGGCGCCCCCTCTCCCGGCTCCAGCACATCCGCTTCGAGATCGCCGAGATGGCCACCGAGTGCGCCGTCACCCGCACCTTCGTCGACCGCTGCGTCGAGGAGCACGCCGACCCGGACGGCGCGGGACTCGACGCCGTCCACGCCTCCATGGCCAAGTGGTGGGCGACCGAACTCCAGAAGCGGGTCGCCGACCGCTGCCTGCAACTGCACGGCGGATACGGCTACATGAGCGAATTCCCGGTCGCCCGCGCCTACACCGACGGCCGCATCCAGACCATCTACGGCGGCACCACGGAGATCATGAAGGAGATCATCGGCCGTTCCCTCCTCGGCTGACCTCCGCCGTTCCCTCTCCGTCGCTCCCGGCGGACCCCACCGTCCCCTCCCGGCCGGACTCCGCCGCTCCCCTCGGCCGACCTCCGCCCCCCTGACGCACTCCACCCTCATCGCGAAAGGCTTTCCGTGAGCACCGAAGCGTACGTGTACGACGCGATCCGCACCCCGCGCGGACGCGGCAAGGCCAGCGGCTCCCTGCACGGCACCAAGCCCATCGACCTGGTCGTCGGGCTCCTCCGGGAGATCCAGACCCGCAACCCCGGCCTCGACCCGGCCGCGATCGACGACATCGTCCTCGGGGTCGTCAGCCCCGTCGGCGACCAGGGCTCCGACATCGCCCGGATCGCCGCCCTCGCCGCGGGTCTTCCCGACACCGTCGCGGGCGTCCAGGAGAACCGCTTCTGCGCCTCCGGCCTCGAAGCCGTCAACATGGCCGCCATGAAGATCCGCTCCGGCTGGGAGGACCTCGTCCTCGCCGGTGGCGTCGAGTCCATGTCCCGGGTGCCGATGGCCTCCGACGGCGGCGCCTGGTTCGCCGACCCCATGACCAGCCTGGAGACCGGCTTCGTCCCCCAGGGCATCGGCGCCGACCTCATCGCCACCGTCGAGGGCTTCACCCGCCGCGACGTCGACGAGTACGCGGCCCTCTCCCAGGAGCGCGCCGCCGCCGCCTGGAAGGACGGCCGCTTCGCCCGCTCCGTCGTCCCCGTCGTCGACCGCGCCGGACTCGTCGTCCTCGACCACGACGAGCACGCCCGCCCCGGCACCACCGCCGACTCCCTGGCCCGGCTCAAGCCCTCCTTCGCCGACATCGGCGACCTCGGCGGCTTCGACGCCGTCGCGCTGCAGAAGTACCACTGGATCGAGGCGATCGACCACGTCCACCACGCCGGGAACTCCTCCGGCATCGTCGACGGCGCCTCCCTCGTCGCCATCGGCTCCCGGGAGGCGGGCGAACGGGGCGGCCTCACCCCGCGCGCCCGGATCGTCTCCGCCGCCGTCTCCGGCTCCGAGCCGACCATCATGCTCACCGGCCCCGCCCCGGCCACCCGCAAGGCCCTCGCCAAGGCAGGCCTCACCATCGACGACATCGACCTGATCGAGATCAACGAGGCCTTCGCCGCCGTCGTCCTCCGCTTCGCCAGGGACATGGGCGTCGGCCTGGACCGGATCAACGTCAACGGCGGCGCCATCGCCCTGGGCCACCCGCTCGGCGCCACCGGCGCGATGATCCTCGGCACCCTCGTCGACGAACTGGAGCGACAGGACAAGCGCTACGGCCTGGCCACCCTCTGCGTCGGCGGCGGCATGGGCATCGCCACCGTCGTCGAGCGCGTCTGACCGTCCCGTCCGCACCCCACCAACGGAGAATCGACAGCCATGAGCGAGAGCACCACCATCCGCTGGGAGCAGGACGAGACCGGGATCGTCACCCTCGTCCTCGACGACCCGAACCAGTCCGCCAACACCATGAACCGGGCCTTCCGCGCCTCGATCGCCGCGACCGCCGACCGCGTCGAGGCCGAGAAGGACTCCATCCGGGGCATCATCTACACCTCCGCCAAGAAGACCTTCTTCGCGGGCGGCGACCTCAAGGACATGGTCCAGGCGGGCCCTCAGCACGCCCGCGACATCTTCGAGGGCGCCCTGGCCATGAAGAACGCGCTGCGCCGCATCGAGACCCTCGGCAAGCCGGTCGTCGCCGCGATCAACGGCGCCGCACTCGGCGGCGGCTACGAGATCGCCCTCGCCGCCCACCACCGGATCGCCCTCGAAGCACCCGGCTCCAAGATCGGCCTGCCCGAGGTCACCCTCGGTCTCCTGCCCGGCGGTGGCGGCGTCACCCGCACCGTACGCCTCATGGGCATCACCGACGCCCTTCTCAAGGTGCTGCTCCAGGGCACCCAGTACCCCCCGAGGCGCGCCCTCGACAACGGCCTCGTCCACGAGACCGCCGCCACCGCCGAGGAGATGATGGCCAAGGCCATCGCCTTCATCGACGAGCACCCCGAGTCCCACCAGCCCTGGGACGTCCCCGGCCACCGCATCCCCGGCGGCACCCCCGCGCACCCGAAGTTCGCCGCCAACCTCCCGGCCTTCCCGGCGAACCTGCGCAAGCAGCTGAACGGGGCGCCCTACCCGGCGCCGCGCGCCATCATGGCCGCCGCCGTCGAGGGCTCCCAGGTCGACTTCGAGACCGCGAGCACGATCGAGAGCCGCTACTTCACCGAGCTGGTCACCGGCCGGACCGCGAAGAACATGATCCAGGCGTTCTTCTTCGACCTCCAGGCCGTGAACTCCGGCGCCAGCCGCCCGAAGGGCGTCGAACGCCGCCAGGTCCGCAAGGTCGCCGTCCTCGGCGCGGGCATGATGGGCGCGGGCATCGCGTACTCCTGCGCCCGCGCGGGCATCGAGGTCGTCCTCAAGGACGTCTCCGCCGAGTCCGCCGCCAAGGGCAAGGCCTACTCCGAGAAGCTCTGCGCCAAGGCCGTCGCCCGGGGCCGGACCACCCGGGAGAAGGCCGACGCCCTCCTCGCCCGGATCACCCCGACGGCTGCGGCGGCCGACCTCGCGGGCTGCGACGCCGTCATCGAGGCGGTCTTCGAGGACACCGCCCTCAAGCACAAGGTCTTCCAGGAGGTCCAGGACGTCGTCGCGCCCGACGCGCTGCTCTGCTCCAACACCTCGACCCTGCCGATCTCGGTCCTCGCCGAGGGCGTGGAACGCCGGGCCGACTTCATCGGACTGCACTTCTTCTCGCCCGTCGACAAGATGCCGCTCGTCGAGATCATCAGGGGCGGGGAGACCGGCGACGAGGCGCTGGCCCGCGCCTTCGACCTGGTCCGGCAGATCAACAAGACCCCGATCGTCGTCAACGACTCGCGCGGCTTCTTCACCTCCCGGGTCATCGGCCACTTCATCAACGAGGGCGTCGCCATGGTCGGCGAGGGCATCGAGCCCGCCTCGGTCGAGCAGGCGGCGGCCCAGGCCGGATACCCGGCCAAGGTCCTCTCCCTGATGGACGAGCTGACCCTCACCCTGCCCCGCAAGATCCGCAACGAGACCAGGCGCGCGATCGAGGAGGAGGGCGGCACCTGGGTCACCCATCCCGGCGAGGCCGTCATCGACCGGATGGTCGACGAGTTCGGCCGCCCGGGGCGCAGTGGCGGCGCCGGGTTCTACGAGTACGGCGAGGACGGCGCGCGCGGGAGGCTCTGGCCGGGTCTGCGCGAGCACTTCACCCGGCCGGGGCACACGATCCCGTTCCGTGACATGCAGGAGCGGATGCTGTTCGCCGAGGCCCTGGACACCGTCCGGCTCCTGGAGGAGGGCGTCCTCACCTCGGTCGCCGACGCCAACATCGGTTCCGTCATGGGCATCGGCTTCCCGGCGTGGACCGGTGGGGTGCTCCAGTACGTCAACGGGTACGAGGGCGGGGCGGCGGGCTTCGTCGCCCGCGCCCGCGAGCTGGCGCGGACGTACGGCGAGCGGTTCGCCCCGCCCGCCCTCCTGGTGGAGAAGGCCGAGCGCGGCGAGGTCTTCAGGGACGCCTGACGGGGACGCCTGACCGGGCCGGGCCGGGCCGGGGTGGGAACGGGCCCGGGGCGGGGGGCCGTCCCCGCCCCGGGGAGCGGTGTCGGCCCCCGTGTCTCAGGGGTTCCCGGCCTCAGGGGTTCCCGGCCTCAGGGGTTCCCGGCCTCAGGGGTTCCCGGCCTCAGGGGTTCCCGACCTCAGCGGCTCCCGGTCTCAGGGGTTCCTGAAGGCCGTCCTCAGCTCCTCGCTCAGCGAGCGCTGGAAGGCCGTCACGAGCGCCTGGACCACCATCGGCTGCATGTGCGCGGAGAGCGACTTCATCGCGGTCAGATGGTCCGGGTCCGCGCCGCTCTCCCGGTACGGGCCCCACACCTGGTCCTGGAAGAGCCGGGCCAGCTCCTGGGCGGCGGCCCGCGCGTGCGCGAGCAGGACCGTACGGGAGGCCAGGATCGTCTCGTGCTCGATGGGCACGTCCAGCAGCTCCACCCCGAGCCGCAGCAGCGACCCGTCGAGCCGGAAGGTGTCGGCCTCCGGGGTCCGGTCGAGCACTCCCATCGCGGCCAGCCGGTCCACGTCCCGCTCGGTCAGCGCCCGCCCGGTGCGCCGCTCCAGCTCGCGCCGGGTGATGGACTCGGCGGACTCGGGTGCCCAGGACGCCACGAGCGCCCGGTGGACCGCCAGGTCCCGGGCGCTGAGGTCGGGCGGCAGCTGCTCCAGGTACCGCTCGATCGCGGCCAGGGTCATGCCCTGCCGCCGCAGCTCCTCGATGAGCGCGAGCCGGGCCAGGTGCTCCGGTCCGTAGTGCCCGACCCGCCTGGCCCCGATGACCGGCGGCGGCAGCAGCCCCCGGGTGCCGTAGAACCGCACGGTCCGTACCGTGACCCCGGCGCGCGCGGCCAGCTCGTCGACGGTGTGGCGCGGTACGTCCTCCTGGTCCGTCCCGACGTGCATCCGAGGTGCCCCGCTTCCCGTGCAGGCGACCCGCCGGCCGGGCTCGCTTGGACAGTATCGCTGTCTCACCAACTCGGTAGAAGAGGCCGGACCGGATGTTCCGGTGCGCCGGGCCGTGCGGCGGTAGCCTCGCGGAATGACCGCGACCTTCGGCGACGCCGTCCGTGCCCGGCTGCGAGCCCCCCTCATCTGGTACGTCGGCACGGTGTGCGCCGACGGCGCTCCCCAGGTCAGCCCGATGTGGGTGGATCTGGAGGGGGAGGACGAGCTGATGTTCAACACCTCGGTGGGCCGGGTGAAGGAGGAGAACCTGCGCCGGGACCCGCGCGTCTACCTCTCGCACGCGGACGCCGACGACCCCTTCGACCGCGTCCAGATCAGAGGCGAGGTGACCGGCTTCGTGGAGGGGGAGGAGGCACGGGCCCGGATGGACCACCTGGCCCGGAAGTATCTGGGCGCGGAGCGCTTCGGCTGGCTGATGCCGGGGGAGGAGCGCGTCGCGGTGATCGTCCGCCCGCTCAGGGTCCGCCACATCGTCGGCGTGGAGCCCTTCCGCCCCGGGGGCCCGGTCCCCGCCTGACCGGCACGGCACCCCCTAGAATCGGCGGCCGACCGTATGGGGCCGCTGGCAGGGGGAGCAGATGTACGCGCAGCTCAGGGAGAAGGCCGACGCGCTGGCCCGGGTCCTGTGGCGGGAGCACACCGTCTACCGGGAGCGGGGCGGCGGGGTGGTCATACGGGGCGAGCACGTCGGGCGCTGGATCAGCCTGGCGCCCACCGGGGGCAAGGACCGGGCGCTGCTGCGCGCCGGGCGGCTCCTCGACGGCGGCACCACCGCCCCCGCGCGGACCGAGGTCGTGGTCGACCTGACGCTGGGGACGACGGAACTGGCGGCCGTCTGCCGTCGGCTGCTCGCCGAGGTGGCGGCGGCGGCCGAGCCCGCCACGGCGCCGCGCGGCCGGGCGGGGAAGGCGTCCGAGGGCCCGGCGAAGGGACGGCGGAAAGCGAAGAGGGAGAAGAAGGGGAAGGGCGGGACGGGCCGGACGGCACGCGCCGCCCGGCCCGCCCGGCCCCGCAAGGAGCGGCACACCGGCGCGGGCTCCTGGTTCGTGCTGCTCTGCGTCGCCGGGGTGCTCGGCGTCTGGCTGTACAGCCTCTTCGGCGGACGCGGGTACTGAGCGGGGCCGGGAACCGGGCCGGAGTCGGGCCGGAGTCGGGCCGGAGGAGCCGCCCCTGAGCCGGGTCCGGTCAGTACCCCAGCACCGGATAGTGGTCCGAGAGGTCGGTGTAGGTGTAGCGGGTGCCCCAGCTCGACACGGTCCACGGGGCGCTCTTCTCCGGGACCACCTGGTTGGTCCACCCCGCCGGGCGGGCGTTCCCGGCCCGGTACAGGACGAAGTCGAGGTCCTCGCGCGGGTCGCTCGGGTAGCGCTCGGCGGCGATGGAGTTCCGCGCGGTGTCGAAGGAGTACGGGTGGCCGGTGCGGGCGTCGGCCCCCACCAGGCCCGCGTCGGCGAGCATCGTGCCGTACTCGGGGGTGTGCGAGTCGACGTTCATGTCCCCGGCCACGATGACCTGCTCGCCCGCCGGGATGTTCTTGGCGTCGAGGAAGGCGTCGAGGGCCTTGAACTGGCGGCTGCGCATCAGGGCGGCCTCACCGGCCGAGCAGCCGGGGTCGGTGGACTGGGCGTGGGTGCCGACGACGTGGACGCGGGTGCCGCTCACGTCCAGGACGGCGTAGGCGAAGCCCTTGTTGGACCACCAGTCGGCGCCGCAGGCGTCCTTGTAGACGTACTGCTCCTTGCGGACGACCGGCCACTTGCTGAGGATCGTGACCCCGCCGTCCTCGGGGGTGGCGGCGGAGTAGGAGCCGCCGGTGGCGTCCCAGCCGCTCTTGCCGCGGCCGACGACCGGGGTCTGGTACGGGTACCGGTCGGCGGCGTTCGCCTTGAGGGCGTCCGAGGCGGAGTTGTCGAAGGCCTCCTGGAGGACGACGACGTCCTGCCCCTGGAAGAAGGAGGCGGCGGGGATGGCCTCGGCCCGGTGGTCCTGGCCCCAGTTCGGATAGAGGTTCTTGGAAAAAAGAAACGTGTTGTAGGTGAGCACCTTGAGCCGAGGGGGCCCGTCGGCGGCCGGGGCGGCGGTGGCGGCCGGAGCGGTCGCGGCCAGGGCCGCGGCGGCGAGCACGAGAGAAAGGGCGGCGCCGGGGGCACGGCGGAGCGCGGCGAACGACACGTGAACTCCCATGGAGACGTGGGGGGTTGAGTGCTGGCGCCGCACATACAACCAGCCGTGGTTACCTTCCGGTAGCCTTTGGGTGCCGGGAATCTGGCCGTGCTCGCACGAGTGCGCCAATTCTCTGGCCGGAGTCGGAATTGTCCCCTTTTGAACCAGGTAGAATGCGCGCATGACCCTCGCGAACTCGCAGATCTTCAAGACGGACCTCGGTCCGCTCAACCCCGTCTGGGCCGAGCTGATCCTCGGCCTGGTGGTGTTCGGAATCACCTTCCTGATCCTGGCGAAGGGCATCCTGCCGAAGATCAAGCGCACGCTCGACGAGCGTGAGGACGCCATCGACGGCGGCAGCGAGCGCGCCGACGACCTGCGCGCCGAGGCCACCCAGGTCCGTGAGCAGTACGAGGCCGAGCTGGCCGAGGCGCGCCACGAGGCCGCCCGCATCCGCTCCAAGGCCGTCGAGGAGGGCTCGGCCGCCATCGCCGCCGCCCGCGCCGAGGGCAACGCCGAGCGCGAGACCATCCTCGCCACCGGCAGCGCGCAGATCGCCGCCGAGCGCGCCGCCGCCGAGCGCGAGCTCAACGCCGACGTGGACGCCTGGGCGCACGCCCTCGCCACCCGTATCGTCGGCGAGCCGGTCGGCGCCGACCGCGTCTGATCCGTCCGTCCCCGAAGGGGCCGCCGCCCAGGGCCACCAGCGCCCGGGTGACGGCCCCTTCGTCATGCCCGCCCGTCGACACGACCCCGAGAGGACGCCCGACTTGAGGAACGACCCCGTGGAGCGAGCCGGACGCGAGGAACTGACCCCGGCGGACGGCGCCCCCACCCCGACGGGGAGCCACCGGACCCCGGCGGCCGACCCCGCGCCCCCGCCGGTCGGCGGAGTGCTCTGGAGCGTCGCCGGAGACGTCCGGGCCCTGATGATGCTGCCCGCCGCCCTCGCCCTCCAGGTCGCCCACCCCGCGATAGGCGCGGGCGTCGACGCCCACTCCGTCTTCCGCACCGACCCCTGGGGCCGGGGCGAACGCTCCCTGAGCTCCGTCCAGCTGTGGATATACGGAGGCGAGGACGCCGCACGGGAAGGGCGCCGCCTGCGGAGACTGCACCGCGACATCCAGGGCACCGACACCCGGGGACGCCGCTACCACGCCCTCACCCCGGCCCACTACTCCTGGGTCCACGCCACCGGCTTCCCCGTCTACACCCGGGGCCTCGGCCTCCTCACCCGCCCCCTCACCCCCGCCCAGGAACGGCAGCTGTACGCCGAGTGGCTCCAGGTCGGCCGCATCCTCGGCATCCACGACCGGGACATGCCCCAGACGATCGAGGAGTTCTGGCCGTACTACCGCGAGGTCCTCGCCGAGGAGCTGGAAGCCACCGTCGTCGTCCGCGAACTGCTCGACCCCGACCTGCCGGTACCCGCCCCCGACCGGGGCCCGCTGCCGCTCAGGCTCGCCCTGCGCCTGCTCTGGCCCCTGCTGCGCCGCCCCTTCCTGCGACTGCGCGCCTTCCTCACCGTGGGCCTGATGCCGCCGGACGCCCGGCGGGCCATCGGCCTGGACTGGACCGACGCCCAGGAACGGACCCTGCGCCGGTTCGCCCGGGTCGTCCGGGCCGTCGTCCCCGTGCTGCCGGAGCGGCTGCGCTATCTGCCGCAGGCCCGGAAGGCACGCGAGGCCGCCCGCCGCGCGGCGCGCTGACGGACGGCCCCGGACGGGTGCGGCGGCTCAGTGCCCGCCGCGCTCCCCGGTCTCGTGCACGGAGTTCGTCGCCGCGATCTTCTTCCACGACGCGGGCCGCACCGGCTCCGGCGCCGCCGCCCGCGCGGCCGGACCACCGGACACGGGCGCCGAGGTCGGGGCGGACGGCTTCGACGGCTGGTACAGCCAGGTGTCGAAGAGCGCGGCCAGCGGCTTCCCCGAGACCTGCTCCGCGTACCGGACGAAGTCCGCCACGCGCGCGTTGCCGTACGCGAACCGCTGCGGCCAGCCCTTCAGGATCGTGAAGAAGTCCTCGTCGCCGATCTCGTTGCGCAGTGCCTGGAGCGCCAGCGCGCCCCGGTCGTAGACGGCGATGTGGAACTGGTCGTCCGGCCCCGGGTCACCCGGCTTCACCGTCCAGAACGGGTCCTGCGCCGTCCGCGTGGCGTACACGTAGTCCGCCAGCTCCTGTGCCGTGCCCTCGCCCTCCTTCTCCGACCACAGCCACTGGCCGTAGCGGGCGAAGCCCTCGTTGACCCAGATGTCCTTCCACCCGTGGACGGACACGCTGTCCCCGTACCACTGGTGCGCCAGCTCGTGCACGACCACCGACACGTTCGCGCCGTTGGCGAACTGCCGGGGGCTGTAGAACGGGCGGGTCTGCGTCTCCAGCGCGAAACCGCTCGTCACGTTCGGCACGTATCCGCCGAGCGCGTTGAACGGGTACGGCCCGAACACCGACTCCAGCCACTCCGCGACCTCGGTCGTCCGCTCGACCGAGGCACGCGCCGCGCCCGCGTTGTCGCCGAGGTCCTTGCTGTACGCGTTGAGGACGGGCAGACCGTTCGCCGTCCGGTCCGTCGTGATGTCGAACTTCCCGACGGCGAGCGTGGCCAGATAGGTCGCCTGCGGCTTGTTGGAACGCCAGTTGAAGCGGGTCCAGCCGAGGCGCGAGGACTGCGACTGCAGGACGCCGTTGCTGATGGCCTGGGTGCCGTCCGGCACCGCGACCGACACGTCGAAGGTGGCCTTGTCCAGCGGATGGTCGTTGGACGGGAACCACCAGGCGGCCGAATCCGGCTCCTGCGCGGCGACCCCGCCGTCGGGGGTGCGGGCCCAGGCGGTCCAGCCGTCGATCTTCACCTCGGACGGCTTGCCCGCGTAACGGACGACGATCGAGACCGACTTGTTCTTCTCCAGCGGGACCGCCGGGGTGACCTCCAGCTCGTGCGAGCCCGACGTGGCGAACCGCGCCACGCGCCCGTTCACCCGGACCTCGCTCACCCTCAGACCCAGATCGAGGTTGAACCGGGAAAGGTTCTGCCTGGTCGTGGCCAGGATCGTCGCCGTGCCCTCCAGCAGGTCCGTGGCCGGCTGGTACGTCAGACGCAGGTCGTAGTGCGAGACGTCGTAGCCGCCGTTGCCGCTGGCCGGATAGTAGGAGTCGCCGATGCCCGGCGCCCCGGGGGTGAAATCGGCCGCCGATGCCGGGATCGCCAGCAACAAGGAGGCCGCGAGGGCGCTCGGAACGATGATTCTGCGGTGCACAGGTGCTCCCCAAGTCATAAGAAACGTAAGACGCGCGGGTGGTCGTCGGTCCTCAGTTCGGACACTATTCAGCGTTCCGACGCACCGTCACGTCCAGCGGACCCCCTGTCACACGATCGCCATTCGGCCGACACGAACCCCACCGGCCACGGCACGACCCCGAATCGACCCTGATTCCCTCCGGCACCCTTTTGCACGGCAGTCGACCGGGGTACGTTCCCGCCCATGCCGATGCGAACGCGGAGAACCCGCGGAGCCCGACCGCCGTACGGAACCCTCGTGGTCACGGCGACCGCCGCCCTGCTCGCGACCCTGGTCACCCCCGCGGGCGCGCGGGCGGAACCGGCCGCGCCCGCCCCGGCGACCGCCGTGAAGGAGTCCCGCCCGGTCCACTCGTACGCCGACGCCGTCCGCGAGTCCGTCTGGGTCGACACCGGGCTCGACGGCGACGCCGACGGGCGTGCCGACCGGGTCGCCGTCGACATCGTCCGCCCCCGGGAGACCGCCGCCACCGGCCGCAAGGTCCCGGTCGTCATGGACGCCAGCCCGTACTACGCCTGCTGCGGACGCGGCAACGAAGGCCAGAAGAAGACCTACGACGCCGACGGGAAACCCGTCCAGTTCCCGCTCTACTACGACAACTACTTCGTCCCGCGCGGCTACGCCTTCGTCGCCGTCGACCTCGCCGGAACCAGCCGCTCCGACGGCTGCGACGACGTCGGGGGCCGCTCCGACGTCCAGTCCGCCAGAGCCGTCGTCGACTGGCTCAACGGACGCGCCCGCGGCTACACCTCCCGCACCGGTGACACCCGCTCCCGCGCCACCACCTGGAGCACCGGGAACGTCGGCATGATCGGCAAGAGCTGGGACGGCACCGTCGCCAACGGAGTCGCCGCCACCGGCGTCGAGGGCCTGAAGACCATCGTCCCCATCGGCGCCATCTCCTCCTGGTACGACTACTTCCACTCCCAGGGCGCCCCCCTCTACAACGCCAACCCGAGCTGGCTCTCCGACTACGTCAACAGCCCCGGGGCACGGACCCGGTGCGGCGCCGTCCAGGACCGGATCACCGCGGGCACCCCCTACAGCGGCGACCGCACCCCCGCCTGGACCGAGCGCGACTACGTACGGAACGCCGACAAGGTCAGGGCCAGCGTCTTCGTCGTCCACGGACAGCAGGACCTCAACGTCCGCGCCGGACAGTTCGGCCAGTGGTGGGACGCCCTCGCCGCCCGGGGCGTCGAGCGGAAGATCTGGCTCTCCCAGACCGGCCACGTCGACCCCTTCGACTTCCGGCGCGCCGACTGGGTCCACACCCTGCACCGCTGGTTCGACCACTACCTCCTCGGCTACGACAACGGCATCGACCGCGAACCCGTCGCCGACGTCGAACGCGCCCCGGACGTCTGGACCACCGACCGGCAGTGGCCCCCGCGCACCACCGCGACCACCACCCTGCGGCCCGCCCCCGGCGCGCCCTCCGGACCCGGCCGCCTCGGCCGCGCCCCCGCCGCCCCCGGCGCCACCGCCACCTTCACCGACGACCCCGGCCTCGGCGAGCTCGACTGGGCCGCGCGGATCGACACCGCGACCCCCGAGAAGGCGGGGTTCGCCACCCGCCCCCTCTCCCGCGACCTGCGCGTCTCCGGCTCCTCGAAGGTCACCGTCACCGTCACCCCGACCACCACCACCGCGCACCTCTCCGCCGTCCTCGTCGACCTCGGCCCCGCCACCATCCGCGACTACACGGCACCCGGCGAAGGCATCACCACCCTCACCGGACGCAGCTGCTGGGGCGCGAGCACCCCCGGCGACAGCGCCTGCTACAAGGACACGGCCGCCCGCACCACGCAGGTCGGACAGACGGTCGTCAGCCGGGGCTGGGCCGACCTCGGCACCTGGGCCGACCCGGACAGGGGACGCCCGCTGACCCCCGGCCGGGCGTACACCCTCACCCTCGACCTCGCCGCCACCGACCACGTCGTCCCCGCGGGCCACCGCCTGGCCCTGATCGTCGGCGGCACCGACCGGGACCTCCTGGACCCGCCGTCCAGCACCCCGACCCTGACCCTCGACCTCAGCCGCACCCGGGCGGAGATCCCGCTGGTCGGCGGCGCCGGGGCCTTCCTCCGCGCCACCACGGGACCCCACCCGGCCCCCGCCGCCGCCCCCTCCCTCGGCGCGGCCCCGGCACCGGGCATCATCCCGCCGGCCGCCGTCGACGGGCCGCGCCTCCCCGCCCCCGGAGCCGCCCGATGACCTCTCGCACGACGGCCCCCCGCCCGAAGGGGCCCGGCCCCCGGCGCGCCCTCGCCCTCGTGGCGGGGGCCGCCGCCCTGGCCCTGCCCCTCGTCACCGTCCCCGCCAAGGCGGCGGACAGCGCGCCCGCGAAGCCGCCGCCGCGCACCGGGTTCGAGACCAGCGCGGGCACCCGGTGGACCACCGGGACCGAGGAACGGGACTTCCTCACGGCCGTCGCCCGGGTGCGCGAC
Source organism: Streptomyces sp. NPDC059247 (assembly GCF_042754005.1). Taxonomy (NCBI): domain Bacteria; kingdom Bacillati; phylum Actinomycetota; class Actinomycetes; order Kitasatosporales; family Streptomycetaceae; genus Streptomyces; species Streptomyces sp. NPDC059247. The sequence goes on from NZ_JBHYZW010000001.1 coordinate 357,219, forward strand.
CGCGTGACGCTGCGGACCGTCGGCACCACCGCGCAGGGCCGCCCGCTCCGCCTCGTCTCCCTCGGCACCGGTCCCACCACGGTGCTGCTCGTGTGCAGCCAGCACGGCGACGAACCGGCCGGGCGCGAGGCCTGCCTCAGCTCCGTCCGCGACCTGGCCTTCGGCCAGGACCCGAAGACCCGCCGCTTCCTCGCCCGCACCACCCTCCTCGTCCTGCCCACGGCGAACCCGGACGGCCGGGAGGCCGACACCCGGGGCAACGGCGACGGGATCGACATCAACCGCGACCACCTCGCCCTGCGGACCGCCGAGGCGCGGGCGGTCGCCGCCGTGCTGCGCGACCGGCGGCCCCAACTCGTCTACGACCTGCACGAGTACGGCGCCACCCCCCGCTACTACGACAAGGACCTGCTCGCCCTCTGGCCCCGCAGCCTCGACACCGACCCCCGCGTCCACGACGAGTCGGCCACCCTCTCCGAGCGGTACGTACGGCCCATGACGGCCCTCGCGGGCCACAGCACCGGGATCTACGGCATCTGGACCGACCCGCTGACCGGGAAACCGGTCAAACAGGTCGCGGGCGACGGACAGGAACGCATCCTGCGGAACACCGCGGGCATCAAGCACTCCGTCGGCCTCCTCGTCGAGACCCGGGTGGACGCCTTCGACGAGGACGAGCAGCACGACCCCTCCCTCAACCACCGTCGCCGCGTCGCCACCCAACGCGCCGCCCTGGAAGGCGCCTTCGCCTACGTCAAGGAGCGGAACGTACCGCTCGCGGTGGCCACCACGGCCGCCCGGGGCGCCGGATTCGCCGACCGGGGCCCGGTCTACCTCGGTGGCGCGGACAACGACCCGGCGGAGCCCGACGAGATCCTCGCCGACCCGCCGTGCGGCTACCGGCTCGACGCCGCCCAGTACGCCCGGGTGGGCGACGAACTCGCCCTGCACGGCGTCACCGTGCGGCCCGAGGGAGCCGGAGCGTTCGTACCGCTCCGCCAGTCCCGCCGGGCCCTCATCCCCCTCCTCCTCGACGCCCGAGCCGCCTACCACCTCGTCGCCGGGAGCCCCGTGGAGAAGTGCTGACCAGGGGCCGGGCCGCCGCCCGTACGCGCCGCCGATCCCCGCGCGTACGACCGGGCCCCGGGACCCGGCCCCCGCCTCAGACGCCCTCCACCAGGGCCGCCGCACGCTCCGCGCAGCCCCAGGCGACCGTCACCCCCGCACCCCCGTGCCCGTAGTGGTGGACCAGCCGCCCGCCACCCGGCAGGGACATCGCTTCGATCCGGACCCCGCCCACCCGCGTCGGCCGCAGACCCACCCGGTGCCCGAGCACCCGGGCCCCCGCGATCTCCGGACGCACCCGGGCACACCGGGCCACGATCGCGGACGCCGTCACCGGATCGGGCACCGGCCGCTCGTCCCCCTCCTCGGCGGTCCCGCCCAGCACCAGCCGCCCCGGCTGCGGGAAGAAGTACGTCGTACCGGTCGCCTCCGCCTTCGCCGAGGTGAACCACTCCTCGATCCCCGGGTTCTCCACCAGGACCAACTGACCCCGCACGGGCCGCATCGCCGGATCGGGCACCAGCTCGCGCGCCGCCGTCCCCGTGCAGTTCACCACCACCCTGGCCCGCGCCGAAGGCTCCTCGAAACCGGTGACCGTACGCCGCTCGAAGAGCCCTCCCGCCGCCTCCAACCGGCGCCGCAGCCACGCCAGATGCACCGGCATGTCGACCAGCGGGAGCCGCGCCGCCAGACCCGTCGCGTACGGACCAGGCACCTCCTCCGGCGCCAACTGCCGGAGCCCCGGCACCTCCCGCGCCCACGGGCCCAGCTCCGCCAGGACCGTGTCGGCGTGCACCCCCGGCACCAGCCGCACCCCCGTCGTCCCGGGATCGGCGGCCAACTCCTCGTACACGCGCAGCGATTCCAGCGCCCACCGCCCCACCTCGGCCTCGGGCTCGATGCGGTACGGCCACCACAGCGCGCCCGCCACCGCCGAGGTCGTCGCGGTCACGTCCTCCCGCGACCAGACCCGTACCCGCAGTCCCCGCTCCGCGAGCGTCACCGCGGTCGTCAGACCCACGACCCCGCCACCCACCACGATCACGTCGTTCTCCATGGCCGGGACCGTACCGGGACCGGGACATTTCCGGGACCGATCAGCCATGGAACCGGAGGCTCCCCGGCGGAATGCTGGACTCATGCCGGTCCCGTACACGCCCCTCGACCTCACCCCCGCCGACCTCCCCGGCGGCGCTCCCTCGGTACGCCCGCCGACCGGCGACGCACCCCCGCCGACCGACGGCCCGGATCTCCTGGCCGCCGGAACGGACCTTCGGACCGACGACACGGGTCTCCTGGCCGACGACACCGACCTCCTCGTCGACGGCCGGTCCCTGCTCCGGCGGCTCGACGCCTGCGAGGACGCCGACACCGTCTCCCCGCTCGCGGGCGACCTCCGCCCCGTCCTGCGCCCCGAGCACGTCCGGCTCCTCCTCGCCCCCGGCCCCGCCGCCCGCCGGGTGATCTACTCCTGCCCCGACTGCGACGACCCCGGCTGCGGAGCCGTCACCGCCCTCGTCGAGGAGGACGGCGACGACGTCGTCTGGCGCGACTTCCGCTGGCAGACCGGCCCCGACACCGACCCGGTCCGCGACGGATACCCCGGCATCGGCCCGTACCGCTTCCACGGCCCCGGCTACCGGGCCGTCCTGCGGGCGCTCCCCGCCCCGTGCCCCTGAGCCGGTCCCGCCGTCACCTAGGATTCGTACCCTGATGACTGCAACCCTCGTCGCCAAGGACCTCGCCGCCGGCCACGGCGAACGCACCCTCTTCGCCCAGCTCGACCTGGTCGTCGCCCCCGGCGACGTCATCGGCCTCGTCGGCGTCAACGGCGCCGGCAAGTCGACGCTGCTGCGCCTGCTGGCCGGGACCGACACACCGGAGGAGGGCGAGGTGCGGCTCTCCCCGCCCACCGCCGCCGTCGGCCACCTCCCCCAGGAGCCCGAGCGGCGCGCGGGGGAGACCGTCCGCGAGTTCCTCGCCCGGCGCACCGGCGTCGACGCCGCCCAGACGGCCATGGACGAGGCCACCCAGGGCCTGGTCGACGGCACGCCCGGCTCCGACGACGCGTACGCCGTCACCCTGGAACGCTGGCTGAACCTCGGCGGCGCCGACCTCGACGAACGCGCCGAGGAGGTCGCGGCCTCGCTCGGCCTCACCGTCGGGCTCGACCAGCCCATGACCTCCCTCTCCGGCGGCCAGGCGGCCCGCGCGGGCCTCGCCTCCCTGCTGCTCTCCCGCTACGACGTCTTCCTGCTCGACGAGCCCACCAACGACCTCGACCTGGAGGGCCTGGAGCGCCTGGAGACCTTCGTGAAGGGGCTGCGCGCGGGCACCGTCGTCATCAGCCACGACCGCGAGTTCCTCACCCGCACCGTCACCAAGGTCCTCGAACTCGACCTCGCCCAGCAGCAGATCACCCTCTACGGCGGCGGCTACCAGGCCTATCTGGAGGAGCGGGACACCGCCAGGCGCCACGCGCGCGAGGAGTACGACGAGTACGCGGGCCGCAAGGCCGCCCTCGAAGCACGCGGGCACATGCAGCGCTCCTGGATGGACAAGGGCGTCAAGAACGCCCGCCGCAAGTCCACCGACGGCGACAAGCTCGGCCGCAACGCACGCAGCGAGGCCAGTGAGAAGCAGGCGGCGAAGGCCCGCCAGACCCAGCGCATGATCGAACGCCTCGACGTCGTCGACGAGCCCCGCAAGGAGTGGGAGCTGCGGATGGAGATCGCCCCCGCGCCGCGCTCCGGCTCGGTCGTCGCGACCCTCCGCGGGGCCGAGGTGCGCCGGGGCGACTTCTCCTTCGGCCCGGTGACCCTCCAGATCGACTGGGCCGACCGGGTCGCGGTCACCGGTGCCAACGGCGCGGGGAAGTCCACCCTGCTCGCCGCCCTCCTCGGGCGGCTGCCGCTGGACTCCGGCGACGCGGTCCTCGGCTCGGGCGTCGTCGTCGGCGAGGTCGACCAGGCCCGCAAGCTGTTCCACGGCACCGAGACGCTCCTGGAGGCGTTCTGCGCGGCCGTGCCCGACACGGAGCCCGCCGAGGTCCGCACCCTGCTCGCCAAGTTCGGCCTGAAGGCCGTCCACGTGCTGCGGCCCGCCACCACCCTGTCTCCGGGCGAGCGGACCCGGGCCGCCCTCGCCCTGCTCCAGGGCCGGGGGGTGAACCTGCTGGTCCTCGACGAGCCGACCAACCACCTGGACCTGGTGGCCATCGAGCAGCTGGAGTCCGCGCTCGACTCGTACACCGGCACGCTGCTCCTGGTCACCCACGACCGGCGGATGCTCGACGCGGTCCGCACCACCCGCAGGATCGAGGTCGCCGACGGCAAGGTGACCGAGCTCTGACGGCCCGCCCGGACGGCCGGGGCCCCGCCGCCCCGCACGGCCGCGGACCGGGCCGCGAACTGTACCCGTACGGCCCTCCACAGGGCGGGAACGCCGGGCCGGACGGCCCGGTACCCTCCTGCCCCGTGGACGGCGCACCCCCTGGAGGCACCATGACCGACGACGGCATCACCCGGCTCCTCGCGATGCTGGACGACCTCGACGCGGACGTCGACGCCACGATCGACCTCGCCGACGAGATCACGGCGACGGGCGACCCGGCGCTGCTGCCCCGGCTGACGGCCGAGCTGGGGAGGGCGGTCGAGGAGCGCAACGGCTACGCCCGTGAGCTGCTCGGCGGGGTCCTCGCGGGCCTCGGCGGCGCCGAGACCCTGCCCGTCCTGGTACGGGCCTCCGCGGTGGACCTCGGTGACGACCAGGACGGTCTGGCCACCGAGATCGTCGATCTCGTGCAGGCCGACCCGCAGCGGGCCGGGAGCCTGCTCCGGCCGCTGGCGGAGGACGACGACCTCGCCGTCGCGCACCGCGCCGACTGGGCCCTGCGCTTCCTGCCGTAGCCCGGGGCGGCCACGGCCCGGCGCGTGGTGGCCGCCCTCAGCGCGGAGACGGGGGCCGGGGTCTACCAGTAGCCGCTGCAGCTCACGTTGCCCGTGCCGGTGTCACGGATGCAGACGCGGTAGTAGTAGCCGCTGCCGCCCAGCATGTTCGACCAGTCGGAGCCGGGGTTGGGGAACTTCACCTGGAGGCTGCGCACCAGCGGACCGTCGTAGCCGTCGTGCTTCTCGATGGAGCCGTACTTGTCCCACCACTGGTTCCCGGTGGGGTCGGTGACCCGCACCCAGGCGGCCTGGCACTTGGGGGACCAGCGCAGCTCCGCCCGGAGGCCCGCGTCGGCGGTGGCGGTCTGCTTGGTGACGGCGTCGCCGTCGCAGGCCTGCGACACCGGGCCGAGGTTGTCGCACCCGGCGTTGCTGCACCCGGCGGCGTAGGACGTCCCCGCGAGGGGGACGAGGGCCATCGTGAGGGCGGCGGCCGAGACCGTCGCCAGTTTGGTCAGGACACGTTGCATCGGGGGACGACCTTCCGGATCGGATGGGTCCGCGGGCTCCGCCGCGGCCGGATTCGATCTTGTTGCGTGGGCCGGGGCGGGTCAACGGCGGGCCGGTGTCCCGGGACACGGGGTTCTCCGGACAGAGGACGTCCCCATGTGCTCGGGCCGGAACACACGGGGACGAGTACGGCGCATCCGGACCGGCTCCGGAAGATCCCAGGAGCGAACCGCGGGCGTCCCGTCGGCCGCGCGGGACGATCTCCCGGCGGCGCCGGGCCCCGAGAACCGGGCACGACCGACCGGACAGGCCCTGGTGGCCGCCCGGCCGGGCAGGCGGACCGGCCCGGAGCACGACGCCCGCGTCACCCGGCCGCTGTGTCGCGGGAACACCCGGGCGGTTCCGCCACGAGGGAGACTCGGCACCTCACACCCGTACGCCCCGAACCTCGGGCCCTCATGAACCGGTGTGTGGTGCTCGTACGGTCGGCGCCTGGGGCCTATACGTCCCGTACCTCGCATCCGTACGCCCAGCACCTGGGGCCCGCATGGATCCGTGCGTGGTGCCCGTACGCATCGGTGCCCCGGGCCCGTACGCTCCGGCACCTCGCGTCCGTGCGTGGCGCCCGTACGCGTCTGGCTCGCGGTGCTCATGAGGACCGGGCCGTGATGCTCGTACGGCGCCGGGCAGGGGTGCTCGTACGGACCGGCAGAGGTGCGGCGCGGTGCTCGTACGTGTCGCGGACCGTGGTCGCTCGCGCGGACCCGGCGCGTGGCACTCGTACGGAGCCGGTCCGTGGCCGCTCGTCCGGAGTCGGGCCGTGGCTCGCTCACGCCCGCCCGGACCGTGTGCTCACGCGGACCGGACAGTGGCGCCCCCCGCCCCCGGGGCAGACGGCGCCACTCTCCGGGCGTCCTCAGCGGCGCTTGCCGCCGCCCTCGCCCAGGAGGCCCGCCTTGCGCAGGGCGTCGGCCATCGCGCTGTTCGCGGGCGCGGGCGCGCCGGAGCGCTCCCGCCCGCCCTGACCGGCCTGACCGCCCTGGGCACCCCGGCCGCCTTGACCGCCCTGGCCGCTCTGAGCACCCCGGCCGCCCTGGCCGCCGCGCTCGGACCGGCGGCCACCGTCACCGCCCCCGCCGCCCTGCCGCTGCTGCGGCGGACGGCCGGAACGGTCGCCCTGTCCCTGACCGCCCCGCTCGCGCCGCGCCCCGCCCTCGGGAGCCTCGGCGCCCACCTGGTCGTCCAGGCGCAGCGTCAGCGAGATCCGCTTGCGCGGGACGTCCACGTCGAGCACCTTGACCTTGACCACGTCACCGGGCTTGACCACGTCACGCGGGTCCTTGACGAAGGTCTTCGACATCGCCGAGACGTGCACCAGACCGTCCTGGTGCACACCGATGTCCACGAACGCCCCGAAGGCGGCGGCGTTGGTGACGACCCCCTCCAGGACCATGCCCGGCTCCAGGTCGCCGATCTTCTCGACGCCGTCCTTGAAGGTGGCGGTGCGGAACGCCGGTCGCGGGTCGCGGCCCGGCTTCTCCAGCTCGCGCAGGATATCCGAGACCGTCGGCAGGCCGAAGGTCTCGTCGACGAAGTCACCGGCCCGCAGCGAGCGCAGCCGGGACGTGTCACCGATGAGCGCGGCGACCTCGCCGCCCGCCGCCTTCACCATCCGGCGCACCACCGGGTACGCCTCCGGGTGCACCGACGAGCCGTCCAGCGGGTCGTCCCCGCCCCGGATGCGCAGGAATCCCGCACACTGCTCGTACGCCTTCGGGCCGAGCCTGGCCACGTCCTTGAGCGCCCGGCGGGAACGGAAGGGACCGTTGGCGTCCCGGTGCGCCACGATGTTCTCCGCGAGGCCGGAGCTGATGCCCGAGACCCGGCGGAGCAGGGGCGCGGAGGCGGTGTTGACGTCCACGCCGACCCCGTTCACACAGTCCTCGACGACCGCGTCGAGCGAGCGCGAGAGCTTCACCTCGGCCAGGTCGTGCTGGTACTGGCCGACGCCGATGGACTTCGGGTCGATCTTCACCAGCTCGGCCAGCGGGTCCTGGAGCCGCCGCGCGATGGAGACGGCGCCGCGCAACGACACGTCCATGCCCGGGAGTTCCTGCGAGGCGAAGGCGGAAGCGGAGTAGACCGAGGCGCCCGCCTCCGAGACCATCACCTTGGTCAGGTTCAGCTCGGGGTGCTTCGCCAGGAGTTCGGCCGCCAGCCTGTCGGTCTCGCGGGAGGCCGTGCCGTTGCCGATGGCGACCAGCTCGACCGCGTGCTCCTTCGCGAGGCGCGCCAGCCGCTCCAGGGCCTGGTCCCACTTGTTGGCGGGTACGTGCGGATGGATCGTGTCCGTGGCCACGACCTTGCCGGTCGCGTCGACCACGGCGACCTTCACACCGGTACGGAAACCGGGGTCCAGGCCCAGCGTCGCCCGGGTGCCCGCCGGGGCGGCGAGCAGCAGGTCGCGCAGGTTCGCCGCGAAGACCCGGACCGCCTCGTCCTCGGCGGCCGTCCGCAGCCGCAGCCGCAGGTCGATCCCCAGATGGACCTGGATACGGGTCCGCCAGGCCCAGCGGACCGTGTCCTGGAGCCACTTGTCGCCGGGGCGCCCCCGGTCGGCGACGCCGAAGCGCCCCGCGACGATCCCCTCGTACGAAGAGGGCCCGGGGGTCTCCGAGGGCTCCTCCGGCTCCAGTTCGAGGGCGAGGACGTCCTCCTTCTCGCCGCGCAGCATGGCGAGCACCCGGTGCGAGGGCAGTGCGGTGAACGGCTCCGTGACGTCGAAGTAGTCGGCGAACTTGGCGCCCGCCTCCTCCTGGCCCGCGCGGACCTTCGCCACCAGCCGGCCCCGGCCCCACATGCGCTCGCGCAGCTCCCCGATGAGGTCGGCGTCCTCGGAGAGCTTCTCGGCGAGGATCGCCCGCGCGCCCTCCAGGGCGGCCGGGGCGTCCGCGACGCCCTTGTCCGCGTCGACGAAGCCCGCCGCCGCGGCGGCGGGCTCCACCGAGGGATCGGCGAGCAGCCCCTCGGCCAGCGGCGCGAGCCCCGCCTCACGGGCGATCTGCGCCTTCGTCCGCCGCTTGGGCTTGAACGGCAGATAGATGTCCTCCAGGCGCGCCTTGGTGTCGGCGGCCCGGATCGCGGCCTCCAGCGGCTCGGTCAGCCTGCCCTGCTCGCGCACCGAGTCCAGGACCGCCGACCTGCGGTCCTCCAGTTCGCGCAGATAGCGCAGCCGCTCCTCCAGGGTGCGCAGCTGCGTGTCGTCGAGCGTCTCGGTCGCTTCCTTGCGGTAACGCGCGATGAACGGCACGGTCGAACCGCCGTCGAGCAGCTCGACGGCTGCTTTCACCTGTCGCTCGCGTACGCCGAGTTCCTCGGCGATCCTTGCTTCGATGGACGTCGTCACGGTGTCCCGACTCGCCTTCTCGTGCCTCAAGCTTGCGAGTGCATTCTGCCGGGTCGGTCACCCGTATGCGGTAACCGACCCGTTCCGCGCGCGTCCCCGGCGGCTCCCGGCCCGGCTCAGTCCTTGCCGATGAGGTCCGGCGGGAAGGCACCGGCACCGGCCGCCGTGACCAGGAAACCGCGCCCCAGCTCGGTCAGCCGCTCGACCCCGGCGGCGCCCAGGTGCTCGTAGGGGGCGGAGTCCAGGCGGTCCGTGTGGTCCTCCAGGTCGGCGCGCAGCGCCGTCCCCGACTCCGTCAGTTCGCCGTCGGCGTCGAGCAGCCCGCGCCCGCGCAGCCGCTCCGCCGCCGCGTCCCAGTCGGCCCGCCGCCAGCCCCGGGAACCGAGGAACCAGCGCGGGGTCATGCCCTTGCCGGTGGCGGTGTGGGAGACGAGCGCCTCGACGGGGTCGAGCCCGGCGAAGAGCAGGGCCGCGAGGTGACCGTCGCCCCGGTGCTCGCGCAGCAGACCCGCGGCGTGCCAGTAGGCGAGGTGCGGTTCCCCGGGCACCGGCAGGTCCGCGTGTGCCGAGTACAGCGGCCGGGCGTGCCGGGTGCAGGCCTCGGTGGCGCGCAGGGCGAGCCGCGCGGCCTCGGCCATCTCAGGGGAGGCGACGGTCTCCTCGCCGAGCAGGCGGCGCAGGGTGGTGTCGGCGGCGCGCAGCCGCGCGGCCAGCACCTCGGCGGGGGAGGCGGTCTCCCAGACGGCGGGGAGGTGCCGGGCGAGCAGCTCGTGGCTGTAGTTGTAGAAGGTGGCGGCGACGGTCCCGGCGCCCACCGCGCCCAGCGCGGCGCTGCGCAGGGCGAGCCGGGCCGCGCTCTGGTCGGTGATGCCGAGGGCCGCGAACTCGCGGTCCAGGTCGGGGGAGAAGAACAGCGAGGAGTGCAGCGGGTTGAGGGCGTTGTGGCAGCGTCGTCCCGCGCGCGGCGGCAGTTCGGTCGTCATGCCCCGCACATTACCGACTGGTCGGTACGGCGTGAACCGTCGGAAAGGGACACCCGTGCCCGCCGGAGGCGCGGGCGATGGCGGAAAAGGTGGGGTCGGCGTCATTGCGGTCACCCGCGCCCGGCTCCGAGGATGGGGCCATGACGCAGCGACCCGTCCTCGTCGTCCTCTTCGAGGGCGTCCAGAGCCTCGACGTCACCGGCCCCTTCGAGGTGTTCGCCGGTGCCGGCCGGGCCACTGGCGACCCCTCCGCTTACCCCCTGCGCACCGCCTCCCTGGACGGCGGACCGGTCCGCACCCAGAGCGGTCTGCGCCTGCTGCCCGACACCACCCTCGCCGAGGCGGTCGCCGACGGACCCCCGCACACCCTCGTGGTCCCCGGCGGCGAGGGCACCCGCACCCCCGAACCTGCGCTCGTCGACTGGCTGCGGGAGCACGCCCCGGACGCCGGGCGGCTGGTCTCGGTCTGCACCGGGGCGCTGCTCCTCGCCGGGGCGGGACTCCTCGACGGACACCGGGTGACCACCCACTGGTACGCCTGCGAGCAGCTCGCCCGGGAGTACCCCCGGGTCGAGGTGGACCCGGACCCGATCTTCGTACGGGACGGGCGGCTCTCCACCTCCGCCGGGGTCACGGCCGGAATCGATCTGGCGCTGGCCCTCGTCGAGGAGGACCTCGGCCGGGACGTGGCCCTCGCCGTCGCCCGCCATCTGGTCGTCTTTCTGCGCCGCCCCGGCAACCAGGCCCAGTTCAGCGTCCAGTTGGCCGCCCAGACCGCCCATCGGGAGCCGCTGCGGGACCTCCAGCAGTGGATCACCGAGCACCCGGGCGACGATCTGTCCGTGGAGCGGCTCGCGGCCCGCGCCCGGCTGTCGCCCCGGCACTTCGCGCGCGCCTTCCGGGCGGAGACCGGTACGAGCCCCGGCCGTTACGTCGACCGGGTCCGCCTCGAACACGCCCGGCGCCTCCTGGAGGAGACCACGCGCGGGGTCGAGGAGGTCGCCCGCGCCTCCGGCTACGGCACCTCCGAGGCGATGCGCCGCGCCTTCACCAAGGCCCTGGGCACCGCCCCGGCCGACTACCGCCGCCGCTTCCACGCCCCGCTCGCCTGAACCCCGACCCACCTGAGCCACCAAGTGCCCGCGCCCGACCGCCCGCACCGACCCACCGCACCGACCGGTCCACCGGCCGTGAGCGCCACCACCCCTCCCGCGCCGGCCCCACCGGCCAGGCGGTCGCGGGGGCACACCGACACCCCGCGGCCGACCCCGTCGGCAGGACGGTCGCGGGGGCACCGCCCGCACCGCGACCGATCCCGGGCCCCGGCCGACCCGGCCCCGGCCCGTTCCACCCGACCCGTCCGAAGGGACTCCCATGCAGATCGCGATCCTGCTCTACCCCGGCTTCACCGCGCTCGACGCCGTCGGCCCGTACGAGATGCTCGCCCGGCTGCCCGGCACCGAGACCGTCTTCGTGGCCAAGGAGACCGGACCTGTCCGGGGCGACCAGGGCAGCCTCGCCCTGGTCGCGGACCGGACGCTCGCCGAGGTCCCGCGCCCGGGCATCGTCCTCGTCCCCGGTGGCCCCGAGACCCGGGAGACCATGGACGACCCGGAGATCCGGGCGTGGCTGCGGACCGCCGACGAGACCAGCACCTGGACCACCTCGGTCTGCACCGGCTCCCTGATCCTCGCCGCCGCCGGTCTCCTCACCGGCCGCCGGGCCACCACCCACTGGCTGGCGTACGAGGAGCTGAGGGCGCTGGGCGTCGAGCCCACCGGCGAGCGGGTCGTCTTCGACGGCAAGTACGTCACCGCCGCGGGCGTCTCCTCCGGCATCGACATGGGGCTGCACCTGGTCGGCCGGATCGCCGGGGACGAGACCGCGCAGACCGTCCAGCTCCTCACCGAGTACGACCCGCAGCCCCCGTACGACGCGGGCTCGCCGGACAAGGCACCGGCGGAGATCGTCGCCAAGTGGCGGGGCGAGCAGGCGGCGAGCCTGGCCACGGAGGGCTGACCCCGCCGCTCAGCGCCCGTAGGTGAAGCGGGGCGCGCGGCGCTCCAGGAAGGCGGCGACCCCCTCGGCGGTGTCGCCGCTGCCCCGCTCCCGCTCCGCCCAGTGGGCCTCCCGGTCCGGGCGGCCGTCGACGAACTCCTTGGCCGCCGCCTGGGTCAGCAGCGAACGGGAGGCCAGCGTCCGGGCGAACGCGGCCACCCGCGCGTCGAGCGCGCCCACCGGGTGCAGTTCGTCCACGAACCCGGTCCGCAGGGCCCGCTCCCCGTCGATCAACTCGCCCGAGAACAGAAGGAACTTGGCGGTCGAGGGGCCCACCAGGGCGGCCAGCCTGCGGGTGGAGGAGGCCGGGTAGACGATGCCGAGCTTCGCCGGGGTGATCCCGAAGCGGGCGCCCTCCTCGGCGAAGCGCAGGTCGCAGGCGGTCGCGAGCTGACCGCCGCCGCCGACGCAGAAACCCCGGACGGCCGCGAGGGTCGGCCGGGGGAAGGCGGCGAGCGCCTCCTCGGCGCGCACGGCGAGCGTCCGCTGCTCGTCGCCGGGCTCCCGGAGCCCCGTGATGTCGGCCCCGGCGCAGAAGGTGTCGCCCTCACCGGTGAGGACGAGCACCCGGACGGCGGGGTCGGCGGCGAGCCGGTCCAGCACACCGGGGAGCGCGCGCCACATGTCCGGGGTCATCGCGTTGCGCCTGGCGGGGTGGGAGATGACGACGGTGGCGATGCCGTCCGTGACGCTGTCCCTCAGCTGCGGCTCCATGGGCCGGATGCTATCCGCCGGACCCGAACGTACGATCAGGAAGGGGCCGTCCCGAGGAGGCACCGCATGGCCGAGGACGCCCGGAAGAGGTCCGGGGAGCGTGATCCCGTCCAGGAGATGGCCCGTGAGGGCAAGCGGCTGCACCGTGACTTCGGCTGGCTCGCCGCGCTCGGCGTCCTGCTGGTGATCGGCGGTGCCGTCGGTCTGGTCTACACGGGCGTCGCCACCCTCACCTCGATGCTGCTCTTCGGCTGGCTGCTCCTGATCGGCGGTGTGGTGGGCCTGCTCCAGGCGGTCCAGTCACGGGGCACCAGCTACTTCTGGCTCGCCGCGGTGGTCGCCGCCCTGAACATCGCGGCCGGTGTCGTGGTGATCAAGCATCCGGAGGGCTCGGCGGAGGCGCTGACGATGTTCGCCGCGCTGCTGTTCCTGACCGGCGGGCTCTTCCGCCTGGTGGGAAGCGTGGTGGTGCGGGGACCGCAGTTCGGCTGGACCCTGCTCCAGGGCGCGTTCGGACTGCTCCTGGGCCTTCTCGTACTGTTCGACTGGCCGTCCAGCAGCCGGTACGTCCTGGGGTTCTTCTTCTCGCTCGCGCTGCTCTTCGACGGCCTCGGCCTGATCGCGATCGGAGTGGGCGGGCGGAGCATCGTGAGCATGGTGACACCGGCGCACGACCCGACTGCGGGCCCGACTGCGGACCCGGTTCGGGACCCGGCTGAGGGCACTCCGCCCGAGATGACAGAAAGCGCACCCGATCAGTCGAACAACTGACACGGGCATACGCACCCGATCAGAAGGCAGCCGATAAGTATCGACTTCTGGTCAGTAGGGTGGTCCGCCTCCGCGTATTGCCAAGACTCGATCCGTGGCGAGAATCGAGCACGAGGGTGGAAACCGGACCGTGGGGAACCACGGAGGCGTTCCCGCCCGGCAACCGTCCTACGAAGGGGTCTGGCGCTTCACCGCTGCCGCGGTCGACGTCTCCGTCCCGCAGGCCCGGCACGCCGTGCGCGACCTGTTGGTCCGCCAGGGCGTACCGCTCCATGAGGAGATCATGGACGGCCTGCTCCTGATCGTCTCCGAGCTGGTCACCAACGCCGTACGGCACGCGGCGCTGCTCTCCCCGCAGATAGCGGTGGAGGTGGCCATCGGCCCCGAGTGGATCAGGGTGTCCGTCGAGGACGATCATCCGTACCGCCCCAAGGCCCTGGAGGCGGACTACGGGCAGACCGGAGGCCGAGGTCTGCTGCTGGTCCGGGAGATCGCGCAGGAGGCCGGCGGCACCTGCGACGTCGAGCACACCGCGACCGGCGGGAAGACCATCTGGGCGGCGCTGCCCCTGGCTCCGATGGCACCGGGGCCGGGGGCAGCGCTCGGGCGTCCGGCGGTCACCAGCCCCCGGACGGACCCGTCAGCTCCCTGACGGCCGGGCGGGCCGCGTCGAGCACCGTCATGAACCAGGCGGAGAACGGTGCCTCGGCGTGCCGCTCGGCCAGTTCCCCGGCGGTGACGAAGGCGGTGTCCTCGATCTCCTCCGGGTCGGGGACCGGAGAGGCCTGCACGAGGCCGACGAAGAGGTGGTTGAACTCCTGCTCCACCAGGCCCGAGGCCGGGTCCGGGTGGTTGTAGCGGACGGTGCCCGCCTCCGCGAGCAGCGTCGGGGAGACGCCGAGCTCCTCGAAGGTGCGCCGGGCGGCGGCGGCGAACGGCGCCTCGCCCGGGTAGGGGTGGCCGCAGCAGGTGTTCGACCACACACCGGGGGAGTGGTACTTGCCGAGCGCCCGTCGCTGGAGCAGCAGCCGCCCCGACTCGTCGAAGAGGAAGACGGAGAAGGCGCGGTGGAGCTGTCCGGGCGCCTGGTGGGCGGCGAGCTTCTCGGCCGTGCCGATGGTCGTCCCGTCCTCGTCGACCAGTTCGAGCATGATCGGCGCCGGGGCTCCGGACGGCTGGACACCGTTCGACGCGATCTCCGGCGAGATCTGTGCCGCGGTGGCTGGTGTGGTCGGCATACCCATCCTTCGCTTCGGTCCTCCGCCCCGATGGGGCCCGCTCAGTCTGCCGTACAAAAGCGGCTTGTCCGTACTTCGACGGCCGGACGTGGCCGCTCCCGCCGCACCGGGAGTGACCCCGGTGCGGCGGGAGCGGGAGGCTCCGAGGGGTCCCTACACCCCGAAAGCCGCCGGATAAGTGATCGTGCCGGACGGAACGGGCATCGAATCGTCGAGGACGAGCGCCATCATCGCCTCGTCCGGCACCTCGAAACCTGGCCGGATTCCATACTCAGACGCACGTACGAAACCGAACCGCGGGTAGTACTCCGGATGGCCCAGTACGAGCACCAGCCGTTCCCCGCGCAGCCTGGCCGCGTCGAGCACCGCCCGGACGACGGCCTGTCCGGCCCCCGTCCGCTGGTACCCGGGAGTCACCGAGACCGGTGCGAGCGCCGCCGCCGGGGCGCCGCCCACCCGGCAGCGGGTGATCAGGGCGTGGGCGGCGACCGAACCGTCCGGTGCCTCGGCCACGTAGGAGAGCTCCGGCAGCCAGGCGTCGGGGTCCCGGCGGAGCGCGTCGACCAGATCGGCCTCGTCCGTCGAGCCGAAGGCCGCCGCGGTGATCTCCCGCACCTCCCCGGCCTCGTCGTCCCGCTCGGGGCGGACCGGCCAGCGCGGGTCCACGGGCCGCAGGACGAAGCCCGCGTACCCGTACGAGGTGCCGTGCTCGCGGCGCAGGGCGATCTCGGCACGCGCGCCCGCGACCGCCTCCGCCATGCCGGGGACCGTGGTGTCGGCGGCGTCGGCGCGGGCGGCGAGCGGTCCGTAGTACGCCTCCCAGTCGCTCTCCGGCTGGGTGAAGGAGCCGAGGACGTGCCAGCCCGCCCCGATCGCCGCCGCCGCGTTCTCGGCGACGGTGCGGAGCGGGTAGTGCTCCGACCAGAAGGCGCGGGCCGCCGGGTCGGGATCGGGAGTGGTCCAGACGCATTCGGTCAGGACGAGGGTGCCCCCCGGGGCGAGCAGCCGCCGCCACTCGGCGAGCGCCCGGTCGAAGCCGAGGACGTAGACCGAGCTCTCGGCCCAGACGACGTCGAAGGAGCCGTCGGGGAAGGGCAGGGCGCCCATGTCGGCGCGGACGGTGCGGATCGAGCCGTCGAGACCCCGGGCGACCGCGGTCTCCCGCAGCTCGGCGAGGAACGGCTCGTGCAGGTCCACGGCGGTCACCTCGGCCCCCGTGGAGGCCAGGAGCAGTGCGCCGCGGCCGGGGCCGCAGCCCAGGTCGAGGACGCGCGGACGCTCGGGGAGCGGACCGGCGAGCGAGAGCAGCCGGTGGGTGGTGGTGTCGGAGCCGGGGCCCTGCCGGGGAAGACCGTGGTGCAGGGCGAGGAAGGCGTGGTGCTGGGCGTTGTCGGACAACGTGGAGAACCCTTGGTGTGAGGGTCCCGGCCGACGACGAGACGTACCGGTGGAACCGGAGTCAGGTCAGCCGGAGACCCGGAGGAAGAGGAAGGACCGGGTGCTGCCGCTCGGGGCAGCCTCCATCGCGACGGTCATCAACCTCAGCTCCTCTCTCACACGTACCGGACGACCAGGCTAACAGGCGGCGGGCCGGTGGGCCCGCCGCCCGGATCGCCGCCCGTGGTCACGGGCGGTCACAGGCAGAGCTTGCCCTCGTGCTCCGCGTGCCCGGCCGGCTCCAGCTGGAAGGTGCAGTGCTCCACGTCGAAGTGGGAGCCCAGGCAGCCCTGGAGCGCGTGCAGCATCTTCTCGTGCCCCACCGCGTCCAGCGCCCCCTGGTCCACGACCACGTGCGCCGACAGCACCGGCATTCCCGAGGTGATCGTCCAGGCGTGCAGGTCGTGCACGTCCTCGACGCCCGGCAGGGCCAGGATGTGGGCCCGTACCTCCGCCATGTCCACACCCTTGGGCGCCGCCTCCAGGAGCACGTCCAGCGTCTCCCGCAGCAGCTTGACCGTCCTCGGCACGATCATCAGGCCGATCACGATCGAGGCGATCGGGTCCGCGTACTGCCAGCCCGTCAGCAGGATGACCGAGGCCGCGACGATCACGGTGACCGAACCCAGGGCGTCCGCGAGGACCTCCAGGTACGCCCCGCGCACGTTGAGGCTCTCCTTCTGGCCCCGCATCAGCAGCGACAGCGAGATCACGTTCGCGATCAGACCGACCACCGCGAACGCGATGGCGAGCCCGCCCTTGGTCTCCGCGGGTTCCATGAACCGCTGGATCGCCTCGTACAGCACGTAGCCGCCCACGCCCAGGAGCAGCAGACAGTTGGCCAGCGCCGCCAGGATCTCGGCCCGCGCGAAGCCGAAGGTGCGGTTCCCGGACGGCGGCCGGTTGGCGAAGTGGATGGCGAGCAGCGCCATCGCGAGGCCGACCGCGTCGGTCGCCATGTGGGCCGCGTCCGCGATCAGCGCGAGCGAGTCGGCGAGCACGCCGCCGATGATCTCGACCACCATCACGGACAGTGTGATGCCGAGCGCGATCCGCAGCCGGTTCCGGTAGGCGAGGCCCGCCGTCCCGGTGGGCGCCGGGCCGCCGTGGCTGTGCCCGTGGTCGTGTCCAGCCCCCATCGCATGGCCTCCAGATCATGTGGTCGACAAGTGCACCGATGCGCAAGTGAACTACGGGTGGGGGGTATGCGCAACACGGTACTGAACACCGTTGTCATATGCTCTGACCTGCGACGATGTATTCAGGACGGGGAGTGGCGAGAAGGCGCCGTCCAGGGGTCGGACCCTGCCCCGGGAGCGGGGTTTGTGGGCCGGGCCGCCGATCACCGATGATGATCTACGCAGGACGCGGCGCACCCGTACGCACACGGGTGGGCCCGGGGGCGTCCTGCCCGCGAAGCCTCGGTGAACTCGCGCTCCAGTTCATCCGATAGCCTCAGCCGACGTGTCGCCGCCCGGTGCCGGGCCGCACCGCCGTGTCCGGGGCCGCCATGGGTTCCGCCGGCCCCTCCGTCAGCTCCAAGGAGTGAGTTCGTCTGTCGACCGCCATCCTCACCGGCCCCCCGGCACCCGGCTCCTCGCTCGACGGAGACCTGCGGTCGCTCGGCTTCGACGTCAGGGCCGCCTCCGGTGCCGACGAGGCCGCCGCACTGCTGGCCACCGTCCCCGCGGGTGAACGGGTCGCCCTGGTCGACGCCCGGTTCGTCGGCCACCGCCACGCGCTGCGCCTCGCCCTCACCGACCCCCGGTTCCCCGCCGCCGCCGCACCCGGCGCGCTCACCGCGCAGCCCGGGGCCCGCCCCGCGCTCACCCGCGCCCTGAGCACCGCGACCGTCCACGGCTCCGACGACCTCACCGGCACCCTCGCCGACGCCCTCGACGCCGACGGCGTCGCCGTGCACCGGCCCCAGCTCGGCACCCTGGTCGCCGCCGTCCCCACCGACGCCGAGGCCCGCCACCGGGCCCGTACCGCCGTGGACGCCGTCGACGAGGAAGCCGTCCGGCTCCGCTCCGCCGTCAAGGCCCACGACGGCTTCTTCACCACCTTCTTCATCAGCCCGTACTCCCGCCACATCGCCCGCTGGTGCGCGCGCCGGGGACTGACCCCCAACCAGGTCACCACCGCCTCGCTGCTCACGGCGCTGGTCGCGGCGGGCTGCGCGGCGACCGGCGACCGCGCCGGATACGTCGCGGCGGGCGTCCTGCTCCTCGTCTCCTTCGTCCTCGACTGCGCCGACGGGCAGCTCGCCCGCTACGCGCTCAAGTACTCGACGATGGGCGCCTGGCTCGACGCCACCTTCGACCGCGCCAAGGAGTACGCCTTCTACGCGGGCCTCGCCCTCGGCGCCGCCCGGAACGGCGACGACGTCTGGGCACTGGCGCTCGGCGCGATGGTCCTCATGACCTGCCGGCACGTCGTGGACTTCTCGTTCAACGAGGCCAACCACGACGCCACCGCCAACACCAGCCCCACCGCCGCCCTCTCCGACCGGCTCGACGGCCTCGGCTGGACCGTCTGGGCGCGCCGCATGATCATCCTGCCGATCGGCGAGCGCTGGGCGATGATCGCCGTCCTCACCGCCGTCACCAGCCCCCGGATCGTCTTCTGGGCGCTGATCGTCGGCTGCGCCTTCGGCGCCTGCTACACCACGGCGGGCCGGGTCCTGCGCTCCCTGACCCGCAAGGCGAAGCGCACCGACCGTGCCGCCCAGGCACTGGCCGAACTCGCGGACTCCGGTCCGCTCGCCGGGATCGCGGGCCGCGCCCTGCGCCGTACCGGCATCCTGCTGCTCCCGCCGCTGGTCCTGGGGCTGATCGCCACGGGCGCGCTGCTCGCCGCGGTCCTCGCCCGCCCGTTCGGCGCCACCCAGACGATGGTCGCCGCGGTCTTCTACGCGGTGTTCGCCGGAGCGGCCGTCGCCCGCCCCCTCAAGGGCGCCCTCGACTGGCTCCTCCCGCCGCTCTTCCGCGCCGCCGAGTACACCACCGTCCTCGTGCTCGCGGCCCGCTCCGACTCCCCGGGCGCCCTCCCGGCGGCGTTCGGGCTGGTCGCGGCGGTCGCCTACCATCACTACGACACGGTGTACCGCATCCGCGGCGGCACCGGCGCGCCGCCCGCCTGGCTGGTGCGCGTCACCGGCGGACACGAGGGGCGCACGCTCCTGGTGACCGTCCTCGCCGCCCTGCTGGCGGATCGCGGTGACGACTTCACCCTGGCCCTGACCGCCCTGGCGGTGGCCGTCGCGCTCGTGGTGCTCGTGGAGTCCATCCGCTTCTGGGTCTCCTCCGGAGCACCCGCCGTTCACGACGAAGGAGAAACAGCATGATCGGCCTCGTACTCGCAGCCGGTGCCGGACGGCGACTGCGCCCCTACACCGACACGCTCCCGAAGGCCCTCGTGCCTGTCGACGGCGACACCACGATCCTCGACCTCACCCTGAAGAACTTCGCCGAGATCGGCCTCACCGAGGTCGCGATCGTCGTCGGCTACCGCAAGGAGGCCGTCTACGCCCGCAAGGAGGCCCTGGAGGCCACCTACGGCCTCAGCATCACCCTGGTCGACAACGACAAGGCCGAGGAGTGGAACAACGCCTACTCCCTGTGGTGCGCCCGTGAGGTCCTCAAGCGCGGTGTGATCCTCGCCAACGGCGACACCGTCCACCCCGTCTCCGTCGAGAAGACCCTGCTCGCCGCCCGTGGCGACGGCAAGAAGATCATCCTCGCCCTCGACACGGTGAAGCACCTCGCCGACGAGGAGATGAAGGTCATCACCGCCGAGGGCAAGGGCGTCCAGCGCATCACCAAGCTGATGGACCCGGCGACCGCCACCGGCGAGTACATCGGTGTCACCCTGATCGAGGCCGAGGCCGCCGAGGAGCTGGCCGACGCCCTCAAGGCCACCTTCGAGCGCGACCCCGACCTGTACTACGAGGACGGCTACCAGGAGCTCGTCAACCGCGGCTTCACCGTGGACGTCGAGCCCATCGGGGACGTGAAGTGGGTCGAGATCGACAACCACGACGACCTCACCAAGGGCCGGGAGATCGCGTGCCAGTACTGACCCGGCTGATCCCCTCGCCGGTCGTCGTCGACATCCGCAGGGGAGCGCTGGACGACCTGTCCGCGCTCCTCGCGGACCAGCGGATCTCCAGCAACGGCAAGATCGCCGTCGCCATCAGCGGCGGCTCGGGCCTCAAGCTGCGTGACCACTTCGCCCCCGAGCTGCCCGGCGCCGACTGGTACCCGGTCTCCGGCGGCACCATCGACGAGGCCGTCAAGCTCGCCGACGCCATGCGCGGCAAGCGGTACGACGCCGTGGTCGCCCTCGGCGGCGGCAAGATCATCGACGTGACCAAGTACGCGGCGGCCCGGGTCGGGCTGCCGCTGGTGGCCATCGCCACCAACCTGTCGCACGACGGGATCTGCTCCCCGATCTCCACCCTGGACAACGACAACGGCCGGGGCTCCTACGGGGTGCCCACCCCGATCGCCCTCGTCATCGACCTGGACGTGATCAGGGAAGCCCCGGTGCGCTACGTGCGCTCCGGCATCGGCGACGCGATCTCCAACATCTCCGCCCTCGCCGACTGGGAGCTGTCCCACCGGGTGAACGGGGAGCACGTCGACGGCCTCGCGGCGGCCATGGCCCGCAGCGCGGGCGAAGCGGTGCTCCGCCACCCCGGCGGCGTCGGCGACGACGACTTCCTCGTCACCCTCTCCGAGGGCCTCGTGATGTCCGGCATCGCCATGTCGATCAGCGGGGACAGCCGCCCCTCCTCGGGCGCCTGCCACGAGATCAGCCACGCCTTCGACCTGCTCTTCCCGGCCCGCGCCGCCAGCCACGGCGAGCAGTGCGGACTCGGCGCGGCCTTCGCCATGCACCTGCGCGGCGCCCGTGAGGGCACCGCCCAGATCGTG
Organism: Streptomyces sp. NPDC059247; assembly: GCF_042754005.1. Taxonomy (NCBI): domain Bacteria; kingdom Bacillati; phylum Actinomycetota; class Actinomycetes; order Kitasatosporales; family Streptomycetaceae; genus Streptomyces; species Streptomyces sp. NPDC059247. The sequence continues at coordinate 378,228 of NZ_JBHYZW010000001.1, forward strand.
GAGACCCTGCGCAGGCACGGCCTTCCCGTCCTGCCGCAGGAGATGGGCTTCACCGTGGACGAGTTCGTCCAGGCGGTGTCCTTCGCCCCGCAGACCAGGCCGGGCCGCTTCACCATCCTCGAACACCTCGACCTGTCCGACGACCAGATCAGGGACGCGTACGCCGACTATGCCAAAGCCATCCGTAGCTGAGCTCCGCCCGGTCGTCCACCCGCCGGGTGTGAAGGACCGCCGCAGCGGAGAGCACTGGGGCGGCCGTCTGTACATGCGGGAGATCTCGATCCGGATCACCCGCCGGCTCGTCGGCACCAAGATCACGCCGAACCAGCTGACGTACGTGATGACCCTCGCCGGTGTCCTCGCGGCCCCCGCGCTGCTGGTGCCGGGCATCCCCGGCGCGCTGCTCGGCGCGCTCATGGTCCAGCTCTACCTGCTGCTCGACTGCGTCGACGGCGAGGTGGCCCGCTGGAAGAAGCAGTTCTCGCTCAGCGGCGTGTACCTGGACCGGGTCGGCGCCTATCTGTGCGACGCGGCCGTGCTCGTCGGCTTCGGCCTGCGCGCCGCCGACCTGTGGGGCTCGGGCCGGATCGACTGGCTGTGGGCCTTCCTGGGCACGCTCGCCGCGCTCGGCGCCATCCTGATCAAGGCCGAGACCGACCTCGTCGGCGTGGCCCGGCACCAGGGCGGTCTGCCGCCGGTCAAGGAGTCGGCCTCCGAGCCGCGCTCCTCCGGCATGGCGCTGGCCCGCCGGGCCGCCGGAGCGCTGAAGTTCCACCGGCTGGTCCTCGGCATCGAGGCGTCGCTGCTCATCGTGGCCCTGGCGGTCGCGGACCAGATCCGCGGCGACCTGTTCTTCACCCGGCTCGGCGTGGCCGTGCTCGCCGGGATCGCGCTCCTGCAGACCGTGCTGCACCTGGTGTCCATCATGGTCTCCAGCAGGCTGAAGTGAGGCCCGCCGTGAGCAGTCCGCTGAAGGTCGGCGCCGTCGTCATCACGATGGGCAACCGCCCCGACGACCTGCGCGCGCTGATCGACTCGATCGCCAAGCAGGAGGGCGACCCCGTCGAGGTCGTCGTCGTCGGCCAGGGCACCCCGGTCACCGGGGTGCCCGACGGGGTCCGCACCGTCGACCTGCCCGAGAACGTCGGCATCCCCGCCGGCCGGAACGTCGGCATCGAGGCCTTCGGCCCCGGCGGCACCGACGTCGACGTCCTGCTCTTCCTCGACGACGACGGGCTGCTCGCGCACTCCGACACCGCCGAGCTGGTCCGGCAGGCGTTCACCGCCGATCCGCGCCTGGGCATCATCACCTTCCGGATCGCCGACCCGGTGACCGGCGAGACCCAGCGGCGGCACGTGCCGAGGCTGCGCGCCTCCGACCCGATGCGCTCCTCGCGGGTGACCACCTTCCTCGGCGGCGCCAACGCGGTCCGCACCAAGGTCTTCGCCGAAGTGGGCGGTCTGCCGGACGAGTTCTTCTACGCGCACGAGGAGACCGACCTCGCCTGGCGCGCGCTCGACGCCGACTGGATGATCGACTACCGTTCCGACATGGTGCTGTTGCACCCCACCACAGCACCTTCCCGGCACGCCTCGTACCACTTCAACGTGGCCCGCAACCGAGTCTGGCTGGCACGTCGCAATCTGCCCGCGCCCCTGGTGCCGGTGTATCTCGGCGTCTGGCTCCTGCTCACCCTGGCCCGTCGGCCCTCGGTCCCCGCCCTCAAGGCGTGGTTCGGCGGATTCCGCGCCGGCTGGAGCACTCCCTGCGGACCGCGCCGCCCCATGAGGTGGCGTACGGTGTGGCGGCTGACCCGGCTGGGTCGCCCCCCGGTCGTCTGACATCGTGGTACCGACGTGCCGCGCATCTTGAACACGAAAGTTTCGACTTGTGAGTGACACACAGCAGGGCGGGGCGGTCGCGACGAGCGCGCCCCCGTCCGTCGACGCGGGTCTGACGCCCGCCGCGCTCGCCGAGAAGTACGGCCTGGCGGTCAGCGGTGCCCGGCCCGGACTGCTCGAGTACGTCCGTGAGCTGTGGAGCCGCCGCCACTTCATCCTGGCCTTCTCCTCGGCGAAGCTGACGGCGCAGTACAGCCAGGCGAAGCTGGGCCAGGTGTGGCAGGTGGCGACCCCGCTGCTCAACGCCCTGGTCTACTACCTGATCTTCGGGCTCATCCTGGGCGCGGGCCGGGGGATGAGCAAGGACGTCTACATCCCGTTCCTGGTCACCGGCATCTTCGTGTTCACCTTCACCCAGAGCTCGGTCATGGCCGGAGTGCGGGCCATCTCCGGGAACCTGGGCCTGGTGCGGGCCCTGCACTTCCCCCGGGCGACCCTGCCGATCTCGTTCTCCCTCCAGCAGCTCCAGCAGCTGCTGTACTCGATGATCGTGCTCGTCGCGATCGCCATCGCCTTCGGCAGCTACCCCTCGGCCCGCTGGCTGCTGCTGATCCCGGCACTGGCCCTCCAGTTCGTGTTCAACATCGGGCTGGCCATGATCATGGCCAGGATGGGTTCCAAGACGCCCGACCTCGCCCAGCTCATGCCCTTCGTGATGCGCACCTGGATGTACGCGTCCGGCGTCATGTTCTCGATCCCCGCGATGCTCGCCGACAAGCCCGCGTGGATCGCCGACGTCCTCATGTACAACCCGGCGGCGGTGTACATGGACCTCATCCGCTTCGCGCTCATCGAGGGATACGGCGCCGAGAACCTGCCCGCGCACGTCTGGATGACCGCCCTCGGCTGGGCGCTCGTCTTCGGCATCGGCGGCTTCGTCTACTTCTGGAAGGCCGAGGAGAGGTACGGCCGTGGCTGACACGAACCGGTCCGACATTCCCACCGTCATCTGCGACGACGTCCACATCGTCTACCGCGTCAACGCCGGTGGCGGCGGCAGGGGCAGCGCCACGGCCGCCATGAGCCGTATCGTCGGCCGGGGCAAGGCCGAGGTCAGCCGGGGCGTCCGCAAGGTGCACGCGGTGCGCGGGGTCACCTTCACCGCCTACCGGGGCGAGGCCATCGGCCTCATCGGCAGCAACGGCTCGGGCAAGTCCACGCTGCTGCGTGCCATCGCCGGACTGCTGCCGACCGAGAGCGGCAAGGTCTACACCGACGGCCAGCCCTCGCTCCTGGGCGTCAACGCGGCGCTGATGAACGACCTCACCGGTGAGCGCAACGTGATCCTGGGCGGTCTCGCCATGGGCATGAGCCGCGAGGAGGTGCGCACGCGCTACGAGGGGATCGTCGACTTCTCCGGCATCAACGAGAAGGGCGACTTCATCAGCCTGCCCATGCGCACGTACTCCTCCGGCATGGGCGCCCGGCTCCGCTTCGCCATCGCCGCCGCCAAGAACCACGACGTCCTCCTCATCGACGAGGCGCTGGCGACCGGCGACCGCAAGTTCCAGATCCGCTCCGAGGAGCGCATCCGCGAGCTGCGCAAGGAGGCCGGGACGGTCTTCCTGGTGAGCCACAGCAACAAGTCCATCCGGGACACCTGCGACCGGGTGCTCTGGCTGGAGAAGGGTCAGCTCCTGATGGACGGGCCCACGGACGAGGTCCTGAAGGCGTACGAGCGGGAGACCGCCCGCTGAGCCTCCCCGGTCCCGTACCGCCCCCACTGTTCCGGTGGGGGCGGTTCCGTTTTTTGCGCCCCGCCCGGTCGCCTGGAATGTTCATGCGGTCAACATCGGGCAGGATGAGCCCATGGCAGCGAACTCGGGGGGCAAGACCTATCACCACGGCGATCTGCGCAACGCGCTGATCTGTGCCGCCGTGGACCTCGCCACCGAAGGCGGCCCCGAACGGGTCGTCCTGCGGGAGGCGGCCCGCCGGGTCGGCGTCTCGCCCACCGCCGCCTACCGGCACTTCGACGGCCGGGGCGAGCTCCTGCACACCGTCAGGACCCACGCCCAGCGGGTCCTCGCCGAGGCCATGGAGCACGCCACCGCCCGCGAGCCCGGCGCGGACGACCCCGCCCTCGCCGCCGAGCGCAGACTGGGGGCCCTGTGCCGGGCGTACGTCGGCTTCGCGGTGGAGCACCCCGGGCTCTACCGGGCCGCGTTCTGCGCTCCCCGGCCGACCGGCACGGACCTGACGGCCGGGGAGTTCCGGGCGCCGGGACCGGCACAGGACCGGCAGTCCGCCGAGCCCGAGGTCCGCGCCTTCACCCTGCTCCGCGAGGCCCTCGAAGCCCTCGCGGGCAACCCGAGACCGGGCGTCCGCGCCGCCGGGGGGGCCGCCGCGTGGTCGGCCGTGCACGGACTGTCACTGCTCCTGCTCGACGGCCCCCTGCGCCGCCTCCCCGCCCAGCGCAGGAACGCCGTCGTCGAGACCACGCTCGCCATGGTCGTCTCAGGAACCCGTGCTCCCTGACCTTCGCCTCTGCCCGAACTCCCCTTGTTCCAGGGGTGGTTGACGTTACGTCCGGGAGGGTGGCGGGACAGCTGCCACCCCGGAACGCCGACGGACGTCGTACAACGTAAGCTGGACCGGTCTGTTTCGCGGCAAGTAGGGCGATACTCCACAGCCATCGGGCGCCGTGACGGCGGCGCTCCGCGCGGGGGTCGGCGGCGTGTCCGAAATAGGATGGATTGGATCGGCAGTGTAGAACGGGAGACGTGACGGCCATGACGCAGAATCTCCAGCTCCACGAGGGTGTCGCCGTCCCTCCGCCGGGCAGTGCCCTGTGACGGACACCCGGCAGGGGCGCCCCGACGCCTCCGCGCGCGCCACGCTCGACAAGGCGGCGGACGAGAACTTCCCCGTGGCCCCCTTCTTCCTGCCCAGGGCCTGGCGCGACGACCTCATGGCCGTCTACGGCTTCGCCCGCCTCGTCGACGACATCGGCGACGGCGACCTCGCCCCCGGCGGCGCCGACGCCCGCCACCTCGGGCTCGACCCCGAGGCGGCCCGCGACCGGCTCGCCTTCCTCGACGCCTTCGAGGAGGACCTCCACCGGGTCTTCGACGGCGTCCCCCGCCACCCCCTGCTGCGCGCCCTCCAGCCGACCGTACGGCGCCACGGGCTCACCCCCGGGCCCTTCCTCGGCCTCGTCGCCGCCAACCGCCAGGACCAGCTGGTCAGCCGCTACGAGACGTACGACGACCTCCTCGCGTACTGCGAGCTGTCCGCCAACCCGGTCGGCAGGCTCGTCCTCGCGATCACCGGCACGGACACCCCCGAGCGGATCCGCCGCTCCGACGAGATCTGCACCGCCCTCCAGATCGTCGAACACCTCCAGGACGTCGCCGAGGACCTCGGCGACGGCCGCGTCTACCTCCCCGCCGAGGACCTCAGGCGCTTCCGCGTCACCGAGGACGACCTCGCCCGGCCCACCGCCGGAGCGTCCGTGCGCGCCCTGATCGCCTTCGAGGCCCAGCGCGCCCGCGACCTGCTCCACGCGGGCGGCCCGCTCGTCGGCAGCGTCCACGGACGGCTCCGCCTGCTCCTCGCCGGATTCACCGCGGGCGGCCACGCGGCGCTCGACGCGATCACCGACGCCGGTTACGACGTGCTGGCCGGCGCACCGAAGTCCACCAAGCCGAGCCTGATGCGCCAGGCTGGAGCGGTCCTGCTCCGGGCGCGGAAAGAGGGGTGAGCGCGACCGTGGAGGCACAGCCCCAGCCGTCCGCACCGGTACTGGCCGCCTACAGCTACTGCGAGGCGGTCACCGGACAGCAGGCGCGGAACTTCGCCTACGGGATCCGGCTGCTGCCGACCGAGAAGCGACAGGCGATGTCCGCGCTGTACGCCTTCTCCCGGCGCGTCGACGACATCGGCGACGGCCCGCTCCCGCCCGAGGTCAAGCGCGACCGTCTGGAGGCCACCCGCGCCCTCCTGGACCGCGTCCGCGCCGACAAGGTCGACGAGGACGACACCGACCCCGTCGCCGTCGCCCTCGCGGACTCCGCCCGCCGCTTCCCGATCCCGCTCGACGGCCTCGACGAACTCATCGACGGCGTCCTCATGGACGTGCGCGGCGCGACCTACGAGACCTGGGACGACCTCAAGGTCTACTGCCGCTGCGTCGCCGGGGCCATCGGCAGGCTCTCCCTCGGCGTCTTCGGCACCGCGCCCGGCGCCCAGGGCGCCGACCGCGCCCCCGAGTACGCCGACACCCTGGGCCTCGCGCTCCAACTCACCAACATCCTCAGGGACGTGCGCGAGGACGCGGGCAACGGACGCGTCTACCTGCCCGCCGACGACCTCGCCAAGTTCGGCTGCGGCGACGGCTTCGGCGGCGGCACCCCGCCCGTCGGCTCCGACTTCGCGGGCCTCGTCCACTTCGAAGTGCGGCGCGCCCGCGCCCTGTTCGCCGAGGGCTACCGGCTCCTGCCCATGCTCGACCGGCGCAGCGGTGCCTGTGTCGCCGCCATGGCCGGGATCTACCGGCGCCTCCTCGACCGGATCGAGCGCGACCCCGAGGCCGTGCTGCGCGGCCGGGTCTCGCTGCCCGGCCGCGAGAAGGCGTACGTCGCGGTGCGCGGCCTCTCCGGTCTCGACACCCGGCACATCGCCCGGCGCACCGTCAGGAGGCGCGTCTGATGCCCCCGTCCTCCCCCGGCCGCCGCGCAACCGCGGGCGTCGCCCCGGCGTCCCTGCTCGCGGCGGCCCCGGCCGCGCCCCGCCCGCCCGAGACGACCCGAACGGAGACCGCGTGACCCACGACGCGACCGAGCGGACCGACCGGCAGCCCCGAGCCGTCGTCGTCGGCGGCGGACTCGCGGGCGTCACCGCCGCGCTCCGGCTCGCCGAGGCAGGACTCGGCGTCACCCTCCTCGAAGGCCGCCCCCGGCTCGGCGGCCTCGTCTTCTCGTTCCGGCGCGGCGACCTGTCCGTCGACAACGGCCAGCACGTCTATCTGCGCTGCTGCACCGCCTACCGCTGGTTCCTCGACCGGATCGACGCCGCCCGGCTCGCCCCGCTCCAGGACCGCCTCGACGTGCCCGTGCTCGACGTCGGCGGGCCCGGGGCCCCCCGCCTCGGCCGGATCCGCCGCGACGCCCTGCCGGTGCCGCTGCACCTCGCGCGCGGCCTCGCCGGATACCCGCACCTCTCCCTCGCCGAGCGCGCCTCCGTGGGCCGCGCCGCGCTCGCCCTGAAGAAGCTCGACCCCGCCGACCCGGCCCTCGACGGCATCGACTTCGCCACCTGGCTCGGCCGCTACGGGCAGTCCCCGCGGGCCGTCGAGGCGCTGTGGGACCTCATCGGCGTCCCCACCCTCAACGCCCCCGCCGCGCGGTCCTCCATGGGGCTGGCCGCGATGGTCTTCAAGACCGGGCTGCTCTCCGAGCCCGGTGCCGCCGACATCGGCTGGGCCCACGTCCCGCTCGGCGAACTCCACGACACCCGGGCCGCGAAGGAACTGGACGCCCTCGGGGTCCGTACCGTGCTCCGCACCAAGGCCGAGCGGATCTCCCGCACGGACGGCGGACGTTGGGCCGTCGAGGTGCCCGGCGAGACCCTGGAGGCGGACGTCGTCGTGCTGGCCGTGCCGCAGCAGGAGACCCACGGCCTGCTGCCCGAGGGCGCCCTCGACGACCCCGACCGGCTCCTCGACATCGGTACGGCGCCGATCCTCAACCTGCACGTGGTGTACGGCCGCAAGGTGCTGAAGCGGCCCTTCTTCACCGCCCTCGGCTCCCCGGTGCAGTGGGTCTTCGACCGCACCGAGTCCTCCGGGCTGACCGGCGGCGGCCAGTACCTCGCGGTCTCCCAGTCGGCCGCCCAGGACGAGATCGACGAGCCCGTCGCCGCCCTGCGCGCCAAGTACCTCCCCGAGCTGGAGCGGCTGCTGCCCGCCGCCCGGGGCGCGGGCGTCCGCGACTTCTTCGTCACCAGGGAGCGGACGGCGACGTTCGCCCCGGCACCGGGAGTCGGCAGGCTCCGCCCCGGCGCCCGCACCCGGGCCCGGGGGCTGTACCTGGCCGGGGCCTGGACCGCCACCGGCTGGCCCGCGACCATGGAGGGCGCGGTGCGCAGCGGTCTGAGCGCCGCGGGCGCCGCGCTCTCCACCCTCGGCCGCCGCCATGACCATCCGCTGCAGGAGGCGGCATGAGTGTGAGTACCGGAACAAGAGGAGAGACCGTGCCGACTGTGCCGCCGGGTAATCCGGCCGTCGACACCGCGGACGTGTCCGCACTGCTGGAGCGGGGGCGGACCCTGTCCACCCCCGTACTGCGGGCGGCCGTCGACCGCCTCGCGCCGCCCATGGACACCGTGGCCGCCTACCACTTCGGCTGGATCGACGCGCAGGGCAACCCGGCCGACGGCGACGGCGGCAAGGCCGTCCGCCCCGCGCTCGCCCTGCTCTCGGCCGAGGTCGCGGGCGCCGCGCCCGAGGTCGGGATCCCCGGCGCCGTCGCCGTGGAGCTCGTCCACAACTTCTCGCTGCTGCACGACGACCTGATGGACGGCGACGAGCAGCGGCGCCACCGAGACACCGTGTGGAAGGTGCACGGACCCGCGCAGGCCATCCTCGTCGGCGACGCGCTGTTCGCGCTCGCCAACGAACTGCTCCTCGAACTCGGCACCGTCGAGGCGGGCCGGGCCACCCGCCGCCTCACCACCGCCACCCGCAAGCTCATCGACGGGCAGGCCCAGGACATCTCGTACGAGCACCGCGAGCGGGTCACCGTCGAGGAGTGCCTGGAGATGGAGGGCAACAAGACGGGCGCCCTGCTCGCCTGCGCCGTCTCCATCGGTGCCGTCCTCGGCGGCGCCGACGACCGCACCGCCGACAAGCTGGAGGAGTACGGCTACCACCTCGGCCTCGCCTTCCAGGCGGTGGACGACCTCCTCGGCATCTGGGGCGACCCGGAGGCCACCGGCAAGCAGACCTGGAGCGACCTGCGCCAGCGCAAGAAGTCCCTGCCGGTCGTCGCCGCCCTCGCGGCGGGCGGCCCGGCGTCCGAGCGGCTCGGTGAACTCCTCGCCGCGGACGCCAAGTCCACCGACTTCGACAGCTTCTCCGAGGAGGAGTTCGCCGCCCGCGCGGCCCTCATCGAAGAGGCCGGAGGACGTGAATGGACCTCCCAGGAGGCCCGTCGGCAGCACGCCGTCGCGATCGAGGCCCTGAACGAGGTGGACATGCCCGCCACCGTGCGGGCCCAGCTCGTCGCACTCGCCGACTTCGTCGTCGTACGGAAGAGATGATCACCATCACCCTGATATGAGTTCGCGGTCGCCGGCCGGTGCCTCACGGCGCCGGCCGACGGCAGACCCGTGGAAGCAGAAGAGATCCGACTGCCGCAAAGGGGAAGCCATGACAGCGACGACCGACGGAAGCGCAGGGGCCGTGGGCCCCCGGGCGACCGCGGCCAGCACCACGCGCGACACCGACGCCTCCGGTCCCGACGGCCCCGCCGCACGGGCCCTGGAAAGGGGCGTCGGGCACCTGCTCGCCCACCAGGACCCGGCGGGCTGGTGGAAGGGCGACCTGGAGACCAACGTCACCATGGACGCCGAGGACCTCCTCCTCCGCCAGTTCCTCGGCATCCTCGACGCCGACACCACCCGGGCCACCGCCCTCCACGTCCGCCGCCTCCAGTACGAGGACGGCTCCTGGCCCACCTTCCACGACGGGCCCGGCGAACTCTCCGCCACCGTCGAGGCCTATGTGGCGCTGCGGCTCGCCGGGGACCCGCCCGAAGCCCCGCACATGGCCCGGGCCTCCGCCTGGGTCAGGGCGCGCGGCGGCATCGCCTCCGCCCGGGTCTTCACCCGGATCTGGCTCGCCCTCTTCGGCTGGTGGCGCTGGGACGACCTGCCCGAACTGCCGCCGGAACTGCTCTTCCTGCCGAAGTGGTTCCCGCTCAACATCTACGACTTCGGCTGCTGGGCCCGGCAGACGATCGTGCCGCTCACCGTCGTCTCCGCGACGCGCCCGGTCCGCCCCGCGCCCTTCCCGCTCGACGAACTCCACACCGACCCCGCCCGGCCGAACCCGCCCCGGCCACTGGCCCCCGCGACCGGCTGGGACGGGCTCTTCCAGCGCCTCGACAAGGCACTGCGCCTCTACCACCGGGTGGCGCCCCGCGCCGTCCGCCGCACCGCCATGAACCTCGCCGCCCGCTGGATCGTGGAGCGCCAGGAGAACGACGGCTGCTGGGGCGGCATCCAGCCCCCCGCCGTCTACTCGATCATCGCCCTGCACCTCCTCGGCTACGACCTGGGGCACCCCGTCGTGCGGGCCGGTCTCGAATCCCTCGACCGGTTCGCGGTGCGGGGCGAGGACGGTTCACGGATGATCGAGGCCTGCCAGTCACCGGTCTGGGACACCTGTCTCGCCACCATCGCCCTCGCCGACGCGGGGCTCAGCCCCGACCACCCGGCCCTGGTGAAGGCCGTGGACTGGATGCTCGACGAGGAGATCACCCGGACCGGGGACTGGGCGGTGCAGCGGCCCGGACTGCCCCCGGGCGGCTGGGCGTTCGAGTTCCACAACGACACCTACCCCGACATCGACGACACGGCCGAAGTGCTGCTGGCCCTGCGCCGGGTGGACCACCCGGACCCCGCCCGGGTCCGGGCCGCGGCCGAGCGGGGCATCCGCTGGACCCTCGGGATGCAGTCGCGGAACGGCGCCTGGGGGGCCTTCGACGCCGACAACACCAGCGCGTTCCCCAACAAGCTGCCGTTCTGCGACTTCGGCGAGGTGATCGACCCGCCCTCCGCCGACGTCACCGCCCACGTCGTGGAGATGCTCGCCCACGAGGGCCTGGCCCAGGACCCCCGCACCCGCCGGGGCATCGCCTGGCTGCTCGCCGAACAGGAGCCGAACGGCGCCTGGTTCGGCCGCTGGGGCGTCAACTACGTCTACGGGACCGGCTCGGTGCTGCCCGCGCTCACCGCCGCCGGACTGCCCGTCGCCCACCCGGCGGTGCGCCGGGCCGTCCACTGGCTCGGGACCGTACAGAACGAGGACGGCGGCTGGGGCGAGGACCTCCGCTCGTACCGGGAGGCGGAGTGGATCGGCCGGGGCGCCTCCACCGCCTCCCAGACCGCCTGGGCGCTCCTCGCGCTCCTCGCCGCCGGGGAGCGGGAGTCCGAGGCCGTCCGGCGGGGCGTCGCCTGGCTCGCCGCCACCCAGCGGGAGGACGGCTCCTGGGACGAGCCCCACTTCACCGGCACCGGGTTCCCCTGGGACTTCTCCATCAACTACCACCTCTACCGGCAGGTCTTCCCGGTCACCGCGCTCGGCCGGTACGTCCACGGGGAACCCGCGCCCGGCGGCGCGCCCACGGGTGCGCCGGACGCCCCGGTCGGCGCCTCGCTCGGCGCCCCGCTCGGCGGGGACCGCTGATGGGGCGCGAGCCCGGCCCCGCCGCCGCGCCGCCGCTGCTGATCGCCTGCGCGCTCGGCATCGAGCAGCTCGCCCTGCGCAGCGGCGACCGGGGCGGCGCCCCCGGGCCGGTCACCGTGCTCCGCACCGGGATGGGCCCCGACCGGGCCCGTACGGCCGTGTCCCGGGCCCTCGCGGCGGAGGGGGCCCGGGAGGCGGCCGTCATCGCCTCCGGCTTCTGCGCGGGCCTCGCCCCCGGGATGCACCCGGGGGACCTGGTCGTCGCGGGGGAGACCCGGGGAGCGGACGGCACGACGCTCTGCACCGGAGTGGACCTCCTGGTGAAGGCCCTGGTCAGGGCGGTGCCGGGGCGGGCCGTCCACACCGGGCCGCTGACCGGGTCCGACCATGTGGTGCGCGGGCCCGAGCGGGCCGCGCTGCGGGCCACCGGGGCCGTCGCCGTCGACATGGAGTCCGCCGCGACCCTGGGAGCCGCCCGCGCCGCCGAGGGCCCCTGGGGCGGTCCGGACGCGCGCCCGGTTGCGGCCGTCCGGGTGGTCGTGGACGCTCCTGAACATGAGCTGGTCCGGATCGGCACGGTACGCGGGGGAATATCGGCCTTCCGTGTCCTTCGCGCAGTCCTTCCCGCGTTTCTCGAATGGCACCGTTCTTTGCTGCTCCCCAGGAGGTGAACGAGTTATGGCCATGCCGCTCCGTCAGTCCGTCCGGGTCGGGACCTATCTCTTCGAACAGAAGCTCCGCAAGCGGGACAAGTTTCCCCTCATCGTCGAACTGGAGCCGTTGTTCGCCTGCAACCTCAAGTGCGAGGGCTGCGGCAAGATCCAGCATCCGGCGGGCATCCTCAAGCAGCGGATGCCGGTCGCCCAGGCGGTCGGCGCGGTCCTGGAGTCCGGCGCCCCGATGGTCTCCATCGCGGGCGGCGAACCCCTGATGCACCCTCAGATCCACGAGATCGTGCGCCAGTTGGTGGCCAAGAAGAAGTACGTCTTCCTCTGCACCAACGCGATGCTGATGCGCAAGAAGCTGGAGAACTTCACTCCCTCGCCGTACTTCGCCTTCGCCGTGCACATCGACGGGCTGCGCGAGCGGCACGACGAGTCCGTCGCCAAGGAGGGCGTGTTCGACGAGGCGGTGGCGGCCATCAAGGAGGCCAAGCGGCGCGGCTTCCGGGTCACCACCAATTCCACCTTCTTCAACACCGACACCCCGCAGACGATCATCGAGGTCCTCAATTTCCTCAACGACGACCTCCAGGTCGACGAAATGATGATCTCGCCCGCCTACGCCTATGAGAAGGCACCCGACCAGGAACACTTCCTCGGCGTCGAGCAGACCCGGGAACTCTTCAGGAAGGCCTTCGCCGGAGGGAACAGGCGCCGCTGGCGGCTCAACCACTCGCCGCTCTTCCTGGACTTCCTCGAAGGGAAGGCGGACTTCCCCTGCACCGCCTGGGCCATTCCCAACTATTCGCTCTTCGGCTGGCAGCGCCCCTGCTATCTGATGAGCGACGGCTATGTCCCCACGTACCGCGAACTCGTCGAGGACACCGACTGGGACAAGTACGGCCGCGGCAAGGACCCGCGCTGCGCCAACTGCATGGCCCACTGCGGGTACGAGCCCACCGCCGTCCTCGCCACCATGGGCTCCCTCAAGGAGTCCCTGCGCGCGGTCCGGGAGACCGTCTCGGGGAACAAAGGGTGAGCGACGCGTGAAGGGCGAGTTCGACCTGCGGGCGCTGCTCGCCGAGCGCGGCGGCGAGGGCTACGAGCTGCACGCCCGCCACCTCAACCACCAGCTGCCGCGGATGCTCCGCACCATCGGCTTCGACAAGGTCTACGAGAGGGCCGAGGGCGCCCACTTCTGGGACGCCGACGGCGTCGACCACCTCGACATGCTGGCGGGCTTCGGCGTCATGGGCCTCGGACGACATCATCCGGTCGTCCGCAAGGCCCTCCACGACGTCCTCGACGCCCAGCTCGCCGACCTCACCCGGTTCGACTGCCAGCCGCTGCCGGGGCTGCTCGCCGAGCGCCTGCTGGCCCACAGCCCCCATCTCGACCGGGTCTTCTTCGGCAACAGCGGCACCGAGGCGGTCGAGACCGCCCTCAAGTTCGCCCGGTACGCCACCGGGCGGCCCAGGGTCCTGCACTGCTCCCACGCCTTCCACGGGCTCACCGTCGGCTCCCTCTCCGTCAACGGCGAGCGGGGCTTCCGGGACGGCTTCGCCCCGCTGCTGCCCGACACCGCGATCGAGCTGGGCGACCTCGACGCGCTGGAGCGGGAGCTGCGCGGGGGCGACGTGGCCGCCTTCGTCGTCGAGCCCGTCCAGGGCAAGGGCGTCCAGGAGTCCCCGCCCGGCTTCCTGCGGGCGGCCCAGGAGCTGCTGCACCGGCACGGGGCCCTGCTCGTCGCCGACGAGGTGCAGACCGGTCTCGGCCGGACCGGCGACTTCTACGCCTATCAGCACGAGGAGGGCGTCGAGCCGGACCTGGTCTGTGTCGCCAAGGCCCTCTCCGGCGGCTACGTGCCGGTCGGCGCCACCCTCGGCAAGGACTGGATCTTCAAGAAGGTCTACTCGTCGATGGACCGGGTCCTGGTCCACTCGGCGAGCTTCGGCTCGAACGCGCAGGCCATGACCGCCGGGCTCGCCGTCCTCTCGGTCATGGAGAACGAGGGCACGGTCGCCCACGCGCGCCGGATGGGCGACCTGCTCTCCGGACGGCTCAAGGAGCTGGTGCCCCGGTACGAGCTGCTGCACGAGATCCGCGGGCGCGGTCTGATGATCGGGATCGAGTTCGGCCGTCCGTCCTCACTGGGACTGCGCGGGCGCTGGACGATGCTCCAGGCGGCCCGCAAGGGTCTCTTCGCCCAGATGGTCGTCGTCCCGCTGCTCCAGCGCCACCACATCCTCACCCAGGTCTCCGGGGACCGTCTGGAGGTGATCAAACTGATTCCGCCGCTGGTCATCGACGAGGCCGACGTGGACCGGTTCGTCACCGCCTTCACCGCGGTCATGGACGACGCCCACGGCGGCGGCGGGCTGATGTGGGACTTCGGGAGGACACTGGTCAAGCAGGCGGTCGCCCAGCGCTGACCCGCCCAGCGCTGACCCGCCCAGCGCTGACCCGCCCGCCCTCGGGCCCCGGCCCGGGGGCCGCACCTCTCCGTGGCCGGGCTCGTACCGGCCTCGGGCTTTTGCCTCTGAGGCAAGAAACTTGCCTCAGAGGCACGATCCTGGCGGAATGGACGCATGGACCACGTCCCCGGGGACAACACCCCGGCCCCCGCCCTTCCCGACGTCCTGCCGGACGTCGCCCCGCAGCTGCGGGGCCTGCGCCGCCGCCGGGGACTGACCCTGGAGACCGCCGCCCAGCGCGCCGGTCTCTCGCCCGCCCACCTCTCGCGACTGGAGACGGGCAACCGGCAGCCCTCGCTGCCCATGCTGCTCGCCCTCTCCCGCATCTACGGTACGACGGTCTCCGAGCTGCTGGGGGAGACACCCCCCGAACGGGACCCCGTGGTCCGCGCCGGACGCTCCGAGCCCGTCGAGGCGGACGGCTGGATCTACCGGCAGGCGGGCAGCGCCGGGCGCGCCCTCCAGTGCCTGCGGGTCCACGTGCCGTACGCCACCCGGGCGGACATCGTGCGGGTCCACCCCGGCGAGGAGTGGATCCACGTCCTGGAGGGCCGGGTGCGGCTCGCGCTCGGCGAAGCCGTCCACACCCTCGATCCCGGGGACAGCGCGCACTTCGACTCGCTCACCCCGCACCGCATCGGCGCCGCGACCTCCAGCGGGGCCGAGCTGCTCTTCGTCCACACCCTGATGCAGAGCCCCGTCGCCGAGCTGTGCCTCGGCGACGGAACTCCGCACCGTCGCTGACTCCGCCTGACCCTTCCTCCGAAAGGTTCGACATGTCCGAGAAGCACGCACCGGTCACCGGCGAGGAGCGCGGTGAGGGCAAGTTCCCCAAGGGCCTGGTGCTCCGCCTCTTCGCGTACCTGGTGGCGGGCCACCTCTTCGCCGGCTTCCTGTACCTGCTCTTCATGCTGGGCGGGCAGAACCAGTAGCGCGGCCCGCGAGGGGCGGTGGGCCCGGCTCGCGGGCGGGGCGGCGAACCGGACCCCGTACGGGTCGCCGGGGCCGCTCCGTACGGGTCGGCGCGGTCCTGACGGTCCGGCTCAGACCTCGGTGAGCAGGCGTTCCCGCAGTCGGCCGAGGGTCTCCGGGGTCAGCTTGAGGCCCTCGGAGAGGTAGGTGTCCACCGAGCCCCAGGTCTCCTCGATCGTCTCGAAGGCGCCCCGCAGATACTCCACCCGCGCGTCGAACAGCGGGCTCAGCAGCTCCATCACCTCGGGCGACATGGCGTCGGGGGCGGTGGAGCCGCGGCTCACCTTGTAGCGGCGGTGCGGGTCGTTCGACTTCACGTAGTCGGCCTCGATCGCCGCGCGCTCGACCCCGAGGGCGAGCAGGGTGATCGCGATCGAGAGCCCGGCGCGGTCCTTGCCCGCCGCGCAGTGCATCAGGGCGGGGACGCTGTCCTCCGCGAGCGCGTGCAGGATGCGGCTGTGGTCGGCGGTCCGCTCGACCACCATCTTCCGATACGAATCGGCCATCCGGGCGGCGGCCTTGTCCTCGCCGAGGATCTCCCGCAGCTGGGCGATGTCCCCGTCCCGCACCAGCCGCCAGAACTCCTTGCCATCGGCCGGGTCGGTGAGGGGTATGTTCACGTTGCGCACGCCCGGAAGCTCGACGTCCGCCCCCTCGATGCGCACGTCGGCCTGGTTGCGGAAGTCGAACACGGTGTGCAGGTCCAGTGAGGCGAGGAAGGCGGCGTCCTCCTCGGTCGCGTGGGCGAGGTGGCCGCTGCGGAACAGGCGGCCGGGGCGCACCGCGCGCCCGTCCGTCGTCGGCAGGCCGCCCACGTCCCGGAAGTTGCGGACCTCGGCCAGCTCGGGCTCGTTCGCTTCGACGGGCGGGACCTGCGGCAGCTGCTGCGTCACGGATGCTCCTGGAGAATTGGCGTTCGGGGGTACGGCACGGGGCCGATTCCAAGGGTCAATCATCCCGGCATGACGAACGGGGCGCACCCCCCTGGATAGGAATGGGCGATCTGTCCGTATTCGCACGTTCCGGATAACGCGCCCTGATTGAAGATGAGATGGGAATCCGGGCGTGAGCAGCGTCATAGAAGTGACGGATCGTGCCCGGGGGCGCGACGCAATCGCCGTACGGAAAAAGGGAGTCGAAGGAGCGTCATCCACGGAGGGTGACCGGAATTCCGGTCCCGGGAGCGAGCGGAAGCGGAACTGATAAAGCATCGGCTTGTTCGCACCGAAACGCTCGTCTAGCGTCACCGTCAATCCGGTCGGACCGCCGAATCCTGCCACCGTCCGGAATTCCCACTCATCCCAAGCGTGGCAGGAGCGGGGGACCCAGGAAGTACGCCGGTCCCGCGACGCAGGACGGCTCGGGGTGAAGTCGCGCGAGAGCGCGGCCGGACATCTCCCGTCCGAACCCGACAGCTCACCTCGCAGGCGCCGGAGAGGAATTCGCCATGCCCGCGAAGGGTAAGCACCGCCGTCCCAGGAACAATCCCCTCACCCGGGGCATCGCCGCCGCCGGTACGGGAGGCGCCGTCGTCGCCCTCCCGCTCCTCGGCGCCACCGGGGCCCACGCCGCCGAGCAGGCGGCCCCGGCCGCCCCCGCGCGGACCGTCACCGCCGCCGCCCAGACCCAGGCCCCCGCCGCGGCGCCGGTCACCGCCCCGGCCACGTCGAAGACGTACGCCGTCGTCCGCGGCGACCACCTCTCGAAGATCGCCGCCGAGCACCACCTCGCCGGTGGCTGGCAGCGGCTCTACGCGGACAACCGCCAGGTCGTCGGCGAGAACCCCTCGTTCATCCTGCCCGGCATGAAGCTCACCCTCGGCGCCCGGAGCACCGCTCCCGCCGCCGCCCCGAAGAGCCCCGCCGAGGCCGCCCCGAAGACCCGGAGCGAGGCCCCCGCCCGGGACTCCGGCGACTCCACGCGCACCACCCGGAGCCCCGAGCGCCCGGCAGCCCAGGCCACCACCCCGGACTCCGGCTCGTCCACGACGCAGTCCTCCGGCTCCTCGACCCCCTCCTCCCCCTCCTCCTCCGGCTGGGTCAAGCCCGTCAGCGGCGGCTTCTCCACCCCGTACCGCGCCTCCGGCTCCATGTGGTCCTCCGGTTACCACACCGGTGTCGACTTCATCGCCTCCTCCGGCACCACCGTCCGCTCCGTCGGCGCGGGCACGGTCGTCTCGGCGGGCTGGAGCGGCGCCTACGGCAACGAGGTCGTCATCCAGCACGCCGACGGCAACTACTCGCAGTACGCCCACCTCTCCTCGCTCGCGGTCTCGGCGGGCCAGGCGGTCTCCGGCGGGCAGCAGATCGGCCTCTCCGGCTCCACCGGCAATTCCACCGGACCCCATCTGCACT
Source organism: Streptomyces sp. NPDC059247 (assembly GCF_042754005.1). Taxonomy (NCBI): domain Bacteria; kingdom Bacillati; phylum Actinomycetota; class Actinomycetes; order Kitasatosporales; family Streptomycetaceae; genus Streptomyces; species Streptomyces sp. NPDC059247. The sequence goes on from NZ_JBHYZW010000001.1 coordinate 396,001, forward strand.
TCGAGATCCGGACCTCGCCGGGCTACGGCTCCGACGTCGACCCGCTGGCCTACCTCCGCCAGCACGGCGTCTCCGTCTGACGCACCCGCTCCACCGGAGGCCCGGCACCCGTGGGTGCCGGGCCTCCGGCGTATTCCGGCTTGGCAATTTCTTTATCGGTGTCATATGTCACCCGGCGTCAACCCCTCCTTACGGTCGCGTAGGTCACATCCGAAAGGGAAGGATGTCGACCCGTGGCAGACGATTCGAGATCAACAGACAAGAACGCATTCGGGTCGTACGCGGCGATCGGTGACAGCTTCACCGAGGGCGTCGGAGACCCCGGGCCCGACGGGACGTACGTCGGCTGGGCGGACCGCTTCGCGGTGCTGCTCGCCGACCAGCTGCCGGAGCACGACGCCTTCCGCTACGCCAACCTGGCCGTACGCGGGCGCCTCCTCGACCAGATCGTGGCGGAACAGGTCCCCCGGGCGAAGGAACTCGCCCCCGACCTGGTGACCTTCTGCGCCGGTGGCAACGACATCATCCGCCCCGGCACGGACCCCGACGACGTCGCCGAGCGCTTCGAGCGCGCCGTCGCCGACCTGACCTCCGCCGTCGGCACCGTCATGGTGACCACCGGCTTCGACACCCGTGACATGCCCGTGCTCAAGCACCTGCGCGGCAAGATCGCCACGTACACCGCCCACGTCCGGTCCATCGCCGACCGCTACGACTGCCCCGTCCTCGACCTGTGGTCGCTGCGGTCCGTGCAGGACCGGCGCGCCTGGGACGACGACCGGCTGCACCTCTCGGCGGAGGGCCACACCCGGGTCGCGCTGCGCGCCGCCCAGGTCCTCGGGCTGCCGGTGCCCGCCGACCCGGACCAGACCTGGCCGCCGGTCCCGCCGCGCGGCACGCTCGAAGTGCGGCGCGACGACATCCACTGGGCGAAGGAGTACCTCGTGCCGTGGATCGGGCGCAGGCTGCGCGGCGAGAGCTCCGGCGACCACGTCGAGGCCAAGCGCCCGGACCTCATGCCCCTCTGAGCGGCACCACGGCGGGGACGCGCTCCAGGACCCCGCCGGCGAACACGTCGTACAGCGGCAGCGTCTCCAGATGGACGTAGCCGATGTGGCAGTCGCAGACGGCGAGGGGGCAGGCGCGGGGCCGCAGGGCCGCACGGTACGAACCGTCGTACAGGTTCCCCAGCTCGGCGCGGACGAAGTGGCAGCGCCGGACCGTCCCCTCACCGTCCACCGAGATCACCGACTCCCCGGTGCGGCAGGGCAGCCCCGCCGACCGGTGCGGCCGTCTGCTGTACGGGAAGAGGGGGTCCAGCTCCGTCCACCGCGAGGCCTCCGCGTCGGTGTACGCGTGCCCCTCGGCCGCGTTCACCCACAGGTACACGTGCGGCGGCAGCGCCTCCCGCAGCCGCCGCGCGTGCTCCAGGTGCTCGGGCAGCCCGACCACCCCGACGCTGAACCTGACCCCGAGGTCCGCCAGCTCCCCGCACTTGCCGAGGAACCGCTCGTACGGAGTCTGCCCGGGGTGGTACGTGCACCAGAGCGCCACGCTCTCCCGGTCCGCCTCGGCCAGCCAGTCGGTCCGGCAGCTCAGATTGGTCTGGATCGCCACCCGCTCGATGTGCGCGAGCCGGGACAGATCGACCAGCGCCCGCCGGTACCAGGACCGGACCAGGCCCTCGCCCCACGGGGTGAACAGCACGCGCAGCCGGTCCTCGGCCCGGTCGGCCGCCCACCCGGTGAACCGGTCGAGCGCCGCCCGGTCCGCGCGCAGCAGCTCCTTGCTGTCCCGGCGCTTGGCGAAGGGACAGTAGGGACAGTCGAAGTCGCAGGAGGCGAGCGGCCCCCGGTAGAGCAGGGTCAGGTCCACGGAATCCTCCTACTTCGGCTCGTACGCGGCCATCGCCGCCCGCACGGCGGGGGAGAACAGCTCGGGGCCGAGCCCGTCGGAGTGCGCGAGCCCTTCCGGCGACAGCCGCAGCAGCCCCTCGGGCGCCCCCGCGTCCAGCCAGCCCAGCGCCTCGAACCGGGCCAGCTCCCCGGGGAAGTCCGCGAACGGCGAGGAACCGAACCGCTCCTCGTACCCCGCCACCGGCATCCCCTCGGCCTGGAGCAGCGACTGCAGCAGATGACGGCGACGGGCCTCCCCGGCGTCCACCCGTCTGCCGACCTCCGCGCGGGAGAAGTCCGCCGTCCCCGTGTAGACGTCGATGATCGAGCGGATCTCCCGCATGTCCACCGCGTAGTCGAAGGAGTAGTGGAGCTCCGAGGTGTACGACCTGGCCCCGCAGCCCAGGCCGATCATCCCGTCGGTCTGGCAGGCGTGGTCGTCGGGGCCCGACGGCGCCGCGTCCGCCCGCCGGAACATCCGCATCGACACCTGCGCGTACCCCCGTGCCAGGAGGTGGTCGCGGCCGTACCGGTACAGGCGCAGCCGGTGCGCGTCCCACTCCAGGTCGGCGGCCCCGCGCTCGGCCGCCGAGAGCCGGCCGAGCCCGGTCAGCGGCCGGACGTACAGGGGATACAGATACAGCTCCTCCGGCTCCCACGCGAGGGCCGCGTCCAGCGAGGCGCGCCAGCTCCGCTCCGTCTGCCCGTCGATCCCGTAGATCAGGTCGATGTTCAGCACCGGCACACCGGTGTCCCGGATGCGGCCGAGCGCCGCCTCCACGTCGGCGCGGCGCTGCGGCCGGACCGCCGCCCGCGCCTCGGCCTCCACGAAGCTCTGCACCCCGATGCTGAGCCGGGTCGCGCCCCGCTCGGCGAGGACCGCGAGCCGGTCGGCGGTCGCCGTCGCGGGCGAGGTCTCCACGGACAGGGGTATCGCCCGCAGATCGGCCCCCATGCGCTTCTCCGCGATGTCGCAGAGCCGCTCCAGCTCGGCGGCGGTGAGGAAGGTCGGCGTGCCGCCGCCGAAGGCGGCCGTGGCGAACCGCACCGGGGACCCGTCCCCGAGGGCCTCGCGCACCGCCGTGGCCTGCCGGTCGAGCGCGTCGAGGTAGCGGGCGGTCAGCTCGTCCGGGGCGCCGATACGGGTGAAGAGGTTGCAGAACCCGCAGCGGACCTCGCAGAACGGTATGTGCGCGTAGAGGGAGAGCGCGTCCTTCGGCTGGTCCGCCCAGAGCGCGGCGAGCGGGGGCGTCGTATCGGGCAGCGGCCGGTACGCGGTCTTGTGCGGGTACGCGTACACATAGGCGCGGTACGGGCGGAGGGCGTCGTCCGTCATGCCGTGGCCCCCCGTCCGGGGCCCGCCAGCGCGAACTGCGCGTACGGGACGGTCCAGACCACCTCGTGGCCGAGGCGGTGGCCGGTGTATCCGTCCTCCCCGTACGCCGTGCCGTGGTCGGAGCAGACGACCGCGAAGCACGGGCGGCGGCTGCTCATCGCCTCGAACAGCCTCCCGATGTGCCGGTCGACGTACTCCAGCGCCGCCGCGTGGGTGGCCCGGGAGTCGCCTGTCTCGCGGGTCGCGCCCGGCAGATGGAACCAGTTGGGCTGGTGCAGCGCGGACACGTTGACGAAGAGGAAGAGCTTCCGCTCGGGCGGCAGGGCGGCGACGACCTCCTCGGCGCGCGCCACCTGCGACTCGAAGGACGTCGGGGAGGCCACGCCGAACGACGGCTCCCAGTGGCTCTCCTGGAACAGGTCCGGCAGCACGCTCCCGAGCGGCGGCCGCTTGTCGAAGAAGCCGACCCCGCCGACGCACACCGTGCGGTAGCCCGCGTCCGCGAGGGCCGAGACGAAGTCCGGGGTGTCATGGACCCAGGTGCCGTCGGCGGTCGACTCGCTGCCCGCGAAACGCGCCGCGAACAGGCGCGGATGCGGCCCCTGGCCGGTCGGCGTCGGCAGGAACCCCGCGAAGATCGCCTGGTGCGAGGCGTACGTGAAGCTGCCCGGTGCGTGCCGCCGCTCCCAGACCCCGCCGGGCAGATGCCGGGCCAGGTGCGGGATGCGGCCCTCGGCGGCCAGCTCCGCCGCCACGTCGTACCGGAGCGTGTCGAGGGTGACCAGGAGCAGGTCGTGGCTTCCGACGATCGTGTTCATGTCGGGCCGGGGCACGTGATGCCGCTGCTTCACATGGTGCTCGTTCACGTGGTGCTCGTTCCTGTGGTGCGGTCGTGGTGCCCCGGAGCCGGGACCCCTCGCGGTGGACGGAAGTCGGGGAACTGGGCGGCGACCTGCGCCGCGTAGGTGTCGAGGCCCTCGGCGCCGCTGCCGGGCAGCCCCGTGAGACCGGGCAGCAGATCGCCGAAGGCGTTGACCTCGCCCACGGCGAACCGGCGCCAGCCCGAGCCGGGCAGCAGGTCCACGCCCACGCACCGGGTGCCGGGGAAGACCGAGGCGGCCCGCTCGCACACCTCCAGCGCGTCCGTCCACCGTCCGCCCGCCGCGGCGATCGCGTCCCGCGCCGCCGCCAGATCGCCCCGGGCACCGCCCAGGTGCAGATTGGTCATGGGCGAGCGGCTGGTGCGCACCACGGCGTGGGTGGCCCGCCCGTCGACGACGACCACCCGCAGATCGGCCGCCCGGCCGCCCTGGGCCGCCTTCGGCAGCCACCGCTCGACGTGCAGACCGTCAGGAGCCAGGGCGTCCACGATCGCGGCGATCTCGTCCTCGCGCGTGTAGCGCCGGACCCGCAGCGAGTTGAACAGCCGCCCGCCGGGCCCGCGCTCCACCGACGTGGTGGCCTGGCACCGTCCCGCGCCGTTCGTCTCGACCGCGAGGACCCCCGAGGCGGACGAGCCGTGCGCGGGCTTCACGAACACCCGGCGCAGCCCAGGCCGCCCGGTCAGCTCCCTGAGGTCCGCCCAGCCGCGCACCGCAGGAGCGGCGGGCCCCGACGTCGGGGACTCGGGCACCGGCACTCCGGCCGCGCGGAGCAGACCGTGGGACAGCCGTTTGTCGAACAGGAACGCCAGTTCCGCCGGATCGTCCACCAGCGTGGCGCCCGCCTCGGCCACGGTCCGGCCGAGGTCCGCCGCCCCGGCGACGAACCGCGCGTACCAGCGGCCGGTGCCCTCGACCCGCGCCGGATCGTCGAGCCCCCGCAGCAGCCGGTCGGCCTCCGGGTCCTCCCCGGGCGAGTCCAGCCGCACGATCTCGCCCGCCGCGAACCGGGCCGTGCCGCGCAGCACTTCGGGCCAGGACACCGCCCGCGCCTCGGGCAGTCCGGCGGCCCGCAGCGCGTCCTGGAAGAACGCGACACGACGGCCCGCCGGATCACCGACGACCACGAGGCGCGGGCGGGCGGTCATTCGGCGACCGCGACGTACCGGAAGACGTCGCCGTCCTCGTCGTCCTCCTCCGGCTCCTGCTCGTCACTGAGATCGACGGTCACACCGTGCGGTTCGAGCCCGGCGAGCACCCGCAGCCGCACCGAGTCCGAGACGTAGTGGTGGGAGAGGTCCAGGTGGGTGAGGTGCGTCAGCGGCTGCCCTTCGAGCAGCGCCGTCGCGCCCTCGTCCGTGAGCACCCCCATGGAGAGGTCGAGCCGCTCGATCCGGGCGACCACCGGGGCGCTCGCCACGGCGGCGGCCAGTTCGTCCTGGATCACGCTGTTGCGCAGAGCCAGTCGGCGCAGCGCCGGGAACGACGCCCCGTCGAGCACCGGGGCCAGGTCCTCGGTCGTGCCGTCGCCGCCGTACTCGTCGGTGCCGAGCCACAGTTCCAGGTCCTCCAGGGCGGGCAGGTCGCTGCCCGCGATCCCGCGCACCACCTCGGCGGGCAGACCGCCCGTCTCCACCCTCAGCCCCCGCAGACCGGTGTGCCGGACCGGCGGGAACACCAGACCCGTGCCACCGCGCACACCGAGTCCGCGCAGCTCCGGGTAGGCGGCCAGCAGCGGCGTCACGTCGGACTGGACGATCCACGAGATCTCGCAGTCCTCCATGACCATGTCGCCGAGGAAGACCGCTTCGAGCCCGGAGAGCCGGTCGTTGGCGCCGATCAGCGCCGTCACGACCTCCGCCGACGAGGTGTCGTACGCCTCGTTCCAGCCGCCGACCACGAGGGCCCGCACCCGGCCCGCGTCGACCGCCTTCAGGAACCGCTCGAAGCGCGGCCCCCACGGCTCGTCCCGGGGGCCGCAGTACGTGGGGGAGGAGATCCGCCAGGCGACCGCGCCCGCGTCGGGCAGCTCGACCCGGGCTTCCGCGTCCGGGAACTCGAACACGGGCAGGCCGTGGAACTCCTGCAAGTGGTGGCCAATGGTCATGACTGCGCTCCCGGACGACAGATGGCGCACGACGTACGCCGTGGATCGACTGACGCCAAGAGTTGTACCAAGCGCCGCTGACAACGCCCCCGGAGGGTCGGCCCGGAGCCGATTGTCAGTGCCGGGCCCTAGCGTCGTTCCCATGTCCGGCCACCGGTGCCGGACGGGGAAGGGGAGAGCCATGTACCGGCAGGGAGACGTACTGATCGCGCCCGTCGACGCGACGGCCGTTCCGGCACGCGCCAGGACCGCCCCGGGGGAACCCAGGGACGCCAGGGGCCGTATGGTCCTCGCCCTCGGCGAGGTCACCCGGCACGCCCACGCCGTCCCCGGACCCGGACGGCTCGTCAGGGAACCGGGCCCCTTCGGCCCGCTCCTGCTCGAACTGCCCGAGGGCGGCCGGGTGGTGCACGAGGAGCACGCGCCGATAGCGCTGCCGAAGGGCTGGTACCGGGTGGTGCGCCAGCGGGAGTACGTGCCCGGCGCGTACCGGATCGTCGCGGACTGACCGGCCGGGGGCCCGCCTGAGCGGCGATCCGCTGAGGCCCGGCCGGGACCCGGCCGCGCTCGAAGCCCGACCGGGTCCTGGCCGATCAGGGGCCCGGCCGAGCCGCCACCTGGTGGGGACCCGGCAGAGATTCCGAGATTCCGACAAGACCCGGCCGAGACCCGGCCGGACAGAGACCTGGGGGGACACCGACATGAACCACACCACCGCACTCGACAAGTGGCGGTCCGTCGCCGCGGCCACCGGGCCCGCCGACCGGGCGGCTGCCGAAGCGGGAGTCCGGCACGCCTACCGCACGGCGGGACTCCCCGAGCCGGAGCGCTTCGTCTGGGCGGACTCGCCGCTGGCCGCCGTCACCCTCGTGCCGACCCTGGCGGACCGGGGCCGCTCGGTACGGGACGAGGTGCGCACCCGGCCGTGGGCCGAGGAGCGCCGCCGCCTCCACGACGCGCTCGGCCCGGCGGGCTGGGCCGCCCACTGGCGGAGCACCGGGGCCGTCCTGTGGGACCTCACCCGGATGCTCGCCGACCGGATACGGACCGGGGTGACGGACGCCTTCGCGGGCGAGGAGCGGACGCGGGAGACGGGTGACGCCCGCCTCCTGCTGCTCGACGCGGTGCTGGGCCAGCACGACGCCGCCTGGCTCGTCGCCTTCGAAGGACACGGGGACCGGCTCGCGGGTCTCGCCGCCGTGGCCGAGCACGCGGGCTGGTGGTGGCCCTACGAGAACGCGGTCGTGCTCTGCGAGCGGCCCGTCACCCTGCACCGCGACGAAGCCGGGCGCCTCGACCGGGGCGACGGGCCCGCGCTGTCCTTCGCCGACGGCTTCGCCCTGCACGCCTGGCACGGTATGCCCGTGCCCGCCGACTTCCTCGCCGGGCTCGCCGACCTCACCCCCGAGCGGATACGGGAGGAGGAGAACGCCGAACTGAGGCGCGTGATGCTGGAGCACTACGGCTACGACCGCTACCTCGCCGCCTCCGGCGCCCGGCACCAGCACCGCGACGGAACCGGCAGGCTCTGGCGGATCGCCCTGGACGGCGACGAGGACGTGGTGATGGTCGAGGTCGTCAACTCCACGCCCGAGCCGGACGGCAGCCACCGCACCTACTGGCTCCGGGTGCCGCCCGCCACCCGGACCGCCCGCGAAGGAGTCGCCTGGACCTTCGGACTGGGCGCCGACGCCTACCGGCCGCTCGTCGAGACCTGAGCACCCGGCCGGGGCCGGACCGTCCGTTCGGGACGAACCGGCTGGGAGCGGACAGCACGGTTCACGCGGAAGGGTGAAGGAGACCGTTGCCAGGTGTGGCGTACGGGTGGCGGCGGCGCCGGGTGCTGGGATGTGCCCGCCGGAGCCCCGGCACCCATTCCGAAGGGACCGACCGTGACGATCCGACGGCCCAGCGCCGCCCGTACCGCCCGACTGCTCGCCGCCACCGCCGTGCTCGGCGGCCTCCTCGTCGGCACCGCCGCCCCCGCCCTGGCCGCCACGCCCGAGCGGTCCGCCCTCCGTGCCACGACCCCGGCGGAGACGCCCGCGACGGTCTCCGTCACCGGCAACGGACGGGCCGCCGCCGCGCCCGACCTGGCGGTCCTTTCCGTCGGCGTCGAGGCCACCCGCAAGACCGCGAAGGAGGCGATGGCCGCCCAGAGCACGGCGTCGGAGGCCCTTCTGGACGTCCTGCGCAGACAGGGGATCGACGAGCGGGACATCCGCACCGACAGCCTCTCGCTCGCCCCGGTCTACACCCAGAACACCGAGGGGGAGAGCAAGGTGACCGGCTACCAGGCGGGCCAGACCTTCTCCGTGAAGGTCCGCGACATCGACCGGACGGGCCATGTCGTCGGCGCCGTCAACGACGCCACGGGGGAGGAGGGCCGGATCAACGGAGTCGTCTTCGACGTCGCCGACCCCACCTCGCTCCGGGTGAAGGCCCGGGAGGCGGCCTACCGGGACGCGCACGACAAGGCGGAGCAGCACGCCCGGCTGAGCGGCCACCGGCTCGGCCGCCTGGTCTCCCTCAGCGAGGGCGAGTCGGTCCGCCCGAGCCCCGGCGCCGCGCCCGGCATGTCCGCCGACGGGCCGAGCGTGCCGCTGGCGCCCGGCGAGATCGAGGAGCAGATCACGGTCTCGGCGGTCTTCGAACTGATCTGAACCGGGAACGGCCACGAGCGGTCGCCCCGGACCGGCGGGGGCCACGGGCGGACCGGGCGGCGGACCGGGCCCGACGATACGGCCATGGGCGAGCCGGGCGGTGGGTCGCACGGCCCTCGGACATCGGTGGGCCACCGGGCCTGAGGCCCGGTGCGGCGGTCACGCGTCGGCGGTCCGCCCCGAGGCCGCTCCCGCCGTGACGGCCCGCCGGTTCCCGCCCCGGTGCGGTCCGTCGGCCGACCGTCCGGCAGACGCCGCACCCCGGTCCGCGCACCGACCGGACGACGACGGCCGTCAGCCGGTCGCCGGTCAGGCGATCGGACACCGCGCCGGTCGGTCCGTCGGTCCGACGGCCGGACGATCACATTCCGCCGCTCGGGCCGCTCTTGTCCCGGTGGTCGGGTCCGGCGGTCGGCCCGCGCGCTCCCCGGCGGTTACGCGCGCCCGCGCGCGCCGGGGGCCTCGACCGGTCCGCCGGGCGCCCTCGTGCCCGTCGTGACGGTCGCTTCCTCGGCGGACGTGCCGCCGCCGGTGTCGCTCCCGGAGTCCGGGAGCCCGAGTTCACGGACGAGCGCGGCGTCCGCCCAGCGCAGCATCGCGGCGCGGGAGAGGCCCCCGGGGTAGGCGGTCGTCTGCACCGCGAGGCCGTCGAGGAAGGCGGTGAGCCGCCATGCCGCCGCCATCGGGTCCGCGCAGTGGAACTCCCCGGCGGCGGTCCCCTCCGTGATCACTTCCACCAGCGCCCGCTTCCACTCCCGGTCGAGGGTGTGCGCGACCCGGCGCAGCTCCGGGTCGCGCAGTGAGGCCGCCCAGCCCTCGATCCACAGCCGCCAGCCCTTGGCCCGTCCGGTCGGGGCGTACCAGCGCACGGCGGCGCGCAGCCGCCGCACCGCGCTGGAGCGGCGCCGGAGGATCCGCCGGAGCCGGGTGAGGTCGCCCTCGGCGGCATGGGTGAAGGCAGCCGCGACCAGCTGTTCCTTCGAGGAGAAGTGGTAGAGCACCAGGGCGTTGCTGACGCCCAGCGCGGTGGCGACGTCGGAGATCCGGACGGCCGCGACGCCCCGGGCCTCGATCTGCTCGACGGCGGCCCGGAGCAGTTCCTCCCGCCGTTCGGCCACGCTCAACCGCACTCTTGCCACGCGGGCAGCCTACACAGCACATGACAATGGCATGATCATCACAAGCGTCTGCCGGGCATCGTCCGTCACACGACACCCACCCCTTCCCGCCCGTTACGCGCCCCGTACCCGCCCTTTTCGGACGGTGTGACCGGGGCCGTACGGCCGAGGGCGTGCGAGCCCGGTCCCGTACCGCCTTCGACGGGCTCAGTACCAGCCGTAGCGCTCGGCGATCACCGGCAGCCGTTCCGCGACCAGCGCGTGTGCCGCGGCGCGCGGGCTGGTCCCGTCCGCCTCCGCGCGGTCGAGCGTGCCGCCGACGAGCGCCCGCATGGCTCCGCGTACCCGGTCGAAGGCCTGGTCGGCGTCGGCCTCGATGTCGCCGAAGAGCGTCCACCACCACCAGGCGTTGGTGCACGAGTTCACGACCACGTCGGGCAGGACCGTCACACCGCGCGCGGTGAGCGCCTCCTCGGCGTCCGGCAGGACCGGCATGTTGGCCGCCTCGGCGATCCAGCGGGCCGTGATCCGGCCCTGGTTCCCGGCGCCGATCGCGTACGAGACGGCCGCCGGGACCAGGACCTCCGCGTCGGCCGCGAGCCAGGCGTCGCCGGGTTCCTCCCGGTCACCGGGCCGCAGGACCGCGCGGTCGACGGTCCCGTGGGCGTCCCGGGCGGCGAGCAGGGCCTCGATGTCCAGGCCCCCGGGGTTCACGATCGTGCCCCGGACGTCGGCGACGGCGACCACCAGGAGACCCGCCCGCGCCAGGAACCGGGCGGTCGCCCCGCCCATCGTGCCGAGCCCCTGCACGGCCACCCGGGTCCCGGAGCGCTCCCGCCCGGCCCGGTCGAGGGCGACGAGCACGGACTCGGCGACGCCGAGACCGCCGACCAGCGCGTCGAGACCCATGCCGTCCACCCGGACCGCGAAGGCGTCCGCGAGCCGCTTCCGGGCGGCGGCCTCGTCGTCGAGGAGCGGGTACACGGCCTGCACCGAGGAGACGAGCCCCGCCTCGGCCACGGCCCGGTCCACCACGTCCTGGCTGAGCCCCAGGTCCTCACCGGTGGTCCAGAACCGCTCGACGTACGGACGCATCGCACGCAGATAGCGCACCAGCACGCCGTACGCCTCGGGGGAGCGGGGATCGCAGTCGACGCCGCCCTTGGCGCCGCCCAGCGGCACGTACCGGGCGGTCTCGTCGTAGTGCAGGGCCTCCTTCATGGTCATGCCACGGGCGAGTCCGGCGACCTCCGCCTCCGTGCACCCCTCCCGCATCCGCAGCCCGCCGCTGGCCACCCCGCGCACCAATCGGTCCACCACGAGGTACCCCCGGCGCCCGGTCACATGATCGGTCCAGCGGACGGACATCAGGGGGGCGGCACTCATGACGGGACTCCTCCGGGTGGGACGGGGTGCGCGGTCCCTGCCGACCGCGGCCCATACTGAACAGCGGTTCAGTATGGATGATGGCCCGGCACCCCGGCCGACCGCCCTCCGGCCACCCTGACCGCCCCGCCGACGATCTTCCCCGCCCCGCCCGCCCCGGTCGTCCCTCGCGGGAGCCGCCCATAATGGAACGACCCCCAGAGATCAGGAGGTCCTGTGACCGGTACCGGCTCCGACCGTTCGCCGCGCGCCCGGCTGCGCGCCCTGCGCCCCGAGTCCTTCGGCGCGGACCCCACGGGTGCGCGCCTCGCCCGTATCCGGCGCTCGCCGAACTTCGCGGACGGAATCTTCCAGAACCCCGAACAGGCCCGCCGGGGCCCCTCCGGCTCCGGCGTCGAGTTCGCCAAGATCTACTTCGACAAGGAAGGCCGCTCGCGCCGCGCCCCCACCGGCACGATCCCGGTCCACCCCACCACCGTCGCCGACCTGGCCCGCCCCCCGGCCACCGGCCTGCGGCTGACCTGGATGGGGCATTCCGGCGTCCTCGCCGAGATCGACGGCCACCGGGTCCTCTTCGACCCGGTCTGGGGCGAGCGCTGCTCCCCCTTCCCGTTCGCGGGGCCGAAGCGCCTCCACCCCGTGCCCGCGCCGCTCGCCGCGCTCGGCCCGGTCGACGTCGTCGTGATCTCGCACGACCACTACGACCACCTGGACCTGCCGACGATCAAGGAGCTGGCCGCCACCGACACCGTCTTCGCGGTGCCGCTCGGCGTGGGAGCGCACCTGGAACGCTGGGGCGTCCCCGCCTCCCGGCTGCGCGAGCTGGACTGGAACGAGTCCACCGCGATCGGCGACCTGAGCCTGACCGCCACCCCCGCCCGGCACTTCTGCGGCCGGGGCCTGCGCAACCGCCAGATGACCCTGTGGGCGTCCTGGGTGGTCGCCGGGCCCGAGCACCGTGTCTTCCACAGCGGCGACACGGGCTACTTCCCGGGCTTCGAGGACATCGGCGCGGCCCACGGACCCTTCGACGCCACCATGATCCAGATCGGCGCCTACTCGGAGTTCTGGACCGACATCCACATGACGCCCGAGGAGGGGATGCGGGCCCATCTGGACCTCCAGGGCGGCGGTCCCGCGGGAGTGATGCTGCCGATCCACTGGGGCACCTTCAACCTGGCCCCGCACCCGTGGGCCGAGCCGGGGGAGGGCACGGTGACGGCCGCCGCCGGGGCCGCCCAGCGCATCGCCCTGCCGATCCCCGGCCAGCCCTTCGAGCCCGGCGCGGAGCGGCTGCCGGACGCCCCGTGGTGGCGGCCGGTCGCCAAGACCCCGCAGGGCGGATGGGACGCCGCGAGCGTCACGGAGAGTGACGGTCACCCCAGGGGTGCGGCCGGAGCGGACGCGGACGAGAAGGCCTCCACAGGGGCCGGGACCTCCCCCGAGGGTCCCGGTGCGGACTCCGGACGGGGCGCCCCGGAGGCCGCGCGCACCCCCTGACACGAGAAGCGGACCAGGTCGGTCCGGTCCCGCCCCAGGGGCGTACGAAACCCCGGGCAGGGGTGATTTCCGCAGAGGGCGGAGGTGCGACGGCACCTCCGCCCTCCGTCGTCCCCGCCCGTCCCCGCCCGTCCGAGCGACTCTTCCCGGCCATGCCGTTCGCTTTCGGCCGGTGTTCTCGGTCAGCCGTGCGAGCGGCGATACCAGACGAGGCAGCTCTACGGGTGAGTTTGCCAACTGCGCATCCCGCGTGAACGGTTGGCGACTACAGTGTGTGGTCGGTGATCATCGGTAGGTTCATCGGACCCCGTCGTCCACCTCGTGAAGAATCGACCCTCAGCGACCCTCAGCGACCCCCGCAACGCCGATTCCTGGGCACGTACCAAGGACACTCATGTCTCAACTTCGCGCACCCGCCCCGCGGTCCGATCGCCGCGAGGGCGGGCGGCACGGCCGGACAGGCGCCCGGCCCGCCTCCGGCGGCACCACCCCCCAGGTGCAACCCCCCGCGTCGCACACGACGGAAGCCCGCATACGCCCCCAGCTCCTGCGCACCTCGGTGCTCCCGGCCGTCGCGGTGGCGCTCGGCTGGGCGGCGGCCGTGCTGTTCACCATCCGCTCCACCGGTGCCGAACCCACCTCCGGCCTCTGGATCGCGCTCACCGGCGCCGCCGCGCTCACCGTCGCCTCGGTGACCGCCGCCGCGCTCGGCGCGGACCGCGCCGCGAGGGCCGTGCGCGACCGCTGCGAAGCCCTGCGCCGCTCCGGCGCCAGGGGACAGTCCGAACTCCGCGCCATCGTCGAACACCTGAGCAAGGGGGAGCAGCTCCCGGCCCGCGCCGCCCTTCCGCCGAACGGCCCGGGAGACGACGAGTTCGACCTGCTCGCCCGGGAACTGGCCCGCTCCCACGAAGCCGCCGTGGCCGCCGTCGTCCAGGCCGCGAAGCTCGCCGGTCCCACCGGCAACGAGCAGAAGGTCGAGGTCTTCGTCCACCTCGCCCGACGCCTGCAGTCCCTCGTCCACCGCGAGATCCAGCTCCTCGACGAACTGGAGAACGAGGTCGAGGACCCCGACCTGCTCAAGGGCCTGTTCCACGTCGACCACCTGGCGACCCGGGTCCGTCGGCACGCCGAGAACCTGGCCGTGCTCGGCGGCGCCGTCTCCCGCCGCCAGTGGTCGAACCCCGTCAGCATGACCGAGGTGCTGCGCTCCTCCATCGCCGAGGTCGAGCAGTACCCCCGGGTGAAACTGGTCCCGCCGATCGACGGCACCCTCCGCGGACACGCCGTCGCCGACGTCATCCACCTCCTCGCCGAACTGGTCGAGAACGCCACGCTCTTCTCCGCGCCGCACACCACCGTCCTGCTCCGCGCGCAGTACGTCTCGGCCGGCCTCGCGATCGAGGTCGAGGACCGCGGTCTCGGTATGCCCGTCACCGAACAGGCCAGGATGAACACCCTGCTCGCCGACCCCGACCAGGTCAGCGCCGCGCACCTGCTCCAGGACGGCCGCATCGGACTGTTCGTCGTCTCCGCCCTGGCCCGTCGCCACGGCATCGCCGCCCGCCTCCAGTCCAACATCTACGGCGGTGTCCAGGCGGTCCTCGTCCTCCCGCAGGGCCTCCTCGGCACCGACGCCGACTGTCTGCCCACACCCGAGCACCGGACCTCCGCCCACCCCGTCCCCCCGGCGTCCGTACCGGGCCAGAGCCCGGCGCCGACCACCTCGGCCCCCCCGCCGAGGCCCGCGCCCCAGACCCCCGCCCCCCCTCCGGCCCCCACCCCCCACCGCCACCCGGAGCCCGCCCGCACCCCGAGGAGGAGCGGATACGGCGAGCAGCCCCCTACCCCCACGGCCGACACCTACGACGACCCCCCGCGCACCCCCGCGCCCGGCGGGTACCCGGAGCCCCTTCGCACCCCGGCCCCCTCCGGCCGCCCCGACCACACCCGTACCCCCGCCGCCGCCCCCACCCGGTCCGACGACGCCCGTACGGGGCCGCCCGCATCCCTCCTCGCGCCGCTCCCCACAGCGCCCGCGGACCGCGGACGGCCCCTGCTCCCCAGGCGACGCGCCCAGGAACACATCGCGCCCCAACTGCGTGACGAACCCCTGGTCCGCAAGCCCGAGGACCACGCCCTGCACGACCCCGGCCTGATGGCCGCGTTCCAGCGCGGCATCGGTCTCGCCGAATCCCAGCCGACCCCCCACGAACCGTCGCTCCCCGGCGACGCGCGCAAGGAGTAGATGCACCATGGCGAGCAGTGTGCCGACCGGCCATTCCTCGGACCTCGACTGGTTGCTGAGCGGACTCGTCCAGCGGGTCCCCTACACCCGTAACGCGGTCCTGCTCTCCTCCGACGGCCTGGTGAAATCCGTCCACGGCCTCGACCCCGACGCCGCCGACCACATGGCCGCCCTGGCCTCCGGCCTCTACTCGCTCGGGCGCAGCGCGGGCGCCCGGTTCGGCGACGGCGGCGAGGTCCGCCAGGTCGTCGTGGAACTCGACTCCACCCTCCTCTTCGTCTCCACCGCGGGCTCCGGCACCTGTCTCGCGGTCCTCGCGGGACGGGAGGCGGACGCCGCCGTCCTCGGGTACGAGATGGCGATGCTGGTCAAGAGCGTCCGGCCCTACCTGGTCACTCCCGCGCGGCAGGCGGCGGTCGCTCCCGCGCGGCAGGCGGCCGGTGTGATGGGCGGCTACGGACAGCCCGCGTGACCTTGCCCCCGGAAGGGCCCTGGCTCGACGACGCGGCGGGTCGACTGATCCGCCCGTACACCGTCAGCGGGGGCCGGACCGAGCCGACCACCGCACTGGACCTGCTGTCCATGGTGAGGGCGACCGGAGCCTCGCCGCAGGCCCACCTGGGGCCCGAGCACAGCCTGGCCCTCGGGCTGTGCGAGAACCCCACCTCGGTGGCCGAGATCGCGGCGCACCTGCGCCTCCCGGCCGTGGTCACCAAGATCCTTCTCTCCGACCTCGTGGACTGCGGCGCGCTCACCGCCCGCGCGCCGCTGCACCACGCCCATCCGACCGACCGTTCCTTGCTGGAGGCAGTGCTCGATGGCCTACGACGACGGCTCTGAGCGCCACGAAAAGCCCTCGACCGACACCTTCCCCACCGCGCTGAAGATCCTGGTGGCGGGCGGTTTCGGCGTGGGCAAGACCACCCTCGTGGGCGCCGTCAGCGAGATCGCGCCGCTGAGCACCGAGGAACTGCTGACCTCGATCAGCGTGGCCACCGACAGCCTGGTGGGGGTGGAGTCCAAGACGACGACCACCGTCGCGATGGACTTCGGCCGCATCACGCTCGACGACCGGCACGTCCTCTACCTCTTTGGGACCCCGGGCCAGGAGCGCTTCTGGTTCATGTGGGACGAGCTCTCCGAGGGCGCCCTCGGAGCGGTCGTGCTGGTCGACACCCGCAGGCTCCAGGACTGCTTCTCGGCGGTGGACTTCTTCGAGCGGCGGGGCATCCAGTTCGTCGTCGCGGTCAACGAGTTCGACGGTGCGTTCCGGTACGAACCGGACGAGGTGCGGGCCGCGCTCGACCTCAGGCCGGAGGTGCCGGTGGTGCTCTGCGACGCCCGGACGTCCAGCTCCGGCATCCGCACCCTGCTGACCCTCGTCCAGTACCTGCTCGCCGCCCTCCCGGCCGGTGCACCGAGCTACGGAGCCATGCCATGACGTACGACCCCACGTGCCACCTGCTGCTGACCCCGGTGGACAGGGAGGCGCCGGTCCGCGCCCGGCGGCTGCGCGAGCTGGGCCTGGGGGAGCGGGCGGACCCGGCGTTCGACGCGTTCGCGCAGCGGCTCGCCGAGGTGACCGGGGCGCCTTTCTCGATGGTCAACTTCATCGACGAGAACCGGCAGTTCTTCGCGGGGCTCCACACCCCCGAGGGCACCCTCTCGGGCAGCGACCTGGGCGCGGCGGCGGCGGGCGCTGCGGCGGCGGGCAGCCTGGGCCGCCAACTGGCCCGCGACCGGGGCTACTGCCCGTACGTGGTCGTACGCCGCAAGGCGCTGGTCCTGGAGGACGTCTGCGACTACCCGCGCTTCGCGGGGAACCCGGTGGTGGACGAGATCGGCGTCCGCTCGTACATGGGGGCCCCGCTGATCGACCGCACGGGGGTCGCCCTCGGTGCCGTCTGCGTGTTCGACACCGAGGTACGGGCCTGGGGGCGCGCGGGACTGGAGACGATCAAGGCGATGGCCGCCGAGCTGGTGGAACAGATCCACCGCCGCGAGGAGGGCCTGCTCTGACCCCGACACCCCACCGTCCGGAAAGGGGTTCGTGACCACCAGGGAAAGTGCGGTATTGTTCTCATGCACGCCGGGCCAGGGAAACCCCAGGTCAGACGGGTAACGGGACGTGGCGCAGCTTGGTAGCGCACTTGACTGGGGGTCAAGGGGTCGCAGGTTCAAATCCTGTCGTCCCGACTTTTCGAAGTCGGAGAATCAGAGGGCCGTTCAGAGGGATCTGAACGGCCCTCTGATTCGTTTCCGGGGGCCGGGTGGGGGACCGGCTCGCCTCGGCCGGGTGGGCGGGCCGCGACGATCGGGCCGCTGCTGCCGGTGATGCTCAGGCGTCTCGGCTCCGGCGCGACCGGCAGGGGCCCGGTCGGCTCCCGGCACCCGAGCGGGCGGAGTACGACGACGCCGTGCCTATACGTCGTCGTCGTACCAGGTCATCGAGACCATCCTCCAGCCGACCGGCGTCCGGACGAACTGGGTGGTCTTGTTGCCCGAGCCCTCGAACCACTCGCCCTCGCGGAAACCGGACTTGCGGTACTCGCTGAACCGGTGCGCGATCGGCCCGGACACCTCGGTCCGCTCGGAGACCTCCCATTCGGAGAACTCCGTCAGCGTCCCGTCGGTGAGGATCCTCTCGCGGGGCTCGACGAACGCGTCGAGCCCGTAGACCACGGGCTCCTCGCCGGTGTTCGAGACGATCACACCCTGGGGAAGGAACAGTTCGCGGACGCCGCCGACGTCCGGCCTCCGGCCGTCGGTGTTGGTGAACGCGCCGAAGAAGGCGTCCATCAGCCGGTCGAGCTCGGCCTTGACGTCGGCCCCGGGAGTCCCGGCCGCCTCCACCGGCCACTCCTCGGAGAGGACCGACCAGACCTCGATGTCCCGCCGGGCACCCTGGTAGGAGGAGCGCCGCCGCAGCACACCGTCGCGGGTCATGCCGAGCCGTCGCGCGACCTCGACGCTGCGGGTGTTGCCCGTCGCGACCCACCACTCGACCCGGGTCATCCCGCGTTCCCCGAAGGCCCAGTCGATCAGCGCCCGGCACGCCCGGGTCACCAGCCCGCGCCCGGCCCCGTCCGCCTCCAGCCAGCAGCCGATCTCGCAGACCCCGGAGGCCGCGTCGAACGAGGTGAACATGACGCCGCCCACCAGTGTGCCGTCCCGCCAGATCCCGTAGATCCGGGCGGAGTCCGCCGCCTGCTTGTCGGCGTACCCCTGGAGGACGGAGGTCGCGGAGGCGAGATCGGCGCTGAACGTCGCCCAGGGGATCCACGGGTCCACATGAGGGCGGGAACGGTCGATGTGGGCGAGGAACTCCCGCGCGTGCCGGGGCTCCAAGGGGCGGAGCTGCGCGTCGTCGCCGAGCGGCAGTACGAACACGGGCTGCCTCACTTTCCACTACAGGTACGTAACGAGCGTTCGGTAGGTAAGGTAGCAGCATGGCACCCGCACCCGGAGACCGTGAAGCCCGCCGCGAGGACGTCTCCGAAGCGGTGTGGCAGGTCCTCGCCGACAAGGGTTTCGGCGGGCTGACCCTGCGTGCCGTCGCCGCCGCGATGGGCGTCTCGACGGGAATGCTCATGCACTACTTCCCGGCCAAGCGGGCCCTGATCGCCCACGCCCTGGACCTGCTGGAGAAGCGCACCGCGGAACGCCCTCGTCGTGAACGTCCCGCCGAGGGCCTCGCCACCGTACGGGCCATGCTGCTGGACATCCTGCCGCTGACCTCCGGCGACACCGCCCGCAACCGCATCTGGGTCAGCTCCTGGGACCTCGCCCTCGCCGACGACGGACTCGCCCAGGACCAGGCCGGCCGCTACACCCGGCTGCGCGCGTCGCTCCGGCCGCACCTCGAAGCCGCCCGTCGACAGGGCGAACTGCCCGCGAACGCCGACCCGGAACAGCTCGCCGCCACCGCGGTCGCCTTCACCCACGGTCTCGTCGTGCAGGCCCTCTTCGACCCCGGCCGGTTCCCCGAGGACGTACAGACCGCCATGCTCGACGCCTTCCTCGGCTCGATCGCGGCACCCCGGCCCTGACGGAAGCCTCCGAACGGAACAAGTCCGGTCCCTGCCCTCGCGCTCGATGGTGAGCGCCGACCTCGCATCGCCCGGCGCCGCGCGGTGTCGTCGAGGCGTAGCTACGGGCCCAGCGGCGCGAGGCCAGGGCCGATCGTCGGTATGCCGGTGGTCTTCACCCGCCCGTACTCGGTTCCAGCGTCCGGGGGAGCGGCGGACCGGCTGCCACGCGGCGCCGGAGCGACGATCCATGGCATGGCATGGCATGGCATGGCATGGAAGGGGCTGGGGGTGCACCGTACAGCCGTCGGCGCCAGGAGCGCGCGGGAGTCCCGTCAGTCCCGGGGCGTTCCCGGGTGACCGGACGGGCGGTACCCACTGGGCGGGGCGGTACCCGGCAGGTCGCCCCGGATATCGGGCGGCGGAGTCACGGGAAGAGGCGTGCGGGAGCCGTCACGGAAGTGGAGCGCGTATTCGCGCACATATCGGCCATCTGCATCCGAGGAATTCGGCAAGGGAAATGGCGCGTCGCCATTTCCCTTGGGGAATGAGCGGCGCGCATTCTTCTCTGCAGACGCACCGGGAAGCGTCGCCGAGGTCATTCGGCCGTGTCAACGGTTACGCCGGGGTCGCGGAGATCGTGCCCTTCCCTACCCTCGCCCGGTGTCCGAAAGGGCATCCCCTTCTGGTTCCGCCCCCTCGCGCGGGCTGGTTCCGGTAGCGCGAGGCGCCGCCGGAACCAGCCCCTGAGCTGCTGCTATTAGCAGATCGCACAGGTCGTGCAGGTGCGGAAGCAGGACTCCTCACCGGAGATCGCGCCCGCGGCGCTGTCCGTCGCGAAGTCCTGGATGGCGGTCTCGGTGAGGTCGATGTCGAAGAGGTCCTGCGTCATGTTCTCGGACATGAGAATTCCTTCCCGTGGAGCCTGGCGAATGGTCACCTCATGGTGACAGCAGCGGAATCTAGATCCGAATAGCGGACGGAGTCAAGGGGTTACGGAGCGGGTGTGGCGCGGTTAGTGTGGCGGCATTCCCCCCAGGGAGAGCCGGGAATTAATCCATCCGTTTCATGGTGCATCAGGTAAGGGGCGTGGCAGGGATGGGACGTGGCCACAGCGCGGAACCGGTGTTCCGCTGCGCGGACGGAGTGCTGCTGAGGGCACCGCTCCTGGCCCGGTCGAGGGTCCGCGCCACCTGGCGGGACGGCGCGCCGGACCGGCCGGACGAGTCCGGCGCCGAGCCCGGTGAACTGCGGGCCCATCTGGTGGAGTTGCTGGCCGACGCGCGGTTCCGGGAGGCGCTGGACGTCTCCAGCCCCTCGCTCACCCGCACCGTCGACGCCGTCCTCGCGGACGCGCCCGTAGCCGTCTCCGACCTGCGCAAGGCCCACCGGGCCGTGACCCGTTACCTGCTCAGGGCCGCCTCGCGGCCCACCCCCTTCGGTCTGCTCGCGGGCGTCCTGTGGGGTTCCTTCGGCGAGTCCACCAAGGGGGAGCTCACCGGTGTGGGGCACCGGGCCGTACGGCCCGACGCCGGGTGGCTGGCCCGGCTGATCTCCGAGTGGGAGCGCGACCCGGCTGTGCACCGGGAGCTGAGCGTGGTGGTCAACGGACTGTGCTTCGTACGCGGTGGCCGGCTCGTCCTGCCGTTCGCCCCGGCCGGACCGGGCCAGGACCCCGCCGAGCCCGACCCCGGCTCCGATGCCCCGTCGGGCCGGAACCTTCCCAGGTCACGGACGCTGCGCCACACCCCGGTCGTGCGCGCCGTGGCAGAGGCCGCCGCCCGCCCGGTCCGCTGCGGCGACCTGATCAGGGAGGTCGAGGCACGGTTCCCCGGCGCGCCCGAAGGCGCCGTGGCGGGTCTCGTCGCCCAGCTGATCGGGGCCGAGGTGCTCCTGACGGAGCTGCGTCCACCGCTGGACGCACCCGATCCCCTGGCACACGTCGAGGCGCTGCTACCGGCCGGGACGCCCGCCGCCCGGTGGGTCTCCGAACTGCGCGGGTCCCTGGCCGACTACCGTCGCACCGCGCTCGGGGAGGGCAGGGCGGCCTGGCGCGCGGTGGTGGAGCGCACGGCCGTGGGCCCCGTCCCGCCCGCGGGCCCCGACGCACCCGACGTACGCCCCGAAGAGCCACCCGCGGGTCCCGACGCACCCGGCGTACGCCCCGCAGGGCCACCCGCGTCGGCCCGGCCCGTCCCCGCGCACGCCGTCCAGGTGGACCTGCGGCTGGAAGGGACCGCCGTGCTCTCGCGTTCGGTGGCGGAGGAACTGGAGCGCGCCGCCGCCGCGCTGTGGCGCCTGTCTCCCCCGGGGCCGGGCCGCCTGACCCCGTACCACCAGGACTTCGTGGATAGGTACGGCCTCGGGCGGTACGTGCCCGTCAAGGAACTCCTCGACCCCGACATCGGCCTCGGCGCCCCGGCCGGGTACCGGCTGCCCCCGAGCCACCGTGCCGACCCGGGCCCCGCACCCCTCGGAGCCGTACGGCAGCGACTGCTGCTGGAACTCGCGGCCGAGGCCCAGGCGCGCGGGGCGCGCGAGGTCGTCCTGGACGAGGAGCGGCTGCGCGCGTTCGAGGCGGCCGACCGGGACGAGTCCGCCGACACCGTGCGCCCGCCCGCCCTCGAACTCGTCGTGCAGATCGCCGCGGAGTCGGCCGCCGCGGTGGACCGGGGCGACTTCACCCTCGTCCTCGGCGGCGCGGCCACCACGTCCGGTGGACTCATGGGCCGCTTCGCCCACCTCTTCCCGCCCGCGCGGAGCGAGGAGATGCGGCGCACGGTCCGGGCCGCGCGGGAGACCGCCGGACGGCTGCCCGTCCAGGTCCACCACCAGGCGTCGCAGCACCGGCACGCCAACGTCGCCCAGGTGCCCACCTGGCTGGACGGGCGACTGGTCGTCGGCGCCCACCCCGGGCCCGCAGCCCCGGGCGTCACGGACCTCACGCTCGACGACATCGCCGTCAGCGCCGACTCCGAGGGCTTCAGGATCGTGTCCGAACGTCTCGGGCGCGAGCTGACCCCGTCGGCGCTCCACGTGCTCAACCGCGAACTGACCGCGCCCAACGCGGTGCGCTTCCTCATCGAAGCCGCCGCGTTCGGCCGCAGGCAGTGGCGGCTGTGGGAGTGGGGCGCCGCGGAGGGGCTGCCGTTCCTGCCCGCCGTGCGCACCGGCCGTACCGTCCTGAGCCCGGCGCGCTGGCGGCTCGACGCGAGCGCCCCGCCCCTCGACGAGTGGCGCGCCCTCTGGGGCGTACCCGACCACGTACAGCTCACGATCGGCGACCATCGCATCCCCCTCAACCTCGCCGTCCCGGCGCACCGGGAGATCCTGTGCCGCGAGTGCGCGCGGACGGGGACGGCCGTTCTGTACGCGTCGCCCTCGGGCCACGACATCGACGGCGGCTGGCTGCACGGGCCCGGCGGCGCCCACGAGGCGGAGGCCGTGGTCACGCTGACGCCCCGCCCGCCGAAGGCGGCCGAGCCGCCCGCACGGACCGTCACCCGGCCGGTGGTGCGGCGCGGGACCGGCGAGGTCCCGCCCGGCGGCCCCTGGCTGTACGCGACGCTCTACACCTCGGCCGAGCGGCAGGACGAACTCCTGACCGGGCCGCTGGGCCGCTTCCTGACCGAGCAGGGTCCCCCGGCCACCGGGCCGGAGGGCGTCGATCGCTGGTTCTTCATCCGGTACGCGGATCCGGACCCGCACCTGCGGCTTCGGCTGCACGGCGACCCGGCCCTCCTCAACGGTGTCGTCCTGCCCCGGCTCCACGACCTGGCGGGGCGGTTGGCCGCCGAGGGGCTCGCGCGCGGACTGCGCGTCGACAGCTACGCCCCCGAGACCGAACGGTACGGAGGCCCGGCGCTGCTCGGCGCGGCCGAGGAGGTGTTCCACGCGGACAGCGCCCTGGTGCTGAAGCGGCTGACGGCCCCCACGGACGACCCGATCCTGTCCACCGCGTACGACGTGACCGCACTGGTACGGGCGTTCCACCGGGGCTACGGCGGCGACTGGCGGCGCTGGCTGACCGGGACCTACCCCAAGCGGGAACGGCACCACAAGGCGTTCGCGGCCCGCAGACGGGCGGCGCTCGCCCGGATCACCCCGGACGGTGGCCCGCCGGATCCGGTGGCGGGGCCGCACCACGCGGCCCCGGAACGCTTCGGCCGACTCGTGCGCGCGGAGGAGGAGCGGGGTGCGCTGAGCGTCTCCCCGGACGCGGTGCTCGCCTCCCTCGTCCACATGCACTGCAACCGGCGCCTCGGTACGGACCGTACGGCCGAGGCGCGGACCCTGGCCGTCGCCCGTGGCGCGGTCCAGGCACACCTCGACCGGGAAAGGGCCGGAGCATGACCGAGAACCTCGTCGAACGGCTCGCCGTACGCCTGGCGGATCCGGCCGCGCTGGCCGCGCGGGTGACCGCCGCCGAAACCCCCGAGCTGGCCGAGTCCCGCTCGCTGTGGCACCCCCAGTCCCTCGCGGACGGCCACGCGGGGGTGGGGCTCCTCTTCGCGGCGCTGGCCCACGGCGACCCCGGGTACGCCAAGGCCGCCCACGCCCATCTGTCGGCGGCGGTCAGCGGGGTGCGCAGGCCCGCCAGGGAAGGGCTGTACGCGGGACTGCCCGCCGTCGCCTTCGCCGCGAGGACCGCCGTCACCCGGACCGGCGAGTACGCCGGTCTCCTCACCCGACTGGACACCGAGGTCGCCCTGGTGGCGCGCCGACTCGTCGAGGAGGACGCGCCCCGGGCGGCGGCGGGTACGGCCGGGGCCAGGATGGCGGGGTACGACGTGGTGGCGGGACTCTCCGGTCTCGGCCGTCTGCTCCTGGCCGCGGGGCCCGAGCACCGGGCCACCACCGAACTGGTCCTCGCCCACCTCGTCGCCCTCACCCGGCCGGTCACCGTGCCGGGCTCCGGGCGCGTGCCGGGCTGGTGGACGGGGGACCCGATCCTGTTCAGCGAACCGGACGGCGTCCCCGGAGGCCACTTCAACGCCGGTCTCGCCCACGGCATCCCCGGCCCCCTCGCGCTGCTGTCCCTCGCCCACAGCGCGGGCGTACGCGTGCCGGGCCAGGAGCAGGCCATCCGGACCGTCGCCGAGTGGCTGCTCGCCCGGCGCAGCCCCGACGGCGCGGGCTGGCCCAACATCGTCCCGATGGAAGCCGAGCTGGCGGCCCTCTCGGGCACCCGCCCCGACCTGGCGGAGGCCCGCACCGGCTGGTGCTACGGCACGCCCGGGGTCGCCCGCGCGCTCCAACTGGCCTCACTGGCACTGGAGGAGCCCGGATGGAACCGCCAGGCGGTGGCCGCCGTCGCCGCCGTCTGCGGCCGACCGGGTGGCGCCGCCGGTTTAACCGACCCCACCCTGTGCCACGGCCTGGCGGGCCTCGCCACGATCGTGACCCTGATGGCCGGTGAACCAGGAGGATCGGAACTGGCCCTGTACATACCGGATCTTGCCGAGGCGCTGGCGGGCGCCGCCGATCAGGAACACCCCTTCGTCTGGCCCGCCGCCGCACCCGGCGGCCCCACCGTCGTCCACCGTCCCGGCTTCCTCGACGGGGCGGCGGGCGCCGCTCTGGCCCTGCGCTTCGCGACGAACCCGAAGACACCGACCGGCGAACTCCCATGGCAGGCAGCATTGTTGCTGTGCTGAGAGCGCCGTCCAGGCTCTTTCGCCCCAGAATCCGCCCCGACGCGCCCGTGGGCCCGATCTCCCCGGTCGGCAGCCGGGCCCGGTGACGGTGGCGGGGTCCGCTCGCCGGAGCCCCCACCCGCTCGGCGGGACCGGTCGCGCACATACGGCTTCTTCAAGCCAACTCTGCTTCTGATCAAGGGCCTTGAAGCATCGCCCTGCTACCTTCGGCCACGGTCCGGCGGAGTCAGGGGGGCTCATGGGACGGGAACGGGGTACACGCACGCGCTCCCGCGTGCCGAGCGGCACGGGCGGGACGTACGGCACGAGCGGCACGGGCGGGACGTTCCGGTGAGCACGCCCATGCCGAGCGCGACCGGTACCACGTCGCCGGGTACCAGCCCGAGTTCGAGCCCCCATCCCACATCGACCGCCGGGGCCACTCCACCGCCACCGTCCGGACAGCCGGGCGGGTCGCCCGGCTCCCATCCCACACCGTCGCCGGTCCCGAACACGCCGCCGGTCCCGCCGGGCCCCCCTCCGCCGGCCCAGTTGCCGCCGCCGCCCCCGCCCGCAGTGAGCAGCCCGTGGACGGCGCCAGGCGGATTCGACGTACAGCCAGTACACCTGTACCAGGTCTCCTCGGCTCTCGCCGTCGAGCAGCAGTCCTTCCACAAGGCACTCGTACAGTTCCTGAACGTCCACGCCGGCTACTCCAAGGTCGGCGGATCCGGCACGGTCACGGTCGAGTTCGCCACCCAGTACGCCGCGGTCGTCGCCCTGCTCCTGGAGGTGCACGGCAAGGCGGTGGTCGCCATCGGCGGCGCGGCGATCGGCTTCACCACCACCGCCGACAACTTCCGGCAGGCGGACGCGGCCACCCACCCGCTCAGTCCGCCCTTCACCCCGCAGCCCCCGCCGCAGGTCATCTCCACTCCGCCGGGGTACCCGCCCCCACCACCGTTCGGCGTCCGTGACGGCAACGCCATCGACGATTTCGCCGACGTCTTCGACGACGGCAACATCCCCGGCTCCCTGATGCGCACCGTGATCGAGGAGGCGCTGGGCACCGGCCGCGCGCTGGAGATCCTGCCGCTCCCCAACTACCTCAGGGTCAACGACCTCTCCCAGGCGTGGCTTCCCTACCAGACGGGCCTCGGCATCATCCAGGGACAGCTCACCAGCACCGTCGACGCCATCACGGACCACTCCAACGGGGACTGGCACGGCGCGATGCTGCAGTTCGTGTCGTCGCTGTGGGGCACGACGGCCTGGGGCAAGGACACGGCGGGCTACGCGTGGAGGCACGACCCGCCCACCGGCGCGGGCACGAGCCTCCCGGTCTTCGGAGTCCTCAGCACCACCGCCCAGATCCTGGCCCAGGCGATCCGCTCCTACGCGGAAGCCGCCGAGAAGGTCCGCGGCGAGCTGCGCGGAATCCTGTACAGGGCCATCAAGGACGCCTTGGCCATCCTCGACCTCACCGACCTCAAGGGTTTCTTCGAACGCCTCAAGAACCTGTGGAGGGGGCTGGGCGCCGCGGTCCTCGTCAGCATCGACAGGGACGCCGTCAACCGGGCCGTCGACACCTACGAGACCGCGCTGCGCACGCAGACGCAGGAGGTGAAGAACCTCCTGGAGCCGCTCCGCGAGGCCGCCCGCGCGGTGCCGACCTTCCAGTCGCAGTCGGCGCGGGCCGAAGCGTTCGGCGCCCGCTCGCTCTTCGAGTTCGACCGGTCGCTCGTCCCGATCAACGAACAGTCCCGGGACCCGAACAACCGCTTCGGCATCGACCTCGCGTCCATGGAATGGGAGACCAACCCCTACCAGGCCACTCCGAGCGACCCGGTGAAGCCGGGGAAGGACGGCCATGCGATCGACCGGCACGTCGGTCTCTCCCCGGACCAGCTACGGACGCGCGTACGGGACCAGGGTGTCGACGCCTCGGCCTTCCCGGATCTTCCGGCCGCCCAGAAGCATGTCCAGGCAGCGTTGAACGACCCCGGCAACATCCGGACGATCGAGCAATGGATGGAGAAGCAGAAGCAGCGGGTGGCCAACGGGACGTTCAGCCCCGCCTCCTCGCCGCAGCTGGACGTCTTCACCGTCAAGGACGCGAACGGGAGCGACGTCGTGACGGGATCATCCGTCTCGCAGTCCGATTTCACCGCCCAGGGCTTCGGCGCCCAGCCGAAGGAGGTCCACAGCGTGAGGCTGGTTCTCGCCTACTCGCCGGAGTCCGGGATGTTCTATGTCCGTACCGCCTTCCCCTGCCCGCCGTAACATGCGCCACGTGATCTCGAAACAGGACGACTTGTTCACCTCCGGCGCGGTGGGGTTGCTGCTGCGCATCGCCGTAGCGTCGCGCAACCCGGGGGCCGCGCCGCTGGAGGACGAACTTCAGCGTCTGTCCCGTTTCCTGTTCGATTCCAGGGCGACGTCAGCGGCGATGCCCCCCGCAGTGCTGGCCTCCCTGCTCGACCTTCTGGCCGACGAGGTCGGAACCGGGGCATTCGAGACCAGGCCCGCTGAGTACCGCCAGGCACTGGCGCGGGCGGCCGGCGACGATCCGTCGGCGGACTTCCTGCGCTCGCTGGCCGAGCTCATCCGTGACCGCCAGTTCCTCATGTACCCGGACATGACGGAACTGCCGCTGTCCGGCTGGGAGGCGACCGGACGCTTCTCGCTGACCTCGGCCTTCATCTCGTTCATGGTGTCGGGGGAGTGCGACAGCGTGGACGAGGCCCTGGAGGAGATTCTGACCAGTGAGCATCCCGAATGCCATGAACGACTCGGCAACCTCGCCGGGGAGTTGCAGCGCATCCTGTACCTGTTCCGCACGCCTGCCGAGTTCGATGCCGCCTTTGCCATCGTCATGCCTCATGTGACCCACGCACGCGTCCGGCTCCTCCTCGACGCCGTTCACGCCCACTTCGCCGAGCAGCACTGACCCACCACCCCACCACCCTGCCCCGTCGCTCGGAAGGAGCCGCCGCCATGCCCATCGATCCGAACCTCGCCGTGACGGAAGAGGACCTGAACCGTCTCGCGGACGACCTGGACACCATGCGTACGCACATCGACGGACAGGTGCGCAGGATGGACGCGATCGTCGACCGGGCCGAGGCGCGATGGCGGAGCGAGGCGGCGACGGCGTACCGGAAGCTGCACCGGGAGGCCGGTGCGGACGCCGTACGGGTCCGGGAGATCCTGGGCATCCTGGCGGAGGCGATCCGGATGAGCCGGGACGGGTTCACCCGTGAGGAACTGGACGCGCTGCGGCGGTTCCGGGCCGAGTCGAGGAGGGTCGACGTCGAAGCGGAGGTACGAGGGCTGTCCGGGGAAGGGCCGGGCGGCACTGGGGGGACAGCGCCGACCAGCAGGATCCACGACATCTGAACGCAAGCCCGAACACCCGTGAGGCAGGGGGCACATGAACGACGACGGCTCGATCACCGTCGACCTGGTCGCACTGCGCGAGATGGCAGGCGACCTGGAGGACATCGTGAGATCGCTCAACGAGCGCCTGACCGCGCTGTACGAACGCGCGGTGCCGGTCGTCCTGGCCTGGCAGGGCGAGGCCCGCGAGGCGTTCGTCGACGAACTCGACCGCTGGGACCGCCAGATGGAGGATCTGCAGGCCGCGCAGAAGTGGCTGCACGCCATCGCCGCGACCGGGCACGCCAACTACTCCGCCGCCCAGCGCGCCACCCTGCACGGCTGGGGCGGGGCCTGACATGAAGCCCGACATGACGAAGCCGCCCGCGTCACCCGGCCCCGCGTCACCCGGCCCCGCCCGCGCGGACCGCGCCGCGACCTTCCCGGACCGGGCGACCGCCCAGTGGGCCACCCAGCAGGCCATCGGACTGAACGAGCAGGTCATCCACCGCTGGCTCGCCCAGTCCACCCGGCGGCGACTGGTCATCGAGGCCACCTGGCCCTCACGGCCCGATCCGGTGGGCACGCTGCTCACCCACGGGATGGCCCTGGCGGGCCAGGAGCCGATCCCGGTGCGCGCCGTCCGGGTCGTGCTCCGCCGGACCGGATCCGGCGAGCCCGGCGCGCCTCCCTTCACCGTGCACTCCTCCCTGCCCGTCATCCTGTAGAGGCCGCTCCCGTGTCCCTGAACCCCGCCGAGCACGACCGCAAGTACGGCGAGCTCGACCAGGTCGTCCGCTCCCACCTGGGTGTCGGCCCGCACGCGCCCGAGGCGCTGGCGGGCTATCTGCGGCAGACCTGGCGCACCCGGCCCTGGGCCATCGCCGTCGCGGCCGAGCAACTGCGCGTCTACGCCGACAATCCGCCGGGGCGGCTGCGGTTGCGGCTCGGCGAGTACTACCGGCTGCCCGACGTGGGAGTGCCGCCCGAGGAGATCCGGGGCTGGCTCACGGGCCTCGCCGACCGGCTCGACGCGAGCCTGACGAACGGCCAGGCCCCGCCGCCCGTCGCGCCGGAGAGCCCCTGGGAGTGGCGGGCCCGCTTCCCGGAGCTGGCGCAACTGCTCGGCGGCTGGTTCACGCAGGACATGCCGGGGGAGTTCGGCGACCACGAGTCGGCGCTCGCCGACTATCTGGACGGCACCGATCCGGGTCTGACCGCCCAGCTGACGGGCGAACTGCACGACCTCCTCGCCCTCGGCCTGGACGAGGACGGCTTGGCCCTGGCCCTGGTGACGCTCGGAGCGGAGGTCGAACCCCCGCTCCCGTACACCCCGGCCGCCTGGCTCGCCACACTGGCCGTCCGGCTACGCGGCTGACCGGCCTCGCCCCGGTCACGGCATCCGGCGCGGGCAGCGCGCGGCCCGGCCGTGACCGGCACGGGTCCCTACGGTGTTCGGGCGGCCGGGACCGACCCGACCCGGGCGCTCCATGTCATCGCGCAGGCCGCTTCGGCCCGCCCGCTCGGCTCACCACGCGACCGGCAGGGAGCGCAGGCCGCTGAAGAACTCCTTCGAGCGCCAGTGCAGTTCCTTCTCCGGGACGGCCAGGCGCAGGCCGGGCAGGCGGGCCGTGACGCGTTCCAGGGTGGTCTGGAGTTCCAGGCGGGCCAGATGGGCGCCCAGGCAGTAGTGGATGCCGTGACCGAAGCTGATGTGGGGGGTGCCCGGCCGGTCGAGCACGATGCGGTCGGGGGACGGGAAGGCGACCGGGTCGTGGTTGGCCGCCGCCTGGGAGACCACGACCGGCTCGCCCGCCCGCACCAGGACCCCGCCGAGGTCCACGTCCTCCTCCGCGTACCGGGGCAGGGTCAGGCCGTTGAGCAGCGGGACGAGCCGCAGGAGTTCCTCGACCGCGCGGGGGATCACCTCGGGCCGCTCGCGCAGGGTCCTGAGCAGCTCCGCGCCGCCGCCTCCCGCCTCGCGCGGGAGGAGCAGCACCGCGAAGAAGTTGGCGATCTGGTTGGTGGTGGTGACGAAGCCGCCGATGAGGATCTCGTTCAGCAGCCCCGTCAGCTCGTCCGCCGTCAGGGCGCCCTCGTCGGCGGCCCTGACCAGGACGGTGATCAGATCGTCGGCGGGCTCCCGGCGGCGCGTCTCGACCCAGTCGTTCATGCGGCCGAAGAAGTCCTGGGCGTGGCGGCGTACCACCTCGGGGGTCACACTGCCGGAACACACGGTGTCCGCCCAGGTCCGCAGTCCCGGCTGGTCGGCCTCCGGTACGCCCACGATCTCGCAGATCAACGTCATGGGCAGGGGGAACGCGAGGTCCTCCACGAGATCGGAGGGCGGGCCCGCCGCCACCATCCGGTCGAGCAGCCCGTCGGCCACCTCGCGGACCCGGCCGCGCAGCGGCTCCATCCGGCGGGCGGTGAACTCCTTCGCGAGGAGCGTGCGCAGCCGCGTGTGGTGGGGAGCGTCGAGCGCGATGAGACCCCCGCCGGCCCGGGGCATCGGGCCGATGCGGGGCTGGTCGCGGCGGACGGCCTCCGCGAGGCTGAACCGGGGGTCCGACAGGACGGCGCGGACGTCCTCGTAACTGGTCGCGAGCCACGCCTCGTCCCCGTACGGCAGCCGGACACGGACGGGGGGCCGGTCGCGCAACTGCCCGTAGCCCTCGGGGAGGCCCAGTCCGTCGCTCGTCCAGAACGGGTACGCGAGGGGCTCCGGGGAGGCTTCCGGGGCGGGGCGGACATCAGGGGGCAAGGTCACGGGACGCCTTTCTGGGCGGTGCCGAATTTTCGGCGGTGCGGTTTCTCGGGCGGTACGGGATCCCCGGCGGCGCCGGGTTCTCAGCGGTGCGGGCCGACGAGGACGTCGACATGGGTCGGGAGCGGGGCGCTGGTGTCGACGGAGGCGGTGAAGTCGAGCCCGTCGTCCCGGCAGATGAACTGCATGACCTGGCGCCCGGCCGCCGCCGCGCGGATCAGACCGCCGGTGGTCGCCCACACCCCGGAGAGGTAGAAGTTCCCCAGACCGGGCAGGACGGGCCCGTTCTTCTTGACGAGCTCCTCCATCGCCTCGCCGCTCTCCACGAAGGGCTGCCAGCCCAGGAAGGTGCCCTCGAAGCTGTTGGTGTAGCGGATCTGGGTGAGCGGGGTGCAGGTGTCGCGGACGGCGACGGAGTCCTTGAGCCCCGGATACAGCCCGTCGAGGTAGTCGACCACGGCGTCCCTGGTCCGCCGCTTGGCGAGGGTGTACGCCTTGCCGCGCTTCACCGGCAGGGTGTGCAGTTCGGTCCCCCGGCGGGCGCGGCTGAGCCGCTCCGGCCCTTCGGCCAGCTCCCGCCAGGGCGCGGTGTCGGAGAAGTAGGTGGCGTAGACGACGCCGGTGCCCTCGGGCGACAGCTCGGGATAGAAGTGGTTGCGGAACTGCACGTTGAGGCTGGGGTGGCGGATGCCGGTCAGCCGGGACGCCGTCTCCTCGTCGAGCAGATGGGTCGTCGTCGGGTCGGCGTCCGGGAACGGCCGGCGCAGGCCGAGGAACACGCTCGCGTAGCCGGGGAAGACCATGCCCGGCTGGTGCAGCGTCTCCCGGTACAGGGTGGCGTACTCGCCCTCCAGATAGCGGCCGTCGAGCAGTTCGAGCAGCGTGGTCGGACCGTCACAGGCCGAGACGATGATGTCCGCGTAGTGCTCCTCGCCGTTGGAGAGGCGCACCCCGATGGCCCGGTCGTCCTTGACGAGGATCTCCTCGACCATCGCGTTGTACGTGATGTCGCCGCCGAGGGCCAGATAGCGCTGCTCGATGGAGCGTGCCAGGCCCAGCGAGCCGCCCTCGGGGACCCCGGCCGACCGGTGCGCCTGGGCGGCCATCTGGAAGTAGAACGGCAGGACGGGGAAGCCGGGATGCTTCTCGTACAGGATGTAGTTGAAGGCGTCCCTGAGGAGCGGGTCCTTGAAACGGGCCGAGTACTCCGTCATCAGGACCGACATCGACGTGCGGAAGAGGTTGAAGTACGGCAGGAAACCGGCCAGCATCCGCCACCGCTCCCGGCGGCTCATCAGCCCCACCGGCTTGAGGAACGGGTACGAGGGAAGACAGGCGATGAACTTGCGCAGCCCCGCGCAGAAGTTGCGGATCGCCCGTGCGTCGGGCGGGGACAGGGACAGCAGATGGCTCTCCAGCCGGTCGGGGTCGCAGTAGAAGTACACGGTGCGGCCGTCCCTGCCGCGCACGGTGTTGAACACGTCGAAGTGGCGCATCTCCTTGCCCTGGAGCGCCCCGAGTTCGAGCCAGATCTGATGCATCTCGTTGCCCGGACCGTTGCCGAGCAGCCAGCTGATGCAGGCGTCGAAGGTGTAGTCGCCGCGCCCCCATCCGGTGCAGCAGCCGCCGGGGATCTCGTGCATCTCGAAGACCCGGGTGCGGTACCCGTTCATCTGGCCGTACGCACCGGTGGAGAGGCCGCCGAGGCCCCCACCGATGATGATCATGCTTTTCCTGCGCGTCGTGGTCGTCGCGGTCACCTGACCGTCACCTCACCCTGCGGGTCTCGAGCTGGGGCAGCCGGCCGAGCCTGTCCGGATGCCAGGGGACCGTTCCGCGGCTCTCCCAGGCGCGGAAGTCCAGACCCAGGTCCCTGCACAGGTACTGGGTGACGAACCGGCCGCTCGCGGCGGCCCGGATCAGGCTGCCGCCGCCGAACCACTGGCCCGCCATGGAGAAGCCGTCCAGACCGGGCAGCCGCATCCGGTCCTTGTTGATCAGGCCCGTGATGACGTCGTCCGCCGGGGTGAAGGACTTCCAGCCCAGGATGCTGCCGTTGCGCACCCCGGTGTAGCGCTCGGTGGTCGTGGGGGAGGCCACGTCCACGACCTCGATGGAGGCGCCGATGCCCGGGTGGTGCCGCTCCAGGAAGCCCCGGACGAAGTCGGCCGCCTCCTGCTTGCGGGCCCAGTAGGCCTTGCGGTCCGTGGTGCGCAGCTCCTTCCAGGACGCGTAGTCGCTGAAGTAGGTGCAGTGGACGACGGACTTGCCGGGCGGCGCGAACCCGTCGGAGTAGCGCGACCGCATCTGGACGACGAGGCTGTTCTGCAGGACCCCCGGCAGCGCCGCGCTGTCCTCGTCGGAGAGCAGGTACGTGGTGCTGTGCCGGGCCGACGGGTCCAGTTCGCCGTCGAGACCGACGAAGACCGACACCACCCCCGGATAGAGCACGTCCGGCTGGTCCATCATCTCGCTGAAGAGCTTGTCGATCTTCGGGCTCGTGTACCGGCCGCCGAGCAGCCGGTCGATGGTGGTGGCGCCGTCGCAGGCCGAGACGACGTGATCGGCGAAGTGCCGCTCACCGCCCCGCAGTTCCACTCCGACCGCCCGGTCGTTCTCCACCAGGATCCGTTCCACCCGCGACCGGTAGTCGATCCGTCCGCCGAGCGCCGTGTACCGCTCCTCCACCGAGCGGGCCAGACCCAGCGAACCCCCCTGGGGGAAACCGGCGTTGAGGTGGAAGGCGCTCGCCATGTTGAACAGATAGGGGAGCAGCGGGAAGACCTCGTGGTCCTGGAAGAAGATGAACGGGAACGCCCGGCGCAGCAGCGGGTCCTCGAACCGGTCGCAGAACTTCTCCATCCGGGTCACCGCGGTGCGCCAGAGCAGCGCGAAGGAGGGCAGGACCGCCCGCAGCATGGCCAGCTTCTCGCCCGTGGACTGGAGCGGCGGCGGGGTCAGGAACGGGTAGAGGTTGAGCCGGGTGAACCGCCGCAGGTCACGGCAGAACGCGCGGATCGGGCGGGCGTCCCCGGGGGAGATCTCCAGGAGATGGGCTTCGAGCCGGTCGGGGTCGTTGTAGAAGGTGACCGAGCGGCCGGTCTCGTCGGTGACGGTGTTGAACATCTCGAAGTTGGCGATGGTCTTGCCGTCGAGCGCGCCGAGTTCCCGCCAGACCCGGCTGGCGTCGTTGTTCCGCCCGGTGCCGGTGAGCCACTCGATGCAGTAGTCGAAGACGTAGTCCTGGCGCGACCACGCGGTGCAGCAGCCGCCGGGCAGGACGTGGCGCTCGAAGATCCGGGTCTCCGCGCCGCTCATCTGCGCGTAGCAGCCGGTGGAGAGACCACCGATGCCCGCGCCGATGACGATCACCCGGGGCGGCTGCCCGGGGGCGCGCCCGCCGGGCGGCCACGGTCCCCGGTCCTCCCATACGGGCCTGTCGTCACGCGCCATGGGATTCCCCGTCCGTGCCGTCGTCCGCCGGGGAGGCGGAACGCTCCCGGAGGGTGCTGCTGAGGGACTCGTCGAGCGCGGAGAGCACCAGGGCCGCGTTCCGCTCGGCGGGCTTCTCGTCGAGCATCTCCGCGTGCAGGCCCGCGCCGCGCACCACTCTGCTCGCGCCGGTGGACGCCGAGTGCCAGCTGCCGCGCTGACCGGCCCCGTAGAACTGCGCCTTCGCCTCGTCGGCGATCACGGTGACCGTGGCGGTGACCACCCCGTGGTTCGGGGTGCGCCCGCAGTACGCCAGGTAGTCCCTGGCCTGTTCGAGGGTCTGGGCGGTGACGGTCTCGGACTGGGTGTGGCGGCGCAGGTGGTCGCGCAGTTCGTGCTCGAAGGCCTCGGTGTGCTCGACGGAGATGCCGTACTCCTCCTCGATGCGGTACGAGTCCATGATCACGACATGGGCCACCTCCCGGCCCCGTTCCTCCAGCCGCTTGGCGACCTCGAAGGCGAGGTTGCCGCCCAGCGAGTAGCCCAGGAGCAGGCAGGGCCCTTCGGGCTGGAGCGACTCCACGAGGTCGGCGTACCGGACGCCCTTGTCCCCGTCGACGTGGTTGAAGGCGATCAGCTCGTACGACCGCAGGTGCGTGGCGAAGTGGCGGTAGACGAGGCCGTGGCCACCGGCGGGCGGGAAGCAGAAGAGGAGGGGACCCTCACCCGTGTTGAAGGAGAGGTGGGAGAGATTGCCGGAGACCCGGCCGGTGACGATGTCCTCGACGGTGCGGGCCATGCCGTGCAGGGTGGTCACCTTGAAGAGCAGCCCCACGGGGATCGCGATGCCGAACTCCTTCTGGAGCCGGTGGATCAGCTCGATGAGGGTGATGGAGCTGCCGCCGGAATCGAAGAAGTCGCTGTGGAGGCCGACCAGATCGAGACCGATCACGGCCTTCCAGTGCGCCGCCACTCGCTCCTCGTAGAGGGTGACGGGAGGCTCGTGGTCCTCCTGGGCGGACGGGACGCGGGGCGCGGGGAGCGCCGCCGGGTCCACCTTTCCGTTCGGGGTCAGGGGCAGGGCCTCCACCGTCTCCAGGAAGGCCGGAATGAGGTACGTGGGCAGCTGGGCGGCGAGGTGGCGGCGCAGGGCCCGCGGGTCCGGGTCGGCCCCGTCGGCGGGCACCACATAGGCGCAGAGGGCGGGTTCGCCGCCGGGATCGGTCCGCACCAGGGCGTACGCCTCCGCCACCTCGGGGAGCGCCGTCAGGAGCGACTCGATCTCCCCGGGCTCGATGCGGTGGCCCCGCAGCTTGATCTGGGCGTCGGCCCGGCCGAGCAGGTGGAGGTGGCCCAGGGCGTCCCTGCGCGCCAGGTCCCCGGTGCGGTAGAACCGCTCGGGTACCGCGTCGGGGCCCGGGTCCAGGGTGAGGGTCACGAAGCGGCGTTCGGTCTGCTCCGGGTCACCCGCGTACCCCAGGGCGAGTCCGGCCCCGCCGGCCCACAGCTCCCCGGTGACCCCGG
This sequence comes from Streptomyces sp. NPDC059247, assembly GCF_042754005.1. Lineage (NCBI taxonomy): Bacteria > Bacillati > Actinomycetota > Actinomycetes > Kitasatosporales > Streptomycetaceae > Streptomyces > Streptomyces sp. NPDC059247. The sequence continues at coordinate 431,900 of NZ_JBHYZW010000001.1, forward strand.
GCGGCACGGGCCGCAGGTGGGAGTCGAGGACGTGCAGGACGCAGTTGGGCAGCGGCGTCCCGATGGGGACCGTGCTGTTCGGGTCGAGGCCGGTGGTGGGGCCGTCGAAGCAGGCGCTGTCGACGGTCGCCTCGGTCAGCCCGTAGGAGTTGACGACCCGGGTGTCCGGCGCGCAGAGCCCGCGCAGCCGGTCGTACTCCGCGACCTTCCAGGTGTCGGAGCCCACGATCACGAGCCGCATGAAGTCCAGCCGGTGGCCGCCCTCCTCGCAGTGCGTCATCAGGGCGCGGGCCACGGCGGGCACGAACTCGGCGCGGTCGACGCCCTCGGCGGTCATCACCTCGTGCAGCCGGGCCGAGTTGAGGAGGAGGTCGCGGTCGGCGAGCACCAGCCGCCCGCCCGAGCCGAGGGCGCGGACCAGGTCTCCGGTGAACACGTCGAAGGACACCCCGGCCATCTGGAGGTGCACACCGGGCACCTCCTGCGGGCCGTACTCCTCCCGCCAGGCGGCGCACAGGGCCGCGAGAGCGCCGTGGGACACCCGGACGGCCTTGGGGCGGCCCGTCGATCCCGAGGTGTGGATGACGTACGCGGGCGTCTCGGGTCCCACCTCCGCGTCCCCCTCGGGGAGGGCGGCACCGGCCGGGTCGCCGGAGACCTCCGGGTCCTCCGCCAGGACGTCGGTGATCAGCTCGGCGCCGGGCACGTCGAGACGTCCGGTGTTCGCCGGGTCGGTGAGGACCAGACGCGCCGACACGTTCCCCGCCATGTAGGCGAGCCGCTCCGCCGGATGGTCGGGATCGAGGGGCAGATAGGCGGCCCCCGCGCGCAGTACGGCGAGGAGCGCGATGATCAGCTCCGGCGACTTCGGCAGGCACACCGCGACGACGCCCCCGCTCGCGCCCCGCGCCCGCAGCCGCCGGGCCAGCACCGCCGAGGCCCGGTCCAGCTCCGCGTAGGTCAGTCGGCGGGCGGCGCCGTCCGGCCCCGTGGCCGGAACCGTGACGGCGACCGCGTCGGGAGTGCGGGCCGCCGCCTCCGCGAACAGCCGGTGCACCGGCGGCTCGGGCTCCAGGACGCGTCCCCGGGCGGCCGGACCGTGCAGGATCTCGTGCCGCTCGGCCGCACCGAGCATGTCGAGCCCCGCCACCGGGCCCTCGCCGGGAGCGCGGGTCAGCGCGTCCAGGAGGTTCCGGTAGTGCCGGGCCAGCCGCTCGGCGGTCTCCGGCCGGAAGAGGTCGGTGTTGTACTTCAGGACGCAGTGGAACCGGTGCTCGGACTCGTCCTCGTAGGCCGACAGGGTCAGGTCGAACTGACCTTCCTCCTCGGGGAGTTCGATGTAGTCGAGGTGGTATCCGTACTGCTGCGAGGACACCTTGTGGGCGAGCAGGATGAACATCGCCTGGAAGACCGCCGAGCGGCTGGGGTCGTGCTGCAGGCCCAGCTTCTCGACCAGCAGGACGAACGGGTACTCCTGGTGGTCGATGCCCCCGAGCACCGTCCCCCGGACCTGGGTCAGCAGCTCGGCCACGGTCGGGTCACCGGCCAGACTCGCGTACAGCGGCAGGGGGTTGACGAAGTAGCCGTACACGGACGACAGGTCCTCGTCGGTGCGCCCGGTCACCGGACTGCCGACGACCAGGTCGTCCTGACCGGAATAGCGGTGCAGCAGCAGGTAGTAGGCGGACAGGAGCACCATGAAGACGGTCACGTCGTGCCGCCGTGCCAGGGCGTGGACCCGGGCGCTCAGCTCCTCGTCCAGGACGAAGAACTCCGAGGCGCCGTTGTGGGTCTGCACGGGCGGCCGGGGCGCGTCGGTGTGCAGGGTGAGCGGCGGCACCTCGGCGGGCAGGGCGCCCCGCCAGTACTCCAGCATCCGGTCGGCGTCGGGCGAGGCGAGGAACTGGTTCTGCCGGTTCAGGAAGTCGACGTAACGGCCCCGCACCGGGGCCAGTTCGACGGCGCGGCCCGACCGCATCCCCTCGTACAGGGAGAGCAGTTCCTCGATGAAGGTGAACGTGGAGATCGCGTCCGAGACGATGTGGTGGACCGCCTTCATCAGCACCCAGCGGTCCGGACCGCGCCGGAAGAGCCGGAACCGCATCAGCCGGTCCCGCGCCAGGTCGTACGGCCTGCGGTACTCCTCGACGATCAGCTCACGGATGTCCTCCCACTCCCAGCCCTCGACGTCGAAGACGGCCATGTCCGGCTCGACGTCCTCCGAGACGATCTGGAGCGGCCTGCCGTCCTCCATGACGAAGTTGGCCCGCAGCACCGGATGCCGCTCCACCAGGGCGCGGACGGCGGCGCTCATCAGCTCGGGGTCGATCTCGGTGCGGACCTCCACCGCGCCGCCGATGTTGTACGCGAAGCCGTCCGGGTGGAGCTGCTTCAGGAACCACAGGGCCTTCTGGTTCTGGGTCAGGGGGTGCCGGGACGCGTCCTCGTGGACCTCCACCACCACCCCCGTGCCGGGGCCCGCCGCCCGCGCGGCCAGCTCCGCCGTGGCATCGCGGAGCTGCGCGGTGAGCTCGCGCAGCGGAGCCCCGCTCAGCAGGGCCACGACCGGCAGGGCGACCCCGGTCGCCGCCTGGAGCCGGGCGCGCAGCTCCATGGCGAGGAGCGAGTCGATGCCGTGCGCGTTGAGGCCCGCGTCCGGGTCGAGCCGGTCCGCGCCGATCCGCAGGACGGCCGAGGCGCAGCCCAGCAGCAGGTCCGCGACCAGCGCGGTCCGCTCCTCCTCGTCGGCGGCGGCGCGGAAGCGGTCCAGATATCCGGTGTCCCGCGAACCGCCGGCGGCCGGGTCCGCGGTGCTCGCCGCCTCGGCCGCCAGCTCTCTGACGAGCGGGGGCGGGGACGGGTACCAGGCGAGGAACGTCGTCCAGTCGACGACGGTGGCGATCAGCAACTGGGCGCGGTCCTGGCCGAGGACCCGCTCCAGGACGGCCATGCCCGCGGCCGGGGAGAGCGACGTCATGCCCCGGACGACACGGTAGTGCTCGACCAGGCTCAGTTCCTCGATCATGCCGGTCGCCCAGGGACCCCAGTCCAGGCTGAGGGCGGGCAGTCCCAGCGCCCTGCGGTGCTGCGCCAGGGCGTCGAGGAAGGCGTTGCCCGCCGCGTAGTTCGTCTGGCCCGTCGTGGTGAGCAGGGACGCGACGGACGCGAAGAGGACGAAGTGGTCGAGCGGCTCGTCGCGCAGATGGTGGTGGAGGAGCCAGGCGCCCGCCGCCTTCGGGTGGAACACGGAGTCGAAGGTGGCGCGGTCCATGGCCGGGACGGGGGTGTCCCGTACGTGCCCGGCCAGGTGGAAGACGCCCCGGACGGGCGGAGCGTCCCGGTCCCGGTAGTCGGCCAGCCACTCCGTGAGCGCGCGCTCGTCGGAGATGTCGATGGCGGCGTGGACGGGGTGGGCGCCGAGGGCCTCCAGCTCCTTGACGAAGCCCACCGGGTCGCTCGCCGGGGAGTCCGGGGCGAGGGCCCGCCAGGTGGCGCGGTCGGGGAGCGGTGTACGCCCGATGAGGATCAGGTGCCGGGCGCCCCGCTGGACGAGATAGCGGCACAGCAGCCTGCCGAGGGCGCCGAACGCGCCGGTGACGAGGTACGCGCCGTCCGGGCGGAGCCGGGGCGGGAAGGGGCGGGTGAGTTCCCCGGGACGGGTGAGCGCGCTGACGAGACGGCGTCCGTCCCGCAGGGCCACCTCGTCCTGGGGCAGCTCGGGGGAGTCCGGGGTGAGGATCTCACGGAGCAGCGCCGCGGCTTCGGCGTCGGCACGGGCCTCGGCGCCGGTCACGGCTCCGGCGCCGGTCACGGCTCCGGTTCCGGCGTCCGCACCGGCCTCGGTGTCCGTCGGCGCCCCGGCTCCCGGCGCGAGCGGCAGGTCGATCAGCCTGCCCCGGTGCGCGGTCAGCTCCTGGTGCCGCAGCACCCGGCCGATGCCCCAGGCGGGCGCGCCGAGCGGGGCCACCGGCTCCCCGGGCACGGCCGCCTGGGCTCCCCGGGTCACCAGGTGCAGCGCGGCGGGCGCGGCCGTCTGCCGGGGGTCGTCGTGGAGGGCCTGGGCCAGGGCGACCACCGAGTAGGCGCCCACCGCGCCGTGCGCGTCCAGGTCCTTCCTGGCGGTGTCCTCCAGGGCGGGCAGGTCCAGGTTCCACAGATGGACGACGGTGTCGGGCGCGGGGGCGTCCGCGTCGACGGCCGCCAGATCGGCGAGGAGTCTGCGCAGGTCGTCGACGCTGTCGGGGACGACCCGGGAGTCCCGCCCGGCCGGGTCGAAGACATAGCCGTCACCCGGCCGTACGAGATGGCAGCGCGCGCCGCCCGCGCCCGCGAGCGCGGCCAGCCGGTCCGCCACTCCGCCGGGCCGGTCCGCGAGCAGCAGCCAGCTGCCGCCCACCGGGGGCACCGGGTCCACGGCGCTGTCCTGGCCTTCGGCGCCGCTCTCCAGGGGCGCTTCCGACCAGGTGAGTTCGGCGAGCCAGCCGTCGATGGTGGACACCGCCACCGTCGACGAGACCTGCTCCACATCGGCGGCACGGAAACCCCGCACGTGCCCGAGCGGCTCCCCGTCCTCCGTGTAGAGGGCGATGTCACCGACGAGTTCGTCGTCCGCGCGCCGGGTGACGGTGGCGTGCGCCCACAGCGGACGGTCGCCCACCGGCACGGTCCGCACCGCTTCGATGGTGAGCGGCAGCAGCATCCCGCCGCCGGGCCCGTCCGTGGCGTCGGGCAGCCCGGCGACCAGGAGGGCCTGGAAGCAGGCGTCGAGCAGCACCGGGTGCACATGGTGCTCCGCCGCCCCGTCCACGGTCGGCCGGATCAGGGCGAGCGCCTCGCCGGACGTCCGCCAGACCTCCGCGATGCCCCGGAACGCCGGGCCGTAGTCGTAACCGCGGGCGCTCAGCGTCTCGTAGCACGCGGTCGCGTCGAGGTGCCGGTCCGCCCGCGCCCGGACGCCCTCGGTGTCCAGCGGGGCGGTACGAGCCGCCGGGGCGCCGCCGCGCACCACACCGCAGGCGTGCACGGTGGGCGTGTCGCCCTCGGTGGCCACGGTGAAGGCGGAGGTCTGCGTGGAGAGCGACACCTGTACGGCCCGGGGCGCGTCGTCGGGCAGGAAGAGGGCCTTGCGCAGCTCGATGTCGCCCAGTTCCGCGTCCGTCCCCCCGGTCAGCGCCCGGAGCGCCTGGTACGCCATCTCGACGTATCCGGCGCCGGGGAAGAGGGTCCTTCCCTGGATGCGGTGATCGGCGAGGTACGGGGTGGTCTCGACGTCGAGTGCGACCTCCCAGGCGGGTTCCGCCGTGGCGAGGCGCCGTCCGAGCAGCGGATGGTCGATCCGGCCGAGCCTGATCTGCGCCACGGGCTCGGGCTCGGTCCAGTACCGGTCGCGCTTCCACGGGTACCGGGGCAGGGGCACCCGCTGCCCGTCCGGGTGGAGCGCCGTCCAGTCCACGGCGCAGCCGAGGGCGTACAGCGCGGCCAGGGAGGTGGTGAGGCGCAGGGCCTCGCCCTCGGCACGGCGGATCGACGGCACGGTGGTCACGGCCGTGGGATCGCCCTCGCGGGCGGCGGAGCACTCCCTGACGGAGTGACCGAGCACCGGGTGGGGGCCGATCTCCAGGAACGTGCGGTGCCCGTCGGCGAGCAGGGCGTCGACGGCCGCGCGGAACCGCACGGTGTCACGGACGTTGCTCCACCAGTAGTCCGCGTCGAGCTCGGGCCCTTCGGCGCGGCCCTCGCGGCCGGTGAGGTACAGCGGGAGCCGGGCGGGCCGGGGCTCGATGTCGGCCAGCTCCGCCAGCAGCTCGGCTCTGATCTCCTCCATCACGGCACTGTGGTACGGGACTTCCACGTCCAGGAACTTGGCGAACACGCCGTCGGCGCGGAGCGCCTCGGCGTACTCGGCGAGCGCCTCCCGCTCCCCGGCCAGGGTCAGGGCGCCGGGGCTGTTCACGGCGGCCACGGACAGCCGGTCGCCGAAGGGCGCGGCGCGCCGTACGGCCTCGTCCTCGGGCAGACCGACGGCCAGCATGGTGCCGGTGCCCGCGAGCCGCTGCTGGAGGCGGCTGCGCTGCAGGACGATCTTCACCGCGTCCCGCAGGCCGTAGACCCCGGCCTCGTAGAACGCGGCGATCTCGCCGGTGCTGTGCCCGACGATCGCGGAGGGGTGCACCCCGTGGGCGCGCCAGAGGGCGGCGAGGCCCACCTGGACGGCGAAGTTGGCGGGCTGGGCGAGCCAGGTCTCCGCCATGCGGGACGCGGCCTCGTCGGCGTTCAGCTCGGCGGTCAGCGACCAGCCCGCCTGGGCGAGGATCTCCCGGTCGACGGCCTCGACGGCCTCCCGGTAGACGGGCGAGGTCTTGAACAGCTCGCGGCCCATGCCCCACCACTGGGGCCCCATGCCGGTGAAGACCCAGGCGGGCGCGGTGTGGCGGCCCTCGCGGTGCCTGCCGAGCAGGACACGGGGGTGCTCCTCGCCCCGCGCGTACGCGGCCAGCGCCTCGTCGAGGTCCTCGCCGGTCTCGTACACCACGGAGAGCCGGGCGTCGTGGTGCTGCCGGTGTCGGGCGAGGGAGTGGGCCAGGTCCGTCAGGGAGGCGGGGGCGGCCGGGTCCCGGGGGGCGGCCAGTTCCGCGCGGACGGCCTCGGCCAGCTCGGGAAGCACCGAGGCGTCGTGGGCGCTGAGGGGGAGCACGCGGTACGCGAGGCCGTCGGTGGCGGAGCGCCGCCCGGGTACGGGCGTCCGCTGCTCCTCGGCGGTGCGCGGGGGCGCCGCTTCGAGGAGCACGTGCGCGTTGGTGCCGCCGAAGCCGAAGGAGTTGACCCCCGCGCGCGCGGGCCCCTCGTGCTCGGGCCAGGGGGTGACCCGGTCCGGGATCTCGTAGGGCGCGGCCTCCAGATCGATCGCCGGGTTGACGTTCTCCAGGTTGATGTGGGGCGGGATCAGCCGGTGCTCCAGGCTGAGCGCGGTCTTGATGAGACCGGCGATCCCGGCGGCGGACTCGGTGTGGCCGATGTTCGTCTTGACGGAACCGATGTAGCACCGGGCGCCCGGTTCGCGGCCCACGGCCAGGGCGCTCGCCAGGGCGTTGGCCTCGATCGGGTCGCCCACCGGGGTGGAGGTGCCGTGCGCCTCCACGTACTGGAGGCTGCCCGGGGTGATCCCGGCTCGGGCGCAGACCTGCTCGATGAGGGTGGCCTGGGCGTCGGCGCTGGGCACGGTGATGCCGTTGGTGCGGCCGTCCTGGTTGACCCCGGTCTCGGTGATCACGGCGTGGATCGGGTCGCCGTCGCGGAGCGCCTCGGAGAGGAGCTTGAGGACCACGATGCCGACGCCCTCGGCGCGCACGTAGCCGTCGGCCCCGGCGTCGAAGGTGCGGGAGCGGCCCTCGGGGGAGAGGAACCCGCCCTTGGTCTCGGCGATCGTGTACTGCGGGGTGAGGTGCAGCAGCGTGCCGCCGGCCAGCGCCAGTGAACTCTCGCCCCGGCGCAGGCTGTCGCACGCGAGGTGCACCGCCACGAGGGAGGAGCTGCAGGCGGAGTCGATGGAGAGGCTCGGCCCCCGGAAGTCGAAGCAGTGCGAGAGGCGGTTGGAGACCATCGTCATCATCGTCCCCGTCGCCGTGTGGGCTTCGAGGGTGTCGAACCGGAGGTCGGCGAACTGCAGGATCTTGTAGTCCAGGGTGAACGCCCCGACGAAGACGCCCACGTCCCGTCCGGCCAGTTCCGCCGGTTTCTGTCCGCCGTCCTCCAGCGCCTCCCAGGTGACCTCCAGGAGCTTGCGCTGCTGCGGGTCCATGGCGTGCGCCTCGCGGGGGCTGATGCCGAAGAACGCCGGGTCGAACTCGTCGAAGCCGTCGATGTAGCCACCGCGTCCGCCCACGAGCCGACCTGGTTTCGCCTTGTCCTTGCTGCCCAGGCCCGCCACGTCGTACCGGTCGGCCGGTGTGGGGGTGATGCAGTCCTTCCCGTCGACCAGGTTGCGCCAGAAGGAACGGTGGTCGTTCGCTCCGCCGGGGAATCGGCAACCGATGCCGATGACGGCGACCTTCTCGGGGGGTGTGGGGAGAGTGACCGGCGGGGACGTACGGGCTTGTGTGGACATGAGCCTTCCTTGAGCCGCGAAACAGGCGCACGCGAGGGGAGTGACGCGCGCCGCACGAACTGAGCGGGGAGGGAAACGGAGCGGTGGAAGAGGTACGGGGAACGGGCCCGGTCACCCGGTGGAACGGCGCCAGGGGTGGACGAGCGTGGTGAGGATGCGGCCGGTGGCCGGGAAGGCGCGGGGGTCGGTCAGGCCGACCGCCGCCGGCTCACGGCCGGGGCGCCAGGTGAACGTGTGGAAGACCCTGTCCCACAGGGCCAGGTCGGAGCTGTAGTGACCGGCTTCGGTCAGATCGGTGCTGTGGTGGAGCCGGTGCTGTTCCGGGCCGGCGAGGACGTGGTTGAAGGGCCCGAGCCGCACGCGGATGTTGGCGTGGACGAAGTACCCCTGGGCGACGACGAAGAGCCCCACGGCGAAGACCGCGCGCTCGGAGAAGCCGACCAGCGCGAGGGAGAGCTGGACGAACCCCTGGGAGATGACGACGTCGGCGACGTGGTTGACGCCGTTGTTGGCGACGTTGACCTTGCTCGGCACGTGATGCACGCCGTGCAGCCGCCACAGCCAGGAGTAGGTGTGTCCTGCCCGGTGCACCGCGTAGCTCGCGAGGGAGCCGATCAGGAGCGCCAGCGGGATCTCGGCCCACAGGGGGAGCGGCGGACGCGGATTCGCCAACGCGCCGACGCCGAGGAGCACGAGGCTCTGCCCGAGCGTCCCGCCGGTGGCGGTGAGGACGTAGTACACACCGTAGTACCCCCACTCCCGCCGGTCCGGACGCCAGGAGGCGTCGTACGGGATCAGGAACTCCAGCAGCACGAGGAAGCCGAGCACCGAGAACTGGAACAGGAAGGTGGCCATGCCCGGTTCCCATCCGCGCCACTGGGTGAGGGCGAAGACGGTGACGACGGCAAGCAGCAGGACCGGCTGGACGGCCACGGTCAGTGCCTCTCGCGTCGGTAACCAGGGCATGGCACGCCTCACTCACAGGAACGACGGGTCGGATGAGAGCGCTTTCGGCACGGGGGTCAGGCCTAGGCGTCAATCACAGTATGGAGTCTGGGAACTACGGACAGCAACAGATCCACCCCCGGCGCGCGGTGTGGCGGGCGCCGGTCCAGTGCTCCCCGCGCGCCCCCTGTTCACCACCGGAGATCATCTCAACCCGGCATGTTCTGCGTAATGTTGACGAGAGGGTGCGGGGAATCGATTCCTCACGGCCGGACGGGACCGGCGGGAACGGCCGCTGTGAGGGGCGTGTGCCGTACGCGTGCCCGTCATGTGCGAGGTCACGGCCGGATGGGGCGGCCGATGGACACGATCCGGTCGCCCGGGGGCCCTTGGGGCGCTCCGGGGTGATGTGGCGCCGGTCGCGGGGTGAGCCGCGGGGTGCTTTCCGGTGCCCGAGGGGCTCGTCGGAACGCTCCGGCGGACGCCGGGATGATCATCTGCCCGACGCGTGCGAGGGGTCCGGTGCCCTGGACGGTGCGGACGCCGTCCGGGGCGCGCTCCGGGGGCGGTCGGAGCGCTCGACGGCTCCGGAGCCGAGGGGAGTGCCGTACAGCCGTACAGGGGTGGCGCGTCGGCGCGTCACGCGTGCGGGGAGGCGGCCTCCAGGGCGGCGACGGTGCCCGACATGATCGTCCGGATGTGGTCGGTGATGTGTGTGGCGGGCCAGTCCCACCAGGCCACCGCGAGCAGGCGGGCGACGTCCTCCGCGTCGTACCGGAGGCGGAGCAGCCGTGCCGGGTTGCCGCCGACGATCCCGTAGTCGGGCACGTCCCCGGTCACCACGGAGCCGGAGCCGATGATCGCTCCGTGGCCGATGCGCACGCCGGGCAGCACGGTGGCACCGTGCCCGAACCAGACGTCGTTGCCGACGACGGTGTCGCCTCGGGAGGGCAGCCCGGTCAGCAGGTCGAAGTGGTCCGACCACGAACCGCCCATGGTCGGGAACGGGAAGGTGGACGGGCCGTCCATCCGGTGGTTGGCCCCGTTCATGAGGAAGCGCACCCCCGTGCCCAGCGCGCAGAACTTGCCGATGACCAGCTTCTCCGGCCCGTAGTGGTAGAGCACGTTGCGCGTCTCGAACGCGGTCGGATCGTCCGGGTCGTCGTAGTAGGAGTACTCCCCGACCTCGATCAGCGGGGACTTCACCAGCGGTCTGAGCAGCACCACGCGCGGCTGTCCGGGCATCGGGTGGAGGATCGTCGGGTCGGCGGGCACGGGCACGGGAAGGTCTCCTCGTCGGGTCGGGTCGGGTCGGGTCGGGTCGGGTCGGGTCGGGGTCCGGTCCATGATCGCTGCACCGCTCCGCCGGGCCCACCGGTTTCCCGGCGGCCCGCCGGTTCCGCCGTGGACCCTGTCGGCCGTACGGGGCCCTGCCCCGCCGGGTCGACCGGGCCGTCCGGGCGGATGACGGAAGTCTTACGGACCGGCGCGCTCCGGCGCGGGGGCCGGAGCGGGTCCGTAGCGTCCTGGTCATGCGCGTACTCGTCACCGGTGGAGCCGGGTTCATCGGCTCCCACATCGTCACCGCCCTGCTGCGGGCCCGCCATGAGCCCGTCGTCCTCGACGCCCTGCTGCCCCGGGTGCATCCGGTCGCACCGGACCCGCCCGCGGCGGAGTTCGTCCGGGCGGACGTGCGGGACCCGTCGGCCGTGCGCGCCGCGCTGACCGGGGTCGACGCGGTCTGCCACCAGGCCGCCATGGTCGGCCTCGGACAGGACTTCGCCGACACCCCGGAGTACGTGAGCTGCAACGACCTGGGCACCGCCGTCCTCCTCGCGGCCATGGCGGAGACCGGTGTGCGGCGGCTCGTCCTCGCGGGCTCGATGGTGGTGTACGGCGAGGGGCGGTACGAGTGCCCCCGGCACGGTCTCGTCCGGCCGGACCCGCGCCGACCGGAGGACCTCGCCGCGGGCCGCTTCGAACCCCGCTGCGGGCGGTGCGGATCGGAGCTGGTTCCCGGTCTGGTGGCGGAGGACGCCCCGGCGGACCCCAGGAACGTGTACGCCGCGACGAAGCTCGCCCAGGAACACCTGGCCGCTGCCTGGGCCAGGACCGTGGCGGGGACGGCGGTGTCGCTGCGCTACCACAACGTGTACGGCCCCGGGATGCCCCGGGACACCCCGTACGCGGGCGTGGCCTCCTTCTTCCGTTCGGCGCTGGCCCGGGGCGAGGCGCCCCGCGTCTTCGAGGACGGCCGTCAGCGCCGGGACTTCGTGCACGTACGGGACGTGGCCCGCGCCAACGTGCGCGCCCTGGAAGCCGCCTCGGGACCGCCGACCGGCGGCCTCGTCCCGTACAACGCGGGCAGTGGCGAGCCACGGACCATCGGTGAGACGGCCGAGGCCCTGGCCGTCGCGTACGGCGGCCCGGCGCCGGTGGTGACAGGGGAGTTCCGGCTCGGCGACGTCCGGCACATCACCGCGGACTCCGCCCGGCTGCGGCGGGACCTGGGCTGGCGGCCGGAGGTCGGCTTCACCGAGGGGATGGCGGAGTTCGCCCGGGCGGGACAGCGGGCCCCGGCCGTCGCCGGATAGCGCCGTACGACCCCCGTGCCGGGGGCCGTTCTCAGCCCGTCGCGGCGGGCAGCGTCACCTCGAAGCGGCAGCCCCCGGCCACGTTCCGCACCTCGGCGCGGCCCGCGTGGGCCTCGACGATGCCCCGGACGATGGCGAGTCCGAGGCCCGCCCCCGCCGGTGGGGTGCGGGCGTCGGTGCCGCGCCACCCGGTGTCGAAGACGCGGGGGAGGTCCTCGTCGGGGATGCCGCCGCAGCCGTCGGTGACGGACACGACGACGGCCCCGTCCCTGCGTTCGGCCGCCACCGCGACGGTGCCGTCCGCCGGGGTGTGGCGGATCGCGTTGACCAGCAGGTTCGCCAGGACCCGGGTCATCTCCTTGCCGTCCACCTCGACGGGGACGGCCTCGACCCCGGCCCCCACGAGCCGCACCCCGTGCTCGCGGGCGAGCGGGTCGGCCCCGCTCAGGGCGTCGCCGACCAGGTCGTACACGGAGACCCGGCTGGGCACGAGGGTCAACGCGCCCGCGTGGATGCGGGACAGCTCGAAGAGGTCGGTCACCATGGCGGTGAGCCGGTCCACCTCGGTCCGGATCTGCCGGTGGTAGCGGACCGGGTCGGCGGCCACCCCGTCCTCCAGGGCCTCGGCCATCGCCCGCAGCCCGGCGAGCGGGGTGCGCAGGTCGTGGGAGATCCAGGCGACCAGCTCCCGGCGGGAGGCCTCCAGGGCGCGTTCGCGCTGCCGGGAGGCGTCGAGCCGGGCGCTGGTGAGGGCCAGTTCACGGCCGAGCGCGGCGAGTTCGGCGGTACCGGCCGCCCGGGGCGCCGAGAACCGGCCGCCGTCGCCGAACTCCCGCGCCGCCCGGGTCAGGGCGTGACTGCGGGCCACCACCCAGCGGCCGAGGACCAGCGCGGTGCCGAGGGAGACGAGCGCCGCCATGGCGACGACGACGGTCACCACCCACAGGTCGTGCGGCGAGAGGAACATCGCCCGGGCGACGGCGAGGGTACCGGCCAGCATCGCCAGTACCGTGACCGCGGCGACCACCGTGAGGGAGACGGCGACGGAGCGGTGCCGCACGAGGCGCAGGACCAGGGCCCCCATGGCTCCGGCGCAGACGGCCCCGCCGAGGGCGAAGACCGCGATGAGCAGGACGTCCTTCACTCCCCGTCCTCCTCGGGCCCCGGCTCGAAGCGGTAGCCGACGCCCCAGACGGTCTGGATGGAACGGGGCCGCGCCGGATCGTCCTCGATCTTGGCCCGCAGCCGGCGGACATGGACGGTGACGGTGGAGAGGTCTCCGAAGTCCCAGCCCCACACGTGCCGCATCAGCTCCTCGCGGCTGTGCGCCGCCCCCGGACGGGCGAGGAAGTACGCGAGGAGGTCGAACTCCCGCAGGGTCAGGGACAGCTCGGCGCCCTTCCGGGTGGCCCTGCGGGTCGACGGGTCCACGGCGAGCGCCCCGGCGCGCAGCACGGCACGCGGCGGGGCGGTGCCCGTGGCCCCGGTCCGCCGCAGCACGGACTCGACGCGCAGGACCAGCTCCCGGGGGCTGAAGGGCTTGGTGACGTAGTCGTCGGCCCCGGTCTCCAGGCCGGTGATCCGGTCCTCCTCGTCGCCCCGGGCGGTCAGCATGATCACCGGCACGGGCCCGGACTCCCGCAGTCGGCGGCACACCTCGAAACCGTCCAGACCGGGCAGCATCAGATCGAGGACGACGAGGTCGGGCGGTCTGCGGGCCGCGCGCCGCAGCGCCTCGGGCCCGTCCGCCGCGTGCTCGACGGCGCATCCCGCCCGCCGCAGATAACCGGTGACCACCTCGGCCACCGTCGGGTCGTCGTCCACCACCAGGATCCGGGCCGGAGCCCCCGCACCGCCGTGCTCGTTCATGACGCCAGCCTGGCACCCGCCGGGCGCCGACGGCCACGCCCAGCCGGGGGTACGCGGGACGACGTCCGCGTTTCGTAAGGAGTGGAAGGGCCCCGGAGGGCCCCGCGGTTCCTACGGTGAGCCTGTGACACCCATGAGCGTAGATGTCGTCCTTCCCTGTCTCGACGAGGCCGGGGCCCTGCCCTGGGTCCTCGCCCGCGTCCCCGCCGGATGGCGGCCCATCGTCGTCGACAACGGCTCCACCGACGGCTCGGCCGCGCTCGCGGCCGAACTCGGGGCCACCGTCGTCCACGAGTCCCGGCGCGGCTTCGGCGCCGCCTGCCACGCCGGACTGCTCGCCTCCGACGCCGAGTTCGTCTGCTTCTGCGACTGCGACGCCTCCCTCGACCCCGGGCTGCTGCCCGGCATGGTCGGCACGGTCGCCCAGGGCGCGGCGGACCTCGTCCTCGGACGGCGCAGGCCCACCGCGCGGGGCGCCTGGCCCGCCCACGCCCGCGCGGGGAACCTCGCCCTGTCCTGGCTGCTGCGCCGCCGCACCGGGCTGCGGCTGCGCGACCTCGGGCCCCTGCGGGCCGCCCGGCGCGAGGCGCTCCTCGGCCTCGGGCTCTCCGACCGGCGCAGCGGCTACCCGCTCCAGATGGTCGTCAGGGCCGCCGACGCCGGATGGAAGGTGCGCGAGGTCGACGTGCCGTACGCGCCCCGGGAGGGCCGTTCCAAGGTCACCGGGACCTGGAAGGGCACCTGGCAGGCCGTGCACGACATGCGGCGCGTGCTCGACGAGCCGGTGGCGGCGGCGGGCGGGGGCCGGGCGTGACCGCCCTTCTCGTCATCGCGAAGCAGCCGCTGCCGGGCCGGGTGAAGACCCGGCTCACGCCCCCGTTCACCCCGGACGAGGCCGCCGCCCTAGCGGAGGCGGCCCTCGCCGACACGCTCGCCGCCGTCGCCGCCGTCCCCGCGACCCGTCACGTCCTCGTCCTCGACGGGACCCCCGGACCGTGGCTGCCGCCCGGCTTCACCGTCGTCCCCCAGACGACGGGCGGGCTGGACGCCCGGCTCGCCGCCGCGTTCGGCGCCTGCGCGGGACCCGCGTTCCTCGTCGGCATGGACACCCCGCAGCTCACCCCGGAGCTGCTGTGCCGCGCCCTGGAATGGGACGAGCACGACGCCTGGTTCGGCCCGGCGGCGGACGGGGGCTTCTGGGGCCTCGGGCTCGCCGCGCCCGACCCCGGACTCCTGCTCGGCGTCCCGATGTCCCGGCCGGACACCGGAGCCGCCCAGTACGCGCGGCTGCGGGCGGCGGGGCTCAGGACCGGCGTCCTGCCCGTCCTGCGGGACGTGGACACCGCCGAGGACGCGCGGCACGTGGCCGCCGAGGCGCCCGGTACGCGCTTCGCGGCCCGCCACGCCGAACTGACGCCCCGCCCGGACCCGGCGGGAGCGGTCGCGTGACCGCGACGACGACCTGGCGGGCCGACGCGTACACCGAGGCCCTGCGGACCGGCCGGGGCCCCCTCTTCCTGCGCAGGGACGACGGCTGGCTGCTTCCCCTGGAGGTCGAGCGGTGGTGCGAGGCACCGGACGCCGCCGACCGCTCCGTCCTGGACCGGTGCCACGGCACGGTCCTGGACATCGGCTGCGGCCCGGGGCGGCTCGTCGCCGCCCTCGCGGCCGAGGGCCGCCGCGCCCTGGGCATCGACATCAGCCCGGAGGCCGTGACCCGTACGGGACTGCTCGGCGGCACGGCCCTGTGCCGGTCGGTCTTCGACCCGCTGCCCGCCGAGGGCCGCTGGGACACCGTGCTGCTCATCGACGGCAACGCCGGGATCGGCGGCGACCCGGCCGCGCTGCTGCGCCGACTGCGGCGGGTCACCTCCCGCACCGGCCTCGTCCTCGCCGAATGCGCCCCGGTGGACGTCGACGAACGCTGCGAGGTACGGGTGGACGACGGCCGCGGCGGTCTCGGCACCCCGTTCCCCTGGGCCCGGGTGGGCGTCCGGGCCCTGTCGGCCCTCGCGTCCGGGACGGGCTGGTCGGTGTCCGAGACCTGGACGGTGACCGGCCGGACCTTCCTCGCCCTCGCGCCGGGGACGGGCGTGAACGTGCTCTGCTGAGTGCGGGTGCGGGTGCGGGTGCGGGTGCGGGTGTGGGTGGGATCGGGGCCGGGGCCGGGCGTGGGCCTGGGCGTGGCTGGGCGTGGGTGGGAGCGGGGCCGGGGCTGGTCGTGGGCCTGAGGCGGGTCGTCGTGCCCCGCCGTCCCTCGTGCCTGCGCCGGGTGCGGCCGTGCACCACTGGTCCTGGACTTGGTCCTGAGCCTGGGCCTGGTCCTGGGTCTGGTCCTGGGTCTGGTCCTGGGTCTGAGGCGGGTCGTCGTGCCCGCCTCCGCCCCCGCCTGCTCCGTCCCTCGCCTCGCCCCGCCTCGCTGGGCTCGGGTCTCAGCCGTCCGTCGTCCGCTCGGTCCGGGCCTCGGCCTCCACCCCGGGCGAACCCGGCCCCGTCCCGCCCCGCCGACGTTGACGCCGTACCAGCATCGTCACACCCGTCACCACGGCCACGCAGGCCAGCACGATCAGGAGGTTGCGCCCGTACGGCAGGGGAAGCACCGACGGATTGGGCGCGGGGCGCGGGGCGAGGAGCGCCGGGAGCGTCACCAGGACCACGGTCCCCGCGACGACCAGCGCCCCGCGCGTCAGGCCGCGCCCGGCGCGCCCCGCGAGCAGCAGGCCCACGGCGAGGACCACGGGGGCGATGATCCCGTCGTGCAGGACCAGTGCTCCGGCCAGCCACACCAGCACGCCCAGCGGGGCCGGCTGGTCCGCCACCAGCCACCCGCCGAGACCGATCAGAGCGAGCCCGAACCCGCCGAGCACGTACCGGGCCGGGTTCGTCGCGCTCACCGGACCTCCAGCCGGTGGACCCACTTGGTCTGGAGGACCCCGGGCCGGTTCGGGGCGATGATCCGGGCCGGGAAGCCGTGGTCGAGGGAGAGCCGCCGCCCGTTGAGCCCCAGCGCCAGGAGGGTCAGCGGATCCTCGGCGTACTCCGTGCCCATCTCCATCACCCGGTAGGACCCGGCGACCTCCAGGGACGTCACCCTGAGGCCGTCCACCCCCGGCCGTCCGCCCGCCCGCTCGATCAGTTCGCGGACCCGCACCCCGGTCCACTCGGCCTCGACGCTCCAGCCCTCCACACAGGCGATGGGCAGCCGCACCCGGGTCTGCGGCAACGCCGACAGCCCGTCGAGGCTCAGGTCGTACGGACGCGGACCGACGACTTCGAGACGCCACCCGCCCAGCGCCCCCGCCGACACTCCGGCAGCCGCCGCCGTCCGGTTCACCGGCAGCCCCTGCGGGCCGTGGTCGGGATGCCGGGGCGCGAGCAGGTCGAGGGACTTCAGCGGAGTGAGGGACTGGCCGACCGTCGTCACCGTCACCACACCCGCCGCCGCGACCGTCCCCAGGAGCAGCGAGCGCCGGTCGCGGACGTCCTCGGCGGGCAGCGCGAGCGTCCCGGGCGACAGCCGCCGCCAATGGGCCCTGATCTCCGGTGCCTTGACCGCGAGGTGCAGCAGGATCGAACCGGCCACGACCCACGCCACCGCGAAGTGCACCGGGACGAAGGAGAACGGCCACGGATACCACTGGACGATGTTCAGCAGACCGGTGAGCACCTCGAACAGCGCGCCGGAGACCAGGACCGCGACGGACAGCCGTTCGAGGGCGTGGCGCACGGACCGGACCGGGGGCCAGGCGAACAGCCGCGGATAGACCGTCCACAGCTTGACCAGGAGCAGCACGATCGCCACGAGACCGGCGGAGACGTGCAGTCCCTGCGTCAGCCGGTAGCCCCACACCGGCCGCGCGGGCAGCCGGTCGGCGAGCCAGTCGGGCGGATGCTGGAGGTAGTGGCTGACGAGGCCGGTCAGGAAGCAGACCGCGAACGCGGCCCCGAGCCAGCGGCCGACGGCCGTCGCCGTGCGCGCGTCGTGCAGACGGCCGGTGAACTCGGGCGGCCGGAGCGCACCCGCCGGGGGACGGAGCCGTCCGGGCATACGAGGTGTCATGCCGTCCATGACACCGGTAAGGGCGGCCGGGCGGGCTCCGCGACACCTTACGAAACCCGAACGCCACGACGGGTCGCCCCGGCCCCGGCCCCGTCCGCTGTCAGGCTGCGCCCATGCCCCGCACCCGTCCCGTGCTCCTCGCCCCGCGCCGCGCCGTGCTCCTCGCCGTCCTCCTCCTCGCCTCGCTGGCCGCCGCCCTCGTCGTGCTGCTGCGCGGCGACGCGGACGGCGGTGTCCTCCTGGCCGGGTACACGGGATGCTGGGCGCTGTACGCGGTCGCCGTGGCCGTCCTGCGGCGGGTGCCCGCCCGCGCGGTCGTCCCCCTGGTCCTGGCCGGAGCGGTCGCGGTCACCCTCACCGGTCTCGCCGCCGCTCCCCGTACCAGTACGGACTCCTTCCGCTACGCCTGGGACGGCAGGGTGCAGGCGGCCGGGACCTCGCCGTACGACCACGCTCCCGCCGATCCGGAGCTCGCGGGACTCCGCGACCGCTGGCTCTTCCCCGAAGGCGGCGCCTGCGCGTCCACGAAGGACCTCGTGCCGCTCGCCGACGGCGGCTGCACCCGTATCAACCGGCCCGCCGTGCACACCGTCTACCCCCCGGCCGCCGAGGGCTGGTTCCTGCTGGTCCACGGGCTGTCGCCCGGGGACGTCCGGCACAAGGCGCTCCAGACGGGCGGCGCCCTGCTCGCCCTCGCCGTGACCGGACTGCTGGTCCTCGTCGCGCGCGGGCGCGGCGACCCGTGGCGGGCGGCGCTCTGGGCCTGGTGCCCCGCCGTCCCGGTCGAGGCCGTCGACAACGCCCATGTCGACGTCCTCGGCGTCCTGTTCTCGGTCGCCGCCCTCGCTGTCGTCGCCCGCCGACGCGTCACCGGAGGCGTACTGCTCGGCCTCGCGATCGGTGCGAAGATGCTGCCCGCGGTCCTGCTCCCGGGCGCCCTCTCGGGGGCGCGCCGCCCGAGCGCGGTCCTGCGGGTCGTGGGGCCCGCCGTCGCCACGGTCGGCGCGCTCTACCTCCCGTACGTCCTTCTCTCGCGGGGCTCGGTCCTCGGCTATCTCGGCGGCTACGCCCAGGAGGAGGGGTACGACGACGCCTCGGCGGGCGGACGGTACCTGCTGCTGCGGCTCTTCCTGCCCGACGCGTGGGCACTGCCGGTGGTCGCCCTCGCCATGACGGCGGTGGCGCTCACGGTCTGGTGGCGCGGTGACCCCGAACGCCCGTGGAAGGGCGCCCTGTCGACGACGGGTGCCGCCTTCCTCCTCATGACTCCCGGCTACTCCTGGTACGCGCTCCTCCTCGTGGCCCTGGTCGCCCTGGACGGCCGCTGGGAGTGGCTGGGCGTGGCGCTCGCCGGGGCGGTCGCGTACCTGGTGGGCGGTGACGCGGCGACGGTGGCGTACGGAACGGCCGCGCTGGTGGTCCTCGGCGCGGCCCGGGTGCGGGCGCGCGGCCGGAACCGGAACCGGCCGCGCGCCCCTGAGAGCGGTACGGGAACGGCTCTTCCGGCGCCGCCGCTGGAAGTCCCGCCCAAGCGGTGAGACGTCACCCCGATCCCTCTTTCCTTGCCCGGTCGTTGTCCATCGACGGACGAGACGAGGGCGACCGTGCGACGGCCGCCGAACGAGACGGAGGCCCCGCGCCATGCAGGAGCGAGACGAGCGACGCGACCGGTCCGAGGAGGGCGGCCCCCGCCCGTCGGCCGAGATCGGGATCATCGGGGGGAGCGGCTTCTACGAGCTGCTGGAGCCGTGGTGGCGCGGCGAGGTCCCCACTCCCTACGGCCCGCCGTCCGACGCCGTGACCGTGTGTGTGGTCGAGGGCCGCCGGGTGGCCTTCCTCCCGAGGCACGGAGCTGACCACGGCGTGCCCGCGCATCGCATCAACTACCGCGCGAACCTCTGGGCGTTGCGGTCGATGGGTGTCCGCCAGGTCCTCGCGCCCTGCGCCGTGGGGTCGCTGCGCGGCGACCTCGCCCCCGGCCGTGTGGTGGTCCCGGACCAGCTCGTCGACCGTACGGCGGGGCGGGCGCAGACGTACTACGACACGGGCGCGGTGCACGTCTCCTTCGCCGACCCGTACTGCGAGCGGGGGCGGGCCGCCGTCTTCAAGGCGGCGAGCGAGCGGGGGGAGGACGTCCACGACGGCGGGGTGATGGTCGTCGTGGAGGGCCCGCGCTTCTCGACCCGGGCCGAATCGCGGTGGTTCGCCGGTGCGGGCTGGTCGTTGGTCAACATGACGGGGCATCCCGAGGCCGTGCTCGCGCGGGAACTCGCCCTCTGCTACACCTCGGTGGCCCTGGTGACCGACTACGACGCCGGGGTCGAGCGCGGGAACGGCGTCTCCCAGGAGGAGGTGTTCCGCGCCTTCTCCGCGAACGCCGAACGACTGAAGGGCCTCGTGCTCGAAACCGCCCGCACTCTGGAGACCGCGCGGGACTGCGCGTGCGCCGACGCGCTGGAGGGGATGGAGCTTCCCTTCAGACTGCCGTGACCGCACGGGAGCGCCGGGCGCATCGCTCCGGGCGGGCTTCTCGGGCCTGTGCGGGCGGGGACGGGCGGGCTTCTCGGGCGTGTCCGGCCCCTGTCCGGCCTCTCCGGCCTGTCGGGTCCTGTGGGGGTGGGGCAGGGCGGACGGTCTGGCGACCGTCCGCCCTGCCCTGTGCGCGAGTCGGGCCGTGCCGTGACGCCCCGTTACTTCAGACCGTTGTCCAGCGCGGTCATCAGCTGGCCGTTCGGGGTGTCGCCCGACATCTCCCAGACGAAGCCGCCCAGCAGGCCCTTGGACTTGATCCAGGCGGTCTTCTTCCCGATCGACCAGGCGTCGTCGAAGGACCACCACTGGCCGCCCGGCCCGGTGTAGCCGTACGTCGACACCGACTGCTCGTCGTGGCGGACGACCATGTTCGGGAAGCTGGTGATCAGGTTGTTGTAGCCCCGGACACCGGCTTCGGTGTCGAACTGGCCGGGTGCGACGCCGGTCGCGCTCTGCCACTCGCCGTTGACTCCGCCGTCGGTGACGCCCTGCCAGCCGCGCCCGTAGAAGGGGAAGCCCACGTTGAGCTTGCGCGGGCTGACTCCGGCGTCGAGGTAGACCTTGACGGCGTTCTCGACGCTGAAGTGGAACGGGTACGGGTCCTGGGTGTCCGTGTAGAGGTTGGAGCCGTGGCCGACGCGGTTCGGCTCCCAGGAGTTGTCGCTGCCCGCGCCGTGGAAGTCGTACCCCTGCACGTTGGCGAAGTCGAGGGACTCGAAGATGCGGCTGATGTCCCAGCCCGCCTGGATCTTCGCCGGGTCGGCCGGGGTGAACGCGGTCAGCAGCTTGTGCTCGCCGCCGAGCGCGTCGAGCTGCCTGCGGAACTCCGCGAGCAGCGCGGTCAGGTTGTCCTTGTCCTGCGGACCGTAGTGGTTGCCCGGGTGGCCCTCGGAGCCCGGCCACTCCCAGTCGATGTCGATGCCGTCGAAGATCCCGGCCCCGGTGCCCGGTCCGCCCGCGCCGTTGTAGACGGGCAGATCACCCTTGATCCACACGTCGACACAGGACTTGACGAACTTCTCCCGTGACTGCGGGGTGGCGGCGGCGTCCGAGAAGAACTTCGAGTACGTCCAGCCGCCGAGCGACACGACGACCTTCAGCTTCGGGTACTTGGCCTTCAGCTTCTTCAACTGGTTGAAGTTTCCGCGCAGTTTGCCCCATCCGTCGTCCGCGACGCCGTCCACGGACTGTGCGGCGGACATCGGACGGGCGTAGTCGGCGTCCGAGTCACCGGCGCCGGTGCCCTCGTCGGGGTCCTGCGGGTTGCCGGAGACGCCCTTGGTGACGCCCGCCTGGCAGGTGAGGTTCTGCGGGTCGATGTTCTCGAACGAGTAGTTGATGACGTCGAGTTTGGCCGCGGAGCCGGAGGTGTCGAGGTTCTTCACGAAGTACTGGCGTCCGTAGATGCCCCACTGCGCGTAGTAGCCGACCTTGAGCTGTCGGCCCGCGCCCGCCACGTCGTCGGTGGTGACGGTCAGGGCGTTGGAGGCGGGGGACCGGTTGTCGGCGGTGTCCCGTGCCTTGACGGTGAAGCCGTACGCGGTGGCGGGGGAGAGCCCCTCCACGGTGGCGGCCAGGGTGTCCGCGCCCACCGACTTGACGAGTACGGCGCCCCGGTAGACGTCGTAGGCGGCCACGGCGACGTTGTCGGTGGACCTGTCCCAGGCCAGGCCGACGGTGGAGGCGGTCCTGCCGGTGGAGCGGAGGTTGCCCGGCGCCGTGGGCGGTGTCGGGTCGGTCGCCGGGTCGACGGTCCGCAGGGACAGCGGTGCGCTGGCCGGTCCGGTGTTGCCCCGGACGTCCTTGGCGCGGACGGTGAAGGTGTAGGCGGTGGCCGGTGTGAGACCGGTGACGATCGCGGAGGTGCCGGTCACGGTGGCGGCGGTGGCCGAGCCGTTGAGCACCTCGTAGGAGGCCACCGGGTGGTCGCCGCCGCCGGCGGCGGTCCAGGTCAGCGCGACCGTGCCGGCGGTGACCGCGGTGGCCCTCGGCGCCCCGGGGGCGGTCGGCGGGACGTCGGGGCTGCCGTCGCACTTGTCGCCGTTGACCGTGCAGCCGGTCGGGGCGCCGGGGGTGCCGGACGCGGTGAACCAGTAGCTGTACGGCTCGGTGGTGCCGCCCGCCGGGACATTGGCGTTGTAGTAGGCGTTCTTGACGGTCACATGGCGGCCGGACACGGTCGCGTCGCCGTTGTAGTTGCCGGACAGGGTCACCCCGGCGGGCAGGTCGAACTCCAGGGTCCAGCCGCTGACCGGGGCCGTACCGGTGTTGCGGACGATGAACGTCCCCTTCCACCAGGAGCCGTTGTCCTGGGTGCTGAAGGACGCGGTGAGGGTGCCGGCCGCCTGGGCGGGCGCCGCGAGGGCGGTGAGCCCGGCGACCGGCAGCAGCAGGGCGGTGCCGAGGACGGCGAGACGCCGCCGCAGCCGTCGTCGTGGGGCGCCGGAGCCGGGCGGACGTGCCGCCGTCCGGGCGCCGGGGAGTGCTCTGTCTCCGGGGAGTGGTTTGCGCCAGTGGAACATGGTTCTCCCTGTGGTGGTGGGGTGGTACAGGGGTGAGATGAACCGTGCGCGTACGCCAACGTGTGCCCGGCCGAAGGCAGCCCGGTGAGCGAGGCGGAACCGGTGCGCGGACCGGGCACCGCCTTCTGTCAGGACGCCCCATAACGTAGAAGGTCTGGACCAATGCGTCAACGGGTTCGGAAGGAGTGGGGGGAGCGAGGCCGACGGTGGCCCGGTGTCAGACGTATGTGACGGTGACGCGCTCGAAACCGAGTGCGCGCAGCAGCCCCTGGAGCATGGCGGTCGTGTTCCGCTCCGCCCGTGACGTCAGGTCCGAACCCTCGGCCGCCTCGCCGATGTGGCGCGCCGCCAGGATGTTGACCGCCTGCTCGCTCGCCGGGTTGTCCGAGAAGAAGTCGCCCAGCCGGTCGAGCAGTCCGCGCTGTTTGGAGACCGCGTACGAGCGTCCGGGATCGAGCGCGGGGGCGGCCAGGCGGGCGTGCGGCAGGCGCAGGGTCGCCGTGGTCCGCCGCGCGTCGACCGTCACGGCGTCTTCCCCGAGGCCGCCGAGTTCGACGTACGCGCCGACGCTGCCGGTCGCCACGTAGAGGGTGCGGGTGCCACGGATCGCGGCGGGGAGGAACTTCGCGTCGTGTTCGAGGTCCACGACCACCTGGTAGGTCCCGGCGGCTCCCTCGTAACGCTTCATGTCCTGGACGGACTTCAGGACGGCGGGCCCGGACCGGTCCTTGACCTCGGTCCCGAACACGTCGATACCGGGGAGACGCAGGAGCTGACCGACCGTCATGAGTACGACGGCCAGGGCGAGCAGGGCGATGGCGGCGAGGGGCCATCGGCGCCCGCCGCGCTCTCGGCGCGGGAGGGACGAGCGTCTTCTCTCCGTGTCTTCTCGCATGGTCGCCTGTTGCCCTCTCTTCGGAAACTCATGCCCAACATCCTTGTAAATGCGGACTGTTGAGGTGCGAGAGGTCTGTGGTGGGACGCTGCCGGGCCGCACCGAGAGGCGCGGAATGAAGGCTCCGCACCCGGGTAGGCGACGCCCGTCGGAAAGCTCTCCCGCGAAGGAGTGGTGACCACATGATCAGCTGGGGCGGACCTCGGAGACGGCCGGAGAAGGCGACGGACGGCACGGCGGGGAAGGCGGGCGGGGCGGTGGCGCGGTTCCGCGCGGCGAAGGCGCCCCGCGCGGTGAAGGGGAGCCGGGGGGTGAGGGGGATTCGCCCGGCGAGGGGGAAGGGTCTCGCGGCGGCGGACACGGCGGACACGGCGGACACGGCGGACACGGCGGACACGGCGGACACGGCGGACACGGCGGACACGGCGGACACGGCGGACACGGCGGACACGACGGACACGACGGCAACGACGGGCCCGGCGGACCGCTCCGGAGGCGTACTGTCCCCTCCCGAGGCGGACGGGGCCCCGCCGAGGAACACGAGGCCGGTCCGCAGCGGTCCGGGCCGGACGGTCCGGGCACTGGTCGCCGTACTGGCCCTCGCCGGGATGGTGGCGTTCGCCGTCGTCCTCGCCCGCCTCACACTGGGGGAGTCGCCCGCGTCCGTACCGCTGACCCACGACAACCTCACGCCGGGCCGCTCGATCCGGGCCTATCTGCACCAGCCCGGGTTCGTGGAGACCGTGAAGCAGCTCGGCGGCAACGTGGCCCTCGGCATCCCCTTCGGGCTCCTCCTGCCGCTGCTCTCCCGCAGGGCCCGTGGCGCCGTGCGGGTCGCTCTGCTCACCGCCGCCACGATGCTGATCGTGGAGCTGGTCCAGGGCGCCCTCATCACCGGCCGCGCCTTCGACGTCGACGACGCCCTGCTGAACACGACGGGCGCGCTGCTCGGCTACTTCCTCCTCGGCCGACGACTCGGCCGGGCGGTCCACCCCCGCCCGCGCGGACGCCGGTGGCGCCGGTCGGAGGCCACGTCGGTGTGACCTCGGGGAGGGGCGGCGAAGGCGGGTGGGTCGTCGGGCCACGGCTCAGGGCCGGTACGGCTCCGGTGGGGTGGGCTCACCAGCGGTACCAGCGGCCACCCGAGCCACGGAACAGGAAGCCCAGGAGCCACAGGACGACCACGGCGATGGCGACGTACCAGAGGAGGTGCAGGGCGAAACCGCCACCGAAGAGCAGCAGGATCACCAGCAGGACGAGAAGGAGCGGGACCATGACGAGCCTCCCTGGGATCGGACCAGTCGGCTGCGGCGGTCGGGCCCGGGCGACTGCCGTCCGGACCCGAAGACCGCTTGTCTCCCATTGTCCCCTACGCGGCCGCCTCCGGGCGGAGGCCGTACGGTGTAAGGGACGGGATTGTCGTGCCGGACGCTCCGGTCGGCCCCCCCCCGGGACGAACCGACGGGCCACGGCTGCGAGCGGGGACGGGGCCCGGCCGCCGCGAGGCGCCCACGCCACTGACGGAGCGGTGCGGGAGTCGCCCGTGGCGGCAGCCCGCGGCACCGTCGGCGCGGGTACACCGGTCGATGCCCGCCGACCGTGGGCGGGCCGCAGCCCATGTCGGGGAGGCCCTGCCTCGGGCCGTCCGTGTGTGGAGCATTCCTGTTCGTGTGGGGAGCAGGTGGTGTCCCGAACCCGGGCCCCCTTGCGGATCGGAGCACCCCCGCTCGCGCGGGGAGCAGGTGAGCCACGGGTTCAGCTGGAGGACGCCGCGCGGAACACCCCCGCTCGCGCGGGGAGCAGCGTCCGGGGCGTTCATCACGACTCTCCGACTGCGGGACACCCCCGCTCGCGCGGGGAGCAGACCCCGCCCACCGCCTCCGGCAAACGGATCATCGGAGCACCCCCGCTCGCGCGGGGAGCAGGTGTCCTCGTGCAGGGCGGGGCAGCCACCATTCGGAACACCCCTGCTCGCGCGGGGAGCAGCACGAAGCGGACTGCGGGAAGGGCTAGCCCTTCGGAACACCCCCGCTCGCGCGGGGAGCAGGCCGGACGCAGCGCACCGGGTGAAGTCGTCCACGGAACACCCCCGCTCGCGCGGGGAGCAGCCGTACGCGGCGCCCGCGCGCATCGCCCGCAGCGGAACACCCCGCTCGCGCGGGGAGTAGAACCGTACCAGCGGCCCGGAGACCCCCGACCCCGGAACACCCCCGCTCGCGCGGGGAGCAGCGGGTGGCGCGGCGCCGTCGCGTGTCCAGATCCGGAACACCCCCGCTCGCGCGGGGAGCAGCGGGGGAGCCCCTTCATGACGGCCGTCAGGGTCGGAACACCCCCGCTCGCGCGGGGAGCAGGTTCCAAGTCGACGAAGGGACAGGCCCCGTTTCGGAACACCCCCGCTCGCGCGGGGAGCAGTTGCACCAGACCTGGAACCAGCTCCCGGGCATCGGAACACCCCCGCTCGCGCGGGGAGCAGGCTTGGTGACCTGGGTCTTTTGGAGGGCTTTGCTTGTTCTTTGCTGTTGTGGAAGTCTTGAGGCGCGGGTCCGTCCTGGCAGATGCGGTGGTGAGTTTACCGTCGAAGTGCCGGGTGGGTAACCGGTGTCTGCGGTTGGCTGTTGGCCCTGAGTCGTGACTCTGAGCCTGGCCCGTGTGTCGTGAGGGGCTTGTCCCTGGGCCCGGACCTTTCTGGAGAGTGTCGCCCCCTCTGGTCGACCCTGCACTCCAGGTCGCGGGCCGTGAGTCCTGGTTCTCGCCCGGCCGCTTCGTCCGCGACCTTCTCGAACGCCGTCGCGCCGCCTTGCATTTCTAAGGGAACCTCAGCTCTTTTAGCGCCTGATTCCTTTGACGCACTTGTCTCGCCTGCTGGGCCGCCCCCCGGTCCTGGACGTCCGCCGCGCTCGCCCGGCACCCCGCGACGGCAGTACCGAGGGCCTTGGCCTGACCGGACGGGGCGTCCGCGATGCCGTCTGCCTCTACTCGCCCGGCTGGCTCCTCACCCGGGTCACCACCACCGACACCGAACGCGGCGACCATCGCCTGCTCCACAGTCCCTTCCTCGCCTTCGGCGCGTGCCACCGTGCCCCTGACTCGATCGGGCTGCCGAGGCGGAGCCCGTAGCGGTAGTGCGGTCGCATGATCGGACAGGCTGCGATCCGTTTCCGGACGATCTGGTGCGGCGCACCGTGACGTATACGGATACGGACGGCCCCGGCGGTGCCCCCGCGTCCACGATGTGGACTGTCATCGCCCGACCCGTCCCGGGGTCCTCGTGCCCTCGTTCCACCGCACCAGCTCGCCCAGGGCCGCTTCCTGCGCCGCGCCGCGATGATTCCGGGACCTCCACGACCGACCCCGCCCACCTCACCGCCTCCCCGCTGCGTGCCGCCACCCAACAGCTCGCCGGTCTGCCGCCCGCCCCGCGCACGGCCGGAGTGCCCGTCACCGCCGTCCCCTACCAGGGCACCATCCGTGAAGCCCTGCGCGAGGACTGAGGCACCCCCGGGCCGTGCCTCAGCGCACGGGCCGGGAGCCGGTCGACGCGAAGACCCAGCGGTTGACCGCGAGGGCGTCGTCCGGCTCCGGCAGGGGGCCACGGCCGTGCAGGACGGTGAAGTCGTACGGCCTGCGGACCTCCACGGTCCAGCCACGCCGGGCGAGTTCACCGGCCGAGTCCGGTCGGGGCCGGGTGTCGAAGAGGGACAGCAGGTCGATGCCGAGACGTTCGCGGGCCGCCGCGTACACCGGGTTCGCGCGCACCCCGGGCGATTCCGCGACCTCCTTGATCTCGTACGCCAGGGTGCTTCCGGCCGCGCTCAGCCGGTCCACGGTGGCGACGAGCCGCCGCTCGGCCCCGGCCGGGAGATAGAGCAGCAGTCCCTCGGCGAGCCAGGCGGTCGGGGCGGTGGGGGAGAAGCCCGAGTCGAGCAGCGCCTGTTCCCAGTCGTCCCGCAGATCGACCGCGAGCGGTCGGCGTACGGCCACCGGGGCGGCCCCGGCCCGGTCGAGCACCTCCTGCTTGAAGGCGAGCACCTCCCCGGTGTCGATCTCGTGGACCGTGCACCCGGGCGGCCAGCCGAGGCGGAACGCCCGGGTGTCCAGACCCGCGCCCAGGATCACCACCTGCCGGACGCCCGTCCGTACGGAGTCCAGCAGATGATCGTCGAGGGCGCGGGTGCGCAGCCCGAAGTACCGGCCGAGGCGGCCCCAGAGCGGATCGGCGGCCCCCAGCGGCACCTGGTCCGGGTGGACCGGCCAGTCGGCCGACGCCGGAGCCGCGCGGACGAAGTGCTCCGCGAGCGGGTCCGTGGCCAGGGCGTCAGGGCGATGGGTCTCGATGGCGCGGGCGGCGGCCACGAGCAGCGCCGTCCGGGCCACGCCCACCGCCACACCGGCGGTCAGCCCTGCGGCGACGGGCATACCGCCTCCTCCGGCCGGGAGCGGACTGCGGCCACGGACGCGGCCCGTGCGGAGGACGCGAGTGGGATGGAGGACGCGGGCCGCGTGGAGATCGCGGGCCGGGTGGAGGGCGCGGGTCCGGCGCCGGACAGGGCCCCGGCGCTCGATCCGCCCTCGATGCCCGGCCCGCCCCCGGAGGCAGATCCGTCCTCGGAGGCAGCCCCGTCCCCGGAGACCGACGCGGCCGGAGGTCCGGCGTCCGGCCCGTCCCCGTGTCCCGCCCCCGCGACCGGTTCCGGTGTCGTCCACGCCCCCGGGTCGTCCGCGGTGGTGGTCCGGGCGCCGTAGAGGACCCGCATGAAGCGGAGGACGATGTCGTACGGAAGGTGCAGCGAGGTGGTGCACTCGGTCAGCACGGTGACGTGGAAGCCCTTCTGGAAGGCGGTGCGGGCGGTCGAGTCCACGCACACGTCGGCGAACAGCCCCGCGAACACCAGGTGTCCGATGCCCCGTTCGGCGAGGTGGCGCTCGAAGCCCTCGGTGAGGAAGGCGTCGAAGGCGGCCCGTTTGGTGAAGACCCGTTCCCCCTCCACCGGGGCCACCGCGTGGAACTCCGCCCCGGGGGAGCCCTCCAGGCACTTCGGCCGCTTCCCCAGCCGCCGGTCGCGCCACCGCCAACTGGGGCCCTGGTGCGCGGTGTCGCCGAGGAAGCGTACGAAGACGACCTCCACGCCCCGCCGCCGGGCCGTCTCCACGGCCCGGACGCCACCGGCGACGGCGGCGTCAAGGACGGCGGGATCGCCGGGGAAACGGGCCCGTGCCGTCGGGGTCGCGCAGAAGTCGTTCTGCAGGTCCACGACGACCAGGGCCGTTCCGGACGGCCCGGTCACGCCCCGCCGACCAGGGCCGTCGAGTGCGGAGCGGCGACCGCCCCCGGCGCGTCGAGGGTGTCGAGCAGGGCGTCGACCACGGCGGTCGTGGTGTGCCCGCCGCCCAGGTCGGGGGTGCCCACACCCCGCCCGGCCAGGACGCCGAGGGCCGTCTCCACGGCCCGCGCGGCACCGGCGGCCCCGCAGTGCCGCTCCGCGACGAGGGCCGCCGCGCGGACCGTCGCCACCGGATTGACCAGGTCCCGGCCCGCCAGGTCGTCGGCGGAGCCGTGCACCGTCTGGTACTCGACGAGGCCGCCCGCCCCGGGCCCCAGGAAGACGTTCTCCGTGCACCGGTTCTCCTGCCGGTCCGAGCCGAACCGGTCGAGCAGCACGACGTGCATGATGTCGGCCCACTCGTTCCCGGCGACCAGGAGCGTACGGTCAGGGAAACCGTGGGCGAGGAGGTTGCGGTTGACCGTGTCCGGCTGGAACACCTCGATCCGCACCCCGAGCCGGGCCGCCAGCTCGGCCACCCAGGTGTCGAACACACCGTCGAGCAGATGGAACTTGTACGCGAGCACGATCCGGTCGGGGCCTCCGGCGGGCCACTCCCGCCGCGCCCTCTCCAGGGCGTAGCCGACGACCGCCTCGGTGACCTCCCGGCTGAAGGTCGTCGTGCGGACGATCTCGCCGGGGGAGTGTTGGTTCTCACCCGTGTAGAAACCCTGCGCCTGGTCCCGTACCAGCAGCAGTGCGGCCGGTCCCTCGGTGAGGAGGTCCACCTTCACGGTGCGCAGCCGCTGCCGCACCAGGTACAGGGACTGCGCGTTGATCGCCGTGCGGAAGACGGCCGGGACGCCGCTCCCGGCCAGCTCGCGGCAGAACCGCTCGTAGTGCTCCGCGTCCCGTTCCGTCAGCTCCCGGACGCGGACGGTGTCCGGCTCCGCGCGGAGCGAGACGTACGAGTGGTAGAGGCGCGGGGAGCGCACGATCTCCGCGCCGCCGCGCGGGAGCCCGGAGGTGAGGGCGCCGAGCACCCGCTCGAAGACGTCGGCGAGTTCGGGACCGGTGCCCCGGCCCACCGCGAGCCCGACCACGGGCCTCGCGGCGGGTAACTCGCCGTCGGCGCTCCGGGGGGCGACGCGGGTCACCGGGAGGCGCCGTCGGTGAGGCGGTCGCCGGGGATCCCGGCCTTCTCGGGCCGGTAGTAGTCACGGATGCCGTCCGCCCAGGTGGCCACCGGGATGCGGTCGCCGTCGACCGGCTCGAAGGCGTCGAAGAGGGACTCGATGTTGGGCCGCTCGAAACCGATCGCGGTCATGAGGGCGAGGAACTCCGGGCGGTCGACGAAACCGTCGCCGTCCGGGTCGCCCATCGCGGCCAGCGCCTCGGCGAACTCGTCCACGGTGTCGTCGAACCGCTCGGGGGAGAGGACGACCGCCTCGAACTCCTCGTAGCTGATCCGCCCGTCGCGGTCGGAGTCCAGCTCGGTCTCCAGCGTCTTCCAGTACCGCTGGAACGCGCCGAGCAGCCGCGCGGTCGCGGCATCGTCCGCCGTCGGCACCGCGGCGACGGCCCGGCTGCCCATCAGCGTGAAGTCGGCGGGCTCGATGGCGCCGTTGCCGTCGGCGTCGAACAGGGAGAAGACGAGCCGCACACGGTCGTGGGCCTGGGAAGTGGTCATCCTGATGTGCCTGTGCTTTCGGGAGCGGGGGGAACGCGCCGGGCGCACCCCGGCGGCCACTCCATTCTCCGGTCGCCCCCGGCGCGCGCCCCGGCGAAACGGGTCCGCGCACACGAAGGAGTGGAATCCGCCGGGCGGTGCGTGAGGCACCACCCGGCGGGGAAGACCAGCCCTCCCGCACTGGTGCCAGGCCTCCCGGCCGTGCCGGTGCCGCGCCGTCAGCGCCCCCTCACTCGCCCAGCACCGTCACCACCTCCCGGCACACCCTGCGGGGGCCCTCCGCCGTCACCTCCAGGACCCAGGTCCCCGGACCCGCCGTCAGAGACACCCGACGGGTCTCCCCGGACGCCCCGCCCTCCCCGTACCCCACGGTCCCTCCCGCCTTCCCGGTCCTACCGGTCTCCCCGGCGAACGGGACCGGCGGGGACGCCGGAACCCCGTCCCGGGTCAGCACCGCCCGCAGGTTCCGCCGGGCCAGCCCCTCGCCCGTGGCCAGTACGTCGAAGGGCTCGCCCGCCAGGGCGCACTCCGGCACGTCCAGGCCGAACTCCTCGTCCCTGGCCAGCAGATCGCGGGCCGCCCGGCCCTCCCGTACGACCGACAGCTGATGGCCCACCGAGTCCCCGCCCGCCATGTCGGCGTGCCGGTACCCGTTCCACACCGCGTCCTCCTCGTAGTCCAGGGCCCAGCCCGCGAACGCGGACTCCCTCGGGACCGTGCCGTCCCCGGACCACGCGCGGCCCCCGCCCAGGTCCGTCGTGAACCGGGTCCCCTCCGGCGCGACCACCACCCCGTGCACCGTCGGATGGGCCGCCCCGCCCAGGCAGTGCACCCGGTAGGGCAGCCGGCCGCCCGGATCGCCGCGCCGGTTGGCGTCCCGCGCGTCCTGGAACTCCCGGTCGAACGCGAACGCGTCCTCCACCAGGGCCGTCGGCAGGTCCGGCACGGCATGACGACGGTCCATGAGGGAGCGGCGCCGGGTCCTGCCCGGCACCAGGACCGCGTCGTACACCGGCAGCAACTGCGCCACCGACGGCAGGGTCAGGGCCAGTTCGCGCAGCGTCCCGTTCACCACCCCGCCCGCCCCTCCCAGCGCCGCGCCGCGCAGCCGCCCGTCGCCCACCACCGGACCCACGCCCTGCCCCGAGAGGAACCGCACCGCCTTCGCCGCGCCCCGGTGCGGCGTGCCCAGCGTTACCAGCGTCCGTGCCGTCTCCCGCCCGCCCAGGCACTCCAGGTAGTAGCGCCCGACCAGACCGCCCATCGAATGACAGACGAGGACCACCCGGGGCTCGTCCGGACGGTCCGGGTGGAAGGCGTCCACCCGCTCGCGCCACCGGGCCAGCGCCCGCTCGACGCACTCCTTCAGATCCCGCGCCGTCAGCCGGTTCGACAGCCGCCAGTCGTACGCGAAGGGCACGTACTGCCCCTCGGCCAGCTCGCCCAGAGCCGCCCGGACGTCCGGGTACCCCAGGGACGACAGCAGTCCGGGCAGCGCGTCCGGCGACTTCAGCAGCCCGTCCGCGACGAGCGCGTACGGCCCCTCCGGACGCCCGTCGCCGATGCCCGGCGGCAGCGCGACCTCCGCCATCACCCGGGACCGGCCGCGCAGCCGGAACAACGCCCGCAGGGACTGGTTCCACACGTCCCGCCCCTCACGGGTCAGACGGCTGCCCAGAATCCCCGGGACGAACACCACAAGGTCGTGCCTCACTGCGTCTCCCTCTCCTCCCACACGCGGTCGGAGCACGGCCCCCTGGCCGCGCTCCCGGTCCGGCGACCGGCCGTCTCACGGCCCCCCGGGCACCGGAACCCCCGGTCCCGGGGGCGCGAGGAAGGACGCCGGAAGCCGGATCAGATCACACCGGTGGTCGCCCTGGAGCGCCACCACCAGACCGCCCCGGTCCCGCGCGGCGGCCGACGCCCGCGGCGGATAGCCGCGCCGGGGCACCCCCGCACCACCCAGCCAGGTACCGGCCCGCACGTCCCACACCGCGGGCGCGCGACGCTCGTCGCACACGAGGAGCAGGGGCCGCTCCGGAGCACCGGCGAAGACCAGCGAGGTCACCGCGAGCCCGTCCCCCGGCAGCGTCCGGCGCTTCCCGCTGCCCGGGGCGCACTCGGCCACCCTGACCGTCCCGGCGTCCACCCACGCGAGCAGCGGGACGGACTCCCCCTCCTCCGCGTCGTGCCACTCGCCGAGCGCGATCCTGCCCACCTGCGGGCCGCTGTCCCCGCGCCCCGGGAGCGCGATCCGCTCCGCCCGCGCCAGACCCCCTTCGCGGTGCTCCCAGAGCAGCAGCGCGTCACCCAGATCGGCGGCCAGCCAGCTCGTCCCGTCGGTCATCGCCCGCGCGTCCACCCCGCAGGCGCGCACCCCCGCCGGAACGGACTCGCCGCGCCGCCAGCCCCGCGCCCCGCCCAGGGACAGTTCCGCGCACTCCACCCGCTGCCGGTCCGGCGCGTACAGCCGCACGACACCGGCCGCCTCGTCCACGAGGAGCCCCAGCGCGGGCACCCGGTTCCCGGCGTCCCCGCCCAGTTCCAGATCGTGCTCCGCCCGTACGGACAACTCCTCGGACAGCAGCCACAGCCGCACCGTCCGCCGGGCCGCCGCGACCACCACCCACGACCCGGCGCAGCGCTCCGCCCGTACGGCGGTGACCTGGTCGACATGGCCGAGGACGACCACCGGGTCGGAAGCCGGGGCGCCCCGGCCGGGCCGCGACACCAGCACCCGGTCACCCCGCACCCGGCAGAGCAGCGGCGCCTCCCCGCCCGCCTCCGCCAGCGCCACCAGCGGGCGCTGGTCATGGCTGCGGCGCGGCAGACCGCGGCCCGTGCCCAGCGCCGACGCGACTTCGAGGACCCGGATGTGGGAGCCGTCGGCCACGGCGAGCACCCCCCGCCCGTTCGGTTCGAACGCCAGCGCCCCCACCCCGGGCGCGGTCAGCGCGAACCGTGCCTCGCGGCCCGGGTCCGCCGGATCGAGGACGCGGACGGTGAGCCCCTCCTGCACCGCGAGCAGCGTCACCTCGCCGCAGCGGCCGAACGCCAGCCCCCGGGCGGGCGAGGCGAACGAGTGCACCGGGGACGCCTCCACGGGACCCCCCGCCCGGTCGTCCGTCTCGCACAGCCACACCGACACCCGCCCGCCGTCCGCCGCCGCGAGCCAGCCCTGTGGCCGCCCGTCCGGTGACGGCACGTCGAGCGCGGCGGCGGCCACCGCGGGATAGCCGAGCGCGCCGAGGTCGAGACCGGCCCCGAGCAGCCCCCGGCCGCCCCTGACCCCGAGGTCCACCTCGTGCAGCACCGCCCGGCGGCCCGCCGCCAGGAGGAACACCCGGCGGCCGAGCACGAGGGCGGCGAGCCGCTCGGTGTCCGCCGTGCGGATGTCGACCAGGCTCTCGTCCCGCTGGTGCAGCGCCCCCCGCTGCCACCGCCACATCCACAGGTGCCGCCCGTCGGCGGCCCACACGATGGTCTCCGCGCCCCGCTCCACGGCGGCGAGCGTCCGCACCGCCCCGCCCCAGCGGTACGCGTAGTCGGGTCTTCGCGCGCCCGACCGCCAGAAGTACACCGCCCGGTCGTCGCGGGCCACCGTCGTGCGGTGCGGACCCGTCCCCACCTCCCGCACCTCGGCCAGCGCCTCGCCCCGGGCCCGCTCGGCGCCATGGGTGCGCCGGGTGAGCAGCCGGAGCCCCGACTCCGCGTCCAGGACCAGGACTTCGCCGCGTCCGCCCGCGGCGAGCGTGTCCCCGGCCCGCCGTTCGGTCGCGCCCGTGCCCGCCGTCCAGCTCAGGGTGCGCGCCCCGCCGAGCGGCGCGGGCAGCCGCCACTCCAGCGGGTCCGGAGGCTGATCGGTCCAGTACTCCTGCCAGGGCAGGAAGCCCTCGCTCCGTTCGAGGAGCGCGTACGCCGTCTCCCGGTGGCTCACGAACGCGGTGGCCCGCAGCAGCGCCCGCCGCTCGGGGACGTCCAGGTCGCGGAAGGCGTCGCCGACCCGCCCGTACAGCGCCGCCCCGTCGCAGTCGCGGGCGAGCGCGGAGGCGAGCGGCAGCATGACGGCGGGGTCGGTCCGCACCAGGAACTCCAGGTCCTCGAAGAGGGCCCGCAGATGCCCGGGACCGGCCTCGGCCGCATGGGCGCCGAGGTGCCCGAGCGTGTACGCGTCGGCACCCCGCCAGTCGGCCGAGGCCCGTCCGCGCAGCGCGGTGACGGCCCTGAGGTGCGCCTCGGCGGTGTCGAGCCCGGCCCGCCGCAGCAGCTGCGGACCGTAGCTGGGGTGCGCCAGATGGAAGGAGCTGTCCCGGCTGTCGGGGACGAGCTGCCGTACGACGATCCCGCCCGCCGCGCCGAGCCCCACCCGGTGCAGATCGCCCGCCGTCAGCTCGGAACTCCCCTCGTCCCGCAGGGCGTTGGCGAGGACCAGCCACGGGCCGCGCCGGGCGAGCCCCGGCTCCTGTACGACGGCGAGCGGACGCAGCACCTCCTCGGCGCGCTCGGCGCCCTCCTGCGCGGCGAGGTGCCCGATCTCCTCGGCGAACCGCTCGCCGAGGTCCATGCGGCCCTCGTCCATCCAGCGGGTCAGCTCGGCCTCGGTCACCGCCCAGGGCCGCCGGGCGAGGTACCGGGCGGTGAGCCGGGCCACCAGGAACGAGCCCCGGCTGCGGGCGGCGACCGTCCGGGCGATCCACTCCCGGTCCTCCGCGTGCGGATACGGGGGCGCCTCCGCCAGCACCGAGGCGACCATCCCGGCGATGCTCTCGCCCGCCTCCTCGTCGTCGCCGAGCACCAGCGGGGCCACGCTCTGGTCGAGCGTGTCCGTGAGGGTCTCCTCCGCCTCCCGGGCGGTGGTGCGACGGCGCGGCTGCGGCCGGGTGGCGACGACGACCCGGACGCCCCACAGCGCGGCGAGCGGGTTGAGCAGATGCCGGGCGATCTCGTGGGCCTGTTCGGGCAGTGCCTCGTCGAGGGCGTCGAAGAGCAGGTTCAGCGAGCCGGACGCGGCGACCAGCTCGTCGACCGCGCGGCGGCAGCGCTCCGGTGTCACCGGCCCCTCGGGCGGCGGCGGCATCCCGTCGAGCCCGGCGAGCACCTGCCACAGGGCGCCCGTCAGCGAGTGCAGGGACCGGCCCCGGCAGGACAGCGCGGCATGGACCGTACCGGTGCGGGGGAGGGTGGCGGGCGGCAGGTCGGGCCCGAGACCGTCCCGCCACGAGGGCAGCGAGGTGAGGGCGAGGCGCCCGAGGAGGGCGGTCTTGCCGCTGCCCGCGGGACCGGTGACCGCGAGCAGCCCCCGGGGATGGGTGTCCATCCAGCGGACCACCCGGCTCAGGGCGCCGTGCCGCCCGGCGAAGTGACGGCGCAGATGCCCGTCGTCCTCCAGACCGAACTGCTCGGCACCGAACCAGGGGGTCCGGTCCCGCAGCACCGCCGTGGTGTGCACCTTGCGCCGGGGTTCGACGAAGTACGGGTTGTCGAGGAAGCTGTTGGGCAGCGCCCGGACCTCGGTGTATC
The DNA here is from genome assembly GCF_042754005.1 of Streptomyces sp. NPDC059247. Classification (NCBI taxonomy): domain Bacteria; kingdom Bacillati; phylum Actinomycetota; class Actinomycetes; order Kitasatosporales; family Streptomycetaceae; genus Streptomyces; species Streptomyces sp. NPDC059247. The sequence goes on from NZ_JBHYZW010000001.1 coordinate 467,892, forward strand.
CGGGACGCTGGGCGGGCTCGTCGATGCCGGAGGCCGCGGCGGCCCCGTCGACGGCCTCCAGGAGGTACGGCACCGGCAGGTGCAGCGCCGCCGGATCGAAGGGGCGCGCATGGTCCGCCGCGATGAACTCCGGCGTGCGGAGCACCTCTTCGAGCCAGTCGACCCAACGGCCCTCCGGCACCGACGAGTCCGTGCCGGAGGTGGCGACGACCACGAACCCGGCCTTGCGGTGCCGCCGGGCGTGGCCGACGCTGTCCCGCTCGACGGAGAGGGCGCGGTCGAGCGCGGCGGGCAGGTGCCCGTGCGAGAAGCAGGCGTCCACCACCAGCAGGGTGTCGGCGGCGGAACCGGGGCTGAGCAGCCGGTCGACCAGGTCCGTCAGGGCGATCGCCCGCCCGGGATCGAACCGGCCGTCGGTACAGGAGTCCTCGCAGGCGAGGAAGTAGCCCAGCGGGCCCAGGTCGTAGCCGTGCCCCGTCCAGTACAGGATCTTCCGTTCGGCGCCGTGCGCGAGGAAGTCCTCGATGCCCGCCCACAGGCGCGCGCGGGTGGCGCCCTCCGCGTCGACGGCGACGCTGTCGCCGAAGCCGAGCCGGTCCCGGGCGATCCCGGTGAACCGGTCGCGGACCTCGGAGACGTTGCGCAGATCCGGCAGGACGCGGCGCGCCCCCACCGGATGCGCGTAGCGGGACACGGCCACCGTGCCGACGAGCGCCGAGGCCCGCCGCTCCGACCGGATCATCGTCAAGTGCTCGACCACATCACGTCCGTATCATGTCCGGGCCACCGTGACGTGTGCCCCACGTCAACGCGAACACCACTCATTAAAGGGGTCGTCGATGGTTCAGCGGGACAGGTTCACCCTGCTCGGCAGGGAAACGCCATGCCACCTCTTCGAAGGTGACGGGATACGGCCCATCCTGGAAGACGACATCCGCGTCAAGTACCGCCCGGAGCGCGTGGAGTTCCCGGACGAGACCGGTGGCTGGCGGCACGCCATCCAGGAGGCCGAGGAACGCAAGGAGGCGCTGGGGCAGCCGTACCGCTGGAACAACAAGCGGTTCGCCGTCGAGCGGATCGTGGTCACGCGCACCCACCTCGCGGAGGACCCGGTCGTCACCCTCGCGCTCCAGGACGCCGACTACTACGACTTCCTCACGACCTCGATCAACCTGGACCGCGCGCAGGAGAACGGACTGACCCTGCGCGAGCAGTACCTGGAGAGCCAGGACCCCGTCGACGCCCCCGCGTACATGAACTGCAGCTTCGGCGTGAACGTGGCCCTGGAGACCGGCCGGGACGGCAAGACGCTGTTCTCGCACCGCAGCCCCCGGGTGGCCGGTCCCCACAACGACCACTGGAACTCCTCCGCGAACGAGGGCCTGGCCAGGGACCACGACCTGCCCGCCGACGGCTCCCCGGTCAGCCTGTACGCGGTGGCCCGCCGGGCCCTGTTCGAGGAGCTGGCCGTGCACGCCACGGACGAACTCGACCTGGAGCTCATCGGGTTCGGCCTCGACCTGCGCAACCACCAGTGGGCCGCCTTCTTCCGGGCCGTCCTGCCCGGTCTCGACGAGGAGACGCTGCGGCTGCGCTGGTCGCGGGGGGTCGGCGACAAGTGGGAACACGACCGGTTCGCCTTCGTGCCCGCCGACCCCGAGTCGGTCCTCGGCTTCATCGCCGACCGGCCCGCCGAGAACTGGACGCCGTGCGCCCCGGCCCTCTTCTACCTGGCCCTGGTGCGCGCCGCCGTCCGCCGCGCGGACGGCGACCCCGCCGCCCGCTTCGCGGTGGAGGAGGCGGAACAGCGGGTCATGGCCCGGCGGGACCCGTAGCGCCACCGGGACCGGAGGGGAGCGCCGCGCCCCGGATCGCCTCCGCGAGCGCCTCCGGCGAGCGGGTGGACAGATAGACGTACGGCGTCGGGTCCGCCGGGTCCACGACCTCGACGCGCAGCGCCGTCGTGACGTACCCGCGCATCAGCGTGAACGCCCGGAGGTCGGCCCGGTGGGTCCGCCAGGCGCGGGCCTCCTCCCCTTCGAGGGCCTCCGGCTCGCCGAGCGCGGCCACCGGGATCCGGGCGTCCCCCGCGACGAGGAACCCGCCGACGACCCGGATGCGCGCCGAGCCCTGGGCGCTGACCATCGACGCGGCGATGCCGGTGCCGACGGCCAGCGCGAGCAGCGCGGCGAGCAGTCCGAACGGGAAGAAGACCAGGGCCATGGAGAACCCGAAGAGGAAGGCGATGAACCACCAGGAGCGGGGCGCGGTCAGCCGTTCGTCGTAGGTGGTGGCGGGGGTGGGGGCGGGCACGGGAGCGGGGGGCATGGGGTACCTCGTGGTGTGAGGGAGGACGGTACGGGGACGGGCCGCCGCCGGGCGCGGCGGCGGGATCAGCGGGCGAGACGGGCGTCGATCAGCGCCTTGAACGCCTCGTACGTGGGCGGGGTCGCGATCTTGATCCCGTCCACCAGGAACGTCGGGGTGCCCTGGACCCCGAGGCCCAGCCCGTCCCGCTGGTCGGCCCGCACCCGCTCGGCGGTGCGCGGGTCGGCGAGCGCGGTGTCGTACGCCCGCAGGTCCAGGCCGATCTCCCGCGCGTACGAACGGAACACGTCCGCCTTCGACTCCTTCGCCTCGCCCCACTCCCGCTGGGTGGTGAAGAGCCGGGCGTACATCTCGGCGAACTTCCCCTGCCGGGCGGCGGCTTCCGCGGCCAGGGCGGCCGACTCGGCGTTGTGGTGGCCGGGCATGGGGAAGTAGCGGACGACGAACGTCACCCGGTCCCCGTACTCCGCGCGGAGCCTCTCCACGACCGGGTACGACGCGCCGCACGCCTCGCACTCGAAGTCCAGGAACTCCACGACGGTCAGTTCGCCGCGCTGCGGGGCGGTCAGCCGGTGGCTGTCCCCGCGCACGGGCAGGACCTCGGCGGCGGGCGTCGCGTCCAGCCCGCCGCCGCTCCGGCCCTGGGGGGTCAGCAGCAGGAACGAGCCGAACGCGGCGGCGAAGGCCGCCGCGAGCACGGCGGCGACGATCAGGTTCTTCTTCAGCTTGCTCATGATTCCTCGGTGGGGGACGCGGTACGGGAGGGGGGAAGGGGTGCCGGAAGGCCCGGGGGGCGGCACGGTGAGGGCGCGCGCGGCCGTACGGGCGGCGCGCCGGGGGAAGGCGTCCATGGGTGGGGAGGCTCTCTGCCGGGTGCCGGTGACGGGGGTCACCGGGCGGTGGGGGACCGGCGGTGGGGCCCCCGTCGCCTCGTCAGAGCACGCAGGGGGTCCCGGTCGGCGCCGGTCGGGAGAGGAGGGGGGTGTACGGGCGCGGCGGGGCGCGGCCCCGGTGCGGGCGCACGAGCAGGGCGGAGCGCAGCACCGAGGCGCTGCGGCGCAGGGCGAGGCGCGGGCCGGTGAGGGGGGTGACGGCGAGTGGCCGCCACAGGAGGACCAGGGTGTGGTGGACGACGTCCAGGAGCGGCCGGGCCTGCCACAGGAGGCGTTCGGTGAGGCCGAGCAGCCGGGCGGCGATCAGCACGGTGACCAGGTGTCCGGCGAGGAGGACGCCGGACGGGGGACCGCCGGTGGCGCCGTGTTCGACGAGCCAGGGGGAGCCGGTCGCGGAGCCGCCGGGATCGACGATCGCGGCGCAGGCGCCCGGCAGGGAGTACGCCCCGTGATAGGCGAGCTGGGAAGCGGTGAGGGCGCCGGTCACCTGGGTGTCGGTGAGTCTGCGGCGGGTGACGAAGGCGGCCCCGGGGACGGCGACGGCCGCCGCGACGAGGGTCACGAGCCAGGGGGGCGTGTGGCCCCGGGACAGCGCGTGGCCGACGAGGGGGAGGAGGACGCAGAGCACCGCGAGCGTCCCGGCCCGCACTCCGCGCAGCGCGCCCACGGCCGGTGAGGCGGGGCGGTTCGCGCGGAGCGGTCGCATCGGGTCGGCCTTCGTGAGGTCGTCGGGAGCGGGCGGAGGGAGGGCTGCGGAGGGAGCGCTGCGGAGGGGGCCGTCCGCCCCGGACCGGCCCGCTGAAGGGTACCCGCCGAGGCGGCCACCCCCGGAGGGCAGGGGGTGTTCCGCCGGGGGAGGCAGGGGGCTCAGGGGGCTCAGGAGGCGAGTGGGACGGGTGAGCCCGTGAGCCCATCGCTCATGGTCCGAACCCGAACCCGACCTGGTCCGACCCCGGTCCGGTCCGCGTGGACGGTCAGGCGGCGAAGGACGTCCCGACCCGTTTCCCCGGCCGGAGGCGCCGAGGCGGGCCCGTCGGCGGTCTCCGTCGGCTACGCCCGTACGACGGCGTCCTCCGGGGTCTCGTCGAGTACGAGGCCGTTGTCGAGGCGGATGCGGGCGGTCACCCGGTTCCGTTCCCGCTGGAAGGCCGTCCACGCGGCTTCCAGGGAGGTGACCTGTTCTTCCAGCCGGGCCAGGCTCTCGGGGGGCATCTGGGAGCCGTAGTCGTCGAGGAGCGTCTTGAGCCGTTCGTACTCGCGGGCGTCCGCGCTCCACCGCTTCTCGTACGTGCGCACCCGCTCGACCGTGCCCTCGGTGCCCGCCGTCACGGCCAGGAATCCGGCCGGGGACCCGTCGTCCCGGGTGACCCCGCCCAGTCGGAGGTCCGTCGTCAGTCGTACGCGCAGGCCCGCCGTCAGCGCCGTCGATGGCATCGGTCTTCGTTCCTCCCGGTCGGCCGGGTCACGGCCGCTCGCGCGCGGAGGAATCCCGGGGGCCCATTATCCAGGGCCCCCGGGGGTCCCGGCTCAGCGGGCGAGCTGTGCCTCCAGCCAGGTGAGGACCTCGGGGGTCACCGGGTCGGTGATGTCCGCGAACTCCTCGTGCTTCTTCAGGAACTTGGCCACGTACGGGCAGACCGGGACGATCCGCCTGCCGGAGGCGCGGACGTCGGTGAGCGCCCGCTCGACCAGGATCGAGGCGAGGCCCTGCCCGGCGTGGGCGTCGTCGATCTCGGTGTGGAAGAAGACCCGCTGCCGGTCGCGGTCCCGGTAGGCGGTGAGGCCCGCGCGCCGGTCGTCGACGAGGATCTCGTAACGGTGGCGGGCCTCGACGTCACGGACGACGGGGGTGCCGGTCTGCTCGCTCATGGGGTGCCTTTCCGGGTGGGACGGGAGGGGGGAACGGGGGCTCAGGTGCGGGGCGGGTTGCCGCGCGGGGTGAGGGTGGCGTTCGGGAGGACGGGGGCCGGGAGCCGGTCGCCCGGGTAGCCCTCGACGTGGCCGAAACGGTCGGAGGCACGCTCCCATTCCTCCCGCGCCGTGACGATGTCCTGGTGGGTGCGGCCGATGAAGTTCCACCACATCACGATCCGCTCCTCGAACGGGGTACCGCCGAGGAGGACGGCCCGCGCCCGGTGGCCGGACTCGTTCGTCAGGGTCAGGGTGGCGCGGCCGGGGGCGACGTAACCGAGCGCGGCGGGGTCCACGACGGTTCCGGCGAGCCGTACCGTGCCTTCGTCGACGAGCAGACCGTGCTCGAAACCGGGGTCGACGTCGAGGGTGACGGTGGCGCCGGGGTCGAGGAGGAGTTCGGCGCCGAGCAGCGGGGTGAAGGTGGGGACGGGGGAGGTGTCCCCGGCGAGGGTGCCGAGGAACACGCGGAGTTCGGCGCCGTCGAGCCGGACCGGCGCGGGCGCGTGGTGCCGGAAGTCGCGGGGGGCGTGGCGGTGTTCCTCGGGGAGGGCCACCCAGAGCTGGACGCCGTGCAGGACGGTGGTGCCGGGGGTGGAGACCTCGGTGTGGCTGATGCCGTGCCCGCCGGTCATCAGGTTGATCTCGCCGGGCCGTACGAGGGCGTGGGTGCCGAGGCTGTCGCGGTGCTCGATCTCTCCGGTGAAGAGCCAGCTGACGGTCTGGAGGCCGGTGTGGGGGTGGGGTGCCACGTCCATGCCGCCGGACTCGGCGACCCGGTCGGGCCCGTAGTGGTCGGCGAAGCACCAGGCGCCGATGAGGGTCCTGGACCGCTGGGGCAGGGTGCGGCGTACGGTCATGGCGCGCGGTCCGCCGAGCGGGACGTCCCGGGGGGTGAGGATCTCGACCTCCGTGTCGGACATGGCCGGCCCCTTTCCTGTTCCTGGGTTCTCTGCGAAAGATGTAGTTTCGTTTTCAACAATCATGGGGGATCATAGCCCCAGAACCCGTGAAGCGCACGGGGACGGCGAAGGAGCACATCGTGACGGACGTGACACGGGCCACCGACGGCCGACGGGTCTACCTCGACAAGCAGCACCCGGCGAGCTACCAGGCGCTGGTCAGGACCGCCGAGACCGTCCGGGCCGAAGCCGCGGGGGCGGGCCTGGACCGCGTCCTCGTGGAACTGGTCAACCTCCGCGTCTCACAGATCAACGGCTGCGCCTCCTGCCTCGACGTGCACACCCGGGCCGCGCTCCGCGCCGGTGACACGTCCCGGCGCCTCGGGGTGCTCCCCGCCTGGCGGGAGACCGAACTGTTCACCCCCAGGGAGCGCGCCGCCCTCGCCCTCGCCGAGGCCACCACCCACCCGGCGGACGGCCTCGCGCAGGACCGCGCCTACGCGGAGGCCCGCGCCGCCCTGGACGACGACGAGATCTCCGCCGTCATCTGGGTGGCGATCACCATCAACGCCTTCAACCGCGTCTCGATCATGAGCCGCCACCCCGTACGGGACCCTGCGGCCCCCGTACGGGACGCGATCGTTCCCGCGGGGGACGCGGGCGGGGCCGTACGGGATCGCTGAGGCGGCCCCCCCTGCGGGAGCGTCGGTCGCGCGGGGGTGGTCCTTTCGGCGGCCGGGACCGGGGGCGGCCGTGTCCGACGGCGGGGCGGGCCGTTGTGAGGGTGTGACCTCTACACGACGCATCACCTCGCTCCTCGCCGTGGCCGCCGCCTTCACCTGCCTCGGCGGCGCCTCCGCCGCCCAGGCCGCGACCGGCCCGCTCGGCCCCCCGATCAACCCGGTCGCCGAACTCGACGCGCTCGCCACCACCGGGCTCCCCGCCGAGTCCCGCGCGCAGTACCCCGGGATCGCCGGTCAGCTGGGCGGCCTCAACGGGCTGCACGACCTGGGCCAGATCCGCCAGCTCACCGACCTGGCCGCGCCGGTCGCCGGGGTCCTCCCCGAGATCTCCTGACCCGTACGGCCCCCCGGCCGACCGTCCTCCCCGAGGGGCGGCACCGCGCTCCCCCGCGCGGCGCCGCCCCTCCGGCCGTCCGGGACCGCCCCTCCGGCCTTGCCCGGCCGTCCCTGATCACCAGCCGAAACGGCGGTCCACGAGGGCGGCGAACTCCTCGAAGGTCAGCACCCGGTCCCCGTTCCGGTCGGCCTCGTCGAACAGCGCCGAGGCGTCGTCGTCGCTCCCCACCCCCCAGAACGGGATCACCCCCCGCGCCGCGAGGGTCGGACCCTTCTCCCGGAGGGCGTTGATCACCTCGACCCGTGTGAGAGCGCCGTCATGGTCGAGATCGAGCGCGTCGAAGAGGACGCGCGCCTTGTCACTCATGCTCTGTCCCGTTCCTGTTCCCCCGGCAGGGGCGTGGCGGTGGCCGGTGCGGTCCGGCCGTACCGTACGGGAAGACGCCGTACGGGCCCCGCACAGTTGCCCGGTACGGTCCTCCGGCCGGGTTGTCCACAGGTTCCGCCGGGGCCGCCGGAGTGTCCCCGGCGGCCTATAGGCTGGACGAATGGTCCTCACCGACGAATCCTCCGAGATCTCCGACGCGGCGCGGGTGCTCCAGCGCGTCTTCGGCTACAGCTCCTTCCGAGGGGAGCAGCAGGAGATCATCGAGCAGGTCGTCGACGGCGGCGACGCCCTCGTCCTGATGCCGACCGGCGGCGGCAAGTCCCTCTGCTACCAGATCCCCGCGCTGGTCAGGGACGGCACGGGCGTGGTCGTCTCCCCGCTGATCGCCCTCATGCAGGACCAGGTGGACGCGCTCCGGGCCCTCGGCGTCCGGGCGGGCTTCCTCAACTCGACGCAGGACACGTACGAGCGGCAGGCCGTCGAGCAGGCCTTCCTCGCCGATGAGCTGGACCTGCTCTACCTGGCCCCCGAGCGGCTGCGCACCGAGGGCACCCAGCGGCTCCTGGACCGGGGCAAGGTGTCGCTGTTCGCGATCGACGAGGCCCACTGCGTCGCCCAGTGGGGCCACGACTTCCGGCCCGACTACCTCGCCCTGTCCATGCTGCACGAGCGCTGGCCCAAGGTGCCGAGGATCGCGCTGACGGCGACGGCCACCGAGGCCACCCACCGGGAGATCGCCGCCCGCCTCGGCCTGGAGGAGGCCCGGCACTTCGTCGCCGGGTTCGACCGGCCCAACATCCAGTACCGCATCGTCCCCAAGAACAACCCGCACAAGCAGCTGCTCGAACTGATCAGGACCGAGCACGACGGCGACGCCGGAGTCGTCTACTGCCTGTCCCGCTCCTCGGTGGAGAAGACCGCCGCGCTCCTCGTGGAGAACGGCGTGGCGGCCGTGCCGTACCACGCGGGCATGGACGCCCGGACCCGGGCGGCGAACCAGGCCCGGTTCCTGCGGGAGGACGGCGTCGTCGTGGTTGCGACGATCGCCTTCGGCATGGGCATCGACAAGCCCGACGTGCGGTTCGTCGCCCACCTGGACCTGCCGAAGTCCGTCGAGGGCTACTACCAGGAGACCGGTCGCGCCGGACGCGACGGAGAACCGGCCACCGCCTGGCTGGCGTACGGCCTCCAGGACGTCGTCCAGCAGCGGAAGATGATCGACGGCTCCGAGGGCGACGAACAGCACCGGCGCTCCCTCGCCCAGCACCTCGACGCGATGCTCGCGCTCTGCGAGACCGTCGACTGCCGCCGTGTGCGGCTCCTCGCCTACTTCGGGCAGGAGAGCGGGCCCTGCGGCAACTGCGACGCCTGTCTGACCCCCGCCGAGTCCTGGGACGGCACGGTCGCGGCCCAGAAGCTGCTGTCCACGGTGTGGCGGCTCGCCAAGGAGCGGCGCCAGAAGTTCGGCGCGGGCCAGATCATCGACATCCTCCAGGGCAAGCGGACCGCCAAGGTCATCCAGTTCGACCACGACGGGCTCTCGGTGTTCGGCATCGGCGCCGACCTGGGGACCGCCGAATGGCGGGGCGTCGTCCGGCAGCTGCTCGCGCAGGGCCTCCTCGCGGTGGAGGGCGACTACGGCACCCTCGTCCTCACCGACGGCAGCGGCGAGGTCCTCGGCGGACACCGCACCGTCACCATGCGGAAGGAGAAGGCCCCGGCCGCCGCCCGCAAGGAGTCCGGCACGCGCACGAGCAAGGGCGCCCGGGTGCCGGTGGACCTGCCCGCCGCCGCCGCGCCGGTCTTCGAGGCCCTCCGCGCCTGGCGGGCGGCGACCGCCCGCGAGCAGGGCGTACCGGCGTACGTCGTCTTCCACGACGCGACCCTCCGGGAGATCGCGACGCTGCTCCCCGGCACGGTGGCGGAGCTGGGCACGGTCGGTGGGGTCGGCGAGGCCAAGCTCGCCAAGTACGCGGAGGGCGTCCTCGGCGCGCTCGCGGAATGCGGAGCGGGCGGCGGCGGGGCCCCCGCCGGAACGGAGACGGCCGCCGGGAACGGGTCCCCGGCGGGAACGAGCGGGAGCGGGTCCTCCACCGGAACGGCGGCCGTCACCGGCGGTGGCGCCGCCGCGGGGCGCGGGGCGGGTCCCTCCGCCGGGACCGCCGCCCGTACCGAGGCGTTTCCGGCGGACGCTCCGTACGACGAGGAACCGCCCTACGACCTGGACGAGACGGAGGAGCCGCCGCCCTGGGACGACTGGCGGTAACCGGCCCCGGGGGCATCCGTACGGCGATCGGTCGTCGACGGGGAGCTGTGGGGTCCGGCGGCGCACCTCCGCGTTGGGGTGCGGCCGGGCCCGGGACCGGCCACGGAGGCCGAATCTCCGGCCGAATCTCCGTCCGGGCGGTGCTCGCGGGGCTCGTGGGCGTCCGGTGCGCGGGGCTCCGGGCGGGGCTCGCGGGCGTCCGAGGCTTCCGGGCTTCGGCCTCGCCGGGCCCGCCGGGCTGGTGATCCCCGCCGGGCCCGCCGCCCCCTGCTGTCCCCGCCGGGCCCGCCAGTCCTGCCGCCCCGCCCCCCTCGCCGTCGTCGGCCGCGTCCTGTTCGTGGCCGTGGGGCCGGGGCCGTACTGGCGGTGTTTCCGGAGGCTCTCCGGGGGGCCGTACCACCGTGGAGTCCGGTCCATTCCGGTTGCGGAGCCCGAACCGCCAGGTTTGAGTGGGTTCGACCCCCTCCGCGTCCCTGGAGCTGACATGTCGATGGCGTTCGGTTCACCGCTCGGTTCGTCCGATCCGTTCAATGACATGCTGAACCGGTTCTTCGGAATGTCGCCCGCGTCGTCGCCCCCGGCCGTGCAGCGCGTCCCCATCGGACGGCTGCTGACCGAGTCCTCGCACGAACTCCTCGGCCTGGCCACCCGCAAGGCGGAGGAGGACGGCACCTCCGACCTCGACACCGAGCACCTCCTGTGGGCGGCGACGCAGGTCGATCCCTCGCGGCGGCTCCTCTCCCAGGTCGGCGTCGACCCCGAGGCGCTCGCGGCGCAGCTCGACGCGGTGCTGCCCAGGGAGTCCGGCGAACCCTCCTCGGAACCGGGGCTCACCCCGGCCGCGAAGCGCACCCTGGCCGCCGCCTACGGGCGTTCGCGGCAGGCGGGCGTGTCGTACATCGGTCCCGAGCACATCCTCGCCGCCCTCCTCGACGACTCCGACTCCGGCGCCACCCGGCTGCTGGGCGCGGACGGCCAGGACGTGGAGAAGCTCCGTGGCCTCACGGACCGGGCGGCCCGTCCCGAAGGCGGGGCCCAGACCGCGCCCAAGCAGCCCGCGACGACCCTCGACGAGTTCGGCAGGGACCTCACGGAGGAGGCCAGGGCCGGAAAGCTCGACCCGGTCGTCGGCCGGGCCGAGGAGATCGAGCAGACCATCGAGATCCTCTCCCGCCGTTCCAAGAACAACCCCGTCCTCATCGGCGAGCCCGGCGTCGGCAAGACCGCCATCGTGGAGGGTCTCGCCCAGCGGATCGTCGCCGACGAGGTCCCGGCCACCCTCAAGGGCAAACGGGTCGTCTCCCTGGACCTGTCGGGCATGGTGGCGGGCGCGCAGTACCGGGGCCAGTTCGAGGAACGCCTGAAGAAGGTCATCGAGGACGTCCAGAACGCGGGCGGCGACGTCATCGTCTTCATCGACGAACTCCACACCGTCGTCGGCGCGGGCGCCACCGGCGAGGGGGCGATGGACGCGGGCAACATGCTCAAGCCCGCCCTCGCCCGGGGGGAGCTGCACGTCGTCGGCGCCACCACCATCGACGAGTACCGCAAGCACATCGAGAAGGACGCGGCCCTGGAGCGCCGCTTCCAGCCCGTGCTCATCCCGGAGCCCACGGTCGAGGAGACCGTGCAGATCCTCGAAGGACTGCGGGACGCGTACGAGGCCCACCACCAGGTCCGGTTCGCCGACGGCGCCCTCACGGCGGCGGCCGAACTCTCCGACCGGTACATCAGCGACCGCTTCCTGCCCGACAAGGCCATCGACCTGATGGACCAGGCGGGCGCACGCGTACGGCTGCGCGGCGCGGCCCGCTCCACCGAGGTCGTCAGCCGCGAGGACCGGCTCGCCAAGCTGCGGCGCGAGAAGGACCAGGCCGTGGCCGCCGAGCAGTTCGACAAGGCCGCCGGACTGAAGCGGGAGATCGCCGACGTCGAGGGCGAACTCGCCGGAGTCGAGGAGCGCCGCGAGGGCGTCGTCTCCGTCACCGCCTCCGACATCGCCGACATCGTGTCCCGGCGGACCGGCATCCCCGTCTCCCAGCTCACCGCCAGCGAGAAGGAGAAGCTCCTCAGGCTGGAGGAGGAGATGCACGCCCGGATCGTCGGCCAGGACGAGGCCGTCACCGCCGTCTCCGAGGCGGTGCGCCGCAGCCGCGCGGGCATGGGCGACCCGAACCGTCCCGTCGGCTCCTTCCTCTTCCTCGGCCCGACCGGCGTCGGCAAGACCGAACTCGCCAAGACCCTCGCCGACCTCCTCTTCGGCGACGAGGACCGGATGATCCGCTTCGACATGAGCGAGTTCCAGGAGAAGCACACGGTCGCCCGGCTCGTCGGGGCACCCCCCGGATACGTCGGTTACGAGGAGGCCGGACAGCTCACCGAGAAGGTGCGCCGCAACCCGTACAGCGTCGTCCTGTTCGACGAGGTGGAGAAGGCGCACCCCGACGTCTTCAACACCCTGCTCCAGATCCTCGACGACGGGCGCCTCACCGACGGGCAGGGCCGCACGGTCGACCTCCGGCACTGTGTCGTCATCATGACGTCCAACATCGGTGCGCACCGCATCCTCGCGCACGAGGGCGACGCCGCCGAGCTGAAGGACGAGCTGATGGAGGACCTGCGGGGCCGGTTCCTGCCCGAGTTCCTCAACCGCATCGACGACATCATCGTCTTCCACAGCCTCACCGAGGACGACCTGTCGGAGATCGTCGACCACCTCCTGGACCGCAGCAAGCACCGGGTGCGGGCACAGGGCATGACCCTGGAGGTCACCGACGCGGCGAAGAAGCTCCTGGTCGCCCACGGCCACCAGCCGGAGTTCGGCGCGCGTCCGCTGCGCCGCACGATCCAGACCGAGCTGGACAACCGGATCGCCTCCCTGCTCCTCGGCGGCGAGGCCGATCCCGGGGACACGATCGTCGCCGACGTGATCGACGACTCGCTGCACTGCACCGTCCGGAAGCCCGCGCCGACGGACGGCGGCGGGAGCACGGACGCGGAAGCGGCCCCGGACACCGGCGGGGAACCGGCGGAGAGCGGCGCGGCAGCCGCCTGACCCGACCCGCCCGCCTCGGGGCCCGGCCCGTCCAGGCCGGGCCCCGAGGCCCGCGCGTTCCGGGTCTCAGGCGGTCGGGGCCGGGTGGAGCCGTTCGTCACCCGCGTACACGTTCATCGACGTGCCGCGCAGGAAGCCCACCAGGGTCAGACCGCTCTCGGCGGCGAGGTCCACGGCCAGCGACGACGGCGCCGAGACCGCGGCCAGCAGCGGGATCCCGGCCATCACCGCCTTCTGCACCAGCTCGAACGAGGCCCGGCCGCTGACCATCAGGACCGATCCGCGCAACGGCAGCAGACCCTCGCGCAGGGCGTGCCCGACGACCTTGTCCACCGCGTTGTGCCGACCGACGTCCTCCCGCAGGCACAGCAGTTCGCCCCCGGCGTCGAAGAGCCCGGCCGCGTGCAGCCCCCCGGTCGCGTCGAAGACCCGCTGGGCCGCCCGCAGCCGGTCCGGGAGGGCGGCCAGGACCTCCGTGCCGATCCGCAGCGGGTCCCCGGCGACCGACCAGGCGGCCGTGGTGCGGACCGCGTCGAGACTGGCCTTGCCGCACAGACCGCACGAGGACGTCGTGTAGAAATTGCGTTCCAGGGAGGCGTCGGGGGCGGCGACCCCGGGGGCCAGCGCGACGTCGACCACGTTGTACGTGTTGCCGCCGTCGGCGGTGGCGCCCGCGCAGTAGCGGATCCCGGCCACGTCGGCGGCGCGGTGCACCACCCCCTCGCTGACCAGGAACCCGACGGCGAGGTCGAAGTCGTCCCCCGGAGTGCGCATCGTCACGGTCAGCGGGCGTCCGCCGACACGGATCTCCATCGGCTCCTCGGCGGCCAGGGTGTCCGGACGGTAGGAGGCGTCACCCTCCCGTACGCGCAGGACCCGCCGCCGTACGGTCACTCGGCCCATGGTCCGCTCCTCTCCTCGGAGCACCGCCCCGGGCGTGATGACGGGCGCACCGCTCCCGGCCGCCCCGTACGACTCTGCCACGGGCACCCCGTACGGGTTCCCCACGGGGTGCCCGGGGCTGCCACCCGGCCGATCCCGTGCTGCGCGCCCGCAGCTCCCCGCCTACGCTGACGCTGTTCCGTTCTTCCCTTTTGCGGGCATTTACGCGTGTGGGCTCTGTCGGCACGCGCGGGTGCGAGCGATCGGGAGCCCCACTGATCACCGTCCGGCCGGGAGCGCCATGGTCGTCGTCCAGCCCGTCGTCACGCCGCCCACCCGGGCCGCCGTGTTCCTGGTGGCCACCGTCAACCCCGGTGGCGAGGCCACGGTCAGGGACGTGCTCCAGGACCTCTCGGGCCTGACCCGCTCCGTCTCGTTCCGGCTGCGCGACGCCGGTCTCACCTGTGTCGCGGGGATCGGCTCCGACGCCTGGGACCGGCTCGTCGGCGGCCCGCGCCCCCGCGAGCTGCACCCCTTCCCTCCTCTGAACGGCCCCCGGCACCGCGCCCCGGCCACCCCCGGCGACCTGCTGTTCCATCTGCGGGCCCGGCGCCCCGACCTCTGCTTCGAGCTGGCCCGGCTGATCGTCGACCGGCTCGGCGGCGCGGTCGGCGTCGTGGACGAGGTGCACGGCTTCACGTACTTCGACGAGCGCGACCTCCTCGGCTTCGTCGACGGCAGCGAGAACCCCGTGGGCGCCACCGCGACCGGAGCCGTCCACATCGGCGACGAGGACCCCGGCTTCCGGGGCGGCAGCTATGTCGTCGTGCAGAAGTACCTGCACGACCTCGCCGCCTGGGACGCGCTCACCGTCGAACAGCAGGAACGGGCCATCGGCCGGAGCAAGGCGGCGAACGTGGAGATGCCCGACGACGTCAAACCGGCGGACTCGCACGTCGCGCTGAACACGATCGTCGACGAGGACGGCGTCTCCCGGCAGATCGTCCGCGCGAACATGCCGTTCGGGCAGGTCGGACGGGGCGAGTTCGGCACGTACTTCATCGGGTACGCGAGGACGCCCTCCGTCACCGAGCGGATGCTGCGGAACATGTTCCTCGGGAACCCGCCGGGCACCACCGACCGCATCCTCGACTTCTCCCGGGCCGTCACCGGCAACCTGTTCTTCGTGCCGAGCGCCGGCCTCCTCGACGACCTGCCCGCCGCGCCGCCGGACGCCGCCCGCCCGGGGGACACCCTCGGCATCGGCGGCCTGAAAGGAGCCTGAGCCCCCATGACGACCCCCGAGGCCACCGGTCACGTCCACCACGGACTCGCCACCACCAACCTGCACCGCGAACTCGCCCCGATCACCGCGGACGCCTGGGCCGAGATCGAGGAGGAGGCCCGCCGCACCTTCCGGCGCCATGTGGCCGGGCGCCGGGTCGTCGACGTGCCCGACCCGGCCGGGCCGGAACTCTCCGCCGTCGGCACCGGGCACCTCACCGAGATGAGCCCGCCCGCCCCCGGTGTCACGGCCCGGCTCCGCGAGTCGAGACCCCTGGTCGAGCTCAGGGTGCCGTTCACCGTCGCCCGGTCCGCCGTGGACGACGTCGAGCGCGGCTCCAAGGACTCCGACTGGCAGCCCGTCAAGGACGCGGCCCGCGCGATGGCGTTCGTCGAGGACCGGACGATCTTCGACGGGTACGGGGCGGCGGGCGTCGAAGGGCTGCGCGCCCGGTCCTCCAACCCGGTGGTGCGGCTGCCCGCCGAACCGCGCGACTACCCCGACGCGGTGAGCCGGGCACTGACCGCCCTGCGCCTCGCGGGTGTCGACGGACCGTACGCCCTGCTCCTGGGCCCCGACGAGTACCGGGCGGTCAGCGAGACCTCCGACCACGGCTATCCGATCGCCGCGCACCTCACCCGGATGCTGGACGGCTCCCCGATCTGGGCCCCGGCGCTCAGCGGCGGCTTCGTCCTGTCCACCCGGGGCGGCGACTTCGAGCTGCGCCTCGGGCAGGACCTGGCGATCGGCTACACCGGGCACGACGCGGACAGCGTCCAGCTGTACTTCCTGGAGACGCTGACGTTCCTCGCGTACACCGACGAGGCCGTGGTCGTCCTGGAACTCTGAGGCGCGGGGCGACCGGGCCGTGCGGGAAGGCACGTGACGGGCGGTCGGCCGGAACGCGGTCGGGACGACACGGGAGGCGACGACGGCGACCACCGGGCCGGGCGGCGGACCGGTGGTCGCCGTGCCGGTCGTCCGGTCAGCCGCCCAGGGACAGGACGACCGCGGTCGCCGGGCCCTCGGGCGTCAGGTACGAGACGGTGTCACCGGCCCGGTGGCCGAGCAGGGCGCCGCCGAGCGGGCTGTCGACGGTGACGACGGTTCCGTCGAGGACGACCGCGTCCTCGCCGATGCGGACCGTGGTGCGGGTGCCGTCCTCGAACCGCACGGTCACGGTGGTACCGACGCCGACCGCGTCGGTACGGGGTGCCCCGGCCGTCGCGGCCTCGGCGAGGCGCCCGTGGATCTCGTCGATGCGCAGGTCCAGCCGGTTCAGCTCCGTGACGCGTTCGAGTTCGTCGGCCTGGTCGGCGTGGTCGCCCGGCTGGTCGCCGCCGCCGTCCCGCAGGGTCACGGCGACGGCCTCGCGCTCGGTGCGCAGGTCGGCCAGCTCCCGCTCCAGGCCCTTGCGGGCGTCGGCGCTGATGGGCTCGGGTCCACCGGTCATTCATGCTCCCGTGGTGCGGTGCGGCGGCACGGCTGCGTACCGCGAGCAACGTATGGAACTAAAGGGTATTTCGGACATTATCAGGAGTGTCGGCCCCGGTCCGGAGCATCGGAGGGGGGCGTCAGCCCGTGCTCGGCGTCGCCGGGACGGGAATGTCGTAGACGTGTCCCGGGCTCACGATCCGGGTGATCGCCTGGCCGAAGAGGGTGCTGGGCGCGTTGCCCTCGTGGGTGACGTCGGTGTTGACCAGGACGACCAGGGTCGCCCGGGACTCCGGCAGATAGATGGTCAGCGACTGGTACCCCGGCAGGGAGCCGTTGTGCCCGATCCACCCCTGGATGTCGAAGATGCCGAGCCCGTATCCCGCGCCGGGCACCCCCGTCGGGTACGTGTGCAGCCGCTCCGCCTGGGTCGCGGGGCTGATGAGGGTCCCGGTGGCGACCACCCTCGCCCAGGTCCGCAGGTCCTGGAGGTCGGAGATCATCGCTCCGGCCGCCCAGCCCCAGGACGGGTTCCAGTCGGTGGCGTCCTCCAGCTTGCCCGACGCGGTCTGAACGGTGTAGCCGTGCGCGTGCGGGCTGGGGAAGGCGGCGTCCGTCGGGAAGACCGTGTGCCGCAGACCCGCCGGGTCCAGGACGTTCTTCTGGACGAACTCGTCCAGCGGCATCCCTCCGGCCTTCTCCACGACGAGGCCCAGCAGGATCAGGTTGGTGTTGCAGTAGTCGAACTCGGCGCCCGGCTGGAACTTCACCGGGTGCTTGAACGAGTAGTCCAGCAACTCCTGCGGGGTGAAGGGCCGGTCGGGATCGGTGGTGAACGCCTTGTAGAAGCCGTCGTCCGCCGAGTAGTTGAACAGTCCGCTGCGCATCGACGCGAGGTTCCGCAGGGTGATCCGGTCGCCGTTCGGCACCCCGTCCACGTACCGCGAGATCGGGTCGTCGAGCTTGACCTTGCCCTGGTCGACGAGTTGGAGCAGCGCGGTGACCGTGAACGTCTTGGTCTCGCTGCCGATCCGCATGTACAGACCGGGGTCCATCGGCTGCCGGGTCTCCTTGTCGGCCACGCCGAAGGAGCGGATGTACGTGCCCTTGCCCGGCGCGGAGAGGCCGACCGTCACACCGGGCACGCCCGTCTGCCTCATCACGTCCTGGACCGCCCGGTCGAGTTGCTGGGCGACCGCCGGGGTCAGTTGCGGGAAGTCGTCGCGCGCCGCCGGGGACGAACTCGTCAGGACCGTTCCGGGGGCGGGTGGTTCGGCGGCGAAGGCGGCGCCCGCGCCGACCGGCGCGGCGAAGATCCCGAGAGCCGCGATGCCCGCGCAGACGCGTCTGCGGCATGTGCGTGAGTACCTCACGGCGGGCCCTCCTGCCGACCGGGGACAACTCCACCTTCCAGGCTAGGCCGGGGCGGCCCGGTGCGCGCGGCGGCCCCGGACCGGTCTGTTACGTTGCGCGGGCCCGCACCCGGGAAGCCCGGGGCGACGAGACGAGGGAGAAGAGACGCGATGGCCGTCATCCACGAGACCACCATGCGGCCCACCAAGCTGGAACTGCTCGCCGCGTGGCTCCCCGGCCGGGAGTGGTTCGCGGGCACGGTGGCGAGCCCCGCGAAGGCCGGGGGCTTCCGCCTCGACGACCCGGCGGGCGAGGTCGGAATCGAGTTCATGGCGGTGACCGACCGGGACGGAGCCGCGTACCTCGTCCCCCTCACCTACCGGTCGGCACCCCTGCCGGGCGCCGGGCACGCGCTCGTCGGGACCTCCGAACACGGCGTCCTGGGCACCCGCTGGATCTACGACGGCGCCCACGACCCGGTGCTCGTCGCCCAGTTGTACGCCCTCCTCACCGGCCGGACGCACGCCCAGGACCAGAGCCTCAGCGACGCCGTCGACCCCACCGTCACCGTGACGGCCGCCGCACCGGCGGGCCCGTCCGACGCGGAACCGGTCGGAGCCGTGGACGGCCCCGACCACACCGATGTGCCGGTACGCGCCGGGGGCGCCGCCCCGATCCTGCGGCTGAGCCGCCGTCTGAGCCCCGGCCCGGAGGCAAGCCCCGTCGCCGGAGGCCGGGTGGAGGCCGAGTGGCGCCTCCCCGACGGCACCCGGGCCCGGGGCACCTACGCGCTGCTCCTCCCGGACGGGTCCTGAACGGGTCCCGTGCCGTGCTCCCTCAGGAAGGCGCCCGCGTAGGCGGCGGCTTCCTCCTTGGTCGCGGACGGTGTCCCGGGGTCGGCCGCCCCTCGGACGCCGTCGGCGCCCAGGCCCGTCCATCGCCATCGCCCCGAGAGCTGATCGTCGATCAGTTCGGCCCGGCCGCCGAAGAGTTCGAGCACGACCGGGGCGCCCGGCCCCCGTCCGACCGCGTCGGGCCACTTCTTGCGCGCGCCCTGCCGGGTGATGCCCCACGCGGCGCCGAGCTGCTCGTAACTCGCGCCGTAGGCCCCGGCGGTGCCCGCCGCCGTCGCGGTGAGATGCCTGACCCGCGCGTCCACCACCTTCCAGGTGGCGAGCACGGACAGGGTCACCTCGACCGGGTCCGCGCTCCACGCGCGCTCCTCGGGCAGGCCCGTGGCGCGGGTGCGCAGGGCCGAGGCGAGGGGGGTGAGGGCGTCGAGGAGGGCCTTGTCGAGCGCGGAGCGCTCTTCGGGAGTGATCTCAGGCGCTGTCATGTGACAACTTTAGTTTACGTCTGGCGGTGCTGACAGCTGTGGTTGTCGATGGAGGGTGGAGGTCCTCCCGGCAGGGCGCGGAGTGTGAGGGTCCTCCCGGCGGGGCGCCGAAGGGGGCTCCCGGATCACGGCCGCAGGGCCGTCGCCAGCTGTGCCCGTGAACGGACGTCGAGCTTCTGGTAGATCCGGGTGAGCCGCGCCTCCACCGTCTTCACGCTCAGATACAGCTTCGCCGCCGCCTCCTGGTTGCTGGCGCCCTGCCCGACGAGCCGGGCCAGCCGCAGCTCCGCCTCCGTGAGCGCGGAGATCCCGGGCAGCGCCTCCTCGCTCCCGGAGCCGGGCCCGGGGCCCTCGGCGGCGCCACCCGCCGGGGTCTCGGTGGCGAGGGCCAGCCACGGCGCCGCCCCCGCCCGTTCGAACACGGTCGCCGCCTCGTACAGGGCGCCCTGCGCCGCCGACCTGCGCCGTCTGCGCCGTTCCACCCGGGCCAGCGCGATCAGGGCCCGCCCCCGCTCCAGGGGCAGTCCGGCGCGCCCGAACCGCTCGGCCGTCCTGGTGAGCGACTGCGCCGCCTCGTCCGTCCGCCCCTCCGCCGCGAGCCACAGCCCGTGGACCCGGTCACAGCCGAGCAGGACCGTGCTCCGGCCGAGCCGGGCGGCCACCGGACGCACCTCTTCCAGGAGGCTCCGGGCCTCGTCGCCCGAGTCGGTGGCGAGCAGCGCCTCGGCCAGTTCCTCGTGCCAGCGCAGCATCGAGGGGTCCACGGTCGACTGGGCGCGCTCGTCGGCCTGGACGCGCCGCAGGGTCTCCAGAGCGGCGGCGACGTCCCCGTTGACGAGCTGGACCCGGCCGAGCGCGTACCGGCTGCGGGAGAGGAAGATCCGGTCGCCCTCCTCCTCCGAGGCCTGGACGCTGCGCCGGGCGTAGCTCGCGGCCCGTGCGAAGCTGCCGCCCGCGGTCTCTGCGAGGGCGAGGGCGTACCAGGCGGGGCCGGGGGAGAGGCCCGCCTCCAGGGTGAGGGCGAGGGACTGCCCGGCGTGCGCGAGGGCGGTGGAGCAGCGGCCGATCCGGGACTCGATCTCGGCGAGGGTGCGGAAGAGCTCGATGGCGTCCTCGACGGAGCCGCGCCGCCGCACCAGCGGGAGGAGCGCGCCGAGTTCGTCGCGGGCGTCGGACAGCCGGTCGTCGAAAAGGGCGTGACGGATCGTCAGGATCTGGGCGGCGTTGCGGATGCCGAGGGGACGTTCGGCCAGTTCCAGGGCGCGGGCCTGGGCGAGGACGGCCTCGGTGTCGGGCGATCCCAGGGCCCGTTCCATCCGCGCCTGGACGGTCAGCGCCTGGGCGGCGAGGCGCGGGTCGCCGGTGGAGGCGGCGAGCGCGGCCGATTCGAGGGCGGCGGTCCTGGAGCGCTCCGGGTCGCCGTCGGCCAGCACGTACTTGATGGCCAGCCGCAGTTGGACGGCGGCCCGCAGGGCGGTGTCCTCCTCGGAGTCCTCCATGGCGTGCACGTACATCTCGTCGAGCCCGGTGAGGCCCTGCCCCGCCGTGTCGAGCACGGCGAGCCGCGCCCTGACCCGGTCGGCGGGTTCGGCGTCGCGGGCGAGCAGATCGGTGGCGGCCCGCATCGCCAGGTCGGCGCGGGCCGCGCGGGCGGCCTCCTCGGCGGCGTCCACGAGCCGGGCGATCCGTCGGGTGCCGTGCCGCCCGGGGGTGGACTCGGCTGCCAGCAGGGCGAGTTCGGCGGCGAGCGCGCTGTTGCCCCGGCGGCGGGCGAGGTCGGCGGCGGCGGCGACCTCGGCGGCCAGGTCCTCGTCGGGACGGTCGGTGGCGAGGGCCCGGTGCCGTACCGCCTCGACGGGATCGTCGACGACCTCCGCGAGGGCCGCGTGCCCGGCGCTCCGCTCGGCCCAGCAGGCGTCGTGCACGAGGGTGGAGGGCAGCAGCCCCGCGGTGAAGGCGAGGGAGCCGTCCTCGGCGAGCGACACCAGGCCCGCGCGTTCGGCCGCCGCGAGGTCCGCCTCGGCGTTGGACCGTCCCGCACGCCGCACCAGGGCCGCGGACGGGCGCAGCGCGAGGGCGGCGAGCAGCAGGGTCTCGCGGACGGCGGGGGGCGCGGCGCCGAGGAGCTGGCGGGCGAGGTCGCGGGCCCGGCCGGAGAGCGTGAGGGCCTCGGCGTGGTGCACGGGGGTCCGGGCGTCGGCGAGCGAACGGCCCACGGCGAGCGCGAGCCGGGGATTGCCGCCGCTGGCGCGGTGGATGCGTCCGGCCATCCGGGAGGGCAGCCGGTGATGGATGAGGAGTTCGGCGATCTCGTCGGCGTGCAGCGGCGGCACGAGCAGGACGTCCGCCTCGGACGGCACCCAGAGACGGGTGGAGTACGGGGCCTCGGTCCGGTGGGGTTCGCGGTAGGGCCCGCCCGCCTCCGCGTACGGCTCCGGGGTCTCGACGGCCACCACCCGCAGGCTGGGCGGCGCCAGATGGAGGGCGGAACGGAGCAGGTCGGCGCTGTCGGCGTCCATGTGCTGCGCCCCGTCGACGACGAGGAGGACGGGCCCCCGGCGGGTGAGGGCGCGCAGGATCTGGGCGATGCCGAGCCGCAGCGCGATCGGGTCCCAGCCGCCCGCCGCGAGGGGCGCCTCGCGACAGAGCATGGCGACGGCGGTGCGCTGGGGGCCGGGGAGTCCGGCGAGGACCCCGGGGGTCCCGGGCGGGTGGGCGCCGGGGTCGGGACCGGAGTCGGGGCGGACCGTGGTGGCCGCGACGGAGGCGACGAGCGCGGCGGCCGAAGCCCCGGGTATCTCGCGGTCGGAGGGCAGGGTCGCCAGCCAGATGACGGTCTCGCCGCGGGCCTCGGCACGGGTGGCGGCGGCGAACGCGATCTCGGTCTTGCCGACTCCGGCGGGGCCGGTCAGCAGGGCGCGGCCCCGGGCGGCGAGGGCGCGTTCGAGCCGGGTGAGGAGTTCCTCGCGGCCGACGGGCGTCGGCCCCGGCGCCGTACCCGTGGGGCGGGGAACGAGGTACGGAGCTGTCGCCACTGGTCATCCCCTCCGCCCCGGGGCCGGCCCGTGGGCCCCGTGGGCTGAGAATACGGAGCCCACCGGCGGAGTCCAGGCCCCTTGTCCGGCATACGGACAGGGCGCCCCGGCCGGCCGATGGGCGCGGACGCCAGGACGCGCCCGTGGTGTGGACCACGAGCGCGTCGCTGACCAGCGGTGATGCTGATGTGGGGGGTGGTTCTGCGGGGGACGCGATGCGTCAGAAGGTGAGGCTCCACGAGTCGATGTAACCGGTGTCACCCGTGGCCACATCGCGGACCTGGAGCTTCCAGGTGCCGTTGGCGACCTCGCTCGACGCGTCGACCGTGTAGGTGGCCAGGACGTTGTCGGCGCTGTCCGAGGAGGCGGACGCCTTCAGGTTGCGCACCGTGCCGTCGGGGGCGACCAGGTCGACGACCAGGTCTCCGCGCCAGGTGTGCTTGATGTCCACGTCGACCTTGAGGGCGGCGGGCGCGTTGCCGGTGCGGCCGGTGACGGCGATCGAGGACGTCACCGTGGTGTTGTCCGGGACCGTCACGTCGGTCGCGTTGGTGAAGACCGTACCCGCGGGCGGGGTGGCCGTGACGGAGTCGACGGTCTTGGCCGTGTCGGCGATGCCGCTGCCGCAGCCGCCGGTGCAGGTGCCGGGCAGCGGACGGGCGTTGGCCTTGATCGCGGTCTCGATCTGCGCCGGGGTCAGGGTGCTCTTCGCCGACTTGAGCAGCGCGGCGAGACCGGCGATGTGCGGCGCCGCCATCGAGGTGCCCTGGTACGGCTTGTAGTTCTCGGCCGACTGGGTGGTCGTGCCCGAGTTCAGCGTGGAGTAGATGGCGTTCTCGGGGGTGGTGACGGTGCCGGGCGTGTCGGTGGCGCGGCGGGTCTCGCCGCCGGGCGCGGCCACGTCCACCAGGGCGCCGAAGTTGGAGTAGTACGAGCGGCTGCCGTCACGGTTGGTCGACGCCACGGTGATGACGTTGGCGCAGTTGGCGGGGGTGAAGCCGGAGGTGTTGGCGTTGCTGTTGCCCGCGGCGACGACGACGGTGGTGCCGCGCGCGACGGCGCCGTTGATGGCGGTCTGGTAGACGCTCGGGCAGGTGGAGCTGGCGCCGCCCAGGCTCAGGTTGACGACCTTCGCCGGGTTCGCGTTCGCGGGGATGCCCGGCACGGAGCCGCCGGAGGCCCAGGTGATGGCGTCGGCGATGTCGGAGGACGAGCCGCCGCACTTGCCGAGCACGCGCACGGGCTGGATCTTCGCGTTGTACGCGATGCCCGCGATGCCCTTGGTGTTGTTGGTGACGGCGCCGATGGTGCCGGCCACATGGGTGCCGTGCCAGGAGGAGCTGGAGGCCTTGGAGCCGACGCCGCACTCGTTGTCGGTGGCGTTCCAGTCGCCCTCGTCCTTCGGGTCCGCGTCACGGCCGTTGCCGTCGCGGGCGTCGGCGGAGGCGGAGATGAAGTCGTATCCGGCGACGACGTTGGCCGCCAGGTCCGAGTGGGCGGCGTAGCCGGTGTCGATGACGGCCACGGTGACGCCGGAGCCGGTCGTCTTGTTCCAGGCCGCAGGAACGTTCATGCCACCGGTGGGCTCGAAGAGGTCCCACTGCTTGGCGTAGTCGGTGTCGTTCGGCGTGACCGCCATCGCGTAGGCGCGGATGTCCGGCTCGACGGAGGCGACGGACGGGTCGGCGCGGAAGGCGGCCATGACCTCGGTCAGGTCCTGCGGGGTGGCCCCGCCGCCCAGGTCCACGAGGGCGCCACCGCCCGCGAGGCGGCGTTCGAAGGAGAGCTTCTCGCCCGTCTTCGCGGCCTTCTCGGCCGTGTCGCTCTTCGCGGCGGTGTTGGAACCGGCCTCGGCGGCCTGGTTCTTGTAGGTGACGATGACCTTCTCGACGGGGGCGCTGGGGAGCGCCCGCATCGTCTGCGAAGCCGGGGCGGGCTTCGGGGTGGCTGCGCCCGGGGCGGCGGCGAACGCCCCGGAGGTGGTGGTAGTGGCGCCGAGTATCGCGGCGCTCGCGACCACGGATATGAGTCTCCGCCTGGAACCGTTCAAGGTGTGGCCCTTTCGATCACGACGTAACTGCGGAGCAGTGGCGGCGGCGCGGGGCGCACGGAGCGAAGTGGGGTCGCGGTCCGCAGGTCCCTGGGCTGGGGGGCCCATGCGCCGCCACCGGCGCAACGGCCCGGGTCAAGGCCGTCACCGGCGGATGGCACCCTCCACATGCACCTGTCAGGTGCGGTCGGGGGATGGTATCTGCCGGTGCGGAGGACAGTAGGCAACGGGGGGGTGAACCCGATACGGGGAAAACCCTTGTCACCCCTCAGGGGGCGGCGGGGGGTGGCGAGGGAGGGGACGACGGAAGGGGCGGGGCGGGGGCGTCTCGCGCGCCCCCGCCCCGCCCCTTCCCGCTGACAGCAGTCCGGGATCGGGCCGGTTCGGCCGGACCTGCCGGTTTCGGCCGGTTCGAAGGGACCCCGGTTCGGGGTGGGCGCGCGTCGGGCCGGGCGGGCCCGGTCGAGCGGGGCCCGGTCCGGTCCCGCCGGGCGCGGCTCGTATTCGCGGGGTCGGGCTTGCCTCGGCCCTGCCTTGCTCGGTCCCGTCGGGCTCGGCTCGCATTCGCGGGGTCAGGTCCGGCCCGGTCCCGCCGGGCGCGGCTCGTATTCGCCGGATCAGGCTTGCTCGGCCCTGCCCTGCTCGGTCCCGTCGGGCTCGACTTGTACTCGCCCGGTCAGGCTTGCCTCGGCCCTGCCCGCCCGCCCCGCCCGGTCCCAGCGGGCTCGGCTCGCGCCTGCCTTGCTTGGTCTCTGCCCGGTCCCTGCCCGGTCCGTCAGGACAGGCTCCCTACCCGCCCGGTCCGGTCCCGCTCGGTCCCGCCCGGCTTGCTCCAGCCCAGCCCAGCCCGGCTTGCTCGCTCCGGCCCGTCCCGGCTCCGGCCCCCGGGCCGCCCCGATCGGACGGCCTTGTCCAGACGGCCTTGTGCGGACTGCCCGCTCGGACCGTCCCGCTCGGACGGTCCTCCGGGTCAGCCCAGTTCGAGGGTCGTGACCCCGAAGACCCGCTCGCGCGCCACCGGGCGCACCGGGCCCGTGTACATCCGGGCCGTCTCGAACGTCGGCCGCAGCCCCCGCTCCTCGGCCAGCCGGGCCGCCGCCGGGTTCGACTCCGGCATGTCCACCGCGATCCGGTCCGAGCCGAAGTCCCGCGCCTCGGCGGCGAGCGCGTCGAGCAGCGCTCCCGCGTCGGCCGGGGTGTCCGCGAAGAGCGGCCCGATCCGTGCCTCGTCCCGCGCGGGGCGGACCACCCCGTACCCGACCGGCCGTCCGTCGGCCACGCGCACCAGCGCGCGGTGTCCGGGCGTCGCCACCCACGCGGCGAGGAACCGCGGCCGGTCGGCGTGGTGGCAGGCCGCGTCGTAGGCGGCGAGGACGGCCGGATCGATCCGGTCGGCGGGCACGACCCCGGTCACGGGAGCGTCGGGCGCCGGGACCTCGCCCACGTAACGCGCCGTCCGGTACGCGGTGGTGAAGCCCGAACGCCGGTAGTTGTCCTGCTGGGCGGGCACCCCGTCGAGCCCGATCGCCCGCCCGCCCGCGTGCGCCAGCGCGGCCCGCCAGGTGGCGATGCCGTGCCCGTGGCCGCGCAGTTCGGGCCGGACGAGGTAGAAGCCGAGGAACGCGTACGCGTCGTCGTAGGTGACGACCGAGATCGCCGAGACCGGCTCCCCGTCGAGCCTGCCGAGGAAGAAGCCCCCGGGATCCTGGGTGAAGAACGCCCCGGCGTCGGCGGCCCCGGGGTTCCACCCCTCCTCGGCGGCCCAGGAACGGACGAGTTCCCAGTCCGTGACCGTGGCGGGCGAGACGGACAACGAGCCGGAGGAGACGGAGACCATGGAGATTCCTTCGACAGCCGGGAACGGGCGGCGGACGTCCGGTCGCTGGAACCCGGACAAAGCGCGCCGAGCATAACGCCGTACGGCCCCGGGCCCGCCCCCGGTCGAATGATTCCGGCCGCGCCGTACGGACCCCACCGAGGGCGCCCCGGACGGGTACCACCCGGTCCGCGAGAGGCACGTCCGTCACCCGTACGAGGGGCTCCTCGGACCACGAGCCGCTCAGACCACGAGCCGCAGCCGTGTTCCCGCGACCCCGAGCCGGACCGTCTGGCCCCACGTCAGTTCCAGGGCGTCCGACTCGACGCCGTCACCGAAGACCACCAGCCGGTCCGACTCGACGGTGAGCCGCAGCTCCCGGCCCCGGTCGAGCAGCCCCTCCACCCGACGGGTCCCGGTGGCCGGGGACGGCCAGGCCTCCCGTACGAACCAGGCGAGCCGGGCGTCGGCGGGAGCGGGCAGCGCGAGCGTGCTGGAGCGCTGCTCCCACAGCGACCGCAGCCACCCCGTCGCGCCCGTCCCGGTGCCCACGAGCACCCCCGACGAGGCCTGCGGTTCGGGCGGGATCTCGGGCGCGTCCTCGTCCAGCGTGTAGCGGGCCGTCTGGTGGCCGCGCGGGCCGACATAGATCTCGTTGAGGGCCAGGAGCCGCTGGGCGTCGTCGGTGACGGCCTCCACCATGGTCAGCTCGTCCACCGCCGCCCCCGCCGTCGCCGCGCGCGGAAGGAGCCGCCGGGCCCGGTCGGCGCGGTGCCGGACCAGGACGCCCGGATTCCGGCCCGGGTCGGCGTCGATCCCGACGACGGGCTGACCCGTCAGGTACTTCGCCGTGTTGGCGACCAGCCCGTCCTGCCCGACCACGACGACCACGTCCTCGGGCCCGAACGGGAACCGGTCCAGGTCGGCCCGCTCCACCCGGCTCCGCCGCCAGGACAACGGCACCGCGCCCGCCACCTCGGCCAGCGCCCGGCGGGCCCGCTCGTGCCGCTCGCGCACGGCGTCCACCGAGCGACCGCGCGCGGAGAGGAAGAACGACGCCTGCCCGTGCGTCCCGTGCCGGGCGAGCAGCTCCTCGTACTCCGTGGTCCGGTGTACGAGCACCGCGCGCGGCGCCAGGCTCACGACCCGGACCCGCCCTCGCCCAGTCGGGCGAGCAGCCCGGTCAGCACGTCGGGGGAGAGCGTCAGGTGCTCGATCCGGGGCAGGTTCTCGGCCGCGCGGCCCACCGCGAGCGCGTGCAGGGTCGCGGGCGGCACCTCCGCGTGCGCCGCGAGCCAGGCGGACTGCGCGGCGGCCCGTGCCGCGCCGACCTCCCGGGCGGCCTCCGCCTCGGCACGGGCGAGCCGGACCTTCCGTACGGCCTCGGCCTCGGCGCGTACGGCGTCGGCGGCGGCGTTCTCCTCGGCCTCGCGGCGGGCGTTGGTCCCGCGCTGCTCGACCAGCCGTTCCTCCTGCCGGGCCAGCTCGATCTTGTTGGCCAGCTCGTTCTCGGCGATGGCGCGTTCGCGTTCGACGGCGACCGCGCGCCGCTCGTAGGTGGCCCGGTCGGCCTCCTGCTGGATCTGCTCGCGGGCCGGGGTGCGCAGGGCGCGCTCCACCTCGGGCTCGGGGCGGAGCGCCACCACCCGTACGGAGACGATCTCGATACCGGTGGCGGGCAGCCGGGGCTCGGCCGCGAGCCCGGCGGCGACACGGTCGCGGACCGAGGCGACGCCGTCCACGAGCGCCTCGGCGAGCGCGGTCCGGGCGAGCACGTCGAGCGCGTGCTGTTGGGCGGTCCCGGTGAGGAGGGTGGCGATCTGCTCCAGCGGGGTGCCGCGCCAGGCGCCGGTGTCGGGGTCCACGGAGAAGTCCAGCCGGGTGGCCGCCGCCGCCGGGTCGCCGATCCGGTAGGTGACGGTGGACTGGACGCTGACGTCCTGGAAGTCGGCGGTCCGGGCGTGGAAGGCCATGGCCAGTTCGCGGTCGTCCACCGGGACCTCGGAGAGGGCGGCGGTCAGCGGACGGAACCAGAAGCTCAGCCCCTCGCCCTCGTGCGCGAGCCGCCCGCGCCGCTGGTGGCGGATGTGCGAGGTGGGCGCGGAACGCAGATGGCGCCAGCCTGCCCGCCGGGTGATGTCTGCCATGAGGAAACCCCCTTGTCGTCATGATGACGATAGGGGGTTCCGTCAATTGTCGTCAAGGTGACGAATTCAGGATCCAGGATTTCGGATCCAGGATTCGGGATCCAGGATTTTGGATTCTGGATCCGAAATCCTGATCGTTCCCGCCCAGGGCCCTGCCCCGGCCCGCGTCCGTCCCCGACTCCCTTTTCTCCCTCGGCCCGTGGCCTCGCCCCTCGCCCCGTGGCCTCGCCCCGCGACCGTCCTCCCTCCCCGGGCCCGCGACCGGTCTTCGCTTCTCAGCCCGCGACCGGCGCGGGCGCGGCTTCCACGTCCGGCAGTGCGAGCGAGGGGGCGGCGACCGGTCCCGGGAAGATCCGGTCCGCTCCACCGGGGGCGGCGGCGCCGGGGGTCGTCGCACGCGGTGCCGGGACCGGCCGGGAGCCCCCGGCCGACGCGGCCGGGTCCGGTGCGCCCTTCGTCAGGAGGACCACCCCGCGCGCGGCGACCAGGGCAGCGGCGGCGGCAGCGGCCCAGCCCCAGGCCCCCGCCCGGAACGTCTCGCCGAGGAGGGCGACGCCGATTACCGCCGCGGAGGCCGGGTTGGAGAGGTTGACCACGGCCAGCGGCGCCGCGAGACCGCCCCGGTAGGCGGCCTGGGAGAGCAGCAGCCCGCCCGTCGCGAAGCCGGAGATGAGGAGCGCGAGCAGGGCGGTCTGCCACCAGGTCGGTTCGCGGCCCGGCAGTTCGAGGGCGAGCGCGGCCGTCAGGGTCTGGGTCAGCGCCGAGGCGACGCCGGAGGCGAGCCCGGAGGCCGTCGCGTGGCCGAGCCCGCGCCGGGTCCTTCCCGGCGCCCGCCCGGCGGACAGTGCGGCGATGAGCAGTGCCGTCGCCGCCGCGACGGCGAGGGACTCGGAGAGGGTGAGGGCCTCGCCGGGTGCGGCGGGACCTGTCACCGCGACCAGCCCGACGAGACCGGCCAGGGTGCACAGGGCGCCGCGCCACTCGGTGCGGGTGACCCGGCGCCGCGCCGCGTACGCCCCGAGCGGCAGCGCCGCCACCAGGGTCAGCGCGCCGAGCGGCTGGACCAGGGTCAGCGGCCCGTAGTGCAGGGCGACGACGTGGGCGAGCGCCCCGGCGGCGTTGAGTCCGACGGCCGCCCACCACTGGCGCCGGGCGAGCAGCGCGCGCAGGGCGCCGCTTCCGTCCCGGGCGGGGGAGGCGGCGGCCAGCCGGGACTGGGCGACGGCGGCGAGCGCGTAACCGGCGGCGGAGACGAGCGAGAGCAGCACCGCGAGGACGGTGCCCGAGCCGGGGCTCATCGGAGGACTCCGGCGGGGAGGGGCGTCGTGCCGAGGACGCGCGGCACCGGCGGCGGAGCCGTACGGCGGCCGGGCGCGCGGACGGCGAGCAGGGCGAGGCCGAGGAGCGCGGCGGCGGCGAGCGCGTCGAACCAGTAGTGGTTGGCGGTGCCGACGATGACGACCAGGGTGAGCAGCGGGTGCAGCAGCCAGAGGAAGCGCCACCGCGACCGGGTGGCGGCGACGAGCCCGATCGCGACCATCAGGGCCCAGCCGAAGTGCAGCGAGGGCATGGCGGCGAACTGGTTCGCCATGGAGTCGGTCTCCGGGGTCGCCGCGTAGACGGAGGGCCCGTAGACGCGGGCGGTGTCGACGAGGCCGCTCGCCGCCAGCATCCGGGGCGGCGCGAGGGGCATCAGCAGATGCAGGGCGAGGGCGGCGCCGGTGAGCAGCGCGAGCACCCGGCGGGACCACACGTAGTGGGCGGGGCGGCGCAGGTAGAGCCAGCAGAGGAAGGCGACGGTGGCCGGGAAGTGCACGGCCGCGTAGTACGTGTTCGCCACCCGTATCAGGGTCTCGCCGTGCAGGAGGAGCTGTTGTACGGCTCCCTCGCCCGGGAGGTGGAGGGCGCGTTCGGCGTCCCAGACGCGGTCGGCGTTCCGGAAGGCGCGGGCCTCGTGGCCGTTGGCGAAGAGCCGGCCGGACTTGTAGACGAGGAAGAGCGCGGTGACGAGCAGCAGCTCGCGCACGAGGGGCGGCCGGGCGGTCCCGTCGCCGGGGCCGGGGGAGGGACTCCTCCCCGGTCCCGCAGGACGTGTGCCTCGTATCCCGCGTATCCCGCCAGCCATCGTGCGGCCCTCTAATCCGTCAAATCGCCAACAAACGGAGTGAGCCTAGAGCCGAATTCATCGAGACGCAAGCGTCTCGATACGTTTGCGTCTCGATTGTGCACCCCCTACTCTCGTATGTGCAGACAGAGGTGTCCGGGAGGGATCGATGTCCACAGAGGCCGCTACCGCCGCAGCCCGACGCAGCAAGATCACGCCGGAGCGCGAGACGGAGCTCTACGACGCCGTCCTCCGCCTCCTGCGCGAGGGCGGATACGACTCCGTGACCATGGAGGGCGTCGCCGCCCGCACCAAGTGCGGCAAGGCCACCCTCTACCGCCAGTGGGGCACCAAGCCCAAGCTCGTCACCGCCGCGCTCGCCCAGCGCCGCTGCACCGTCTTCACCGGGATCGACACCGGCAGCCTCGCCGGAGACCTCCGCGAGGCCGGCCGCATCGCCGCCTCCCACCGGGAACGCGACGCCGAACTCATGGAAGCCGTCGCTCAGGCCTTCATCCAGCACCCCGACCTGCGCGCCGCGCTCCGCGAGACCGTCATCGCCCCCGAGGTCGCCGCCATCGACGCGATCGTGGCCCGCGCCGTCGCGCGCGGCGAGGTCGCCGCCGACAATCCCGCCGTCGAGTTCGTCGCCCCCTGCTTCATGGGAATGCTCCGCATCGAGCGGATCTTCGAGGAGCGCTTCACGGACGCCTCGACCATGCGGACCTTCGTCGACGCCGTCCTCCTTCCGGCACTGCGCGCCGAGCGCTGAGACCCGGCGCGGTCCCGCACCCTGGGACCATGCCCCCACACAGCCCCGACGTCCGCGTCCGCCGCGTCTACGAGACCCCCTCGCCCGACGACGGCGTACGGGTCCTCGTCGACCGCCTCTGGCCGCGCGGCCTCGCCAAGACCGACGCCCGCATCGACGAATGGCCCAAGGCGCTCACCCCCTCCACCGAACTCCGCCGCTGGTACCACGGCCCGGACGGCACGTACGAGGAGTTCCGCCACCGCTACGGGGCCGAGCTCACCGCCCCCGACGCCGCCACGGCCCTGGACCGCCTGAGGACACTGGCGGCCCGGGGCCCGGTCACCCTCCTGACCGCGACCAAGGACCCGTCGACCAGCCACACCACGGTCCTGCGCGAAGCCCTGGAGGAACCGGACGAATAGCTCAGACGGGCGGCCGGAGCAGCCGGGGCGAGACGGCGGCGGGATCGACGGGAGCCGACGCGCCACCACCGGTACGGCGGGGAGGCGCGGGCGCGGGAGGCACGAGTCCGCCGTCGTCCGTACGGGCGGCCAGCGCGCGGGCCCAGCCGACGAGACCGTCGACGTCGATCCCGTACGGCTCCGAGGCCGCGCGCCCCGGACCGCCCGCGAGGCGGTCGGCGCCACGGCGCAGCAGACGGGCGCCGCCGGGCCCGTTGCCCCGGGCCGCGTGGGTCAGGCCGACGGCGAGCTGGGCGAGCCCCTGCCAGAGGTCCCGCTCCGCCCCGGGCCCCGACTTCCAGGCGTCCTCGAAGACCTCGTGCGCGTGGAACGGCATCCCGGCGTCGAGCAGCCGCTGCGCCTCCCGCAGGGTCTCGCCGGGCTCCCGCACCACGCCCTCGGGCTGCCGGGCCACGCCCTCGGCGCCATGGGGAAGGGGCCGCCCGAGACCGTCACGGGGCCGCGCGTTCCGCGCCCGCCCCGCCTCGTCGCGGTCCCTGCCACGGCCACTCGCTGTCGCGTTCACCCGCCCATTGTCCCGCGCGGACCCGCGCGGACCGCCGCCACCCCGCCCGCCCGGGACCCCGTGACAGCCCGTGCGTCATCGCACCCGCCGGAGTGAGGTAATGTTTTCCCTGCACGCCGACGAGGGAGCAACACCCCGGAGGCAGGCATCGGGACGTGGCGCAGCTTGGTAGCGCACTTGACTGGGGGTCAAGGGGTCGCAGGTTCAAATCCTGTCGTCCCGACCAGCGTTTTCGCAGGTCGGAGGCGGTATCGGAGTAATCCGGTACCGCCTTTTCGCCGTTCTCGGGGACCAGTTGGGGACCCTACGGTCCAGCGGCGCCTTCCCGGGAGAGGGCTGGACGGCCGGATCGAGGGGCGCGCGGGCAGGGCCGAGGGCGGGCGGTCCCGGTGCCGGTGGCCTGAGACCCGTCGGGTGGAGGCGGCAGGGCGGCGGTGCTCACCGCTCGTTCGGGCGGGTGGTCACGGTCATGGTGAGGGGGGCGGGACCGAGGGTGGCGGCGGCCAGGGGCCGCGCCCGCACGCCCGGGAGCGGGTCCAGGTGCCATCGGCGGGTGACCGCCGCCGCGAGGAGCGTGAGCTCCGCCAGGGCGAAGTCTCCGCCCGGACAACCGTGCACCCCGGCGGCGAAGGGGAGATAGGCGCCGCGCGGGGGTGCGGGATGCCGGTCCGGGTCCCAGCGGTCCGGATCGAAGGTGCCGGGGGAGCGGTACCAGCGGGGGTCGCGGTGCAGGGCGTAGGGGCTGTAGAAGATCTGCGCGCCCCGGGTGAACCGGTGGCCGCCCAGTTCCACGTCATCGGCCGCGCACCGGGGGAACAGCCAGATCGGCGGGTAGAGCCGGAGCGTCTCGCGCACCACGTGGCCGGTGAGGACGAGTGCGGGGAGGTCGCCCGGCTCGACGGGGCGGTCGCCGACGACCCCGGTGACCTCCCCGCGCACCCGGCGGCGGATCTCCGGGTGACGGGAGAGCAGGATGAACAGCCAGGCCGCGGCGGCGCCGCTGGTGTGCGAGCCGCCGATCAGCAGGGAGGTCACGTCGTCGTGGAGCTGCCGCTGGCCGGTACCGGCTGAGAGACGGGTCAGGGCCGGGGTGTGGGGGTTCGCCTCGACGAGGGAGTCCACGACCCCGTGGACGGAGGCGAGCGCGGACCGGTAGCGCCGCCGTTCGCCGCCGGGCCAGCGGTCGAGGAGCGCGGCGGCCGGGCCGTAGGCCCTGAGGCCCAGTCCGGTGACGACGGTCGGCAGGGCGCGGTGGACGGTGTCGGCGAACCCGTCGGGAAGCGGGTGCCCGAAGAGGGTCCTGGCCACCGCGTCCAGGGCCAGCCCGGCCGTCTCCGCGTTGAGGTCGATGTCCTGTCCATGCCGCCAGGAGTCGGCCCGCGCGGCGACGAGCCGGGCCATGGTGTCGATGTACCCGGGCAACCGGGCCGCGCTCAGGAGGGGTTGGACGGCACGTCGGCGGTCCCGGTGGTGAGTGCCGTCGGCGACGGCGACGCCGGTGCCGAACAGGGGGTGCGCCTTGGTGAAGATCTCCCCCCGGTCGAAGCGTCCGCCGGGCCCGGTCAGCAGGGCCAGTACGAGGTCCGGGTGGTTGAGGAGGTAGGCGGGCCGACGGCCGATCCGGAATTCGACCACGTCCCCGTGGGACCGCTGGGCGTCGAGGAACTCCAGCGGCGACCTGGCCAGTCGCACCGCGTGTCCGAGGACCGGCAGACCGCCGGGTGCGCGGGGCGGGCGCCGGACGGCTGGAGCGGTCGGGGCCTTCACAGGGCTCCTCCTTCCGAGGCGGCGGGGCCGTACCGAGGGGTGTCCAGGCCCCATTCCAGATGGCCGCGGGTCCAGACGAGGAGCGCTCCCGCGCAGCGGTCGGCGTCCTGTCGGCGGGTGTCGGCGTCGGGCGTCCGGGTGGGCGCGCGGAGTTCCCGGCGGGCCCGCCCGTGAGTGGCCAGGCGTTCCTCGCAGGCTCTCGCGACGGCGAGGGAGGCGGCGTGCCGGTCGAGGCCGCGGTGGTGGGCGGTGACCAGGACCAGATTGTGCGGATCGCCCTGGGCGGCCTCCTTCTCCACCGTCATCAGATCGTTGGTCCAGCACACCACGTCGGCTGCCGCGACGAGCAGGTCCTGGTACGGGCGCGAGTAGTACAGGGACGGGGGCAGGGCACCGGCCTCCGTCCGCTCCACCAGGTCGAAGGTGGGCATGATCGCCCCGAACGCCCGGCGCCGGGCAGGGAACGCGTCCGGGCTCGGGACCTCGGCGGCCTGCCGGTGGGCGGCCTGCCACACGCACGCCGACAGGTAGTCGACGATGTGCCGACGGAACCTCAGGTGCCAGGAGTCCGGCATTCCGTCGGAGGCCCGTCCGACGATCTCGGCCAGGGCCCGTCCCATGGGCGAGGCAGCCGTACGTCCTCCGGAAGCGACCCCGAGCAGTTCGCTCAGGTACCCGTCCAGGCGATCCGCGTCCCGCCCCAGGTCGCTCTCGTCGATCCGGTCGTCGAGGAGGAACAGCCAGGCCATCCACATCGCCACCAGCGTGCTGTCCGTCCGGTCGGCCCGGGGGTGGCACCACGCTGCCAGCAGGCCGGGCCGGATGCGGACGAGGCGCGGCAGCTCCGCCTCCGTCTCGCAGAGGCCGACGGCCCCGACCCACCGCAGGGTCTCCGTGTCGGCGGCCTCGGCGTGGGGCCCGCGGCACGCGGGAACGTCCCAGATCGCCGAGCTCTTGAGCGCCTCGATCGTCACGCGATCCTTTCTTCCGTCTTCTCCGTGTCCGGCTCTTCCGTCTCCCCCGTGCGCCGGACCGGCGGCCGGACGCCCCACATCGCGATCATCGCGTGGGCGGTGTCGACGAACCCGGGACTGCTCAGATGGGCGAGGGCCTCGGCGCCCTCGTCCTCCGACAGGACGCGTTCCCGCACCATGACCGGCAGGAGATCGGCGACGGAAAGCGCCCAGGCCCGTCCCGCCGCGTTCGTCGAGGTCAGTGTCGGACAGTGCACCCGCATACCGACCTCGACGAGGCCCAGGTCCCTCAGCGGGGCGGGGAACGAGCGCGCCCATGCCGTCGCGTCGCTGCCGAGCGACCGGGCGAGGGCGGTGGTGACGGCGTCGCCGAGGCGCCGTACGACCGGATCGGGCGAGGACGCGGCCGGGAAGAACGAGGGATCCTCGACGTAGAGAAGCCCGCCCGGTCTGAGCCAGGACGCCATGCGCGCCGTCAGCGCGGCCCGGTCGGGGAGATGGCACAACACGCTGCGGGCGACCACCAGGTCGAAGGAGCCGGGCGGGAAGCCCTCGGTCCGTACGTCGTGCCGCAGCGCCCGGAGGGCCGGATGCCGCAGGCCCGCCAGGAACCGGAGGTCGGTGTCGGTGGCCGTCACCTCACCGCCCCGGCACCGGTCCGCCAGCCACAGGGCGAGACTGCCGGACCCGGCTCCGATCTCCAGGCAGTCCGCACCGGGCGGGAGTTCCCATCGGGCCAGATCGGCTGTCGTCGCCGGATCGCACAGACCGCCCAGGGACGCGAGGCGTTCGGTCTGGCCGGGGTGCGCGAAGGAGAAGACCTTCTCCCCGTACGACGACGGGATTCCGCGTGCTCCCGGGAATTCGTTCCGCATGAGGTCTCTCCCTTCGGCTCGATTGGAACAGCGCGGTTTTGCGGCGGGTTTTCGACACGCCGGTCCACGCGGCCCTTCGTACCGGAATTCATGCTTCGCTTTCGCGGGGAAGCCGATGGGGCCGACCTCGGTGACCGGCCCGCCCCCTCGGAGCGTGCCGGTCGCGGCAGCCGTTCCCGGAGAGGCGCCACATGGCGGATGAACGTCGCACGGAACACGTGATCGTGGTCGGTTCCGGTATCGCGGGGACGGCCGCCGCGTTTCGGCTGCGCCAGGCCGGCCGCGAAGTCACCCTGCTCGAAGGGGAGGAACACGTCGGGGGCCGGATGTCCTCCCGTGAGGTCCCGGTCGGTGGCGAGCTCTACCGCCTCGACCGAGGAGCGAGTTGGCTCTCCCGGAACTACACCCCGATGATCGGTCTTCTGGAGGACGCGGGACTCTCCGCGCGGATGCTGCCCTGCTCGGACGAACTCGGAGTGCTCCGCGACGGCCGGGTCCACCGCCTCTCCCTCGTCCGCACCTCAGGACTTCTGCGGACGGGCCTGCTCGGGTGGCGAGCCAAGCTCAAGGCGGTCAACCTGTTCCGCGATCTCGCAGCCGCCCGCCGACGGCTGCGCTGGGAGGACATGTCCGGCGCGGGCGCCATCGACGGCGAGAGCGCCCAGGAACACGCACTGCGCCGACTCGACCGCGAACTCCTGGACTACCTGGTGGAACCCCTCTGCAGCACCCAGTTCCTGGTGCCCGCCGAGGAGGTCGCCGCCGTCGGGGCGTTCAGCATCATGTGGGGCACGTTCGGGGCGGCGAGCTTCACCTTCGACGGCGGGGTCGGACGCCTCCCCGGACACCTGCTCGACACCTCCGTGATGAGCGCTCCCGGCACCCGGGTCGAGCTGGGGGCGAGGGTCACGGAGGTCCGCCGGGACGGGGACGAGGTCGTGGTGGTGTGGGAGCGGGACGGCGGGACCCGGACGGAACGGGCCCGCGCCTGCGTCGTGGCCGTACCCGCCCCGGCCACGGCGCGGATCGTCACCGACCTCACCGAAGACCAGCGCCGGTACCTCGCGGGGGTGCGCTACACCAGCGACGTACACGTCACCTTCGGGCTGCGACGGCCGCCCGCCGAGACCGCCCTGGGCGTCGCGGTTCCCCGCCGGGAACACCCGGACCTGTGCGTCGCCCTGTACGAGCACAACCTCGGCCCCGGCCGGGCCCCCGCGGGCCGGGGGCTGGTCACCCTGGTCTTCCGTCACCACTGGAGCGCGGCACGGACGGCGGCCGACGACGACACCGTGATCGCGGACGCCCGTACGGCACTGGGCGAGGTGATGCCGGACCTCGCCGCCCACATCGACGAACACCGCGAGATGGCCGTCGTCCAACGCTGGGAGAACGCCGTGATCGCCCGCCCGGCGGGCGGGTACCGGGACCTGGCCGCCTTCACCGCGAGCCTGGACCCGGCCTCCCCCGTCCAACTGGCCGGGGACCACTTCTCCTACAGCACCACCAACGCGGCCCTCGCCACCGGAGAGCGTGCCGCGCGCAAGATCCTGGACCTGCCGGTCACAGTGCCGGAACGGGGCATGGTGGGCTGAGAACGGCATCCGCTCAGCGAGCGACGGGTGCGGTCGGCCGACCACTGATGTTCCGGGGTACGGCCGCCGCCCCCGCGCGGTGATCCACGGACGACCGGCACATCGTCGCCGTATGCCCACGTGCTCGGGCCCGGTCGACGGCTCCGGCGTCACAAGGCTCCCGGGACGGCTCGGCACCGAGATCCGGCCCGCCTCCGCGGTGACGCCGTGCCGCGCCTGGTCACGGGCGCCCGTGGTGGTTCAACGGGTCCCGGGATCCCGGGCCGCCTCCCGGTACCGGCGGGGGGCGAGGCCGGTCGTGCGTTTGAAGGCGTGGCTGAAGGCGCTCTCGGAGCCGTAGCCGAGGGACGAGGCGATGGCCGCGACAGGGGTGTCCGTCGCACGCAGCGCGTGCCGCGCCAACCTCATGCGCCAGGCGTACAGATAGGCCAGGGGCGGCAGACCGACGACCTTCTTGAAGCGCTGGGCGAAGCTGGTGCGGGACATGGTCGCCGCGCGGGCGAGGTCGGCGAGGGTCCACGGGTGGGCCGGATCCCCGTGGATCAGGAACAGCGCGGGGGCCACGCGTTCGTCGGCGAGGGCCCGCAGCCGGTCCGCCGCCCGGGTGCCGGTGTGGGTGCTCGTGTCCTTCAGGAGGGCGCGCAGCACCTGGACGAGGAGGAGCCGCGCGAGGTGTTCCGTGGCGACGGCCGCCCCGGGGTCGTCCGAGCGCATCTCGCGCAGCGTCTGCTCCATGAGCCAGCGGGCCGCGGGCGCTTCGGCCGTGGTCGCGCCCACGCGCATCAGCGGCGGGAACGCGCTCAGCAGCAGTTCCCTGCCGACGTCGTTGAGGTCGATGTGGCCACCGACGGCGACGGCGTCCCGCCCCTCGGACCCGATGTGGAAGAAGCCCCCGGCGGTCGCCCGGACCAAGGGCAGCGCGTCAACCGGAGGCAGTGCCGGATCACTCGTCAGGGTGTACCCGCGCACCCCGGAGAAGACGGCCACGTCACCGGCCGCCAGCCGGACGGGGTGCTCGACGCCGTCTATCACCAGCCACATCGGGCCCTCCAGCACGGCCTGCACCTTGAGTCGGCCGGGGGCCGGAAAGGCAAGGGCCCACTGCCCCGCGGCGGTGATCCCGCAGGACAAGGCACACCGCGCGTCGATGAGTTCGAGCGTCCTGGCGACGGGGTCCACCCAGCCGGCGGAGCTGGGAAGGCGGGCGGACGGTGCTGCGGCCATGTGCGGACTCTGACGCAAGTCGCACGGACGGGCAAGCATTCACCCGGCCCTCGGCCGTCCGCCACGATGGTCGCGGGAGGCCACCCGGCGACGGGCCCGGCCCTCCGCACCACGGCCCGCGGACCGCGCGGCCGTTCCCGGTCTCAGGAGGTTGTACTCATGGGCGGATTCCAGGATCGCGACAAGTTCCACCCGGACGAGGTAGTGCTGTCCCCGGCCGAGCAGCAGACCATCGCCGATCTCGCGGACAAGGGCCAGGGCAACGCGGCCGAGTCGCCCGACGAGAGCTGACGGGTTCCACGGCCGCCGTACTCCGTGGACGGGCCCCGGCGGAATCCGATCCGCCGGGGCCCCGTCCGCCCGACAGACGGGATCCACCGTGACCAGCTCCACCGTCCGCACCGGGCTCCCCCCGTCGGGAGAGCGGTCCCTGCCCCTGGCCGAGGCGCTCGCCCGTGCCCGGTCCGCCGCCGCAGCCCTCTCCGTCGAGGTCGACCTGGCGCCCGTCCTCGACGGCAGCCCCGGTACCTGGCGGTGTGTCCTGCGCCGCGACGGCCGGGACATCCCCACCGGTCTCGGCCTGGGCAAGGGAAGCCGGGACGAGGCGCGCACCGGCGCCCTGTTCGAGGCCCTGGAGCACTATCTCTGCGGCATCGACGGACTGGAACCGGCGGACATCCGCCAGGTACGGGCCCACGACCTGGCGGGCGGTCCACTGGCCCGGGACATCGCCGTCCGTCTCCTGGGCGAAGGCCCGGACCGGTCCCTGGGCTGTCTGCGGTACCGGTCCCTGACCGGCGAGCCCGACACGGACGTCCCGCTCTTCCTCTCCATGCCCGAATACCTGCGGACGGCGGGCGCCCGGGCCCGCCGGGACGCCGGGGACGCGTACGACTACCGGGTCGTCGGCCGCTACTCGGTCAACAACGGCTGGGCCGCCGGTGCCGACCCGGTGGAGGCCACCGTCCACGCGATCAACGAACTGATCGAACGGGACGCGCTCTCCCTGCTGCTGGTCGGCCAGTTCCTGCGCGACCGGCCCGACCGGCTCACGGTG
This sequence comes from Streptomyces sp. NPDC059247, assembly GCF_042754005.1. NCBI lineage: Bacteria > Bacillati > Actinomycetota > Actinomycetes > Kitasatosporales > Streptomycetaceae > Streptomyces > Streptomyces sp. NPDC059247. Next base: position 507,389 of record NZ_JBHYZW010000001.1, read on the forward strand.
GTGGACCCGGCGACCCTGCCCGAGGACCTGGCCGCGCTCCTCGACTCGGCACACGCCCACACGGGCCGCCGCCCCGACCTGATCGACATGACCACCGACCTCGGCGTCCCCGCGTACACGGCGTACCTGCCCGCCCCGCCGGGACGGCCCGCCCGGATCTGCGGCTGGGGGGCGTCACTGTCGCGCCGGTACGCCGTCACCCGCGCCCTGACCGAACTCGTGCAGCTCCACAGCACGGTGGGCCTGCGCGAGCGGTACGCGCACCTGCTGCCCGAGCAGCGCGACGACACCGGACCGTACCCCCGGCTGCGCGCCTGCTACCTGTCGGACTTCACCGCCGCCCTGTCGTCGGCCGAGCTCGCGCCCTACCGCGACACGGCGGCTCCGGACACGCCCCGGGGCCACCTCGACCGGCTTCTCGGACTCCTGCGGAGCCGGGGCCTGTCGGTGTACCGGCGCGACCATCACGTCACGCCGGATCTCGCCGTCGTCAACGTGCTCGTACCGGGGCTCGAACGGTTCATGCTGGTCACGGACGGGCAGGTCGTCGTCCCCGGGGAGCGCGGCATGGCGGTGCTCGGCCGTGGCTGAGACGCGGTGGCGTCCGCTCGCCCTCGCCGACGCGCCCCGGCTCGCGGAGATGCTGTCCGAGTGCGCGGTGGCCGACGGGGTGCCGGGGACCGGTCCGGACACGGACGACGTCCGCGAGGCCCTGAGCGCCCCGGGCATCGACCTGGGAGCCGGGAGCACCTCCCTCTGGTGCGGTGGCGAGCCCGTCGCCCACGCGACCGTCCGGGCCCGCGAACACGGCAGCCCCGCCCACCGGATGACCCTCGACCTGGCCGTACGTCCCGCGCACCGGACACCGTCGCTGGTCCACCGGCTCCTCGACCGGTGCCGGACCGCCGCGCTCCGCCGCCATGGCGAGCTGTACCCGGGCGTCCCGCTGGAACTCCACGCGCGAACCCACCAGGGACAGGTGTGGCTCGCCGAGGCACTGGACGCCACGGGCTACCGGCGCGTACGCGCGTACTGGAGCATGAGGGCGGGGCTCGGGGCCCCCGGGAAGCCGCCCGTCCCCGCGTCGACGCCGGACGGCACGACGATCGTGCCGTTCGACGACACCTTCGACGGTGCCCTGCTGGAACTGCGCAACGAGGTCTTCGCCGACAACTGGGGCAGCGTCCCCATGACGCCGGGCACATGGCGCCGTTCCGTCACCGGGAGTCCCTACTTCCGGCCCGCGTCCTCGTTCCTCCTCCTCTCGGACCACGGCCGGGAGATCCTCTGCTACCTGCTGTGCACCGAGCTGGCGGACGGACGGAAGGACCGGGAGCTGTATCTGGCCAACGCGGGGACCAGGACAGGGCTGCACGGCAAGGGCCTCTACCGCGCCGTCTTCACCCACGCGCTGGCCCGCGCACGGGCCGACGGCTACCACCGGGCCGTCCTGGACGTCGACGCGACGAACCCGATGGCGGCCGGGGGTTTCTACGACCGCATGGGCTTCCTGAGGTACGGGACGTGGACCACCCACGTCCTGCCGGTGACGGCGGCGCCGCCCGGCGGGGGCGACCCCTCGGCCCCGCCCCTCGGGTGAGACCGCCCTTGGGTGAGGCCGTCCTTGGGTGAGGCTGCCCTCGGGTGAGGTCGCGCTCGGGTGAGGCCGCCCCCGGGTGAGGTCGGGAGGCGCCACCGACGCCCCGGCCGGTCCTCCGGGCCCTTGAAGGCTGACCGGGTCCTCTGCCCCGGGGCGGTCCTCAGCGCGTGGTTCCCATCTTGCCGTCGTACTTCCGGTACCCGTGGACCGCGTCGACGGTGTCCCGTTCCTCGCGCAGAACCACGGTGCGCCGGTCGATCCAGCGGCGCAGCGGGCTCTCCTTCCAGGCGACCTCGTCGCGATCCAGCAATTGGAAGGCGGAAATCCCCAGGGGGTCGGACATGGCGGCCTGCATGTAGGCGAGCCGGGCCGCGTCCATGTCGCCGAGGTGTTCCAGGCACTGGCCCAGCATGAATTGGGCCAGGTGTGTCACCTGGGGGCCCAGGAGGGTGGCTTTCCGGTACGCCTTCGCCGCTTCCGGGACCTTCTCCCGCTCGATGTACACCTGACCGAGCGTGAGAAGCGCACGGGGCTCCGCCGGCATGTGCTTCGTGAGGCTCAGCGCGTATCGCTCAGCCCGTTCGAAGTCTCCCAGGACGAACATCTCCTTGGTCCTGCTCTCCAGCAGGGCGTAGCGCAGCAGACCCCATTCGGCTCGGGTCGCGGGGTCGTCCCGCCGCATGAGGGCGCAGAAGTGTTCGGCCCGGTCCATCTCCCGGGACATGGCCGCGTGATCGCCGACCAGTTGGGGGGCCAGTGCCGCGATCCGGTGGTAGCGGCTCAGGAGTTTGTTCCGCTCGTGGCCGACCGCGTCGGAGGCGTCGACGGACCGAGCGTGCCGCTCCAGGTGGCGGGGGAAACCTGGTGCGTCGTCCAGCATCTTCACGCTGATGCTGGACAGCAGGTAGGTCGCTTCCACATGGGCCCAGGAGCCGGGTCTGGCCCGATCCCGCACCGCGCTCAGCTCCGCCGTGGCGGCGCTCGCCGGACCGCCGTCGATGGCTTGGGCGTACAGCGCCTGACCACGCATGAAGGCAAGGGCGGCGGTGTCGTCGTCCAGTCGGGCGGGGGACTCGGGTCCGGGTCCGGGCTCGTGGCGGAGGACCGACGCGTGCAGTCCCGCCCGGTGCAGTGCCCACAGGACCCGGAGCCTGGCCGGGCCGCTGAGGTCGGCGTAGCGGGTGAGCTGTTCGCAGAGCGTCCGCCAAGCGGGCGTGCGCAGGGCCGGTGCGAGTTCGGAGGGTTCGTCGAGCAGGTATTCCGGGAGCATCGCGTGCCGCACGATCTCGCGCCGCACCGACGGCGGGGAGATTCCGTGGACCCGGGGATACGCGTCGCTCTCCTCGACCAGTGACCGGACCGCCAGTGCCAGTCCCTCGACGGCGGAATTGCCGTCCGCCTCCCAGTCGCCGAAATCGAAATAGGGGCGGTACAGCCAGCCGATGAAGGTCGTCGTCACATCAACGCGCGGCATTTTCTTCCTTCCTCGGCCGCAGGGGCGTGGTCGGCGTCCGGCCACGCCCCCAGCCCCTTCCGGAGGAGTCCGGCTACAGGGCTTCTCGGGACGGACGTTCGGTCGTCAGCGTGCGGTAGGGAATCACCTTCATGGCGTCACCTTTCGCTCCCGGGGTGGTGAAGAACAGGTCGTATCCACCCCACTGGACAGGACAGCCAGACGTTATCCCGGCGGTATGTGGACCGCACCTCGGAGAAACGCGTCATGGAATGCGGCGGCGGCGAGCGAATGCCCGCGCGGTCGGCCGTCACGACGACGGGTCGACGTCTCGTGGGGCCTGACCGTGACGGGCGGTGCTCCGGGCGGGACCTCCACGCCGGGTGGGCGGCCCGGCGGCGTCGTCAGGACGGGTGGTCGGCCAGGAGCAGGTCGACGAGCCGGGCGGTGCGGTGGCCGTCGACGGGGCGGCGGGTGAGCAGGGCCCGGAAGTGGAGGGGGGCGATGAGGGTTTCGAGGAGGAAGGCGGGATCGGTGTCCTCGGGGAGTTCGCCACGGGCGACGGCCCGGTCGATCATGGTCCGGGCCAGGTCGAACCGCGAGGTCCAGAACTCCTCGCGGCTTTCGGCCAGGGTCTGGCCGTCGGCCGCGGCGGCCATGGAGCGGACGAGGGCCTTCCCGAACGGGGTGTCCAGATACGCGGCCAGCGAGTCAGAGAACGCGATGAGGTCCCCGCGCAGGGTTCCGGTGTCGGGGATGCGGAGCTGTTCCTCGCTGTAGGCCAGGAGCGCGTCGACGACGAGGTGTTCACGGGTGCCCCACCGCCGGTAGACGGAGGTCTCGTGCACGCCCGCCCGGCGCGCGATCTCGGGGACGCTGACCGCGTCGGGGCCCTGCTCGGCCACGGCCCGCAGCGTCGCGTCCAGGACGGCCCGGCGGACCCGGGCGGACCGGCCGCCGGTCCTGCGGCGGACTCGCTCTTCGCTCACCCCCACATGCTATCGCAGGTTACTTGCGTTAACGGATGGGCGGAGCTACCTTCCGAGTTAACGCAGTATCACTGCGTTAACGGTCGTCGGAGGAGGCGTGATGCCGTACCAGTGGCCGTTGGAGGCGAAGGACCTGTTCGCGGAGCGGTACCCGCAGATGGTCGGCGCCGGTCTGCCGATCCCGGACGTGGTCGCGGTGCGCGCCGCGATCACCGACATGTGGGCGGACGAGCCCGGCGGGTGGGTGTATGAGTGGTCGGCGCTCGCGGCACGGTACGCCGTGGCCGGATCGCACGGCCTTTCGGCGCTCGCCTATGGATGGGCGAGGTTCCCGACCCTGGCCGACGAGGCCAAGCGGGCCGCGCTGGCCCGCCAGACCGAGCAGTACCTGCTCGCGGCGCCCGGATTCGCGGTGGCCTTTCGCGGGTACGTCCTCGACCTGCCCTACCGTGGCGATGTCACGCGGGTGCCGGTGCATGTCTTCACCCCGCCCTCCGTCACGGGGAAGGGCCCGGTGCTGCTGGTCAGCGGCGGTGTCGACAGCTGGAAGATGGATCTGCACGGCCTCCTGGTGACGCTCTGCTCGCAGGTCGGGCTGCCGGTCGTCGCCTTCGACCTCCCCGGGACGGGTGACTCGCGGGTGCCGATGGCCCCGGACGGCGCGGAGATCGTCCGGGGTCTGATCGGCCACGCCCGGACCCTGGGGAACGGTGTCGTCGTGCACGTCGGCATCTCGATGGGAGGGCACTACTCCGCCCGCTCCGGTCTGGCGGGCGAAGCCGACGCGGCCGTCGTGCTGGGCGGCCCCGTCGAGGCGGCGTTCGCTCACGGGCGCCTCGCCCGGTTCGGGATGGACGGCATCGTCGGCAACGCCCTGGGCTACGACCGCCCGCCGAGCCCCGACGACCTGTTCGCCGCGCTGGCGGCGTTCTCGCTGCGTCCCCTGCTGGACCTGGACGGTCAGACGCCGATGCTCGTCGTCAACGGCGCCGACGACGTCCATGTCCCACAGGCCGACACCCTGGTGTTCGAAGGCCGCCGCGACACCGAGGTCCACCTGCTGCCAGGGACCGGGCACTGCGCGGTGAGCGAGCTCCCCGAGGTCCTGCGGATCGTCTCCGAGTGGCTCCGGCGGACCCTGTCCGCCCTCCCGGCGGCGCGGTGACCGCCGACGCGCATCGCCTCCTTCGCCCCCGGGCCGCCGAGGCCGCCCTCCCTGCCGGGCGCGGTGGCCCGCTCGCGTCCTGGACGCGTCTCCGGGCCGTGCGTCGCACCGCGGCGGCCCGTGGCTGGACGACGCCCGCCGGGTGACCGCGATGGCCGCCCGGCCGGGAGACGGACCCGGGGCCGTCCTCTTCGGCCCCCGGCCCCCGGCCGCTGGACGGGGTCGTTCGTCGTGACGGTCAGGACCGGTGGGCGGCCGAGATCTGGCCGACCAGGACCGCGAACGGCATGTCGAGCGCGGCGTAGACGGCACCCGACTCGGGGGCGGCGTTGTCACCGAGGGCCTCGACCATGAGGGTGGCGTAGTCGCTGAGGATGACGCCCGCCTGCTGCATCCGGGCCAGCCCGGCCTCCCGCTTGGTCCGGCTGAAGGTGCCCGAAGCGTCCACCGCCACATAGGCGTCGTAGCCCGCGGCGGTCGCGGCGTACGCGGGCAGTGCCGCGCACACCTCCAGTGACACTCCGGCGAAGATGAGCTTCCGGCGGCCGGTGGCCTCGATGGCCTCGCGGACCCGGTCGTCGTGCCAGGCGTTGACCGAGCTGCGGTCGATGATCTTCTGTCCGGCGGGAAGCGCCTCGACCAGTTCGGGAGCGGTGGGCCCCCACATGCTGTCCGCCGCGGTGGTGGTCACGACCAGCGGGATGCCGAGCGCGGTCGCCGCCCGCGCCAGCGCCGCCGCGTTGTGCTTCAGCTCGGCCACCGGGATGTCCCGTACGCCCGAGAGCAGGCCTACCTGGTGGTCGACCAGGACCACGGCGGCGTTCTCGCGGGTGACCGGCTCCAGGTACGTGCTGCGCGCGCTCATGTCTTCTCCTCGGAGAGATCTGGCCATCGGCATTTAGTCACTGACCTTGATGGTCAGTTTTAGTGACGACTTTGAATCTAGGGGAGCATCACCCGGATTGCAAGCGGGAGTTGGGGCGGATCGGGGTGCGGTCGACCGGGCGGGTAAACTCGCCGGTCAGACCGCCAGGGGTGGAGCGGCGGAGGTGTGGCGGAGGGTGAAGGGAAGGTGCGGGGGTTGACCGGTCATCGGCAGCCGGACCCGGAAGCGGGACCGGATCTGGGGGTGCTCAGCGCCCGGATCCTGTTCTCCGTCCAGCGCGAGCTGTTCGCCACGCTGGCCGAGCGGGGCTTCGACGACATCCTGCCGCGCTCGGGAGCCGTCCTCGCCCATCTGCGTCCCGAGGGCATCCGCGCCAGCGAGCTGGCCCGGCTGTCCGGCCAGCACAAGCAGGTCGTCGGCACGCTCGTCGACGACCTGGAACGCCTCGGCTACGTCGAACGCGCCCCCGACCCCGCCGACCGCCGCGCCAAACTGGTCCGCCCCACCGAACGCGGTCTGCTCCAGATGGAGACGGCCACCGCCATCATGCGCGCGATCGAGGAACGGCACGCGAAAACCCTGGGCGAGGAAGCGTATTCCGCCTTCAAGGACGCGCTCGGACAGGTGGCGCGGGCCCAGAGCGCGGCGGCCAGAGAGCTGCGCTGAGCGGGAGCGGGGGAGGCCGTCGGCCCGGAGACGCCGGATGCCGTCGTCGGTGCCCGGCATGGCCGCGGCGGCGGTGGGCCGTCGGTCCCGCTCACCGCCGCGGCCGGGCGGGACCGCCGCTTTTCCCGTGGACCCCGGCCTTCGGGCCCGGCCGCCCACGGCCTTGTGGCGCATCACCCCCGGCTCGGCGTCGAGTTCGGCCTGAGGCCCAAGGCGCTCCCCGGGCGGCGGGACCGGGTGAAGCCGTTCCGTGCGCGAGACCGATCGCGGCGAGGCGGGGACCGTTCCGGCGGATCAGGGGCATGGGCGGCGCGGCGGCGGTCAGGATCGCTCGGGCCAGACGGCTTGCCGCATCTGTGCGTCGGACATCGCCTCGGTCCGCTCCACGGGGTCGCCTTCGAGCCCGAAGCCGGTGAGCAGCACCTCGGCGTAACGACGCCAGTTGCCGGGGGCGAACTTCTCGGTCCGGTCCGCGACGGTCCCGAGCATGTAGAGCACGTTGTACGCGTCCGAGCTGGTGAAGTCCGGCCGTACGGCCCCGGCCGCCACCGCCCGCTCCACGAGCCCGTCCACATGGCGGCCGAGTTCGTCCCGCATCTCCGCGATCTCGTGCCGGTCGAGGCTCGCGTGCCCGATGATCACTTCGAGGGCGGGGTCCTCGGCCCGCCACGTGGCCGCCGCCAGCAGGTAGTGCCGCAGCGCGCGGCCCGCGCCGTCCTGCTGCTCCGCGTCCGTCGCCAGCCGCAGGAAGGCGGTGAACCGCTCGGTGTACAGGGCGTCGATCAACGCCTGCAGATCGGGGAACCTGCGGTAGACGGTGCCGACGCCCAGCCCCGCCTCCCGTGCGATCTCGTTGAGGGTCACGGCGGTGCCCCGCTCGGCCAGCATGTGACCGGCGGTCGCGAGGACCAGCCGGCGGTTACGTTCCGCGTCCGCGCGCAGCGGGCGGTGGGTCTCCGAGGTCATGCCGGGACATTCTCCGGCATCGAGGTCCGCCGGACGCGCCGGGCGAGCAGGAGCGTGCCGGTGACGACGCTCCACAGCAGCCACGAGTAGACGCTGCTCCGTTCGAAGGTCCCCGCCGTGCTCTCGGACACCCCCACCAGGGCGATACCGGCGATGCCGAGCGCGCCGACCGCCACGCTGAACACGCGGTACGCGGTGGGCAGTCGAAGACTCCCGAGCGCACCGGCCAGGATCGCGACGGTGTTGGCGCACAGGATGCCCACCCCCGCGCCCCCGATGTGCAGAGCGAGTCCGTGGCTCGGGCCGTCGGGCGAACCGTGGAACAGGCCGACCGCGACCATCCCGACGCCGTGCGCGACGGCCAGCGCCGTCACCACGCGGCGGGCGCGTCCGCTGAGCAGCCGGGCGAGCAGCACCACACCGATCGCGAACAGCACGCCCTCCACCATGAACGAGGTGTTCATCAGGACGTGCCTCGGCGAACACAGCTCACGCCCCTGGAACTGCGTGCCGCAGTCGGGCACGCCCAGGTCGCTGATGTAGTTCGTCGCGTAGCTGTACGCCGGGTTCTTCCAGGCCCCGGCGGTGACGGCCTCGGCGATCACCCACTGCGCGGCGTTGACGATCAGCACGGCCGCGCCCACGGAGAGCCAGATCCTGCGTGCCATGGGGACTCCTTCTGCGGGGGCCGGGGAGGGTCCCAGTCAAACACAACTGGATAGATCTATCCAGTTACTCGTCGGTGTCTGTTCCGCCGTCCGCCTGCCGCCGGTGTCCGCCGGGTCGCTGACGGCGTCCCAGGGCGATGCTGAGGGCGTCGTCCACCAGGGCCGTCAGCTTCGCGTCGTCCCGTTCCGTCCCGGCCCAGGCGACGTGTCCGTCCGGCCGGATCAGGGCGGCGCGCACGTCCTTCCAGTCGTCCGGGGCGTGGTCGGGCGTCCCGCTCCGTACGGTGATCCGGGCCTCTTCGCGGTCGGCGAGCACGCCGTGGGCCGTCAGGTCGAGCAGGAGGTACGCGTCCGCCCGCGACAGCGCGAACAGGTCGGTGTCCGTGCCGGTGAGGGCGAGGGCGGGCGCGCGGACGCCGGTCAGGGGATGCGCGTCCGGGGCGGTGGCGGGGTAGGCGACGTCGAGCGCGGTGAGGCGCCCGGCCAGTACGTCGTTGAACTCCTTCGACTGCGGGATCATGCGGCTGAGCAGGGAGCGCAGTGCGAGCCCTTCGGGAGTGAAGCCGTGGAACAGATAGGTCTGGGCGCGGCTGTGCTCCATCAGTTGCTCGCCGATCGGATGGCGGTCGGTGTGGTAGGTGTCGAGCAGACCGTCCGAGGCCCACCCGCCGAGGGTGGCGGCCAGCTTCCATCCCAGGTTGAACGCGTCCTGGAGGCCGACGTTCATGCCGACCCCGCCGGTGGGGTAGTGCTGGTGGGCGGCGTCGCCCGCGAGGACGACACGGCCGAGCCGGTAGTGGGTGGCCAGCCGGGTGGCGTTGCCGAAACGGGAGAGCCAGGACGGGTCGCGCATCCCGAAGTCGTCCCCCGCGATCCTGATCGTCTTCTGCCGCAGCTCCTCCATCGTGAAGTCACCGGGCCACTCGGTGGTCGCTCCGGCCGGGTCGGTGCCGGCGATGCGCCACCGGTCGCCGGGCAGCGGGACGACCATCAGACCGCCGTGCTCGGTGAAGTTGCTGGATCCGGGCGGCGGAGGGTTGTCCAGCGAGACGTCACCGAGCCAGCCGAGGTACGTCGAGGGGGTGCCGGGGAAGGCGATCCCGGCGGCCTCGCGCACGGTGCTCCTGGTGCCGTCGCAGCCCGCGAGGTACCGCGCCCGGATCTCGTACGGCCCGTCGGGACCCTCCGCCCGGACCGTCACCGAGTCCGCCCCCTCGGTGAATCCCGTCATGCGGTGCCCGCGCCGGACGGTGGCGCCGAGCCCGAGGGCGTACTCCTCGAACAGCTCCTCGGTGCGGGACTGGGGGATGAAGAGGGTGTAGGGGTACGGCGTGTCCAGGACGGAGAAGTCGAGCCGGTCGGCGAGGTTCGCGAAATGGCCGGTGGAGATCTTCAGTGCCTCGTCGAGGAACCGCCGGTGCAGTCCTCGGCAGGCCAGTACCTCCACGCTGCGCGGATGCACCGTGAGAGCCTTGGACCGCTGGTCGACCGTGGTGCGCTGTTCCAGGACGGTGACGGAGACGTCGTTGAGCCGGAGTTCGGCGGCGAGCCAGAGCCCGACGGGACCGCCTCCGACGATGACGACCTGCTGCGTTTCCATGCGACCACCCCTGTGCTCGGCGGCGACTGCGGTTCTGGCGCCGCGAAGGCTCTAGGTCAGTGACCTAGACGTGATGGTCCGCAGTAAACTAGGTCAGCGACCAAGAGGCAATGAGGGGGTGCCGGAACCGGCCACGGTGGCCATCGGCTCGCCCGGGGCACGGATCCTCCTCCGCCACCGCCCGTGCGGCGGGGCAGCCGCCGCCGGACCCCCGGCCCCACGCCCGGGGCCGTACGCGCCGAAACCCCGCCCGGGGCACACCACTTCACCGAGCGGCCGTGACGAGGACGGAGCGAAGGAGCCGACGCGTCACACCGACCTGTCGGCCCGCTCCCTCACCCCGCCCGCGTCGCCGCCCAGGGACCCCGTGGGCCGCGCGCCGCGTCGCAGCGGCAGCCGGACCGTGAACACCGTCCCGCCGGGGCCGCTCGTCAGTTCGATGGTGCCGCCGTGGGCACGGATCAGGGAGTCCGCCACCGACAGGCCCAGGCCGCTGCCGCCACGGTCGCGGGTGCGGGTCGTGTCCACGCGGTAGAAGCGGTCGAAGACGCGCGCGCGGTCGGCGGCCGGGATGCCGGGGCCGGTGTCGGCCACCGCCACCAGCGCCTCGCCGCCCGCCACCGTGACGGAGACCGACACCTCGGTGCCCGGCGGGGTGTGCACGGCCGCGTTGGCCAGCAGATTGTCCAGCACCTGACGCAGGCGCCCCGCGTCCACCGCCGGACACACCACGGCCGCTCCGGCCGTCATCCGCAGCGGACGGCCCGGTCGGCTCGCCCGGAACCCGTCCACGGCCTGCCGCACCAGCTCCACCAGGTCCGTCTCCGCCAACCGCAGCGGGATCTCCGCCTCGGACGCGTCCAGCCGGGCGAGGAGCAGCAGATCGTCCAGGAGGAAGCCCATCCGGGCCGCCTCCGCGCGCAGCCGGGACAGATGACGGTCGCGTTCCTCCGGCGCGTTCGCCGCCGCGTACTGGAACAGGTCCGCGTAGCCGCGTACCGACATCAGCGGGGTGCGCAGTTCGTGCGAGGCGTCCGCGACGAACCGGCGCAGCCGCTGCTCGGCCTCCGCGCGCACCGCCAGCGAGTCGTCGATGTGCTCCAGCATGGTGTTGAACGCGGTGCGCAGCTCCTCCATCTCCGGCCCGCCGCCCCGGGGCCCGGCGCGCAGGGACAGCCGGGCCGCCGACTCGGTCAGATCGTGCGAGGCGATGCGGTGCGCGGTGTGCGCCATGTCGCTCAGCGGCTTCAGCCCGCGCCGCAGCGTGCGCCGACCGAACACCACCAGCGCCAGCAGCGCCAGGGCGAAGGCGATCACCTGGACCGTGATCAGCCGGGTGACGGTGCTCTCGATGTCGGCCGTCGGCGCCGCCGTCACCAGCACCACCCCGGGCTTCACCTCGCAGGCCCGCAGCCGGTAGGTGCCCTCCCGGCCGAGGGACCGGGTGCCGAAGGCGTCGTCGGCCCCCGAGCGGGCCAGCCGCTCGGCGAGCGAGGTGAACGCCGTACTGTCCTCGGGCAGCGCGGCCGGCCGCCGCAGCCGCGGCTCACCGTCGGAGACGTCGTACACCGCCTGGTACCACCCCAGATACGTCTCCCGCCGGACCGCGCCGTGCTCGACGGCGTCCTTCGCCTGGACCACCTGGGCCGACTTCATCCGATCGCCGAGCTGCCGCTCCAGATAGTCGCGCATGGACGTGGTCAGTACGGTGCCGACCACCGCGAACACCATCAGCGACAGCACTCCGAGGCCGAGCGCCAGCCGGGTGCCCAGCCGCAGCCTGCCGTACGCCTGCCGCAGCCCGCTCGGCACCCGCCTCACCCGTCGGCCCGTCTGATGACGTACCCGAAGCCGCGGACCGTGCGGATCAGCGGCTCACCGGTCTCGTCCAGCTTGCGGCGGAGCCTGCTCACCACCAGTTCCACGACGTTCGACCGCCCCCCGAAGCCGTACTCCCACACATGGTCCAGGATCTGGGCCTTGGTGAGCACGGTCGGGGAACGGCGCATCAGATAACGCAGCACCTCGTACTCGGTGGGGGTGAGGGTGAGGAGCGTGTCCGCCCGGCGCACCTCGCGGGTGTCCTCGTCCATGGAGAGGTCGCCCACCCGGAGTACCGAGCGCGGGAAACCGGGCCCCGCGCCGCGCCGCAGCACGGTCCGCAGCCGGGCCATCAGCTCCTCCACCGCGAACGGCTTGACCAGGTAGTCGTCCCCGCCCCGGGTCAGCCCCGCCACCCGGTCCGCGACGCCGTCCCGGGCGGTGAGGAAGACCACCGGCACCATCGTCCCGGAACGCCGCAGCCGGTCCAGCACCCCGAAGCCGTCCACATCCGGCAGCATCACGTCCAGCACCACGATGTCCGGACGGAACTCGGCCGCGAGCCGCAGCGCGTCGTCGCCGGTGTTCGCCGTCATCGCGTCCCAGCCCTCGTAGCGGGCGACGGTCGCGACGAGGTCGGCGATGGGTGGGTCGTCGTCCACGACCAGAACTCGCACTCTGTCCACCCTCCCATACTGCGGTACGGCACCGCCCGCGCCGACCCCCGTGGAACAACCGGCGCCGATCGACAGGCACTTGAAAGCCGGTCGACAGGGGTTCGACAGCTTCCGCCCGCCAAGCTCGGTACATCCCTTCCCGACCGAGGAGCTGCCGCCCGTGACGACTGTCGAACCACGTCCCGGCCCCACCCGGGGCATACGGCCGAAAGTGGTGGCCCGCACCGGTCTGTACGCCGGTCTCGCCGTGAACGCGGCCATCGTCGCGTACTTCTTCGTCCAGGCCGGATTCGCCTCGAACGCCCTGATCGTGCTGGGCCGGGCGACCGGCCTGTACGCCGCGCTGCTGATGGTCTTCCAACTGCTCCTGGTGGCACGGCTGCCCTGGCTCGACCGCCGGATCGGCATGGACCGGCTCGCGGGCTGGCACCGCTGGACCGGCTTCCTCCTGCTGTGGCTGCTGCTCGGCCACGCCGTCTTCATCGTGTACGGATACGCCCGGCCCACGGGCATGGATCCGGTCGACCAGACGGTCGATCTCGCCAGGACCGTCGAGGGCGTGCTGCGGGCCGTCGCCGCGCTGCTGCTGATCCTCGTGGTCGGCGCGGTCTCCGCCCGCTTCGCCCGGCGCCGACTGGCGTACGAGACCTGGCACTTCATCCATCTCTACACCTACCTCGCCGTGGTGCTGGCCTTCACCCACCAGGTCGCGGCCGGTACCTCCTTCACCTCCTCCGGCCTCGCCACGGCCTACTGGTACGCGCTGTGGGGCGGCGCGCTCGGCGCGGTGGCCGTCGGCCGCGTGCTGCTGCCGCTGTGGCGCAACTGGCGGCACAGGCTGGTGGTCACCGCGGTCGTGCCCGAGTCGGACAATGTCGTCTCCCTCTATCTGACCGGCCGTCACCTGGACCGACTGCCCGCCCGCGCCGGGCAGTTCTTCCTGTGGCGGTTCCTCACCCGCGACCGCTGGTGGCAGGCCAACCCGTTCTCCCTGTCGGCCGCGCCAGACGGCCGTACGCTCCGGCTGACCGCCAAGGCCGTCGGTGCGGGCAGTGCCGCCCTGCGCCATGTCCGGCCGGGCACCCGGGTCTTCGCCGAGGGCCCCTACGGCGCCTTCACCGCCCTGCACCGCACCCGCCCGGACGCCGTACTGATCGCGGGTGGTGTCGGAGTCACCCCGATCCGCGCCCTCCTGGAGGAACTGCACGGCCACGCCGTCGTCCTCTACCGCGTCGGCAGCGACAAGGACGCCGTCCTCCACCAGGAGATGCGCGAACTGGCCCTCGCCCGTGGCGCCGAACTGCGTCTGGTCACCGGCCCGATCGAGCCGGACCCCCTCGCCCCGCGCGCCCTGGCCGGGCTGGTGCCGGACATCGCCGACCGGGACGTGTACGTCTGCGGCCCGCCCGGCATGACCACCGCCGTCCTCCGCAGCCTGCGCGAACTGGGCGTACCCAAGCCGCAGATCCATTTCGAGCGGTTCAGCCTGGCCGGCTGACGCGGCGACGGACCGGCCCCGGCCGAGATCCATGACCGACATGCCTGGCCAGCACCCCTGGCCGACATCCGTGGTCGGCACCCGTGGCCGATATGGAAACGGCCACCGAAGCGACAAGGAAGTGACTGTGAAGCGAGTACTGCCCGTCCTCGCCCTGACCGTGATCGGTGTGATCCCGGTGTGGCGCTACGTGCCCTCCCATGGCGACGGCTCCACCGTCGTGGCGGCCCCGCCGCCCGCGCCCGCCCCGCCCGCCCCGACCGCCGGGGCGTCCGGCGCCGGAGAGGTCGTCCTCACCGGGCCCACGATCGACACGGAGAAGGGCCCCGTACAGGTCGAGGTCACCTTCGAGGGCGACACGATCCGTGCGGTACGGATGCTCCGGCAGCCGAACCATCCGCAGACCCACGCCGCCGTGCCGACGCTCATCGAGGACACCCTGCGCGTGCAGGGGGCCGATGTCGACACGGTGTCCGGGGCGACCGTCACCAGCGACGCCTACAAGGAGTCCCTCCAGGCCGCGATCGACGCGAAGGGCAACTGACGTGCACCGGGTCGAGCAGGTGATGGGATTCCCCGTCTCGCTGCGGATCGACGACGAGGACGTGCCCGAGGGGCTCGCGGACGCGGTGTTCGGGTGGCTGCGGGAGGTGGACGCGCGGTTCAGTCCGTTCAGACCGGACAGCGAGGTGTGCCGACTCGACCGGGGGGAGACCGGGCCGGACGACATCAGCGCGGACCTGCGGGAGGTGCTGGCCCTGTCGGAGCGGTACCGGGTCGAGACGGGGGGCGCCTTCGACGTACGGCTGCCGGGGCGGGGGCTCGATCCCTGCGCGGTGGTGAAGGGATGGTCCGTGCAGCGGGCGGCCCGGCTTCTGCGCGGGGCGGGGGTGCGGAGGTTCTGTCTGAACGCCGGTGGTGACATGGTCGTCGGGGGAGGGCCCTGGAGGGTGGGGGTGCGGCATCCCGAGATCGCGGATCAGGTGTGCGTGGTCCTGGAGCTCGGCGACGGGGCGGTGGCCACTTCGGCACGGTACGAGCGGGGAGACCACATCGTCGACGGGCGTACGGGTCTGCCCGCGACGGGCCTGCTGAGTCTGACGGTCGTCGCCCGTACGCTGACCGAGGCGGATGCGACGGCGACCGCCGCGTTCGCGCTCGGCGCGGAGGGCATCGCCTGGGCCGCCGGGCGGGACGGCTGCGAGGTGTTCGCCGTCGACGGGGAGCGACGGGTCTGGAAGAGCGGCGGGTTGCCCGTCGCCGTCCGGGACGGAGGGTCGGGGGGAGCCCGACGGGCCGAACAGGCCGGGCAGACGGAACAGGCCGAACAGGCGGACCTCGCCATCCCGATGTGCCCTCCCCTCAGCCAGATCGGCCAGATCAGCCAGATCGGCCGGGCCGGTCAGATCAGCCAGATCGGTCTGGTCGGTCTGGTCGGTCCGAAACTCGCCCCACCGTCCGCGCCTCCCCGCGTTCTCCCAGGAACGGCCACTAGCTTGCGGGCCATGACAGACCACACACCTCGTATGAGCCGTCGTTCCCTCCTCGCCGCGGGCGGCGCGGGCGTTGCCGCCATCGGGCTGAGCGGTGTGCACCTGGCCAGTGCCGACTCGGAAGCGGCGGCCACCGTGCCCTCCCCGGCCACCGGCTCCCCCTCCGCGCCGGACCTCCTGCCCCTGGTCAAGGAGACCACCGAGGGCCCGTACTACCTCGACTACGACAAGCACCGCGTCGACATCACCGAAGGCAGGCCCGGCACACCGCTGGAGTTGCGCATCCAGGTGCTGAACGCGAAGAACGGCAAGCCGGTGCCCGAGGCGGCGGTCGACATCTGGCAGTGCGACGCGCTCGGCATCTACTCCGGGTACGAGGAGACCTCGGAGGCCATGAACGAGGGCGAGCTGGTGTTCGACGGCCCGATCCCGAAGCTGCCGCCGGACAGCAAGACCACCTATCTGCGGGGCTTCCAGATGACCGGCCGCGACGGCTGGGTGCGCTTCCGCACCGTCTTCCCCGGCTGGTACACCGGGCGGACCGTGCACATCCACGCCAAGGTGCACACCAGGGGCGTCCTGCTGGACCGGGCGTACGCCCAGGGCGTCACCGTGCACACCGGACAGGTCTTCTTCCCCGAGGACCTCACCACGGCGATCAGCGGGGTACGGCCGTACACGCGGAACGACCTGCCCCGCACCACCAACGCCACGGACCCCTTCTACTCCGGTGACACGGCCGCCGACGGCCTGCTCGCGGTGGAGTGGGACCGTACCGACGCGACCAGGCCGATCCGGGCGTCCATCAGGACCGCCGTCGACCTGGAGGCGGTCAACCCGGGACGGAGGGGCAACCCGCCGCCCGGCCCGGTCCGGCCGGGCCAGTGACCACCGGCCCTTCCTCCTCCTCCCCGCCGTACCGGCTGTTGGTCGTCGAGGACGACGACAGCATCCGCACCCTGCTGGAGTCGGTGCTCGGCCTCACCGGATACACGGTGCTGAGCGTGGGCTCCGGCAGGGCCGCACTGCTGGAACTGCAACGGTTCGCACCGGATCTGGTGGTGCTGGACGTGATGCTGCCCGACCTCGACGGCTTCGAGGTGACCCGCGTCCTGCGCGCGGCGGGCAACGAGACGCCGGTGCTGTTCCTGACCGCGCGCGCCGACGACACGGTGACGGGCCTGCGCGTCGGCGGGGACGACTACGTCACCAAGCCGTTCGGCATCGAGGAGGTGCTGCTCAGAGTCGCCGCGATCCTGCGCCGCACGGCTGACGGCCCGCACCGGACGCCGGACGGGGAGGCGGAGGGAAAGGCGGACGACGTACTCCTCTTCGCGGATCTGCGGCTGGACCCGTCCCGGCACGAGGCGCACCGGGCAGGCACGTACATCCCGCTGTCCCCGACCGAGTTCAAGCTGCTCGCCTATCTGATGACCAACGCGGGCCGGGTGGTGCGCAGGATCCAGATCGTGGAACACGTCTGGCACTACGACTTCGCCGGTGACACCCGGATCATCGAGACGTACGTCAAATATCTGCGCCGCAAGATCGACCGCTTCGACCCGCCGCTGATCCACACGGTGCGGGGGGTCGGATACACGCTACGGCTGCCGCGCGACCAGAGCGCTCCGGACCCACGGGGAACACGGTGACCATGGGGAACGCGGTGACCATGAGCAACGCGGGAAAGACGGCGACCGGGGTGAACACGGGAGCCACGGGAGCCACGGGAGCCACGGGAGCCACGGCGAACGTGCCGGACAGTGCTCCGGACAGCGCTCCGGTCCGGCGACGCCCGGCCTCCCTGCACCGCAGGCTCACCTGGGGCGTGACGCTGCTGGCCACGGCGGCGGTACTGGCGGTGGAGATCGTCACCTTCGTGGGCCTCCGCCACTGGCTGCTGGAGAGCGTCGACCGTTCCCTGACCAGCTTCTGCCCGCCCGCGCAGGTCTTCCGGGATGCGGCATCGGGCCATGGCTTCCCGTCGTACGTGAAGTCTCCCGGCGTCCTGCCGGCGGACTTCCGGATCCACTTCTACGACTCCGACGGCCGACTGCTGAGCGACGCCATCGCGGAGGGAACGGCTCCGGGCCCGGCGCTGCCGCCCACCACGGACGCCCTCGCCGCGGCGGAGGGACCGGGGACGGGGACGGAGAACGTGGTCTCGTTACCGGCAGCCTCCGGGGACGGATCGTGGCGGACGATCGTACGGCCCGGCCCGGACGACATGCGGGCCGTGGTGGGCCTGCCGCTGGACTCCGTCCGGAACACCCTCCGCAACATGCTGCTGGCAGACGCCGTGCTGCTCGTCCTGACGGCGGCGGGCGCGTTCGTGGGCGCCCGGTGGGTGGTGCGGCTGGGGCTGTTGCCGCTGACCCGGATGGAGCGCACCGCCCAGCGGATCACCGTGGGCAACCTGGACCTGCGGCTGCCGGACACGGACAGCCGCACCGAGACGGGCCGTCTGGGCGGCGTGCTCAACACGATGCTGGACCGGCTCCAGAGCGCCCTGCACGAGCGCGAGGCGTCCGAGGCGCGGCTGCGCCGCTTCCTGGACGACATGGGCCACGAGCTGCGCACCCCGCTGACCGCGGTGCGGGGCTTCGCCGAACTCGCGTCGCGCCATGAGCGGCAGTCGGCGGAGGCCCATCGGCTCATCAGCCAGAACGCGGCACGCATGAGCCTGTTGGTGGACGACATGCAACTCCTGGCCAAGCTGGACCAGCAGCCGACGTACCGCGCTGAGCCGGTCGACCTGCTCTCCCTCGCGGCGGACGCGGTCAGCGCTGCGGCCCTGGGCTCACCGTCACGTGGCATCCACCTCAACCCACTTTGTTCAGAAGGTGAGTTGGAGGTGGTGGAGACATCCGGTGACGCTCACCGCCTCCGCCAGGTCATCGACAACCTGCTGTCCAACGCGTGTCGCCACACCCCGCCGACCACTCCGATCGAAGTCCGGGTCGGCGCGACGAGGACGGCCCCGGATGCGGGCGGCGTGAACGCCCCGCACCGCGCCAGCCCCACCCCGCCCCTGCCGACCGGCGTTCCCGTCTGCGTCCTGGAGGTCACCGACGAGGGCGCGGGGCTGCCGCCGGAGGAGGCCCGGCAGATCTTCGACCGTTTCTACCGCGCCGACCCCTCCCGCTCCCGCGACCGGGGAGGCAGTGGCCTGGGCCTGTCCATCGCGGCGACGATCGCCCAGGGGCACGGGGGGCGGCTGGAGTTGGATACGTGGAGCGGGCGGGGCTGCACGTTCCGGTTGGTGCTGCCGATCCTGCGGGCAGCGAGCGAAGCAGGCCCTGCCGTCACTCCGGTCCGACCTGGCTCGGCGGGGCCGATACGTCGCTGCTGACGGCGAAGGAGAAGGCGAAGGAGAAGGCGAAGGCGATAGCGACAGTGATGGCGACGGCGATGGCGGAATCCGTGCCCGCAGTAAACTAGGTCGATGACCAACAAGCGAGCGGCCGGTGCGGTGGCCCGTACCCGGCTGACCCCCGTCGTCGTTGTGGACGCGGCCCTGTGCCTCTTGGCCGAAGAGGGGTTGGAGGCCGTGACCACGCGGGCCGTCGCGGACCGGCTCGGCGTTCGGATGAACACCGTTCTGTGGCACATCAAGACCAAGAGGCGACTGCTCGAACTGATGGCCGATGCCATCGCCGGGGAGATCGCCTACGACGGTCTGCCCGCCGGGGCGGGGGAGCGGGCCGCCGAACTGATGCGCCGCTACCGGAGGTCGCTGCTCGCCCACCGCGACGGGGCCGCCCTGGTGACCGGGACGTACGCGGCCGAGCCGCACACCCTGCGCTTCGCGGACACCCTCCTCGCCGCCCTCGGGGAGCACGAGGAAACGGCGGAGGCATCGGCCCGTACCCTCTACGCCCTGGCCTACTTCACCCTCGGTCTCACCCAGGAGGAACAGGCCATGGACGACACGGACGGGACCCGCTTCCGGGAGGCCGTGGAGAACGGCCCCTACCCCGCCCTGCGCGCGTCCCGGACCGCCCTTGCCGACGACACGTTCTCCGCCCGCTTCGAGGACGGTGTCCGGCGCATCCTGGGCCCCGGCCGGACTTCCTGACAGCCGTCTCGCCCCGCCGTTCCCGCGCGTCGAAGGGCGGCGGGAGGAAATTTCTTGCAGCTCGCCGGATGGATCGCCTTGCAGAGGACCCGAGTTCGTGACCGATCCGGGCCCGGAGCCACCGAGGAGGCGAGTGCCCCGTACCCGCCTGCGGGGCCGAGGGCGCGATCGGTGACCGTAACTCCTTTCGTCACGGCCGCGTACGGGAGGTTTGAGGGCTGACGGGCGGAGGCCATGACGGGTCGTCGGCCCCGGACCGGAGCGCGGTCCGGGAGCTCGTCGCAGTCGGCCTGACCTGTCAACTGACCTTCACCGCCTTCTACTTGAGCCTGCTCGGCTACCGCGACCGCGCGGGCGGTCGGAGGGGAAGCCATCGACTCCGTGGCCCGCGAACCCAGTTCCACCCCGACGAGGGCCCTGCCGCGGGGGTGGTGTCCCTCTGTGACGCGGGGTCGCGCCACGGGCGCCGGGATGGTCCGGGGCGGGCGCCCGCCACATGGCCGTGTTCCATGCTGACCGACCCCTTGCCTTCGGCGACCCGCTCGGAGAAAATTCTTTCTGTCGCTTTCAGCAAGAACTTGCGACATCGCGTCAAGACGTACATCCGTCCCTGGGTCCGATGTGCTCCGACGTCGGACTCTTTCCCGCAAGGAAAGGGCAAGTTCATGTCGTTGTTGAGGAAGGCCAGGCAGCGTCTGGCCGTAGTAAGTGCCGTGGGAGCCCTGGCCGCGTCGGCGGGCCTTGTGACGACCGCTTCCCCGGCGACTGCCGCTCCGGACCGCGCCCTGGCAGGCGTCTTCATCTACGCCAACCCCAACTACTCGATCCCGGTGTACCCCGGCGGCGCGCCCGTGCAGGTCGCGAATCTCGGCGGCCCGGCACAGGACAGCGTCTCCTCCATAGGCAACAGCACGGACCTCCGCATGTGTTTCTACGAGCACGGGAACTACGGCGGTCTCGAGTTCAGGATCGGCCCCGGCGAGTGGTGGGCCACGCTCCCCGGGTGGATCAACGACAAGATCTCGTCCTACCGGCCCTGCTGACGAAGGCGACCCGCACGGCGTCACCGCACTCCGTGCCCGCCCTGCCGGACGGACACGGAGCCGATCTCCCCGCGTCGGCCGAACCGCTCGTTCCGGCACCGGAGCGAGCGGTTCGGCCGACGCGCCGACAGAAAGGCAGCCATGCGTTCCAGCATCGAAGGCACGACCTCCGTCCTCTCGCACGCCAAGTCCCGGCTGGCGCTCCTCGGCGCCGTCGTCACCCTCGCCGCCTCGGCCGGTGTTCTCGTGAACGCGGCCCCCGCCGAGGCGGCCGGCTGCATGGAGAACGGGCGCAGCCTGTGCCTCCGGAAGCACGACAACTACGGGGGCTACTCGCTCCCCTTCAGTATGCCCAACGTCGCCTCGAACCTCGGTCAGTACCAGGACCAGGTCTCCTCCATCGTCAACGACTCGTCCTACTCCATCTGCTTCTACGAGCACCCCGGCTACGGAGGACTGGAGTTCAGGATCGGCCCGTGGGAGTGGTGGGCCAACCTTCCCGGCTGGATCAACGACAAGATCAGCTCCTTCCGCCCCTGCTGAGGAAACGAAATAGCCTCGCGCGACACCGGTTCCCGTGACCCGGTCAGGGCCACGGGAACCGTGAGTCGCCGCCGCCGACAGATCGATCCTGAGCAGGCGGCTGCTCACTGTTCAACACCGGCTTAGAGGAGATCGGTGCAGCGATTGGCGCTGAGAATGATCATGGTCGGTCGGTGCGCTGACCGAGGGCTTCGCCGGGGTTCGCGGGCCACTTTCCTGGGCTGCGACACTCAGCAGGTGAGTTATTCCGCGACAGACCAGCTGTCCTCCGCCGAACGCGCCTTCATGATCAACGCCACCGAGATCGACATCCTCGCCGGTGTCTGGGGTGACCTCGACGAGCCGCTGCACTCAGGCCCTGCCTCGGCTCTCGTCCCGATCCTCCTCCCCCTCGTCGACAAAGGGTGGATCGAAGTGTGCCGGCTCGTTCCTTGGACAGCGCCGAACGGCTCTCTCGGTTGTCAGCCCGGTCCCCCCATCCCGAGGCAGGACCTTCCCGCAGTCCTCGCGGACGCCGAGAACTGGGAATATCCGCAAATCGACACATGGCTGGGGTGCCTCACGCTGACCCTCACCGAAGAGGGACAGGGGATCCCCCGCTGATACGCGGTCCCAATGAACTCCCTCCAGCACTCGACCGCAGCCGGGGGTGTCGCAGCGGGGTGAGGCGGTCCGTGGTGAACACATGCGGTCTTTGATGATGTCGGATGAGCTCTTTCCCTCTTTCATACGGGCCGTGGTCATGTCCGCCACTGTCGAAGGGATGGTCACGGTGGGGCGCTGGACGAGGCACACACTCTGTGCGAGACCTCCAATGTCCAGGAGCACCGTTCCGCAGCCTTCGGCGCCATCACCCGATCCTTCGGTCCGACTGCCCAGGGCTGCCTGAGGCTGACTACAGCACTCACCCCCAATCCCTGGAGCGCGCTGATCCTGGGGATCGCCGCCGTCGCCCCGACTCCTGCTTCTGACGGATCTGTTCCTGGACTGAGACCCCTTAATGCCGCTTCTCTCGGAGAGGTGTCGGACGGGTACCCCGGACGCCGGTGTGAAGGCCGGGGCAGTGTCACTGCCCGGCAGTAAGCTCGCGAGGCAGGAAAAAGGGGGGACTTCGTGCGCGACCGCATACTGACAGCCGACGTACCGCTCGGGCCGTTCGAGGGTACAAAGATCACTGTCTACTCAGCGAAAGGCAAGAACAGCAGACTGCATGTTCGGAGGGAATGCGGCCAGCTCCGTACGACCAACGTGACGACGACCGAGGTCCCGTTGAACGCGGACGTGATGGGCAGGTTCTGCTCGGGTTGCGCCGACAGGGGTCTGGGGGCGCGGCCGACGTCCGGGCTGGGCATCTTCATGGGGGCGCTCGGCGGCGCGGGACTGCTTCACCAGCTGCAGGCTTATGTGGAGCCGGACGAAGACATGCACTGGACCCAGGACGAGGTGCGGGCCGCAGCCGCGCTCCTGCGCTCGAAGCGGGACGCTGAGGATGACGAGGACGACGACGGGCGGTGGGAAGCGCAGAGGGAGGCCGACGAACTGCAGGAGCAGGTCTTGTCCCTCTGGCGTCATGCCGCGGGGAGCCTTCACCGAGCGCAGGCCGTCATCGCCCACTTCCCCTGGCTGACGGACTGGGCACGGCCGCAGCTGTCGGCGAAGGAGGGCTACCTTGAGACGGTGCGGGCGCAGGCGGCCCTCTTCGTGGAGCCGGCCGGCCTCGTCGTAGCCGCCGGAGCCGCAGCACTGGAAATGTCCCCGCTGCCCGCCGACGATCCTGCCTTCGCGGTGCTCGGTGACCGCAGCCGGATTTCGACCGGACTGAGCGCGCTGTGGCGCAGCTGGCAGTACGCGGCCGAGAGCGGTTGGGAGGGACCGGCCTCCCGAGCGTTCAGGCGTTATGGCCTGGTGGAGGGCATCAGGTCCAACAAGAAGGGGCACAGGGAAGCCCTGGAAGGAGCCGGTCGCCTGATCCAGTCCTGGGAGGACGAAGCCAGCGCCACTGCCTCGGCGACGGATTCGACACCGACGGTGCGGGTCACGGCGCGCTTGCCGGAGGGCACGGAGGAGCCCTCACGCGCGGATGCCCGCGATGTCCTGGACGGCCTGGACCGGTGGACCCTCGGGGTGGTGGTGACCTGGACCGTGACCGCCGACTGGAGCCGACGCGTCTTGACACTGAAGGTCCCCTCCTCGTCGCCGACAGACTCCTCGCGCCCTCAAGTGCCCTTGTCTGCGAGCGCGAGGACGAAACCACGTCGGCGGAGGCTGTGCCCCAGGCGTATTCCGGTTCCATGCGGCCCGGGGTCTTCGACGACACCGCAGTCTTCGACCGTCAGCCGGTCACCCCTGCTCATCTGCGGGCGCTGCGAGACTTCTCGTACGCCGCTGACCAGCTCTACATCGTCTTCTCGGCGAGCGGGGGAGCGGAGGTCTTGCCTCTCGAGGCCATTGAGAAGCGCGTCGAGCAGGGCTGGCTCGGCGTCATCGTCGCTGGTGCGTTGGACCTTCCCGAAAGCGTGATCAATCCGTGGATGAAGGAGATCCGCCCCATACCGGAAGCTGACGAGGGCCCTCACCCGGGCCACGCCGGTCCAGGGCAGGATGACCACTCCGGGGCTGACATGGGTCTTGCGGCCGGAGCCCGGACTGCTGTCCGGTGGGTACACGGGGAGCGGGCGAAGGAGCGTAATCTGCGTCTGCTCGCCATGGCACGCGGCGTCCTCGACCTGCGGAGCCTCGATACCGGGCGCTCCGGCGTGCTGTCGGTCGCGGTCTGGGAGGGTCTGCTCACCCCAGGGCCCCTGGACCTGACGCCCTTCCGACGGCCCAGCACCGACCGCTGGCGCGGCGGTAGCGGCCTACCGCTGGACGTTCTGGGATCTGTGCAGATCTACGCCACGAACGCGGATCCCGCGTTCCAAGGCAAGGGGCATTCACCCTTCTGTCAGCACACAAGGGGCCGAGGCCTTGAGCACAGTGACGACCTCTTGAGCGTCTCCGAGCTGCTGGCCCGTGACGACTGGGACTGGTGCAGCAAGTGCGGCGGCTACTCTGCGCGGCGGCTGACGGACACCCAACTCTCCTACTACCGCGCCGCCCACCAACTCCACGACATTGCCGACCGGCTCGACGACCGTCGTACCTACCGTGCTCCTGTCGAACCGGATGTCCTGATCAAGCGGCTGGACGAGCTCGCTTTTTGGCAACCCGGCGGCCATGAGAACGGCAGATGGGAGGGACGGTGGCGTTGGCGTGAGGTTGTCAGCGAGCTTCGACACCGGGCCGAGAGGGAACGGTTCCACAGAGCTCCCTGACTCGCCGCCCCTGCCCAGCGGTCCGAGACGGCTCGGCGGACCGAGGCTTAGGTGGGTTGCCTCGCGCCCACCACCCATGCCGGTGGGCGCGACAGGTACGTAAGGCTCTGACGGCCGGGCTGGGGTGGGCCGAGGGTCGTGTCGACGGCGGTGGTCTTGTGCGTGTCGTCGGGGTGTCTGTCCGCCGTGGATAAACGATCAAGGGGTCGTTTCGGATCTCTCTGAAACAGCCCCTTGATTTCCGCCCTGTCACAGTCGGGACGACAGTGGGCAGTCGGTGCTGCCCCCGGGTGTGCCCTTCGGGACCTTCTGTCATGAGGGCCGCTCGGCTGGTGTGGGGTGATCCTTCCCTGATCGAAAGGCCTCCGCGTGATCCACGAACACCGCAGTGCTTCCGCCGTGGACCGGCAGCGGAGCGAGGCTCCCGCGCGGGCACCGCTACCCCGGCAAGGCCTGCTGTCCCTTCAGCGCACCGCGGGGAACGCGGCGGCGGTTCGGATGCTCCAGCGTGCGGGGCACTCGTACGCCCAGCACCAGCACGGCCCGGGGTGCGGTCCCCACTCCGGGCCGGAGGCCGGATCCGCCCCGGTCCAGCGCTCCACCGTCCATGACGTGCTGCGCGCTCCCGGCCGTTCGCTGGACGAGACCACCCGCATGGACATGGAGGCACGGCTGGGCGCCGATTTCTCGGATGTCCGCATTCACGACGGCTCGGCCGCCAGAGAGTCGGCCGCCGAGGTCGGTGCGCGCGCCTACACCTCCGGCAGCCATGTCGTCATCGGGGAAGGCGGTGGCGACCGGCACACACTGGCACATGAGCTGACCCATGTCATCCAGCAGCGCCAGGGGCCGGTGGCGGGCACCGACAACGGCGACGGTCTGAGCGTCAGCGACCCGTCCGACCGTTTCGAACGCGAGGCCGAGGCCAATGCCCATGACGTCCTCCGAGGTCCGGCCCCCGACCTCCAGCGCGCCCCCGTCGGCGACGCACGGGGCACGACGGGGCCCGCTGACGCGGACACGGGTGCCGTGCAGCGCATGATGCCCGCCCCGGCCGGGCAGGCGCCCGCGCCCGCACAGGCGCCCGCGCAGGTTCCCACGCTCGTAGCGGTCGACTTTCCCGGCAGCAGGGACATAGCCGACGACCCGATGGCGGGAACCGGCTACACCGTCACCCATCTGAGGAACGAAACGCCGACGGCCCTGGTCGAGGTGCACGGCCTCGACGGCCTGACGGGGATCTCGCTCCTGGCCAGGGAGGGCGGCAACCTCCTGGGCGTATCGATGCCGCAGGACCCGGTGGGCGGCGTGATGACCTTCAACGTCCCCTTGATCACGCTGCCAGGTGCGGGCACGGTCGGAAACATGTCACCCGTGATCGAATGGGAGCTCTTCGACGCCGGCCAGACGACGATGGCGGTGGGGCAGACGATGCACACGTTCTACCGGCTGTTCGACAACCCCACCACCGCGATGCGCTTCAACGCGGTCCACGAGGCCACGACCATGGCAGCGGGCCAGAACGACGGCCAAGGCGTGGCGACCGCGCTGCGCGGGGCGATCAATGGCAGAGTCCCCTACAACGGCTCCCAGTACCTCACCGCCGACCCGTTGACCCTGCTGAGCTCGGCCCCCAGCGGAGCCGTCTGCTCGGACTTCGCCAATCTGCACATCATGCTGGCCCAGACCCTCGGCCTCCAGGCCAACGCCGTCCTGTTCTGGGGCGGGTTCCAGCACGGTGGCCACAGCGTGTGGGCAGCCGATGCCACCAACGGCAACAACACGCTGACCAACGTCCAGGCCACCAATCCCGCGAACAACCCGGGCGGAGGCCCGCAGGGTTGGGACTTCACCTATCACGCCATCGCCAACATCGGCGGCACACTGCACGACGCGGCGCTCAACCGGGAGGGCTTCGCGGCCGAAGCGATCCACGAAGGGCTCTGGGTCCTCCTGCCGGAGCTGCTTCCCGTGCCCGCGACGCCGTTCGCGGCCACCGCGCAGACCGCCTTCTCCGTGTCGCTCGTCTCCGGGACCGACGTGGAGACCGTCGGTGTCGCGCTCCGGCAGCACGGCGCCCGGATCACCGACGCCGACTTCGCCGCCAACGTCCTCAGCGTCATGCCCATCCCGCCGGGAACACCGGCCGCGCACCAGGACCCGGTGCAGCTGATCGGCGGCGCCCTGCCGCCGGGTCTCGCACTCGCCCCGGACGGCACCCTCGCCGGTATCCCCACCACCCCGGGCACCTACACCTTCACCGTGTTCAGCAGTCTGAACACTCCCGTCACCTACTCCATGGTGGTGAACTGACGTGCTCCAGATCCTCACCCCCGACGAGGTGGCCCGAGGCGACTGTCCGACCGGCGGTTACTCGTTCACGGGCCTGGTGCCCCCCACCTCCGTGTCCGTGCCCTCCCGGCTGAGGCTCCTCGGCGGGGCGGGACTGGTCGTGCCGCCTCCCCTGGGCGCGGCGGTCGACGGTCCGGCCGTCCTGGACCGGGTCGCGGCCGAACTCGGCGACCTGCTCGGCGGGGTCTTCGGCGCCGGTGCGGTGCTTCCCCTCGCCCTGCACGACGCCCTGATCTCCCCGGAGACCCGGGCCCGGTACGAGGCCCCCGGTCACGCGCCGCCCTGGGACCGGCCACGGGAGGGCTTCTACTGGTTGGCGGCCAGGCTGGGCGACTGGCGGGTGCAGGCTTGTGGCGAGCCCGGAGACCTGCACTGCGTCTCCTTCCACCGGCCGGTGGAAGGCCCGGCGTGGGGCGGTCCACCCGATGACCCTTGCGCCTTGGCCGCGGACCTGGCCCCCGCCCTCACCTCCCGGCTCGGCGACCGGCCTTCCCCCGAGGGCCTGCGGGACGTCACCGCCGCCTTCTCACCGGGGCTCTTCGGCGTCGCCCTCTCGTCCCCCGAACTCCGTGTCCGTACGGGAATCCGGCAGACCCTCGGCGCCGACGGAACACCCCTCGGCCTCGCGCGGGTCCTCCGGATCGACGCGGGACCGGGCTGCCGCGCCTGGCCGGGCCCCTGACAGCGGGCCGCCGTCCCCCTCCCGGTCGATGCCGGGCCGGTCGGCGGATCGGAGCGGGAACCCGCGCCCTCCACCCAGCCATGGTTCCACCGGCCGGGCCGTGGCAGGATCCTTCGTGGGCCGCGTCGACCGGCGCGGCTGTGCGGGCGCGGGGGCGCTCGGTCTCGGGGGGAGACGTTCGATGACGCTGTTCTTCACCGGCAGGTTCCAGGACGCGGGGGCTCCCCAGGAGACCAAGCCGGAGCGGACCTTCGAGGACCCCACGGAGGCGCGGCGGTACCGGAGGACCATGGAGGCGAAGGCCCTCCAGGAGGCCGAGACCGTGAGGGTCTTCCAGGAGGCCGCCGTCCGTTTCAGGCACTGCGACCGGCCGGCCGAAGCGGCGGACGCCGGATGGGGGCTCTGGCCCCCGCCCGCGGGACCGGCCGAAGCGCTGTTGCCCAAACTGGCCCGGGTGCCCCGTACCGATGTGGTCGTCATGGGCACCCTGGACCGGCTGCCGCAAGGTTCGACCAGGCTGTACAAGGGCAAGCCGGGCCCCACGAACCCGGACGACCTGACGGACCGTTCGGCGGCCGAGCTGAGCACCTGGCTCGCCGACCACCCCGGCGAGGGCCTCACCCTGTACGTCACGGTGTCCGTCACCGTGAACACCCTCCGGGAGG
Organism: Streptomyces sp. NPDC059247; assembly: GCF_042754005.1. Classification (NCBI taxonomy): domain Bacteria; kingdom Bacillati; phylum Actinomycetota; class Actinomycetes; order Kitasatosporales; family Streptomycetaceae; genus Streptomyces; species Streptomyces sp. NPDC059247. The sequence goes on from NZ_JBHYZW010000001.1 coordinate 535,548, forward strand.
GCGCGGTCGTGGAGATCATCAACCACGAACTGGCCGCGCACGCAGAGCCGTTCGCGGACTTCCTCGTCGCGGAGTCGAACGCCCCCGGTACGGGCGTCCTCGGCACCGCGGTCGAGCAGCACGAACTGCTGTTCACGGGCAACCCGCGCTATCGGCTGATCGGAGCCCGGTACGTGACGGGGTACGACGACGCGGAGTCGTACCGCAATCGGATGCTCATGGACACCTACGCCAGAGCGACGCTCCCGCCCGGCGTCTGAAGCACGCCAGGCCCGCCCGGGACCGGGGCGTCGGGGTCGGCGGCTCCAGCCCGGGGAGCCCCGGCGCTTCGCGAACGACGCGCCGGGGCTCCCGAGAGGCGTTCCTCTGCCTGGCCGTCCTGCTTACCGGAGCTCCCGTGGGGAGGCGGTGGGCGTCAGCGCTTCCAGACGGTCGCACGCCAGGCCGTCACGGTACCGGCGCCGTCGGTACCCACGGCGAATCCGGCGACCACTCCGGCGTCGTTGATCGCGAACGCCGCTGCATAGGGGCCGAGGGGCGACGACAGCGGGACCACCGTACCGTCGGGCTTCCACAACAGGGCCTTGTCCAACGCGGGGTTACCGACCGGCGGCCACGCGTACCCCACGGCCGTGCCCCGGTTGTTGATCGCCAGCACCTCCCCGGCCGCTTCCCCCGGATTGGCGAGCACCGTCCGGGTGCCGTTCGCGTTCCAGCGGGCCGTGTCGCCGTACGGGTTGTCCTCCAGCGAAGCCCCCACGGCGGTGCCCGCCCGGTTGACGTCGTATCCCCGCCCGTGACCGGCGTCGCGTACGGTGCCGTCCGCCGACCACACCAGGACCCGGTCGTACTCCGTGCTCCCGGCGAGCCGTCCGTGGCCGAGGATCACGCCGTTGTCGGTGATCTCGCGCGTCTTGGCCCCGACGAACCCCGCCGGGAGGGGCAGCGCCCTCACGGCACCCGCCGCGTTCCAGCGCACGGGGTGCGCGGGGCCGCCGGTGCCGTCACGCTTCTCGGTCCAACCGACCGCCGTACCCGCGTTGTTGACCGAGGTCGCGGTGCCGCTGTCGTCGCCGGGCAGTACGGGAAGATCGGTCCTGCTGCCGTCGGACTTCCAGCGCAGGGGACGGGAGCGGTTGTTCTCCTCGGACGCGTCGCCGACCGCGACCCCGGAGTTGTTGACGGCCGACGTGTTGCCGCCGAGGGACCCGTCGGGAAGCGCCAACCGCGTCGGGGTTCCGCCCGGTGTCCAGCGGACGGGGTGGGAGGAGGCCGGGTCGTCGTAGGAGAGGCCGACCCCCCATCCGCCGTCGCTGAGCGCGGTCGCACGGCTGAACTGCTCGCCGGGCAGCGGCGCCAGACGGGTGTAGCCGGAGCGCCCGGCGTGCCACCGGAGCGCGAACGGCCCGACCCAGCCCTGCCCGTAGTACTCGCCGATGACCGTGCCGCTGCTGTTCAGCCCCCTGACGAAACTGTGGACCCCTCCCGACGGGATCGGGAGCAGCCGTGAGGACGCCAGGTGTTCGGAGGGTTCGGCCACCGCCATGGGCGCCGAACCCAGGAGGAGCAGGGTGGTTGCCGCCGCGGCGGCGAGGGTTACGGGTCGGGGAACGCGTATGCGGGCCATCCGGACACTCCTGCTCTCGTCAATGACATCGACGTACCCGTGCATGGGGGGCGTTGGATCTCTTCCGGACTGCGGAGAGACCGCACTGCAGTTCAATTTTCCGATGCCGGTGACCTCTTGGCAGCCTGATCTTCGAAACGACCGGATTCGTACGCCGTTCACGCTCCGTCCCACCCGCCGTCACTTCCACCCGCCCCGCCCCACGGACGGATCCGGCCTCCGGATGACGGAGTCCCAGCAGCCTCTTTGGTCCCACAGCGACGGTCGCGGCCGACGGCCGGTGAGCCCCCTCGTCCGCCCGGCACGGCAGGAGACCACGGCGACTTCCGGCCACCCGCTCGGCCCGGGGAGTCGTTGCCCCACCGCTCTCGACCGTGGGTTTCCACCGACGGATGCCGCCTCGGGGCGGGGGAGGGGGTGGGGCGCGCCGAGGCGGGTACGGAGGACGGCCTCCGGCTCCTGTTACGAGTCGCCTGTCACGTGTCTCGCGCGACCCGCCCTGAACCGGCCGGAGCCCGTGGCCGGGGTCAGCGAGGGGCCAGGAGACAGAACTCGTTGCCTTCCGGATCGGCCATGACCGTCCAGGGAACGTCGCCCTGACCCACGTCGGCGAGCGTCGCGCCGAGATCCTTCAGCCGTGCGATCAGCTCCGCCTGATGGGCGGGAGAGGCGGTGGCCAGATCGAGGTGCACCCGGTTCTTCACCGTCTTGGGTTCCGGGCGGGCGATGATGTCGACGCAGACGGCGGCGGGGTCGGGGTAGGAGAAGCCCACGGGTTCGAGGTTGGTCACGCCGGGGCCCTCGCTGTCGACACCCCAGCCGAGCGCCTCCGCCCAGAACCGGCCGAGCGCCGAGTCGTCCCGGGCCTTCATGTTGATCTGCACGAGTCGTGTTGCCATGCCGTAGATCCTAGGAGTTCCCGCAGGTCCGGTCCGGTCCGCCGTGAGCGGAGGCGACGCCGGGGGCCTCCCGGCGGCCGAACGAGGACCTGTCTCCTCGACGGCTCGGGGGCGCGGTTCCCGGCGGTCGGCGGGGAAGGGGAACTTCTCCCCTTCCCCGCCGACGTCTTCCTTCTCCGGGCCGTCCCCGTCCGGCCCGTCGTTCACCCTTCGGGGCGGATCAGCAGGAGCGCCACTCGGCGGAGGCCGAGCCGTTGAAGTACTTGCCCGGGTCCGCCTCGACATTGATCCACTTGGACACGCCCGCGGGGCCGACGCTCGGGCTGGACTTGGAGCCGCCGCCCGCGTAGTAGAACTTGATGAAGGGGCACCGGCCGTCCGCCTTGGCGTCGAAGATGGTCCCGGTGGCCCGCGCGCCGTCGCAGATCTCGCCGCTGCCGCCGCCTTCGCCGCGGGTCTCGTTCCAGGGGGTGCAGGCCAGGGCGCCGCCTGCCGAGGAGGCCGGTGCCGGTGCCGCCGCGATCGTGACCGCCGACAGGCCCAGGGCGAGCGCCGCCAGGGTGCGGGCCGCGCGGCGACCGTGGGTGCTCTTCATGATGTTCACGCCGATCAAGGTGTCTCCCGGTGAGTCGGATGCAACCGGCCCGAAACCGGCTTGTGCCGGTCGGGCGGCGGAGGTTGGGTCCTCCTGAAGCGAGGACCAGGCTGTGTGGCGAACCGGGTTGACCGGCGGAGGGTCGAGGGATATCCGCAGCTCCACACGGTGAAGGGGGCGGACAACACGAGTTGTCCGTGGACACGAGGAGGGGAGCCGATGGCAAGAGCGGGCAGACGGCAGGGGGCGATGAAGGGAGCGACGGGTGCGGTGAACGAGCTGGCCCGGTTCCTTCAGGAACTGACCGGCACATTGACCGTGCGGGAACTCTCGGAGCGCTACGGAGGCGGTCGGACCCTGTGGAGCGAGTACCGCTCGGGCGCGAGGATCATTCCGCTCGGACGGCTCGGCGGGGTGGTGCGCGACCGGGTGCGCGACAGCAGGGGACAGCGGGATCTGCTGGCGCGGGCCCGAAGGCTGCACGACGCGGCGCTCGTCGCCGAGGTGGAGCGGGAACCGCCGCCACGGCTGGAAGAGGCCCTGCGGCGGGCGGAGACGGACCTCGCGGAGGCGGGCCGGCTGGTCCGGAGCCTGCTCGCGCTGATCACCGCACTCCTGCCGACCGGACCGGACGCGGACGCGGACACGCCCAGCCCGGTGCGGGAGACGGAACCCGACCGTGCCGACGCGCACCTGCACGCGGCCTACGACCAGCTCGGATCGGCATGGGCCGTGCGGGCCGAGGCCCGCCGGGTGTACGGCGACGCGGTCGCGGCGACCCGAGCCGTGGGGCCCGGGACGGGGGAGGAGCACGGTACGGCCGCGGGCGCCGAACTGGTCCTGGCGGTCGCGCGGGTCGGCAGCGCACTCAAGGAACGGCGCGCGGAGGCCGTCCGGTTGTGGACGGAAGTACGGACGCACCGCTCCGGAGCGGTGACCGGCGACGAACCGCCCGCGCGCGTCGTACTGGAGCGGCTGGACGATCCGGCGCCGGTCGCCACCCGGTCTGCCGTACCCGTACCCGTACCCGTACCCGTACCTGCACCCGTGTCTGTGCCTGCGCCCGTGTCCGCGCCCGCGTCCGTACTCGTGACAGAGGCGGCTCGGTCCGGTGCTCACGGTCGTCCCGTCGGAGCCTCCGTACCGCTCATCGCTCTCGCCGCCGTAGCCCTGATCAGCGTCGCCGTGGTCGCCACGACCGCGGTGGTCGTACTGGGCGCGCGGCAGGACGCCTCTCCGGTCGCCGGTTCGGGGCCGATCGCGCCACGGACGCTGCCCGCCCCCGGCAACCGGAGCCTTTCCGCTCCCCGGAACTCCCCTCCGGCGGACGTCGGCCGGTCGCCCACCGCCACGACGAACCCCCCGGTCACCCGGACCCCAGTCCCGGAGAAGCGCTCCGCTCCGGCGGACAGCCCCTCGAACCCGCCGCGCACGTCCGCCCCGGCTCCGGTCCCGCCGCCCTCGCCCGAGCCGCGCACCACGGAGCCGCCACCGCTTCCGGACCGCTGGTTCCGCCTCACCAACACGTCGAGCCGCATGTGCCTCGCCGTACCGGGCGGGGACGCGGCCCCACCGGCGACAGGGCTGGTGCAGACCGGCTGCCAGCCCGCCACCGAACAGTTCTGGCGACTCACCCACGAGGGGTCCCAGCGGTACGCGCTCCGCAACCGGAGCACGGAGCAGTGCCTGTCCGTCGACGCGGCGGAGACCGACAACGACGCCATCATCACCCAGTATCCGTGCGGGGACGAGGACGGGCTGTTCGCCGATCAGCTCTGGACGTTCCGCTACCACCCGGGTCATCGCGCCTGGCAGCTCGTCAACCGCAACAGCGGGAGGTGCGTCTCGGTCCGCGCGGGCGCCGGAGACATGGAGCAGGCCCTTCAGGCGGACTGCGTCGGTGCCCCCGGTCTGTTCTGGCGGACGTGAGCAGGGGCTCGATCCAGCCGCCCCGGTCGGCCCTGAGCCGGAGCCCGGCGCGGGACCGACCGGGGGCGGCCGTGGCCGGGGGAGTACGCGCCGGGATCACCGCTCGTGCCGCGCCGCCGCCCCCGCCCGTACGACGCCCTCCTCGAAGGTCCGTGGCGTCCGTGGCCGTACGGTGGCCAGGTCGTCGGCACCCTGTACGGGCGGGCTCTCCGGCCGCCCGAGGGCGCGGGCGCCACGACCGGCCGGATCACCGGAAGCGGGGAGCGGGACCGGGATCGGGACCGGGACCGGCGGCGCACCCGCACCGGGCGGCGCACCCGCACCGGGCGGCGCACCCGCACCGGGCGGCGCACCCGCACCGGGCATCGCACCCGCACCGGACACCGCGACTGCCGCCCTGTCCCCGTACGCACCACCGTGGAAACGGCCCGTAGGGCGCCGTGAGCGCCATCTCCACCCGTACCTCCACCCATGGGTGCAGGTGCCAGAAGGCGAGCGTCCACATGCTGGAGGCATGACTTTCACCGACTGGCTCGTAGACATCGCTCTCGTCCTCATCGTGTTCAGGCAACTGCGGGAAGGACGGCTGGGACTCAGGTCCTACCTGCTGCCCCTGGGCATCGTGGCGTTCTTCGCCTCCCAATACCTGCACGGCCTGCCCACCGAAGGCAACGACCTCGTCCTGATCGGTGCGACGGTCGCGGTGGGCGCCGCCCTCGGCGTCGCCGGGGGAGTCTTCACCCGCATCCGCTCGCTGAACGGCGAGCTGATGATCAAGGCAGGGGCCGTCTCGGCGGCCCTGTGGGTGCTCGGCATGGGCTCCCGGATGGCCTTCCAGCTGTGGGTCGACCACGGCGGCGCCGCCGTGGTCGGCAGGTTCAGCGTCCAGCACCAGATCACCAGCGGGCAGGTGTGGGTCACCGCGCTCCTGCTGATGGCGGTGACCGAGGTCGTCACCCGGCTGGCCACGATCTTCGTCCGCAGCCGGACGGCCGCCCGTACGGCGCGACCCGAGACGGCGAGCGCGCCGCTCGCCGGCCGACTGGGGTGATCATGGCGTATCGTCGCACCATGCCAGTGAGGAACTGGAGGCTCCCCGGCAAAGCCGAGGGAGCCGACCCTTGGGCCACGGGGCGCAGCCGGTTCGGGCAGGGCGTGTGGGCGGCGGTTCTCTTCCTCGTCGAGGTGTTCACGCTACGACCGCTGGGACCCAGCGGCCGTGGCCTCGTCGTGGCCCTGCTCCTCCTGGTCAACCTCGGTGTCTTCGCCCTGCGGCTCGTGCCCGGGAAGCTGCTCCCCCCGCGCCTCTTCCTGCCCCTGATGGTGGTCGGCGTCGTCGCCGCGGCGGCCCTGATGGCGGTCGCCGACACGGGGACCGCGTCCCTCTTCGCCTTCTTCCTCGCCGCCTTCATCGGCTACCGGCTGAGCACCGGACCGGCCGCGGTCCTCGCGGTGTCGCTGAGCCTGCTGTGCGGCGCCGCCCTGTCGTTCCGCGCCGGGCCGGGCCAGCACGTGCCGCTCCTCATGGCCGGGCTGTCCACCGGGACACCGGTTCTCGCGGGGATGTCGGCACGGAGCCGGGCCCAGGCCGTCGGAGCCGCGATCGAGGCCGCCGAATCGACCGAGCGGGCCGCGCGGGCCGAAGCGCGGGCGCTGGTGCTGACCGAACGGAGCCGGGTCGCGCGGGACGTCCACGACGTTCTCGCGCACTCCCTGGCCGGTATCGGAATGCAACTGGAACTGGCGGACGCGCTCATCGAAGCCGGAGAACCGGAGCGGGCGCGGCAGGCGACCACCAAGGCGCGGAGCCTGGTGCGGGAGAGCCTGGAGCAGGCGCAGTGGACGGTCCGCGCGCTGCGCGAGGAGACCCTCCCCCTCCTGGAGAGCCTGACCGCCATGCTGGAGTCGTCCGGTCACCATCGGGCGCTCACGGTGACCGGGACGGTGCGCGAGCTGCCGACACGGACCGCGCACGACCTCCTGCGGATCACACAGGAGGCCCTGACCAACGCCACCCGCCACGCGCCCGGAGGCCCGGTCCGCGTGACACTGTCGTACGACGAGAGGACGACCACCTTGAGCATCCTCAACGGGCCGGGCACGCTGCCGGCGTCCGTGGGCACGGGCGGCGGGATGGGGCTGATCGGCATCCGTGAGCGCGTCGCCCTCCTGGACGGAACGGTGACGACCGGTCTCGTACCGTCCGGCCCCCTGCGGGGGCACTGGAAGGTCGAGGTGGTGATTCCGGCATGACCGAGTCAGTCACGTCCCCTCCCCTGATCAACGTGGTCGTCGCCGATGACCAGGCGGCGGTGCGCGAGCCGCTGGCGATGGTCCTCTCGCTGGCCGGGGACATCGACGTCGTCGGAACCGCGTCCAACGGGCGCGAAGTGCTGGACATCGTCGCCGGACGGCCGGTCGACGTGGTGCTGATGGATCTGAGGATGCCCGTGATGGACGGGACGGAAGCGGTCCGCCGACTGGGCGAGACCCATCCCGACGTGGCCGTGGTGGTGCTGACGACGTTCGCCGACGACGACTCGATCATGGCCGCGCTGGGCGCGGGCGCCCGTGGCTATCTGACGAAGAACGCGGGCCGGGAGGACATCGCCCGCGCGATCCGAGCCGCCGCGGCAGGTCAGTCGGTCCTGGACCACGAGGTGCGCACCCGTCTGCTCGCCGCCGTGACCGGGGCGCGGCGCTCCGCGCCGGAGGAACCCCTGCCCGAGGACCTGACTCCGCGTGAGCGCGAGGTCCTGGCCCTGATCGGGCGGGGGCTCCCGAACCGCGCGATCGCCGAACAGCTCTTCGTCAGCGAGGCCACGGTCAAGACGCACATCAACAACCTGTTCGCCAAGGCCCGCATCCGGGACCGGGCGGACGCCGTGCGGCGGGCCATCGCCGCCGGGCTCACGTGATCGCGGAAACCGTGCCCGTGGTGGGGGAGGGCGCCCGGTCCCGGTTCGTGCCGCGGGAGGCGACGGGGGTTGCGGGGGCTCAGTCGCCCGTGAGTGCCAGCGGGGTCGGCATCACGGACATGGCCCGGTAGGAGGCCGGTCGCCCGGCGGCGCCCCGTACCCGTGGACCGCCGGGGACATCGGCGTCCACCGTCTCCGTGCTCGACCGTCAGTCCAGGCCGTTCGAGACGTCGGCCCCGGTCGGCGCCGACAGCCGCTGGCGGTCGGCCCCGGCGGGAGTCGGCTTTCCGTCCGAGGGGCGGAGGCGTACGGGCAGGGCCTTGTGACCGTTGCTGAGCAGGGAACCGAGCGGTTCCAGTTCCTCCACGGGGACGGCGAGTTCGATCCGGGGGAAGCGGCCGAAGAGGCCCTTGAGCGCGGCGGCCAGCTCCATGCGGGCCAGGGGCGCGCCGAGGCAGAAGTGGACGCCGTGACCGAAGGCCAGATGCTCCTTCGTCACCCGGGTGAGGTCGAAGGCGTCGGCGTCGGCGTGCCAGGCGGGGTGACGGTTGGCGGCGGCGTAGGAGGCGAGGATCGCCTCGCCCCGGGGAATGACCCCGCCGTCGGGCAGGTGGATGTCCCGGACGGCGTACCGCATCGGCAGGTGTGTGATGGCGGGTTCGAGGCGGAGGGTCTCCTCGACCACGTCGTTCCAGTCGGCGCGGCCTTCGCGGATGTGGTCGAGCTGTTCCGGGTGGGCGAGCAGGAGGCTGACGGCCTGGTCGATGACGTTGACGGTGGTCTCGTACCCGGCGCTGATCATCAGCAGCAGGGTGTCCCGGAGTTCGTCGTCGCTCAGTCCCCCTCCGTCCGAGTCCTCTTCGTCACGGGCGGAGACGAGGAGGGAGGTCAGGTCGTCTCCGGGTTCGGCGCGACGGGCCGCGACGAGGTCGTCGAGCATCCCGCGCAGCGCCCCGGCGTTGACGGTGGCCTGCTCGGTGGTGAGCGTCGTGGCGAAGACCCCGTCGACGACGGTGCGGAAGGCCTCGCGCCGCTCGGCTGGGACGCCCATGAGACGGCAGATGACGGCGATGGGCAGCGGGTGGGCGAGACGGTCGCGGAGGTCGACGGTCTCGCCGTCCGGGAGCGCTTCGAGTGCGTCGAGCAGGGAGTCGACGGTGGTGTCGACGAACGGAGCGAGGGCCTGGACGCGGCGGGCGGAGAACGCGGGGGCGATCATGCGCCGCAACCGGGCGTGGGCGTGGCCGTAGGCGGTGAACATGTTGTTCACCGCGACCCACAGGGCCAGCGGCCAGGACTGTACGACCTCGCCGAACGCGGGCCAGTGGGCGCGCGCGTCCTTGGAGACGTCGTCACTGGTCAGGAGCTTCTTGAGGAGATCGGGGTCGGTGACGGACCAGGCGGTCACCCCGAGGATGTCGACGCGGACGGCGGAGCCGTGGGAGCGCAGCAGGGCGCTTTCGGCCTGACGGGTGGCACCGGTGGGGTCGAGGACGATCGGCGGGGGCTGGGTGCTCACTCGGGTGCTCCTCGGGTTGTGCGGGTGCGGGTGTGGGGCGGACCGGGCTTCGGATACGGCTTCGACGGGCTGGGCCGGGTGCCTGCCGGAGACCGGGTGGTGGACGGCAACGGACTGCGGAGGGACGGTCGTCGAGATCTCCGTGGCCGCCCGGCAACACCTACCCCGTCGAAGCGTCCCACTATCCGGAGTACGGCTCTGCCTGGGCCGGTCGGGCGGATCGGCGTCCCGAGCACCGGGCTTCCCGCCCGGGTCCGGCGGCGGACGACGTCCCCGGCGGTGCGGCGGACCAGGGAAGGCGGACGACGTCCCCGGCGGTGCGGTGGACGGGGAGAGGCGGAAGCCGGTGCCCCGACCCGGGGCGTGGGCGACTCCGTACCGCTGGGTCGTCGGGCTCGTCCCCGTGTCCCGGCGGACCGGCTCACCCGCTGGAACGACCGGCTGCCACGGTGGCTTCCCGCCCCCGAGGTCGTCGGCGCCGCCCCATCCGGCTCCTGCTCCGCCTTCCACGCGCTGCCGACCGCACGGGGGCGGGGCGCCGGGGAGCCTCGCCGACTCGGCGATCCGGTCGTCCTCGTCGACATCGCCCGCCGCTTCGCCCCGCGACTGCCGCCCGGCCCCCTGGCAGGAGCAACGGTACGGGGCCGCCCACCGCGTGGCGAGCGACCCCGTACCCGTAACTCCCTTGTCAGGGAAGGTCGTTCAGTCGGTCCGGGCCGTGGCACCCGCAGGGGTGTCGGTGGCGCGGCCGGAGGTGAGGGCGGCCAGGCCCACCAGGTCGTCCGCCTGCGCGTCCGGCACCTCCCGGTCGAACCGGGCCAGCACCCGAACCCGTAGCGACACCGCCGCCAGGAGTAGGATCGCGGCCCCGAGCAGGACGTAGAGCAGTCCGGTCCCCCGGCCCTCGCCCACGCCCAGGACAGCGCCGACGGTGTCGGCGAGACCGCCGCCGGACACCATCAGCGGCTCCAGGAACCGGCTGCCGAACGGTGCGATCAGCAGGAAGCCGACCGGCAGCGTGGACCACGCCACCAACTGGTTCAGCGCCATCACCCGGCCGTGGAACCGCTGCGGCACCTTCACCTGAATGATCGTCAGATAGATGCCGTTGAGCAGCGAGAGCGACGCCGACATCCCGAACACCCCGACGCAGACCACCAGGAGATCGGGACGCAGCCCGGTCAGGACGGAGAAGAACGCGAGCACCGGCACCACGAGCAGCATCCCGCGCATCCTGCGGTGGCGCGGTCCGCCCCAGACGCCCATCGCGAGCCCGCCGCCGATCGCGCCGAGCCCGCCCGCGAGGGAGACCGTGGCCACCGTGCCGAGCCCGGAGAAGCCGAGCACCAGCGGCGAGACCATCTGGAAGAGGACCGGCAGGAAGAGGTTGAGCACCGCGAAGAAGATCAGCATCGCCCGGAAGCCGGGCCGCCGCCAGACCAGTTGGAACCCGGCCGTGATCTCCTGCTTCAGGGTCTCGCGCCGCCGCGCGGCCAGCGTCCTCGGGAAGCGGACGGTCAGCAGGACCAGCGCCGCCACCACACAGCTGATCACGTCGATCAGCAGCACCCCGCCCAGCCCGATGGCGGCGAGCATACCGACCGCCGCGAGCGGGGCGACCACCTGGGCGATGCCGCCGGATATCTGGACGACACCGTTGGCATGGCCGAGATAGCGCTTCGGCACGAGCTGCGGGATCGCCGACTGGAAGGCGAGCCGTTGCCCGGTGAGGGAGACGGAGAGGATCGCCATCAGCACGCCGACGTGCCAGGGCCGCAGGTTCCCGAACAGATGGAGCACGGCCAGCACCGACTCGGACGTGCCGCAGACCAGGGTCGAGACCAGCATCACCCGGCGGCGGTCGACCCGGTCGACCAGACTCCCGAGGACGGGGGCGGCGAGCAGCCCCGGCACGATGCCGAGGACGGCGAAGAGGCCGAACCAGGCGATGGAGTCCGTCGACAGGTAGATCCACAGCGGCAGGGCGAACTCGGTCAGCGCCGAACCGGTCTGCGAGATCATCTGGGAGGCGGCGACGGCCACGAACCGGCGCGTGTCGCGACGGGTCGCAGGAACGGCGGAGCGCTCCCCGGCGGCGGACGCGTGGTGCACACCGTCCAGCCACCAGGTGGCGCGCGCGGGGCGACGGGCCCGGGTGAGGGCGGTGACGTCGGGGTGCTCGGCCCCCTCGGGCTCCGGGACGGGCGTGGTGCCCGTGACTCCGGTGGCGCCCGGGGCTTTGGTGACTCCAGTGACTCCAGTGACTCCAGTGACTCCGGTGGCACCCGTGACTCCGGCGGAGACCAGGCTCGCGGTGGCGTCCGGGCTCGCGGTGGTGTCCCGGGGCGTGGTGGCCTTCTCGATCCGAGTGCCCCCGGCAGCGCCTGTGAGCGCTTCCGTCGCCGTGACCCCTGCGGCCCCGTCGGCCTCCGGTGTCCCGTCGGCGACGTCCTCCGGGCCGTACGCGGGGCGTGACGCGGCCACCGCCGGGTGGACGGTGGTGACGATCTCGGCCAGTTCCCCGGCGCGATGCTTGAGGAAGTAGTGGCCGCCCTCGTCGAGCACGGCCACGGCGGTGGTGGAGCCGACGAAGCCCCACTCCCGGTACCGCTCGCGGTGGAACTCCGTCCCCGGGTCGGCCGAACCGATCACCGAGACCACCGGGGACGCCAACGGCGGCGCGGGCCGTGCCAGACGCTCCGTGAAGTACGCCTCGGCCGCGCGGGAGTCCTCCCGGACGTTCCGCACGATCGTGGCCAACTGCTCCGGATCCAGTCCCTCCAGGTCGGCGCCCATCGAGCGGAGCCAGTTCAGATGGAGCCGTCCGCTGCGCCGCCGGTCGAGCACGGAGAACCGGGCGAGGAGCCCGAGCAGGCCCTCGGTGGGCCGGGCGAAGGGGAAGATCCCGCCCAGATAGAGGGCGGTCGGCTCCCGTCCGGCCGCCGCCAGCAGATGGGCGACCTCGACGCCGAGCGCCGCGCCCACCCCGCAGTGGCCGTACACCGCGACCGGTCCCGTCACCCCGCTCAGCACCTCCTCGACGCAGCGGCGGGCCACCTCCTCCAGCGGCAGCGACTCCTCGGACATGCCGAGGTCGTGCCCGGGAACGGCGACGGCGTGCAGGGCGACGCCGGGCGGCAGGGCGTCCGCGAGGGGCTGGTAGGCGACGGCGCTGCCCCCGCCGTACGGCAGGCAGACCAGGGAGAGCGTGACCCGGTCGGCGGGCTGCCGGGGGGTCAGCTCATGGAGGAGCCTGCTCGGTCCGCGCTCGGACTCGGAGCGGTCGGCGAGCGCGGCGAGCGCCGCGACGGTCCGCTCCCGGAAGACGTCCACGAGGGTGATCCTGGCCTCGCCGCCGAGCAGCTTCCGCAGCGCGGCCACCATCCGCATCGCGAGGAGCGAGTGGCCGCCCAGATCGAAGAAGTCGTCGTGCGCGCCGACGCGTTCCAGCCCCAGGAGCTCGGCCCAGCAGGCCGCGACGGCCTCTTCGGTGGGAGTGGAGGGGGCCGTCCAGACGGCCCCCTCGCCGGGTCCCGGCGCGCCGGGCTCGGGCAGGGCCCGCCGGTCGACCTTGCCGTGGGCCTGCCGGGGCAGATCGGGCAGGACGACGAAGCGGGAGGGGACGAGGTAGTCGGGCAGCTTCTCGGCCAGCAGTCGGCGCAGTTCGGCCACCGGGGGCGGGGTCTCGTCCGTGGCGGGGACGAGATAGCCGACGAGGACGAGTTCCCCGGCGGGTCCCCGGGCGGCGGCGACGGCCTGGGCCACTCCGGGGAGCCGGGCGAGATGGGCCTCGACCTCGCCGAGTTCGACCCGGTAGCCACGGATCTTGACCTGGTGGTCGTCGCGGCCGAGGAACTCGACCGTACCGTCGGAGCGGTGACGGGCGAGGTCCCCGGTGCGGTACATACGGGGCGGAACGGGCCCCGCCGCCGCTTCTTCAGCCCCTTCGGCACCTCCAGCCCCTTCGGCACCTCCAGATCCTTCAGAACCTCGGGCCTTCGCGCCGCTGCGGACGCTCCCGGCTTCCCCACTCGATGCGCCTGATGCGCCCGGTGCGGCGGAAGCGGTGGAAGCGGCGGTGGGGCTGCCCGTGGCGAACGGGCCGTCCGGGGCGAACGGGTCGACGCGGAAGCGGTCGGCCGTCAGCTCCGGCAGACCCAGATAGCCGCGTGCCAGCCGGTCGCCGCCGATCCACAGTTCCCCCGGCACCCCGGCGGGCACCGGCTGTCGCCGGGCGTCGAGCAGATAGACCCGGGCGCCCGGCAGCGGACGCCCGATGGGCGTGGTGGGTCCCCCCGCGGGCCGGTCCGGGTCCACGAGGTGGGTGGTGGCGCCCACGGTGGCCTCGGTCGGCCCGTAGTGGTTGATCACCCGGCAGCCCGTACGGGCTCCCGCCACCGCGAGCAGCCGTGCCCACTCCCAGCCGGACGCCTCCCCGCCGAGGACGAGCAGCCGCCGGGGCAGCAGCTCCGCCGGGTCGTCCACCTCCGCGCTCAGCGCGGCCAGATGGGAGGGGGTGAGCTTGACGCAGTCGATGCGCCGCTCCGTCAGATAGGCGGCCAGCTCGGGGCCCGGGGTGCGCGGGGGCAGCAGATGCAGGGTGCCGCCGGTGGTCAGCGAGAGGTAGAGGGTGGTGAGCCCGAAGTCGAAGGCGAGCGACTGGAGCAGGACGTAACGGGCGCCGTCCGGCAGCCCCGCCTCCGCGAAGCGCTGCCGCACCCCGGCGAGGTAGGTCAGCACCTGGCGGTGCTGCACGGCCACGCCCTTGGGGGTGCCGGTGGAGCCCGAGGTGTAGATCACGTACGCGAGGTGGTCGGGTCCCGCGCCGTCGCCCGGCGGGGTGTCGGGGACGGCCGCGAGCCGGTCCGCGAGTCCGTCGAGCAGCAGGACGGGGGCGTCGGACGCGGTCAGCAGCGACCGTCGTACGGAGGTGGTGACGAGGGCGACCGGCGCGGAGTCGGTCAGCATGTGGGCGAGGCGTTCGCGGGGCTGCTCGGGGTCGAGCGGCACGTACGCGGCACCGGACTTCATGACCGCGAGCAGGCAGACGGCCTGGTCGAGACCCTGGTCGAGACAGACACCGACGAGCCGGTCGGGTCCGGCGCCGGAGGCGCGGAGGAGCCGGGCCAACCGGTTGGCCCGGCGGTCGAGTTCGGCGTACGTGAGGGTGCGGTCCTCGTGCACCAGGGCGACCGCGTCGGGGGTGCGGGCGGCCTGCGCGGTGACGGCGTCGGCGAGGGTCGCGGCGGCCGGGCGGGCGGTGCCGGAGTCGTTCCACTCGTACAGCACCCGGTCGCGTTCGCCCGGGGTGAGGAGGTCGAGGGCGCCGACGGGGGTGTGCGGCGCGGCGGCGGCCCCGGCCAGGACGCGCTGCCAGTGCCCGGCGAGACGGGCGACGGTGTCGGCGTCCCAGAGGTCCGTGCGGTAGGTGACGAAGGCGTCGAGACCGTCCTCGGTCTCGGTGCAGTACAGCCCCAGGTCGAGATGGACGCCGCTGCCCTCGAAGGGGAAGGTCCGCCACTCCAGGTCGTGCGGACGGACGGCCTGGGCGCGGTGGTTCTGAAGCGCGAAGGAGACCTGGAAGAGCGGCGGACGGCCGAGGTCGCGCGGCAGGTCCAGGGCTTCCACCAGCCGCTCGAACGGCGTCTCGCGGTGCTTCTGGGCACCGAGCGAGGCCGTACGGACGCGGTCGAGGACGGTGAGGAAGTCGGGCCCCGCGCCGTCGTCTTCGGTCGACCCGTTCCCCGGTGAAGTGCCGTGTGGGGATGTGGACTTGAGGCCCGATGTGGAACCGGACCCGGACCCGGGATCCGGTGCGGGATCGGGCTCCGGTGCGCCGAGATCGGCCCGGATCGGCAGCATCGCGCTGAACAGGCCGATCAGGCCCTCGGTCTCCTCGGTGGGACGGCCCGCGAACGGGGTGCCCACGGCGAAGTCCCGCTGTCCCGACCAGCGTCCGAGCACCACCTGGAAGGCGGCGAGCAGGGTCATGTAGAGGGTCGCGCCCCGGGCCCGGGAGAGCGCGCGGACGGCCCGGTGGGTGTCCGCGTCGAGCCGGAAGGAGTGGGTCGCCCCACCGGGACCGGGCAGCGCGGGACGCGGCCGGTCGGTGGGCAGGTCGAGCGGCGGGACCCCGGTCATGGCCTCGCGCCAGTACCGCAGTTCGTCGGCGGCGCGGGGCAACTCCTGCCGCTCGCGCTGCCAGTGGGCGAAATCGCCGTAGCGGACGGGCAGCGGGGGCGGGGACGGGACGGCGCCCCGGGCCAGTTCCCCGTATCCGCCGAGGAGTTCGTCCAGGAGCACCCCGGCGGACCAGCCGTCACCGACGAGGTGGTGCTGGCAGATCACCAGGACGTGGT
Organism: Streptomyces sp. NPDC059247; assembly: GCF_042754005.1. Classification (NCBI taxonomy): domain Bacteria; kingdom Bacillati; phylum Actinomycetota; class Actinomycetes; order Kitasatosporales; family Streptomycetaceae; genus Streptomyces; species Streptomyces sp. NPDC059247. The sequence goes on from NZ_JBHYZW010000001.1 coordinate 551,394, forward strand.
CGTCGTCGGCGAGGCGCAGCAGCAGGGCCCGCAGTAGGGGGCCGTCCGCGAGGTCGAAGGGGCGCGCCACCTCGTCCTCGACGGCGGTGCGGGCAGCGGCCTCCCGTTCCCCGGCCGGGACGTCCGTCAGGTCCCGGGTGCGCCAGGGCACGGTGAAGCCCTCGGCGGGCGCGATCCGCACCAGGGGCGCGCCGTCCTCGTCGACGGGGAAGGAACTGCGGAGGGTGTCGTGGCGTACGGCGGTCAGGCGCAGCGCCTCGATGAGGGCTTCGGTCCGGAGCGGGCCGCGCAGCCGTCCGGCGGTGGGCAGTACGTACGAGGCGGTGCCGGGAGTCAACTGCTCGACGAACCACAGGCGTTCCTGCGCGAGGGAGAGCGGCGGTACGGCGTCGTCCGGGCGTGCGGGGATACCGGTGGGCCGGGCGGTCGCGGCGGCGGTGCGTTCCCGCAGCCGCCGGGCGAGCAGGGCGCGCTGATCACCGCTGAGCGTCCGCCGGGCCGTGGCCGCGGGGGACCCGGGCGGGGTGGCCGGGGCTGCGTGGGGCGGCGCGGCGGGCTTCGACACGGAGGACACGGACTGCGAGGACGTCGGGGACGTCGTGGGAGGGGACAGTACGGTCGTCGGCGGTACGACGGGGCCCGGGGGCCCGGACGGTACGGGGACGGTGGGCGCGGGTCCCGCCGGTGCGGTGACGGCGGACGCGGTGACGGCCGGTACGGAGGTGGACAGCGCGGAGGCGGACCGTACGGAAGCGTCCAGTACAGGGGCGGACCGTACGGAGGCGCCCGGTACAGAGGCGGCCGGTATGGGGGCGCCTGGTACAGAGGCTGCCGGTACGGGTGTGGTGGGCGTGGCCATGGGGGCTCCCGGGGCCGTCTGCGTTCCCGGAATGGGGGAGTGCGGGGGATTCATCACGCCTCCTCCTCCGCCAGCAGCTCGCGCACGACCTCGTCGGTGACCGTGGCCACCGTGGTGGGCTCCTCGTAGAACACGTGCAGGGGGACGTCGACGCCCAGCCGGTCCCGGATGCGGGCGGCGACCTGGGTGATCGTCAGGGAGTGCGCGCCGAGGTCGACGACGTCGTCGTGGTGGCCGATGGCGGGCAGGCCCAGCACCTCGCACCAGATGGCGGCGATCTCGGCGGCCAGCTCCTCCCAGCCGTCGTCCGAGTCCGGTGCGTCGCCCGGGGGAGCGGTCTCCGGAGTGCCCCGGACGGGTTCCGGCAGGGCCGCGCGGTCCGTCTTGCCGTTGGGGGTGAGGGGGAGGGCCGGGAGCGGCTGGACGACTCCGGGGATCATCGCGTCCGGCAGGGTCAGGGCGAGGAAGGCGCGCAGCTCGGCGCTGGTCGGCGCGGGCGCCTCCGGGCGCCAGACCGGGTACGCGACGAGCATCCGGCCGACCGGGTCGTCGTCCTCGCCCCGGACGGAGACGGCGGCCGACGCCACGGCCGGGTGCTCCTGGAGCCGGGCCTCGATCTCTCCGAGCTCGATCCGGTGGCCCCGCAGCTTGATCTGGTCGTCGAGGCGGCCGAGGCAGTCGAGCGCGCCGTCGGGCCTGACCTGGGCGAGGTCACCGGTGCGGTAGTGCCGGGCGCCGGTGGCCGGGTCGGTGACGAAGCGTTCGGCGGTGCGCTCGGGCAGACCGCGGTAGCCCCGGGCGAGTCCCGCGCCGCCCAGGGCCAGTTCTCCGGTGACACCGTGCGGTACGGGCTGTCCCGTCGGGTCGACCACCAGGGCGGTGGTGCCCGCGATGGGGCGGCCGATGGTGACCTCGTCGGGTGCGGGCGGCACTTCGGCGGCGGTGGACCAGATGGTGGTCTCGGTCGGCCCGTAGACGTTCCAGAGCCGTGCGACGCGGGCCCGCAGTCGGCGGGCGAGCGGGAGGGGCAGCGCCTCGCCGCCGGTGAGGGCGGTGAGGGCGGGGGCGTCGAGTCCGCCGTCCAGCATGAGCCGCCAGCCCGAGGGGGTGGCCTGCGCGTGGGTGACGCCGTGCCGTTCGACCAGGGCGGCGAGGGCGCGGCCGTCGCGGGTCTCCGTCTCGCGCGCGATCACCACCCGGCCGCCGGTGATCAGCGGCAGCAGGAGTTCCAGGGCGGAGATGTCGAAGGAGAGCGAGGTGACGGCGAGCCAGCTGTCGTCGGGGCCCGAGGACAGGGTGTCGCGGAAGGCGAGGAGGAGGTGGGCGAGTGCGCCGTGGGGGACCTCGACCCCCTTGGGGCGGCCGGTGGAGCCGGAGGTGTAGATGAGGTAGGCGAGGTCGTCGGGCGCGGGCAGCGGCAGCGGCGCCCCTTCGGCGCCTTCGGCCGCCCGGCCGGTGAACAGGTCGTCGAGCAGGAGGGTGCGGCCGTGGTCCTCGACCAGGTGGGCGGTGCTCCGCTGGGCCAGCGCGAACGGGGCTCCGGCGTCCGCGAGCACCAGCGAGACGCGCTCCGCCGGGTAGGACGGGTCGACGGGCAGGTACGTGCCCCCGGCGAGGGTGACGGCGAGTACGGCGGTCAGCATCTCGGCGGACCGCTCCGCGCAGACGGCGACCACGGTCCCGGGACCGGCCCCGGCGGCGACGAGCCGCTGGGCGAGGCCGGTGGCGGCGGTCGCCAGGGTCGCGTAGTCCAGGGTCCGTTCGCCGTCCGTGACGGCCGGCCGTGCGGGGTGCGCGGCGAAGGAACGGGCGAGCAGCGCGGGCAGGGTGGCGGCGGGGGCCTCGGCGGCGGGCGCGGGGCCGCGCAGCGGGGCGCGTTCCTCCTCGTCCAGGAGCGGCAGGTCCGCGAGCGCGGTGCCCGGGGCGGCGGCGATCGAGACGAGCAGTCGGCGCAGATGGGCGCCGACCCGGTCGGCGCGGACGGGTGACGGCAGGTCCGTACGGTGGGTGAGCAGGACGCGGAGCCGGTCGGGACCGTCGAGGACGTGGAACCGGAGGGCGCCGCGCGCGGTGCCGGGGAAGAGCGTCCAGTCGACGGTGGCGCGGACGCCCGGGAAGGTGACGGGGGCGATCCGGCCGCGGTACGTCAGGATGACGGGCGCGAGTGAGAGACCGGGCCGCAGGCCCCGGACGGCGCGGGACAGCGGGACCCGGCGGTGCGGGTAGAGGCCGCGCAGTTCGTCGCGGACCGCGTGGGCGAACTCGCCGAAGGACGTGCCCGGTTCGGGCGCGGTGACCACGGGCAGCTCGTTGGCGTGCATCCCGATCCGGGCGGTGGTGCCGGGCGCGCGGGTGCCGAGGCCGACGGTGACGGCGGGGCGCTCGTTCCCGTACCGCAGCAGAAGGGTGTGCACGGCGGTGAGGAGCAGTTCGAAGAAGGTGACGCCGAGCTTCTGGGCGGTCTCGGTGAGGTCGGCGCGGAGCGCGGGGTCGAGGTCGAAGTCGACGGCCGCGCCCGGACCCGCGCCGTCGGCGCCTGCGGGTCCCGCGTCGAGACCGGGCAGCAGCACCGTGGGGCCGGGCAGCGGGCGGTCGGCCCAGTGGGCGGACGCCTCCGCGACCGCGTCGGCGTCGGGCCCGGGGAGGTCGGAGGCGTGGAGGAGCGAGGGGCTCTCGGGTGCGGCCGGGGCAGGTCCCGCTCCGGTGCGATGGGCGTAGCAGGCCGCGAGGTCGGTCAGGAACACATCGGTGGAGGTGCCGTCGAAGGCGATGTGGTGCGCGACGACCAGCAGGGTGGCGTGGTCCGGGTCCGTGCGCAGCAGGGTGAACCGTACGGGGGGTCCCGCCGTGAGGTTGAACGGTTCCGCGCTCGCGGCGGCCAGCGCTGCGGGCAGCTCGTCCGGTCCGGTGTCGCGCACCGTCAACGAGGGCGCCGGGCCGGGGGTGAGCAGGGGGACGCCGTCCTCCTCCCGGACCGTCAGGGTCAGGGCCGGGTGCCGGTCGGCCACGTCGGCGCAGGCGGCGGCGAGCGCGTCGGTGTCCAGGGGGCCTTCGAAGCGGACGGTGAAGGGCATGTGGTGGACGGAGCCGAGCGGCGCGATCCGCTCGTTGATCCAGATGCCCTGCTGGGCGGCGCTGGCGGGGGTGCTGGTCACGGGTCTTCCTCGGTCTGTGCGGCGCCGGGAGGCGTGGCGCGAGTGGAACGGGAGCGAGAACGGGCGATGCGGTGCGGTGCAGTGCGATGTGGTGCAGTGCGGTGCGGTGCGGTGCGATGTGGTGCGGTCGGACGGGAGCCTGTTGGGCCCGCACTCCTGCCCGGCGCGGATCGGCGCGGGGCGGACAGGGCGGCACGACGGCACGGGTACGGGACCGGCGTCGGCGCTGACGGCGGGCGGGGCGCGGGGTGCGGCGGAGGTGGGCCGCGGTCGTCGGTGGACACCGGTGGTCGGTGGCCGGTGTCCGGACGGTGACGTGCGGTACGGGGGGTGTCGGAGCGGGCAGGCGGGCCGGTGCCCGGGAGGGGCCCGCCCGTGAAGGCGGGACGTCGGTCGGTACGGGCCGCGCCCCGCGCGGCGCGGTGGCCGGGGCGGCGCGCGGGGCCCGGGACGGTCAGGGAGCGGCGGCGGCTGTGACGAGGGCCGCGCGGAACTCCTCGGCCAGCGTGGCGATCACGGGCTCCTCGAAGGCGAGCGCGTTGTACTGGATCCAGCAGTTCAGCGAACCGTCCGGCTGCTCCACCACGGTCAGTTCGGGCACCCCGAGGTCCCCGCCGGGCAGCGGCCAGGGCACGGTGGTGCCGCGCGGCAGCTCCCACGGCTCGCAGCGCAGGCCCGGCAGATGGGCCCCGGCGGCCCAGCTCTCGTACCGCAGCCAGGCCGGGAACGCCACGACGTGCGGGCTGAACTCGGCGTACGGGTACATCTGGTGGTCGAGCGCCCCGGTGGCGGCCCGCCTCACCCGCTCGGCCAGTTCGGCGAAGCCGGGGCCGCCGGAGCAGTCCACGCGCACCAGCAGGGACTGCACCAGACAGCCGACGGCCTGCTCGGCCTCCGCGCTGGTCCGACCGGGGACGGGAGTCATGAGGACCAGGTCGGCGCGGTCCGCGCGGGCCGTGAGCAGCCCGCTCCACAGGGCGGCGACCGCCATGAAGGGGGTGACGCCGAGCGTGCCCGCCCGCTCCCGCAGCCGTCCGGCGGGACCGGACGCGACGGTGAAGGGATGCGCGACGGTGTGCACGCGGTCGACGGCGCGCCGCCCGGGGAAGGGGTCCAGCGCGGACGGGGCGCCCGCGAGCATCGTGGAGAAGTGCCGTCGGCCGCTCTCCCACCGGTCGTTGGACCGGCGCACCAGCTCCGGGTAGGGCAGACCGGGGTCGGGCAGCCGGGGGACCCGGCCCCGGCGCAACGCGTCGTAGGCGAGGCCGAGTTCACGGAGCAGGACGCCGATCGACCAGCCGTCCGCGACCATGTGGTGCACGGCGAGCAGGACGACGTGGTCCTCGGGTCCGCGGGAGACGACGAGCAGCCGGGCCGTCGGATCCACCGCGAGGTCGGTGAGCCGGTCGCGCTCCGCGATGAGCAGGGCGTTCACGTCCTCGTCGGTGGCGCCGTGGGCGTCCCGCAGGGTGACCCGGGCGCGGGGCTCCTCGTCGAGGACGGTACGGGCCAGGCCCTCCACCTCGCCGGGAACCGCGACGAACCGGGTCCGCAGGGCCGGGTGGCGGAGCACCAGCGCGACCAGGGCGCGGCCGAGGGCGTCCCGGTCCAGCGGGCCGGTGACCCGGAACAGGGCGGTGACGGCGCCGACGTCCCGGCCCTCCGCCTCGGCCATCCAGCAGAGGAAGTTCTCCTGCTGACTGGTCAGCGGGACCTCGTGGCGCTGGGCCCGCAGGGCGCGCAGATAGGGCGGGAGCGCCGGACCGGGCGCCCGGTCCCCTGCGGTGTCCCCGGCGGCGGCCGTGTTCCCCTCCCGGGCCTTCTCCCCGTCCAGCCAGGCCGCCTGGGCGCGCAGCGAAGGACGGCCGAAGACGAGGTCGACGCCGGTGTCGACCCCGAACCGGTCGGCGACGGCGGTGGCGAGGTGCACCGCGCGGAAGGAGTCGCCGCCGAGGGCGAAGAACTCGTCCGCCGTGTCCCGTACCGGGCGGCCGAGGACCTCCTGCCAGAGGGCGGCGAGACGCAGTTCGGTGGGGGTGCCAGGCGGCCGGGCGGTGGCCGGGGCCGCCGTGCCCGTGGCGGGCTCCTCGCCGGTGCCGGTCGCCTCGCCGGGGGTGGCCGCTTCGCCCGGGGTGGCCGCTTCGTCCGTTGTGAAGAGCGGGCGCAGCCTGCGCTTGAGCACCTTGCCGGAGGCGTTGCGCGGCAGGTCGTCGGCGAGCAGGACGCGCACGGGGAGTTCGGCGCGGGCGAGACGGGTGCTGAGGAAGAGCCGCAGCGCGTCGAGGTCCAGGCCATGGGCGGCGGGGACCACGACGGCGACCGGTACGGACCCCATGACCGGGTGCGGCACGCCGAGCGCCGCCGCGTCCGCGACGTCCGGGTGCTCGTGCAGCGCGTCCTCGATCCGGAGGGTGGAGACCTTGAGCGCCCCGGACTTGATGACGTCGCTCTCGCGGTCCACCAGATGCAGATAGCCGTCCTCGTCGAGTCGGCCGAGGTCGCCCATCCGCACCCAGCCGTCGCGGAAGACCGTGGTGCCGGCGGCCGGGTCACCGGCGTACGAGCGCGGCGGGCCGGGCTGGCGCAGCCAGATCTCCCCCGTCTCCCCGGCCGGTACGGGGGCGCCGTCCGGGGTGAGGATCCGCAGGTCACGGGGATCGGTGGGGCGGCCCACCGCACCCGGCGGAGCCTGCCCGACGACGGCGGAGAGCTGCGCGGGGGCGGACTCGGACGAGGTGTAGACGTTGACGACGGTGGCCTTCGGCAGCGCCTCGGCGAGGGCGCGGGCGACGGGCGCGGGCAGGGCGGCGGCCGAGGAGCTGAGCAGCAGGACACCGGAGAGGTCGTACCGGTCGGGGACCCCGGAGTTGAGCAGTTCGATCGCCATCGACGGGACGAGGAAGACGGTCCCGATGTCCCGTTCCTCGATGGCCCGGCCGAACTCGTCGGCGTCGAAGCGGGGGAGGACCACGGTGGTGGGCGCGCCGGTGAGAGCGCTGATGAGCATCACCTGCCCGGCGTTGGTGCCGAGAGGGAAGGAGTGCAGGGCACGGCGCGAGTGCGCGTACGGCCGGGGGCGGGGGTCGAGGCGCAGGCCCGCCGTGAGGCTGGCGTGGGAGGCGCGGACGCCCTTGGAGTCGCCGGTGGTGCCGGAGGTGCCGACGACCTGGGCGAGGTCGCCGGGCGCGGGGCCCGTGAGCCCCCGATCGAGGGCCCCGCCGGGAGCGCCACCGGCCGCCTCGACCTCGGCCAGTGAAAGATCTGTGCCGCCCAGGAGACCTTCCAGCAAAGGCAGTTCGGTGCCGCGCAGCACCTTGGTGGCGCCGCAGACCCCGGCCAGCCGTACGGCCTCCGGTGCGGTCAGGTCGGCGCGCAGCGGCAGCACCGCCGCTCCGGCGTAGTGGACGGCGAGAACCGCGACCGCGTAGCCGTCCCACTCCCGGTCGGTGAAGCGCAGGGCCACGATCTCGCCGGGGCGGACGCCCGCTCCGGCCAGTCCCCGTGCCGCCCGGACGGCCCGCTCGCGCCACTCCCCGTAGGTGAGCGAGCCACCGCCGCGCACCTCGATCGCGACCCGGTCGGGCTGTTTCGCGGCCCGGGAGTCGAGAAGGTCGGGGACGGTCAGCGGTGCGGTCCTGGCGTTGATGATGTCCTCCAAGAGCGTGTCCCCCGTTGGTCGTTGATCCAGGGGATGTGGTGGCACAGGAGAGGGTTCACGGGCATGGCGCACGGTTGTTGCCCTTGGGTATGGTCTGGACCTTCGGCAGGGCTTGTGAACCATAGCGCGCCACTGTCGTACTTGTGTCGCAATGATGGAGAGTTCGTGGACATCGGTGGGGATCGGGCACGTTGGCCGCACCCCGCCGGAACCGGAGCACGGCGGCAAAACCGCTCGTCAGAGGGCATGTGCCGGTCAACTCTTCGGAAAGCCGAAGCCAGTTGGCCGCGTCTCAGCTCTGTTCCCGCACCCATCCGCACTGCGAGACGCACCCGTCCGGCGGGGGTGGGAACCGGCCACACGCGTCGGTGATCCAGTCGCACAGCCGCCTTCGGGGCGTAGCACTCGCGCTGCCCGTACTGCCCGTTGCGCCGCCTGTCGTGCCGTCCGTCGCGCTGCCTGTCGTACCGCCTGTCGTCCCGTCCGTCGTGCTGCCTGTCGAGAGGTCCCCCCGTCCCCGCCGTCCCCCGAGGCGCGTCCACCGTCCGTCCGCGCCGTCCCGGGCTCACCGTCCGCGCGGGCGTCTCGGTCTCGGACCCGCGGACCCGCCCGCCCCTGCCCCCGCCCCGATCCTCATTTCCCCTCCCCATCCCCATCACCACTCCCACCTCCCATCCCCCATCACGAGGAGGAACGCATGTTGTACGCGGGAATCGCCTGGTCAGCCGACGGTTACGAGGTGGAGGTCATCGACGCCGAAGGGAACCGGGCAACGGCTCCGACCCGCTGGGGCGCGGAGCGCGTACCGGAGATGACCACCTGGCTCGAAGCGCCAGGACCCGCCTCCGAACCGCCCCGCGCCGTCGTCGTGGAAAGCACCAACGGCCTCGTGGACGGCCTCCTCACGGCGGCCGGCCTCACGGTCTACCGCGCCGACCCCTGGGTGCTCCCCGAGCGCCCCGACTTCGGCTCCGTACCGGCGCGGGCCCTCGCCGAGCGGGCCAGGACCGATCTCGCGTCCCTCGCTCCGCTGACGGCGGAGGGCGGTGGTCAGACCGGCCGCGACGACGACTACCACGGGGGCATCGGGCGCAGCGCCGGGTACGAGGCCGAACTCGCCCGGGAGGGGCGCTGGTTCCGCCACGGGCCGCGCGACCGTCACGAGATCGCCCTGACCTTCGACGACGGTCCCGACCCGGTCTTCACCGGCCAGGTGCTCGACATCCTGGCCCGCTACGGCGTGCGCGCCACCTTCTTCTGCGTGGGCCTCCACGCGCACGCGCTCCCCGACGAGGTGCGGCGGATCGTGGACGCGGGACACGGTCTCGGCAACCACACCTGGTCGCACCCGTTCCTTCCTGATCTGAGCCCTCGCCATTTCCGGCTCCAACTAGAGCGCACGGACGAGGCGTTCGAGCGCGCGGTGGGACGGGTCCCGGCGGTCTTCCGTCCGCCCTACGGCGCGCGCACCCCGGAGACCCTGGGTGAACTCCTGCGCGGTGGGCCCGCGCTGGCGCTGTGGGACGTCGACTCCTGGGACTGGGCCCGTCCGGGCCCGGAGAAGATCGCCCGGACGGTGCTGGACCACACCCGGCCGGGCTCTCTGATCCTGATGCACGACGGTGGTGGCGACCGCCGCCAGAGCGTGGCGGCCCTGCCCGCCGTGATCGAGGGACTGCTGGAACGGAACCTGCGCTTCGTGACGGCGGAGGCGCTGGCGGGCGGGGCGCGGACGGGGGGTGCGGGAGCGGGTCACGGAGCGTGAGGGAGGCGCCGGAGCCTCCGGCTCGTACCGGAGCCTCTTCCTTCCACCAGGCCTGACCCGCAAGGGACTTGCCCTCGAGCAGGCCTTGCGCGTCCGAGGCCTCGCCTCCCTCCGGAATCTCGCCCTTTGCCTCCAGCGGCGCGGAAGGGGGACTCTCTCCTTCCGCCACGCCCTGCCCGCGCGGGGGCACGTCCCTCCCGCCGTGCTCTGCTCCGGGCGCTCGGACCGGCGGCGTAGGCGCGCCGTGAATGTCTGTCGTGTGTCGGAGGGGACTGACAGACTGACCGCCGGTCTGCCGAAGGAGTCCTCGTTGTCCATGATTCGTCGTCTGCGCAGTGCCGTCAGCCGGACGTACCGGCGGACGGTCGATCTGAGCCACCCGGCGCGCTCGCCGCTCGGCAGCGCCGTCGTCAACTGCGTGGTCTACGACGACGGGGTGCGGCGGGACGGTGTCCGGTCGGCCGAGGAGGCCGTGCGGCACGTCCGCAAGAAGGACGGCTCCTTCGTGTGGATCGGCCTGCACGAGCCGACGGAGAAGGAGTTCGCGGGACTGGCCGAACTGTTCGGGCTGCATCCGCTGGCGGTCGAGGACGCCGTCCACGCCCACCAGCGGCCGAAGCTGGAGCAGTACGACGACGTGCTTTTCGCGGTCTTCAAGACCGTCTGCTACGTGGAGCACGAGGAGCTGACCGCCACGAGCGAGGTCGTCGACACCGGAGAGCTGATGGCCTTCACCGGTCCCGGCTTCGTCATCACCATCCGTCACGGGGGCCATGGATCGCTCGGCCCGCTCCGCGAGGCCCTGGAGGCGGAGCCCGAGCACCTGGCGAAGGGCCCCTCCGCCGTGCTGCACGCCATAGCGGACCATGTCGTCGACGACTACCTCGCCGTCGCCGAGGCCGTCCAGGACGACCTGGACGCGATCGAGACCGCCGTCTTCTCCCCGCAGGGCGACCGCGCCGACGCGGGCCGCATCTATCAGCTCAAGCGCGAACTCCTGGAACTCCGGCGGGCGGTGACACCGCTCGGCAGACCGCTCCAACGGCTCTCGACCGAGCCGGTCGCGATCGTCGCGCCCGAGTTCCGCGCGTACTTCCGTGACGTGAGTGACCATCTGGCCCGGGTCACCGAGCAGATCGCCTCGTACGACACCCTGCTCGACTCGATCCTCCAGGCCCACCTCGCACAGGTCACCGTCGCCCAGAACGAGGACATGCGCAAGATCACCGCCTGGGCCGCGATCGTCGCCGTCCCCACCATGGTCTGCGGTGTCTACGGCATGAACTTCGAGCACATGCCCGAACTGCGCTGGACCTACGGCTATCCCCTGGTCCTCGGCGTCATCGCCACCGCCTGTCTCCTCATCCACCGGGGCTTCCGCCGCAACGGCTGGCTCTGACGGTCCGCCCCGGGAGGAGATCCCGGCGACGCGGAGCCGCCCGCCCGGTCAGTCGCCCGGCGGCGAGGACAGCGCGTCGACCAGTTGCCGGGCGCGCGTCCCCTCCGCCGAGAGGGCCTCGACCAGGGGACCCGTACCAGGATCGGCCGACTGTTCCCCGCCGGAACGGGCGGTGGTTCCGGGACCGGGCGTCCTCGTCGGGTCCGGCCCCCCGGCCCCGCCGAGGTACTGCTCGACGGGCCGGGCGTCGGGCGTCAGACGAAGCCGACCGGTGGTGAGGCACGGTGCACCGAGGCGTAGTCGACGCCCAGACGGACCAGCCGCTCGCCGCCCGCGTAAGGGGAGCCGGGGCCGGGGGAGTTCCGCCCGGCCAGGCGCGGGTACCGGAGCGCGACCTCGTGGGTGGCCAGGACCGCGAGGAGTACGTGTTCCGTGCCCGCCGTTCCGACGCCCAGCCGACGGGCCTGCTCGTACGTCTCCCTCCTGACCCACGAGGCGGTCCGTGAGGCCCAGTTGACGCCACCCAGCTTGAGCAGCCACCGCGTCCAGAAGGGCGCCCGACGGTAGTGGCCGTGGCCGAGGAGGAACAGCTCCGCTCGCGCGGGGACCACACCTAGAACCCACGTTCACCAGGCGGGACCGACTTGCAGGCCTCTGGTTGTGCGCGGCACGACGTCCGGTCCGCCCGCACGGACGCAACAAGCGCGACCACGAGTCCGGCCATCAGGAGTGCATAGAGGATCCGCCATGGCAGCGCGACCCGGAAAGGACCACGCAGCACGCTCACACCAAGAAGGATCATGAGTATCAAGGCGAACAGAAGCAGCGTCACCAAGAGAGCCGACATGGCGCCACCCTACGACCGTGCGGGCACTCCCGGACGGTGATGGATCGTCAACGCAGCTTGTGAAAAGGCGCCTTGGATTCGAGCCATCGGAGCAATGGGCACACTGCCGCAGCCGGATCACACGCCTCCCTGCCCTGCTCGTCGAGAGGCTCGGCGAGGTGCGCGACGATGATCGAGTCGATGCGGCGAGCAAGATCGAAATCAGCCTTGGTGAGCCGTTGCCCGGAAACCATCCACTTGTGTGAAATCTGGTACGCGACGGCGTCGCCGTGACCGTGCACGTCGCGGACGTGGAGCGGCTGATCCGGAATCATGCCCACATCGACCTGCGATGGGAGAGGTCCGGCACGTCGACCCGCCTCCATCGCCGACGCCAGGGCCCCGGCCAGCCCTGGTCCACCGGCACGCTGTGCGGCGTCCGGAGCCCGGTGCGCGGGCGGCCTGGCACAACCGGGGAACAGCCCGGCGAGAACGCGGGCGGGCTCCCCGTCGATCCGGGCTACGCCGAGTTCGGCCAGGCGTAGCAGCACGTAGTAGAAGAGAGTGAGGGCAGCGGTGATACCCCCTCGCGCGACGGAGCCAGTCTCGATGCCGAAGGCTCCAGCGACGGTGAGAACCCACCTGGCGAGCGTAGGGGGTTGCCCGGAGTAGGGAGAGGCGCAGAGTCATGGTGGCGCCGGAACACCCCCGCTCGCGTGGGGACCACGTCGGCGACGGGGCCCATCTCGACCTCGCCGGTCGGAACACCCCCGCTCGCGCGGGGACCACCCTGCCTCCACATCCTCAATGCACTTGGTGATCGGAACACCCCCGCTCGCGCGGGGACCACTTTCCGAGGTCGGTGAGCGAAGGGACGTGTTCCGGAACACCCCCGCTCGCGCGGGGACCACGTGCTGACGCCGAGACCGTAGGCGGCGCCGAGCGGAACACCCCCGCTCGCGCGGGGACCACGGAACCACCGCTCGGCGTCGTCGCCCCAGCAGCGGAACACCCCCGCTCGCGCGGGGACCACGCGGCGGCCGTCGCGGCGGCCATCAAGGCTCGCGGAACACCCCCGCTCGCGCGGGGACCACCGATACGTCGAGGTCTTCGACCCATCGAATGACGGAACACCCCCGCTCGCGCGGGGACCACACCTGTTCAACGTGAAGAACGGCGTCGTCGACGGAACACCCCCGCTCGCGCGGGGACCACCCATGGTGCGCCTCCTGGTCGCCCTCCTGCGCCGGAACACCCCCGCTCGCGCGGGGACCACAGCGGGACGCGATCCTGCTCGAACTCCGAGATCGGAACACCCCCGCTCGCGCGGGGACCACGATGTCCGCCAAGGGGTGCTTGTCGGTGTCACCGGAACACCCCCGCTCTCGCGGGGACCACCCGATGAACCCGGCGCCGCCGGTGATCAAGACCGGAACACCCCCGCTCTCGCGGGGACCACTTGAACTGGGCCAGCTCCTGGTGACCGGTCCGCGGAACACCCCCGCTCTCGCGGGGACCACGTGAGCGGGATCCCGGCCTGGATGGTGAGGCTCGGAACACCCCCGCTCTCGCGGGGACCACCGTACGATCCCGGACTCCGTCGCCCGGTCACTCGGAACACCCCCGCTCTCGCGGGGACCACAACACCCCGCGCCAGAAGCGGCCCTTCGCGACCGGAACACCCCCGCTCTCGCGGGGACCACCCTTTCTGAGCTGGGCTTTCAGAGGGGCTTTGCTTTTTCTTTGCTTTGGGGGTTCTGGGTGGTCACGTGGTTATCCTCGCAGACCCAGTGCCTCGCCGTGTGCCGCTCCGGACGGCTTCTTGCGGGTTTGGCGTTGGTCGATTCGTCGGTCTCCGGGGGTGGTGGGTTCGGCTCGCGTGTCGTCTCTGTGTTCGTGTCGTTCGTGGTGTCGTCCGGTCGCGGCCGTGCTGATCTCTGTCCCGGGGGGCGCTGGGGCGCATGGTTTCCGGCGAAGTGGGGTGTGGAATCAGACATTTTGGTGGTGGGCGGGTTGCTGTGAAGTGGGAGTCCCCACAGGGTCGGTGATGTGCGGCGTCCGGGAGGCGGGGGCCGTCTCGCTCTTGGGGGGACGTACGGGATGACACGTGGACGTGGTGGGTGGCGGAAGGCCGCCGTGGGGGTGGCCGCCCTCGCGGCCGTGCTCGGTGGGGCCTGGCCCGCCTCGGCGGTCGTGGCGCCCGGGTTCCTCGACCCGGCTGACATGCCGCCGGATCAGTTCTCGGCCTGGTACTTCTCGTCGTACCCCTCGGAGGGATACGACCAGGCCCTCTGTACGGAAACCCTGCCCCTGCCCGAGCAGGGCGTGTGGAGCGCCTCCTACTCCACCCCGGAGACCGGGAGCGGCGCGCAGGTCTCGGTGGTCCTGCCGTCCGAGGCGGAGGCCGTCACGTTCGCCGCGCACGCCGAGCAGGTGGTGGCGGGCTGTGCGGCGCGCCGCGAGCAGGAGAACCCCGGTGTCGCGTACACCTTCACCGATCACGGTGCGGTCGTCGTGGAAGAGGGCGCCCATGTCTACGGGCTTGGTTTCCAAGGCGGTTGGGGGTACCAGAACCAGTTGATCGGCGTCGGTCGCGACGGTGACACCGTGACGTTCGTGACCTGGGAGAGCAACTGGGGTGCCCCGCCGGTCACCGCCTTCAAGGAGACCGTGCGGACAGCCGTCAACAAGCTTCGTTGACCTGTTGCTTCGTCCGCCTCTCCGGCTCCGGCCGGTGTGCCGCCCCGGTGCGGGCCTTCCTGTGCCCGTCGCTCGGGCGCCAGTCGGTGACCGGCGCCGCGTCCCGCGATGAGCGGCGGGGCCTTCTCCCGTATGCGGGCGGCCCGTTCCGCCCCGTGCTGAGAGCGGAGCGGGTCCGGGGGCGTAGCCTGCCCCCGGACCCTGTCGGTGCCGCTCACATCACACGCCGGCACACTTGAGGACCCGGGTCATTCGTCATTGCGTCGCGTCCTGCCCTTGGACCACCGCCGATCGAGCTCGGCGGACCAGATTCGAACTGGCATTTCGACGCACCAGGGCCCGAGCCCGGTCGATCCGGCGATGAGCGGCGCATACTGAGTCTGGAGCAATAGTCTGAGATTGACCGCGGTCTGCCTCTGCCTGGTTGGGCCATCCCGGCGGGAAGTGCCGGGAGGAGGACTCGAACCTCCACTGGAACCGCGGATGTCACGACAAGGCTCAGCTTCAGCTTTGCGCTCCTCGCGCACCCCGGCCGTCAGTTGTGGCCGGGGAGTCTGTGGTGTCCCGGCTACCCGAAGAGGTAGCCGAAGACGGCGTCGCCGACCCGCTGGTCGGTGACCTCGGCGCCGTTCGCCTCCTCGCGGGCGAACTTCACCGCCTGCTGGAGCTTCTCCACCCGTTCCAGCAGCTCGTTGACCCGACGGGCGGGCAGCGCCCCCGAGAACTTCACCGTGGTCCAGTAACCGACCGGCACGTCCTCGTAGTACACCTCGACCTGCGCCGGGTGCTTCTCCGTCGCCTCCGCCTTCACATGGTTGCGCGGCACCTTCTTCGTACGGACCGTGCGGACGACCTCGGTCTTCCACGCGTCCGTCGACGGGTCCTGCGTCCACGACTCGGCGGCGTCGAGCACCGGCAGCTTGCGGACGAAGGTGTTGATGTCCGCCAACTGCTTCTCCAGGAACAGCAGATACGAGACGGGTACGCCTCCGACGAGCACGCGTCCGTCGACGGAGACGTCCGCCCGCGCGTCGCGGTTCGCCCAGTCCTTGGTGGCGGTCACGTCGAACAGCCGGGTCAGCGCCCGCGCGGTGTCCCGCAGCGCGTCCTCGGCCTTCACCTGCACCAGTGTCGACTCGGGCGGCAACTGCTCGCCGTCCTCGTCCTTCGGCTGGTACGTACGGGAGATGCCCGCGAGCAACGCGGGCTTCTGCAGGCCGTGATGAGCTGACGTCAGATCCTGCTGCGCCCGGGACTTGACGCCCTTCTCCACGGCGATGATCTGGTTGAGTTTCGTTGCCACGTCGCCGAGCCTAGAACCATCGACGGCGGCGGGTCGAACTGTTTTCCGAGCCCCGTGGAGGGTGCTGTCCGTGGCTGTCCGGGCCGTCGCGCACGGACGGCGGCCCGTTGTCAGTGGGCTCCGCTAGCCTCACTCCATGTCACTCACCGTTGATCAGCTGACCGGGTACGTGGAGCGGGACCTGGACGCCGACGTGGCGCGCTGGTTCGCCGAGGCTCCGCGCGCCGCCGTGTCCACCGGGACCCGTCCGGTCACGCCCTTCCTGGCCAGGCTCCCGCGCGATGCCGCCGTCGCGCTGGCCGGGTTCGACCGCAGGGTCCGCGCGGGGGCGCTCCCCGATGTCCTCGACATCGCGGACTGGTCGTACGCCTTCGACTTCAAGGCCAACGACTGTCGCATCCTCGACTCCGACTACGACACGGAACTCTCCGACGACGACGTGTGGTCCGTCGGTGCCGACGGCGGGGGCAACTACTTCGTCGTGCTCACGAACGGCAGGGTCGCGGTCTGGTTCCACGAGGAGGAAGTCATCGAAGCGGGCACGCAGTTCGACAGCGTCGACGTGTTCGTGTGGACGATGGTCCGCTACCACGCTGTCCGGGCGGGCGCCCTCGCTCTGAGCGCGGTCGAGGCGGACTTCCGCGCGCTCGGCCAGCCCGGTGTCCTCGACCCGGAGATCGGTCTGCTGGCCCGTCTGTCCTGACGGCGGCGGACCGGCTCAGCGGACCGGGAAGCCGAACGAGTAGCCCTGCTCCCTGAGCCAGGGGAGGAGACGGCGCAGGGCCTCGACGGTCTGGGTGCGGTCGCCGCCCGCGTCGTGGAACAGGATCGTCGGCCCGTTCCGCAGCTCCCTCTTCACGGTGGCGACGATGGCGTCCGCACCGGGACGCTCGAAGTCCTTGGTGTCCACGTTCCAGCCCAGCGGGCGCATCCCCCGGGAAGCGGCGATCTGGCGGCTGTACGGGGTGAAGGCGCCGCCGGGAGCCCGGTAGTACATCGGCCGTACGCCCCCCGACGCTTCGGTGATCATGCGCTCGGCGTCGAGTATCTGCTGCTTCTGGTACGCCTGGGAGTCCTTGTCCATCCCCGTGTTGTGCGACACCGTGTGGTCGCACAGCCGGTGCCCTTCCGCGACCACCTTCCTCACCAGGTCCGGGTGGGCCTTCGCCTGCGTCCCGACCATGCAGAAGGTGGCCTTCACCCGGTACGTGCGCAGCAGGTCGAGCACGCGCGGGGTCCACACGGGGTCGGGGCCGTCGTCGATGGTGATGTTGACTCCGCGCGGGCCCGCCTCCGAGGCGTGCGCGATGGTCACCGAGACCGGCTTCGCGGCCTTGTCCGACGTGGCCGGTGCGGCCGGCGCGGCCGGTGCGGAGCTCTTCGGCGCGGGGGCGTCCATCGGCCCGGCCTGCGCGGTCCACAGAGAGGCGCCGGTGGCGAGCACCACCACCCCGACCGCCGCCCCGAGCACCTTGCCGTACCAACCACGCCCGCTGCCGTGCCGCGTCATGTCCGTCCCTCTCGCCCTGTTCCACGTCGTCCCCCGGTCACCTGCGACCACTCGGCAGGACGAGCCCCCGCGGCGATCGGATGCCTCCGTTACCGATCGCGGACATATTCGAGAGCGTTTCCGGACAACTGATCGAAGGCTATGCCGTGCCACGGGTCTCCGGCACCGGTGAACAGGGCATGAGGCCCAGGGGCGAAGGGCCCGGCACCCGGGGGACGTAAGACCCGGGAACGCGAGGACCCATGTCGTCCGTCCGGCCCGCGCCCCTTCCCGGCCGTCGCCCCGTACCCCTTCCCTGCCGTTGCCCCGTACACCTCCCCGTCCCGGCCGAGGCCGCCCCGGCCGTGCGTCCGCCAGGACCGTACAGCTCCGGCGGGTCACCTCCGGAGCAGCCCTCCGCGACCGCCACCGCACCCCGTCGATCACCCGCCGATCACCCGCCGGTGATCCCGGTACGGCCGCCCGCGACCGGCCTTCACCGGGCGGCTGAGGCGCTGTCCGCCCTCGCCGAAATCCCCAACTCGCCCGCACCCCGCACGAGATCGGGCATCGGACACCCCTAGGATCCACGCATGACATACAGGGCGGGGA
Source organism: Streptomyces sp. NPDC059247 (assembly GCF_042754005.1). Taxonomy (NCBI): domain Bacteria; kingdom Bacillati; phylum Actinomycetota; class Actinomycetes; order Kitasatosporales; family Streptomycetaceae; genus Streptomyces; species Streptomyces sp. NPDC059247. The sequence goes on from NZ_JBHYZW010000001.1 coordinate 569,160, forward strand.
TCGTGCTGAAGGGCCGTGGGGGAGCCTTCCGTCTGGAAGAGGGGGCCGTGCGGATCGTGCGCGGACGCACCTCCTGGCAGGTTCCGCTGGGGGCCGTCGACGCGGTGGAGCACGGCGACGGGTGGGTAGGGCTCAGGGTCGTCGACGGGGATGCCGTGGACGACTTCCGGGTCAGCGGCAACGCGACCGCCGTCCGGGCCTTCCGGGAGGAGCTGGACCGGGCGAGGGCGGAGGCGGGTCCGGCCCCGTCCGGGGCGGCGCCCGCGGTCTCCGTCACCGTCCGGCCCCGGACCCTCCGCCTCCCGCGTCCCTGGGCGTGGGGCTTGTCCGGAGCCTGCGGCTACGCGCTCTACCTGGTGCTGCTGTTCACCACGCACACCCCGGAGCAGATGGCCCTCGTGGTCCCGGCTGTGATCACCGGGCCCTTCGGAGTCGGCATCACGGTGCTCGTCGTCATCTGTGCGCGCGATCCCTGGATCCTGTGGCGCCGGGGCATCACGGTGCCGGGGGAGGTCGTCCGGTACTCCTCGCAGAAGAAGCAGATGGCGATGAACCCCGACTACCGGTTCACCACCGTCGAGGGCGTGACCCTGACCCAGCGGTCGGACTCGATGGTCCTCACGCGCTGGTCCGATCCGCACGTCGACGTCGTCTACGACCCCCAGGACCCCACGCGCGTACGGGGCGGGCGCGGGGTCGCCCACCTGGTCCTGACCGCCTTCCTCGCCCTGATGGGCGCGGCTCTGTTCACTCCGCCGCTCGTGGTGTTCGCGGGCGCGCTCGGCCGCCTCCTGTCCTGGTAGCGGCCCGTGGCGGGTGGAGGAGGAAGCCGGGCGTCAGCCCACCGCGGACCACCACGAGAACGACCATCGGACACTGCCCAGGGGGAACGCTTTGACAGGGGACATCACATCCGGTGCCGACGGCGCCTGGCAGTCCGCCCGCGCGAAGGGCCTCTGCCACCGGGGGCCGCGCAGGGTCACCGGCGCGGACATCGTCCGCATCGCGCGGACGCTCGCCCTGGAACCGACGCACTTCACCCAGACCGCCCCGGCCGCGGCCGACGACCCGACCGGCGTGGTCCTGGACAACGCCCGCCGCCGGGTCAACCTCAGGATCGCCAACGCGGCGCACGGCTGCGTCTTCCACGTCCGCACCCTGGAGGGGACCGGACGGTGCGGGCTGGGCGAACTCGCCCCCGTCGTCTGCCGGATGTATCCCGCCGTCCCCGGCCCGGAGAGCGGGGCGAGCCCGCCGGACGCCGAAGGAACCCCGGGCGGGGACGCGGAGCGGGACGGACCCGGCAGGCCGGGACGGCCGCTGGACGCGGCGGGCCTGGCGCGGGCGGAACGGCGGTGGGCCGCCGACCGCGACCACTGGTTCGAGACCGTCGCCCGCTGGAACGCCCTGCCCAAGGACGTCGGGGACCCGCCCGGGATCGAGGACTTCCAGCACTACCTCCTGGAGGCGCACGCGGCCCGCGAGACGGGCGGGCCCTGGCCCGAGGAGGTGGTCGCGTGAGCACCTCGGGACGCAGCCTGGGGGGCTGCGCGTCGTGCGGGGGACGTTGCTGCCGGGAGTACACCGTCAATGTGACCATGGCGGACGTGCGCGGGCTCGCCGCCGGAATGGCCCTCCACCCCAGGGAGTTCGTGACCCTCAGGGAGAAGGACGACGGCGACTTCCGGTTCCGGCGCGAGGGCCCGATGTACGACCTCAGGCTCCGTCACCGGCCGGACACTGAGGGATGCGTGTTCCTGATGGAGATCGCGCCGGGTCACGCGCGCTGCGGCGCCTACGTCCACCGGCCGATGGTCTGCGCCACCTTCCCCGCCGCCCTGAAGCGGAACACGGTGTCGATACGGGACAACACGCTGTGCGGCGACGCGAACGCCTGGAACCTCACCGTCATGGACCTCCCCGGGCTGCGGTCGGACATCCTGCGCAACCGGGCCGCCTGGTCCGAGCACCTGCGGACGGCGGACCGCTGGAACGCCCTGGTCGACGCGAGCCACCGCTCCCGCACCCACGACGACCTGTACGACTTCATCCTGTCGTCGGACCCGTCGGACCCGTCGGACCCGTCGGACCCGTCGGACCCGTCGGACCCGTCGGACCCGTCGGACCCGTCGGACCCGTCCGGTGCCGTCGAGGGCGGGGCTCCGGCTCCGGCGGGGGGCCAGGTCACTTCGGAGGCCGGGGGCGCCGCCGGGAGCATGGGCGCGCCCTCCGCCTGACGCGCGCGCCCTCGGGCCCGGGGCGCCCACGCGGCAGGGTGCGGCCCGTCAGCCCGTGGGCCCGGGGGCTGACGTCGGCACGTCCGCCGGGAGGAGCAGCCGCAGGTCCTCCAGACCCGGCGCGGCCAGCGCGCCGATGCGCCGGGCCTGTCGCGTCATCATCGCCTCCAGGATCTGGCGGGCGGTACGGGCGTTGCCGAAGGAGCGGTCCCTCGGGATGCGGGCGACATGGTCGCGCAGCGCGTCCAGGGTCTCCTCGGCGCAGTCGTAGCCGGACCGGGAGGCGTAGCCGTCCATGATGGTGACCAGTTCGTCCGAGGAGTAGTGCTCGAACTCCACGGTCCGGCTGAACCGGGACGCGAGCCCCGGGTTGGAGGCCAGGAACCGCCGCATCTCGTCGGTGTAGCCCGCGGCGATGACCACGACCTCGTCGCGGTGGTCCTCCATCAGCTTCAGCAGGGTGTCCACGGCCTCCTGCCCGAAGTCGGAGCCCGAACCGCCGGGGGTGAGGGTGTACGCCTCGTCGATGAACAGCACGCCGCCGAAGGCCCGTTCGAAGACCTCTTTGGTGAGCTGCGCGGTGTGACCCACGTACCGGCCCACCAGATCCGCGCGGGCCACCTCCACGAGCTGTCCGGTCCTCAGCACGCCCAGGGAGTGCAGCAGATCCGCGTAGAGCCGGGCGACGGTGGTCTTTCCGGTGCCGGGCGGGCCGGAGAAGACCAGGTGGTGGCTGATCTTCGGGGTGGGCAGGCCCGCCGCCCGCCGCTGCCGGGTGGCCTCCAGGAGATGGGTCAGGTCGGTGACCTCGCGCTTGACGGCGGACAGGCCCACCATGGCGTCCAGTTCGGCCAGCAGGTCCTGGGCGTCGCGGGCGGTGTCCGCGCCGCCGTGGGCCGTGTCGGGGGCGACGTCGTCGGGCAGCAGCAACGACAGGTCCGCCTCGGCGGGATCGGCCATCGAGCCGAGCCGGAAGGCCTGCCGGTCCACCATCTCCTCGAAGACGCGGCGGGCCGCGCGGCCGTTGCCGAACGTGGCGTCGCGGGGCATCCGCTCGTAGTGCAGGGCGAGGGCGTCCAGCGTGCTCGGGTCGAGGTCGTAGCGGTGGGCCGCGCACATGGACTCGGTGATGGTGACCAGTTCCTCCACCGAGTAGTTGGCGAACTCGACGGTCCGGGTGAAACGGGACGCGAGACCGGGGTTGGAGCCGAGGAAGTCGTCCATCTGCTCGGTGTAGCCCGCGGCGATGACCACCACGTCGTCGCGGTGGTCCTCCATCAGCTTCAGGAGGGTGTCGATGGCCTCCCGGCCGAAGTCGGCCCCCGAACCCCTGCCGTCCGACAGCAGGGTGTACGCCTCGTCGACGAACAGCACCCCGCCGAGGGCCTCGTTGAACGCCTCGGTGGTCTTGATGGCCGTACCGCCGATGATCTGCGCGACCAGATCGGCGCGGGAGACCTCGACCAGATGGCCGGAGCGCAGCACCCCCAGCTCGGCGAGGATGCCGCCGTAGAGCCGGGCGACGGTGGTCTTTCCGGTGCCGGGCGGACCGGAGAACACCAGGTGGCGGCTCATCGGCGGGGCGGGCATCCCGAGGCTCGCGCGCCGCTGTGCGAGCTGGTTGAGGGTGACCAGGGTATGGACCTGGTGCTTCACGTCGGCGAGGCCGACCAGCGCCTCCAGTTCCTCCAGCGGGCCCTCGGGCGTCCGGGCGCCGCCGCTCGGGGCACCGGCCGTCGTACCGCCCGGACCGACGTCCTCGCCCCAGGCGTCGGGGGCGGCGTTGCCGCTGCTGCCGAGGTCCGACACGGTGAGCCGGTCGCTTCCCCGGGACTGCCGGAGGCCCGCGCCCCGGTTGTCGCGCACGGTGCACCGGGTGAGGGCGACCTTCTCGGTGCTGTCGACCCGGATGCCGTCGCCGGTGCTGCCCGTGACGTGGCACGCCTCCAGGGCGGCCCGTCCCCCCTCGGCGACCAGGACGCCGTAGGCGCCGGACCCGGCGATGTGCAGACGGTGACCGGTGACCTCCCCGCCGCTCTCCACCCCCAGACCGGTGGTGGCGCTCGCCCGGATCTCGCAGTCGCGGAGGGTGCCCCGGCCCCCGGCGCCGACCGACACCCCGGCCAGCGCGGTCCGCCGGACGGTGGTGTCCCGGACGTCCGGCGCGCCGCCGTCGGCGATCCGGATGCCGGAGCCCTCGGCCCCCTCCACCGCGCACGCCTCGATCCGCCCCCGCCCGTCCTCGGTCACCTCCAGACCGTGGCCGCGCGCGCCGGTGATCCGCACCCGGCTCAGCAGCGGGTTCGCGTGGGAGCGGACGGAGACGCCGACCCCGGCGGCGTCGAGGACGTCCAGCCGGTCGAACTCCGCCGAGGAGCCCTCCGTCAGCAGTACGGCGGCGGTCCTGTCGGCGCAGTCGCGCACGGTGGTGCCGGTCAGCAGCGGCGCGCTGTTGCCGAGCACCCGGACGGCGGGAGCGGTCGCGGAGTCGAAGTCGCAGTCCTGGAAGGTGCCGCGGGAACGCTCGGTGACGGTGAGCCCGTTGCCCTCGGTCCGGGAGGTGACACAGCGCAGCACCTCCGGGTCGGCGCCGGAGGCCAGCACGATGCCGGGGCCCGTGGTGTCGGTGACGGTGACCTCTTCGAGGGTGGGCCGCGCGCCGCTGGTCACGTACACGCCGACGGAGGTGTCGTGCACCCGGGTGCGCAGCACATGGGTGGAACAGGTGCCCTCGAGCGCGACGGCGGGCTTGCCCGTGGCGCTGATGTCGCAGTCCTCCACCCGGCCCCGGGCCTCGCCGTTGGCGAGGACGCCGTTGCCCTCGGCGTCCCGGACCCGGCAGCCGCGCACGGTGGTACGGGCCTGCTCCCCGAGGACGATCGCCGAGGTGCCCAGGTGCTCGAAGACGGAGTCGGCGACGACGCTCCCCGTGGGCGCGGTGTCCACCACTCCGGCGCCGGTGGGGTTGGAGACGCGGCAGTCGCGGATGGCCAGCGAGCCCTGTTCGCGGGCGAGGACCGCCGTCCAGCCCGAACCCACCACCGTGCACCCGTCCATGGCCACCTGGCCCCGGGGCGCGTCGACCACGGGCAGGTCCTCGCTGCCGCCGCGCAGCGTCAGACCGGTGAGCATCACGGCGTCCGCGACGAGCACCACGGCGGTGCCCCTCGGCGGGCAGATCTCGACGTCCCCGCGTTCCCCCTCACCGGCGATGGTGATGCGGGTGCGCACGGTCAGGTTCTCGCGGTAGCGGCCGGGCCGGACGCGTATCACCGCTCCCGCGCGCGCCTTCTCCAGGGCCTCGCCGATCGTCCGGAAGCCCTGCGGCTCGTCCGGGCCGACCGTGAGCAACTGCCGTGACACGCTGGAGCCTCCTCGTTGTGACGCTGCTGCTGCCGGGCCCCTCGGCGGCCCCGTACCCGTGCTGCCGGGCGGTCGGGGAGAGAACGGGCACGCGGGGAAGGCTACGGGAACGGTGGTGCCGGTCGCCAGGTCGTCGGGTGCCGTGCGGCGGCCTCTTCGCGCAGGTGGGACCGGGTCATATCCCGTACGGGGGAAGGGGGTTCGCCCTTCGGGAACGATACCCGCCGAGGTCCTCCCCCGGGCGGGTACGGGTGGGGCGGCGTGCCGCGCGGTGACGCTTCGAGCGTATCGTGCGGGCCATGCGACGTGCTCGTTCCTCCCGCCGCCCGGTACGTCACGCGGTGGCCGTGGCCCTGCTGGCCGTGGCGCCCCTCACCGCTCCGGCGGCACCCGCCGCGGCGGACTCCGTGGCGGACTCCGTCGAACTGCCCTCGATCCCCTCGGCCGTCGCACCCGGTGAACCCTGCACACCCGCCTCGAAGGTGATCGCCCGTCAGGAACCGTGGACCCGGCAGGCCCTGGGGCTCAAGCGGGCATGGACGCTCGCGGACGGCGCCGGTGTGACGGTCGGCGTGGTGGACACCGGGGTCACGACCTCCGTCCCGGCCCTCGCCGACCGCGTCACCGCGGTCGGCGCGGCGGGCGAGGACTGTGTGGGCCACGGCAGTTTCGCCGCGGGGCTGATCGCCGCCGCCCCCGTCGAGGGCGTCGGCACGGCCGGGGTCGCGCCCGCCGCCCGCGTCCTGGCGGTGCGCGGAACCGACGAGCGCGGCGCCCCGACGGCGCGACTGCTCGCCGACGGCATCCGGGCCGCGGTCGACGGCGGGGCGAAGGTCGTCTACGTGGGGCGGGTGGTCCCCGACGGCAAGGAGGTCCTGACGGCGGCGGTGGCGTACGCGCGGCAGCGGGACACACTGGTCGTCGCCCCCTACGCGCCGGACGCGCTGCCCCGGGACCGCGCCACCGGCCGCATGGTCCGCCCGGCGCCCTGGTACTGGCCCTCGGCCGTGCCCGGCGTCCTCACGGTCATGGACCACGGCCCCGACGGCACCCGCCCGAAGAACGCCCCGCCGCCGGCGGGCGCCGACCTGGCGGCGCCGGGGGACGCCGTGGTCAGCGTCGGCCCCGCCGGAGCGGGCCACTTCATCGGCTCCGGCTCCTCGTTCGCGGCGGCCAACGTGGCCGGGGCGGCGGCCCTCGTCCGCTCACGGCATCCGACGATGACGGCGGCCCAAGTGGCGCGCCAACTCGTCGCGGCGGCCTATCCGACGGTCCCGCCACGGATCGACCCGTACGCGGCACTGACCGCCGTCCTCCCCGACGAGCGGGCCGCCCCGCCCGCCGCGCCGCCCGTGACCATCCCCCCGGAAGCCTCCCCCGAGCCGCGCCGCCGCGCCCTGTGGATCGCGGGAGCGGGCGGAGGACTGGTGCTGCTGGTGGCCGGAGCCGCCGTGGTGATCCCGCGCGGCCGGGCCCGGGGCTGGCGCCCGGCGGGCCGCGAGCCGGAGCACGGGACCACCGTGTGACCCACCGGCTGGACGGTGTGCGCGGGGGAGCCGGGCAGCGGCCCGTGGCCGACGCGAGCGGGAGCCGCGTACGGACTCGTCCGGCGGGCGCGCGAGTGCACGGGTGCACGGAAGGACGGGTGTACGAGTTCGTGGAAGGGACGGGTGTACGGAAGGACGGGTGTGCGGGAGCCGGGTGCCTGGGCTCCCGCGCGGGGTGCCTGCGTGAGTCGCGCGGCGGCCCGTACCGGCTGGGATGTCCATGGACGGAGGGCGAGCCGCGAGGCCGTGGGAAGTGCCGTGGCACGAGGGCGCGTCACGGCCGTGGGGCGGCGGGCGGGCCGTCGCCCGGCCCTCTCGACCGGGACCGGGTGCCGCGCGCCGGGGCGGAACCCTGAGGCGGAGGGCCTCCGCCCGGCGCGGGGCCGGAACACCCCGAGGGCGCCGCGCCCGCCGGCGGGCGGAGGCCCGCTCACTCCTCCGGCTCGTCCACCAGCGCGGTCTGGATCGTCGTCGTCTTGCGGCGGGCGACCCGGACGGCCCGGCCCGGATTCATGGTCCTGCCCTTGACGTTGCCCAGCAGATAGCCCTCCGAGGGCGGGCAGGACAGCAGCAGGGCGGGGGTGTTGACCTCCAGGAGCCGTCGCAGCAGCATCTCGTTGATCCCGCGCCCGGCGCCCGAGGCGCCCCGGGCCACCACGATGTGCAGGCCGACCTCCCAGCCCAGGGCCAGTTGGTCCAGCAGCGGCTCGAACGGCGCGTTGCCGATCCCGGCGCCCACCATGTCGTAGTCGTCGACCAGGATGAACAGCCGGGGCCCGGACCACCAGTCGGCCCGCTTCATCCGCCCCGGGGCGATGTCCGGGCCGGGGACACGGGTCCGCACCGCACGGGCCGCGCCGTCGACGAGGTCCCGGAGCGCGTCCGTCGACACGGCGTGACCGAGCCGGTACTCCTCCGGTACGGCCTCCACCAGGTCCCGGCGGTAGTCCACGAGCATGATGCGCGCCTCGGCCGGTGTGTACCGGTCCATGACGGCCTTCGCCACGAGACGCAGCAGATTGGTCTTGCCGCTCTCGGTGTCCCCCACGACCACCATGTGCGGGCTCTCGCTGAAATCGTGCCAGACGACCGAGAGGCGCTCCTGTTCGAGTCCGACGGGCATCCGGAAGTCGCCACCGGCGGGCGGGAGTTCGCGCACCGGGAGCTTCGTCGGCAGCATCCGCAGCTGCGGGGCCGCCGGACCGTGCCAGCTCTCCCTCACCGCGGCCACCAGGCCCGCGAGCCCGTCGGAGAGGTCGTCCGCGGACTCCGTGCCGTCGATGCGGGGGAGCGCGGTGAGATAGTGCAGCTTGCCCTCGCGGGTGAGGCCCCGGCCCGGGACGCGGGGCACGGTGGCGGCCCGCCGGGTGTCGATCTCGGAGTCCATCGCGTCACCCATCCGCAGCTCCAGATGCGTGCCCGCCTGATCGCGGATCGCCGCGGTGAGCTCCACCCAGCGGGCGGTCGTCACGATGAGGTGGATGCCGTAGTTGAGGCCCCGGGCGGCGATGGCGGAGAACGTCTGGATGGTGCGGTCGAAGTCCTGGCGGACCGTGGACCAGCCGTCGATGACGAGGAACACGTCCCCGTGCGGCTGGTCCGCGAACTCGCCCGTGGCCCGGCGGCGGCGGTAGGTCGCCATCGAGTCGATGCCCTGGTCCAGGAAGAACCGCTCGCGGTCCGCGAGCAGCGTGGTCACCTCGGAGACCACCCGGCCCACCCGCTCGGTGTCCAGACGCGCGGCGACCCCCGCCGTGTGCGGCAGCCCCGCCAGCGACGCCAGGGTGCCGCCGCCGAAGTCCAGACAGTAGAACTGCACCTCGCGCGGGGTGTGGGTGAGGGCCAGCGCGGTCAGGATCGTCCGCACCATGGTGCTCTTGCCGCTCTGCGGACCGCCCGCGACGGCCACATGACCGCCGACACCCGACAGATCGACGGTCAGCAGGTCCCGCGACTGGTCGAAGGGCCGGTCCACGATGCCGACCGGGACCGTCAGCGCACCGCGCGACGGCCAGCCCACCGCGGTGAGACCCAGCTCCGGATCGGGCGTCAGCGGCGGCAGTACCTGGTCGAGGGTGACGGGCAGGTCGAGCGGCGGCAGCCACACCTGATGGGCGGGCGGCCCCGCGCCGATCATCCGCCGCACGGCGACGGACAGCAGGGTCTCGGAGGTCTCCTCCGCGGGCTCAGGCTCCGGCTCCGGGACGTCGGCGAGCTGACGGGGCACCACGTACGACGCCGTCCACGGCATCGTCTGGTGCGCCACCCTGGCCTGGTTCGCCCGGCCGCGCCGCTGCTCGTACGGCCCGGAGACGTACGCGGCGCGGAACCGGGTCAGCGCCTCCACACCGGACTTCAGGAAACCGCCGCCGGGCTGCGGCGGCAACTGGTAGGCGTCCGGCACCCCCAGGACACCACGGCTCTCCATCGCGGAGAAGGTGCGCAGCCCGATGCGGTACGAGAGATGGCTCTCCAACTGGTGCATCCGCCCCTCGTCCAGCCGCTGCGAGGCCAGCAGCAGATGGACGCCCAGGCTCCGCCCGAGACGCCCGATCATGACGAAGAGCTCCATGAACTCACGGTGCGAGGAGAGCAGTTCGCTGAACTCGTCGACGATGACGAACAGGCTCGGCAGCGGGTCCAGCGGCGTTCCGGCCGCCCGCGCCTTCTCGTACTCCAGCGCCGAGGTGTAGTTGCCCGCCGAGCGCAGCAGCTCCTGGCGCCGGATCAGCTCGCCGTGCAGCGCGTCCTGCATCCGGCCGACCAGAGCGGCCTCCCCGGCGAGGTTGGTGATCACCGCAGAGACGTGCGGGAGTTCGTCCAGACCCAGGAACGTGGCACCGCCCTTGAAGTCCACCAGGACGAAGTTGAGCGTCTCCGAGGAGTTCGACAGCGCCATCGCCAGGACCAGGGTGCGCAGCAGCTCGCTCTTGCCGGAACCGGTCGCGCCGATGAGCATCCCGTGCGGACCGGTGCCGCCCTGCGCCGATTCCTTGATGTCCAGCTCCACCGGCGCACCGTCCGGGCCGACCGCGATCGGCACCTTGAGCCGCTGGGGGCCGGTGCCCCGCTCCCACAGGGACCGGGGATCGTGCTGGTACAGATCGGTGATGCCGAGGAGCCGGGTCAGCTCCACGTCCGAGGAGAGCGGTTCCGTGGCGTCGCCGCCGCCCAGCCCCATCCGGTACGGGGCCAGCCGCTTGGCCAGCGCCGTCGCACCGACCGTCCCCAGACCGTCCGGGCGGCCGAGCCGGGTGGTCTGCTCCTTGCGCTCCCGGTCGGTGCGGACCAGCCCGAAGGAGTCCCGGCTCACGTCGAACCGCAGCGTCACCCGCCCCGGCCGCCAGGCCAGCGCACCGGAGAGGTCCAGGACGACGGCGTTGCGGAAGCCCGAACCCTCTGCCCGGTGCTGCGCGGGCACGGCACCCCCGTCCACCACGATGACGGTGAACGGCTCGTCACGGCTGGGCGGGGCGTCCGGGTCGAACGGCGGACGCTCCAGGAACTCGGCGCCGAGCAGGTCCTCCAGCTCGTTGAAGGTGGACACGGACATCCTGGCCGGACCCGCGCCGTCGGTCTCCTGCGGATGCAGATGGTGCGGAAGCCACTTCACCCACTCCCAGTCCGCCCGCCGCTCGTCCGACACGCACAGCGCCACCCACACGTCGTCCGGGGCGTGGAACGTGGCCAGCTGCGCGACGATCGCGCGGGCCACCGCCCGTATCCGGTCCTCGTCACCCCGGAACAACACCCGCGCCCAGGCCCGCAGATAGATCGCGATCGGCTGCTCGGGCACGGTCGAGTACGCCCGGATGAAACTGCGCAGGGCGTGCGCCGACAACGGCTCCAGATCCTCGACCGGAGTGGTCGACGTCGGCGTCAGCCGCAGCCCCAGCCGCTGCTCCCCGACGGCCACCCGGACCTCGCCGAAGTCCTCGTCCTGCGGCCTGCGTTCCCACAGCCGGGTCGTTCCCGCCAACTGCCACAGCGCCGAAGGCGGGGGATGACGCCAGGCCAGCGCCTTCTGCTGGTCGGACACGGCCGTGCGGACCTTCCGCCGGATCTGTGTCAGGTAGCGCAGGTAGTCGCGGCGCTCCCCCTTCAGGCGCTGCTTGCGCTCACTGGCCTTCCGGATCATCTGGCCCAGCATCATGGCCGCCGACGACAGCACCATCAGCCCCATGGCCAGATACATGAAGTGGCTGCCGCCCCCGCCGCCCATACCCGGTCTCATGAACATGAGCATCATGGAGACCGACATCAGCGCCATCGGCAGATAAGTCCACACCGCGGAGCTGTCCGGAACCACTTCGGGAAGCGTCGGCGGCTCCTGCAACTTCAATTCGCCGTCCGGCATTTCAGGGCCACGTCGTCGCGCCGGACGGCGGAACAGGACCACACTCAACGAAAGATCTCCTCGGTAGCGGGACAACGTCGGCACGACGGCGTGACAACACCGGTGAAAACACCGGAAGGTGAGAACTCCGTCACATCCGCACCGGCGACCGGTCAGCGAACTCCGCCCATCCGGTATATCAGTTGAGCGACCCGGCCAGTAATGCGCACCCGCCCGGCGGCGCATTCCCCACCCGCATACGATCACGCGCATACGATGACGCGTCCACCGAGCCGTCGTCCGCCACACCGCCGGGTGCGACGGAAACCCGGGAACCCCACTCGCAGACCCCCGGAAGAAGCGTGAGCAAGGCCGATGACTGACAACCAGGTGGCAGGACTGTGCCGCCTGACCGTACGTGCCCCGGACAGGACCATGGACCTCGCGGTCCCCTCCGACGTCCCCGTGGCCGACCTGCTGCCCGCCGTCCTCGGCTACGGCGGCGACGACCTCGCGGAGACCGGCCTCGACCACGGCGGCTGGGTGCTGCAACGCCTCGGCGGCGAACCGATGGACGAGGAACGCACCCTCGACTCCTACGACCTGCGCGACGGCGAGACCCTCTACCTCAGACCACGCGTCGACGCCCTCCCCGAGGTACAGGTCGACGACCTCGTGGACGGCATCTCCAGCACCATGCGGGACCGCCCGCACGGCTGGTCCCCGGCGGCCGGGACCCGGCTGCTCCGGGGCTTCGCCGTCACCGCCCTGCTCGCCGGGGCGATCGTCCTCGCCCTGCCCGGCGGCTCGCCGGTGGCCCGCGCGACCGGCGCCGCCCTGGCCGGACTGCTGCTGATCGCCGGTGCCGGAGCGGCGAGCCGCGCGGTCGGCGACGCCGCCGCGGGAGCGGCCGTCGGCTTCATGGCCGGCCCCTACCTCGCCCTCGCCGGCTGGCTCCTGCCCGGCGGCGACCTGGGCGGACCGCACGGTCACGAAGTGCTGGGCGCCCGGCTGCTGGCCGCCTGCGCGGCGGGCGCGGGCGGCGCCGTCGTCGCCCTGGCCGCCGTCGGCTCCTTCGCCGCCCTCTTCCTCGGCCTCGCCGTCGTCATGGTCTTCGGCGCCCTCGTCGGCGCCCTGATGCTCGTCACCGACCTCGGACTCCCCGAGTTCGCCGGGATCGCCGCCCTGGCGGCCGTACTCCTCGGGGCGTTCGTCCCCACCCTCGCCTTCCGGATGTCCGGACTGCGGATGCCGCCGCTGCCGACCAACGCCGAACAGCTCCAGGAGGGCATCGAACCCCACCGGACCTCGGTGGTCGCCGCCCGCGCGGTGATCGCCGACGGCTGGATGACCTCGCTGTACGGGGCCGTGGGCGTCGTGTGCGCGGTGTGCCTGGCCGTCCTCGTCCACGACGGCGGCCTCGCCGAAGCCGTCATGGCGGCCGTCCTCGCCCTGCTGCTGTTGCTGCACGGACGGGGCCCGGGGAACGTCTGGCAGAGCCTGTCCCTCATCCTCCCCGGGGCCGGGGGACCGCTGCTGCTGGTCCTCCTCGGCGCCCCGTCCCGCACGGCCGACGGACGGCTCCTGCTCGCCGCGGGCCTGCTGGCCGCCGCCGCCGGACTCGCCATCGCCTCCTGGACGGTGCCCGGCCGACGGCTCGTCCCGTACTGGGGCCGGGCGGCGGAGATCCTGCACACCGCCGCCGCGCTCGCCCTCCTGCCGCTGGCCCTCTGGGTGCTCGGCGTGTACGGCGCCCTGCGCGGACTGAACGGCTGACGGCCCGAACCGGAGGAACGCACAGTGCAGTCCAAGCGCGACCAGGTCCAGGCGCACATGTTCGTCATGGGACGGCTGACCTCGGGCCTGCTGAGGGCCGATCCCGACGCCCCCGAGAGCCCCCAGGGAAGAACCAACCGTGGCATCGCCATCAGCGTGATCATCGCCCTGCTGATCTGCGCGGGATCCTTCGTCTTCGGGCTGCTCAGACCCGGTACGAAGGACTCGTGGCGGGCCGACGGCACGCTGGTGGTCAACAAGGACACCGGCGGTCGCTACCTCTACCTCGACGGACGGCTCCGCCCGGTGCGCAACCACACCTCGGCCAGGCTGCTCCTCGGCCCCGGGATGAAGACCGCCTCCGTCGGGAGCCGGTCGCTCGGCGGCACCGCCCACGGCGCGCCCGTGGGCATCCCCGGCGCCCCGGACGAACTGCCCGGCTCCCTCACCGACGGCCCCTGGCAGGTGTGCTCGGCCACGGACGGCGCCGGGACGACGGCCACCGCGCTGGCCGTGGGGAAGGACCCGGGGGGCGCGGTCCTCACCACCTCCCAGGGCCTGCTCGTCACCGCCCCCGACCGGACCCCCTACCTCGTGTGGCGGGGCGGCAAGCTGCGCCTGGACGTGGCGGGCGGCGCCCGCGAGGCCCTCGGCTACGGCGCGCGCGCGTCCCTGCCGGTCTCCGCCGCCTTCCTCAACGCACTGCCCTCCGGCCCCGACCTGACGGCCCCGGCCGTACCCGGGCGGGGCCGCCCCGGTCCGTCGCTGGGCGGCCGGGACACCCGTGTCGGCCAGGTCTTCCAGGTGTCCGCGCCCGGCGCGGCCCACCGCTACCACGTCCTGCGCCAGGAGGGCCTGACCCCGGTCAGCGCCACCGTGGCCGCGCTGCTGCTCGGCGATCCGGCGACCAGGAAGCAGGCGTACGCGGGCGGCGCGGTGAGCGCCGTCACCCTCGCGGCCTCCGAGGTGGTCGGACGCCTGGCGCCCGGCACCGGCACCGGCGAGCGCGGGGGCCTGCCCGACAGCCCGCCGACGGCGGTCGAGCCCGGCGCCGGGGAAGCGCCCTGCGCGGGCATGGAGTCCGGCCCCGACGGGACACGGGTGAGCGTGTCCCTGACGGACCCCCAGGACCTCGGCAGACCCGCGCAGGCCCCCACGGAGGGGCTGACCCCGGCCTGCGTCACCGTCGACCGGATCGTGGTGCCGCCCGGCGGCGGCGCGCTGGTGCACGCGCTCGGCGCGGACGGCTCCGACCTCGGCAGCACCCTCTACCTGGTGACGGACGGCGGGGTGAAGTACCGGGTGCCGTCGGCGGACGCGCTGAAGGCCCTGGGATACACCACCGGGCAGGCGCGACGACTTCCCTCGTCCCTGCTGTCGATGCTGCCCACCGGCCCCGACCTGACCGCATCGGCGGCGATTTCCGGCCGTGCGAAGGCGACAACTCCGCCGTGTGACACATTCGGAGGGAAAACACGCAACCGCTGACGGGCCCAACTCGTCCTCGCCATCGGCGTATCGACGGTGTATCGACATTTGAGGAACATCTGAGGAACGCCCGAGGAAGAGTCCGCGCAGATCAAGTGGCATGTGAATGAGATGAATTGACGGAGGGTCTGTATAACGGCCTTTCTTCCTGGTAAGCGTTGCTCATGCGGCCGTGACCCTCCTACCATCTTCGTCTGCACCGGCCGGTCGGATGACGGCACTTCGGCGTCCGGCCGCACGGGCCGCGCCGGACCTTCGGGCCCGGCGGTGAGGAACCACCGGAAAGGGGCAAGCCCATGGCGGGCGTACAGAGGGCAGAAGAACAGGCGACGCGGAACGGCATCCAGGCCCTGGAGATGGCCTACTCGGGCGTCCAGAGCCGCAGACAGGACGTCGAGAACACCAAGCACGGCATGACCGCCGCGCTCCAGGGCAGCGACGGTCTCTCCTTCCAGCGCCTGCTGGACAGCTGGGACGAGCACGCCGAGATCATCTCGAAGAACCTCAAGGACATGATCGACCAGCTCAACGAGACGCTCAGGTCCCAGGGCCTGGCCCAGGGCTCGTCGAACGAGGCCATCAACCAGGCGTACTCCCAGTCGCAGAGCGTCTTCGACAACCTGATGGGCAGCACGGAGAACAAGTGACCCGGCCGGGCCGTCCTCCCGGCGGCCCGCAGCCGGACACGCCACCCCACGATCCGCCCCCCCGCAGCGAGAAGAGGACACCGATGTCGGAGAACTTCACCGACGGGCGCATCTACGTCAGTTACGCCCACGTCGACAACGCTGTCGACGACATGCGTCTGCAGACGACCGAGATCCAGAAGATCATCAGCAGCCTGAACGACGAGCTCCAGGCGCTGAAGAACTCCTGGGAGGGCGAGGACCGCGAGGTCTACGACGAGAAGCAGGCGGCGTGGAACAACGCGGTCGCCAAGATGGCCTCCTGGCTCCAGGAGAACGCGGCGACCCTGGACCAGGTGCGCGCGCTCTACACGAGCAACGAACGCCAGCAGACACAGGGCTGGCAGGACCTCAGGGTCGGCCGCTGACCCGCGACGCCGTACGGCGGCCGTCCCACGGAGCGGGTGCGTGGGACGGCCGCCCGTCGTGCGTCACCCGTGCAGGAGAGCCGGAGAGAGGAACGAGGACATGACGGACGGCAAGCCCCCCACCCAGCTCGACAAGGCGTGGATCCAGCGTTTCAAGGACGATGACATCGGGACCTTCCGGAAGCTGCTCACGGCGGTCACCACGGACGGCACCGACCCCGTCGTCCTTTCGACGGGCACCCTGAACGGGGGGAAGGGCGTCCTCGCAGGACACCGGGTGGGGGAGCCGCTCCCGCTCGCGATCGGTGCGCTCGCCACGGACGCGGTGACCAACGGGCAGCACGTGAACGACTCCGTGAAGACCATGGTGGCCACGCTCGACGCGATCCTCCTCAAGCACGTGGAGCTGTTCAAGGACATCGACTCGGCCCTCAAGGAGACGATCGAGTCCCTGTTCGAGACGCAGGGGAAGACCCTGGACATCATCGACGGCCAGAAGCTGTACGACATCTTCGACGACGAGGACGTGGAGACCGACCTCACCTCGCCGCCGGACGTGAAGGGCGGCGGCTCGGGCGGTACGGACAAGAAGTAGCCGCGCGCACGTCCTGACGCAGCCCCGCGCCCGGACCCGTACCCGCCGCACCGCGCCCGTACCCGCCGCCCGGCCGTCCTCTCCGACGCCGTCCCGCACCCGCCCCGCGTCGGCAGCCGCCCGCCCCGCCCCGCCGCAGAGAACCGATGGAGCTCGACCATGGCCGACGAGAAGAACACCGGGCCCGAGGACTACTGGCTGAAGGCCGTCAAGCTCTTCACGGGGTACACGGCGGACGCCCGGCACACGCTCTTCGACGAGATCACCGGCAACCACGGCATCAAGCAGATGAAGGTGGAGATCACCGAGCAGAAGAAGGTCGACTCGATCACGGGCAACGAGTTCGACTGGATGGGCCAGAACGCCGGGTGGAACATCGAGAACACGGACTTCGTCATCCCGTTCTACGTCAGGGGCGGCACCGAAGGGGTCACCTACTACAAGGCCCGCTTCACGCTGCTCGGCTCCAGGACCGCCGACGGCGCGCCGAAGCAGGGCGAGGTCGTCGGTTCGGAGAGCACGAGCAAGTACGGCAAGGAACTCGACGACGGCCATTTCAAGCCGAGCAGCAACGGAACGGTCTGGAACACCTTCAAGGTGACCAAGTACTCCTTCGGCACGGGCCGCGCGCTGGGCGCCCTGCTGCACGACAAGGAAGGCACCATCGGCTTCACCTGGGGCGGGGAGAAGGTCGGGGTCCCCGCCGACAAGGGCGTGCGGCTGGATTCCTTCGACCTGGTGGCGGACTCCTTCGACCGGGTCGCCGGGTTCTTCTGGATGGGCCGGATCCTCACGGACCAGTGGCAGGACAGCGTCAGCTCCTCCCCGAACGACGCCTGGCGGGGGCAGGCGGCCGGCGTCTTCTGGGACCTCGTCCACGAACTGAGGCGGAGGTACGACAACTACTCCGAGGACATGGAGTACGTGGTCGGCACGTCCAAGCAGGGCCGTATGGTCCGGCAGGCGGGCGAAGCGCTCCGGACGCAGACGCAGAACCTGTTCAACGCCTGGGAGAGATGGGCGGACACACAGGGCAACCCGCTGAAGTCCCTCTCCGACCTCCTCACCGAGATCGCCAAGGCGTCCTGGGACACGAACCTGACGCAGGTCGACTCCGAGTACGAGATCTACGGCGACACCGGAGCCTGGGAGTACACCCCCAGGAGCGGCTTCACCTCGCAGGCCACGGACGAGCACGGCAAGACCTACGGCGACATGTCGGAGCTGGACACCTGGAAGAAGGTCGGCGAAGAGGCGATCAGGCGCTGGGAGACGGGCGTCAAGACGGGGCTCTGGGACCCGGCGGAGGAGGCCCTGCGCAATCTGAGCCTCGCGTGGAGTTCGTCGCAGTTCAACCTCGGCTCCCTCAACACCAAGGGGGACAAGGGGATCGGCGATTCCTTCAAGGAGGACAAGGCCTTCAAGCTGAAGAAGGACGCCGACGACAAGGCCGCGAAGGACAAGGCCGACGCGGACGCCAAGCTGGAGAAACTGAAGAAGGACGCCGACGACAAGGCCGCCAAGGACAAGGCGGAGGCGGACGCGCGGTACGAGAAGGACAAGAAGGAAGCGCTCGACCGGGAAGCCAGGGCGAAGGCCGAGGCGGAGGCGAAGCAGGCCGAGGCCGAGGCCAAGCAGGACCGGATCCGCAAGGAGCAGGAGGCCAAACAGGCCGAACTGGAGAGGAAGCAGGAGGAGAAGGAACGGGAGCAGAAGGCCGAGCAGGCGGAGCGGGAGGCGAAGCAGGAGGCCAAGGAGGAGGAGCAGGAGCGGAAGCAGGCCGAACGGGAGGCGAAGCAGGAGCAGCTCCGCAAGGAGCAGGAGGCCAAGCAGGACCGGATCCGCGCCGAACAGGAGGCCAAGCAGGACCAGATCCGCGCCGAGCAGGAGAAGAAGCAGGCGGACGCCCAGCACAGGGCCGAGGAGAAGCAGGCCGAGGCACAGGCGATCCAGATCCAGCAGGTCAGACAGCAGAAGGAGGAACAGCAGAGGCGGGAGAGGGAACAGGAGCGGAAACAGGCCGAACAGGAGGCCAAGCAGGACCGGCTCCGTGAGGAGCAGGAGGCCAAGCAGGACCGGATCCGCGCCGAGCAGGAGCGGAAGGAGGAAGAGGCACGGGAGCGGCAGGAGCAGCTCCGCAAGGAGCAGGAAGCCAAACAGGACCAGATCCGCAAGGAACAGGAGGCCAAGCAGGAAGAGGCGCAGCGGAAGCAGGAGCAGGTCCGCGCCGAACAGGAGCGGAAACAGGAGGAGAGGGAGCAGCGCCAGGAGGAGAAGCAGGAGAAGGCCGAGGCCAGGCAGGAACAGCTCCGAAAGGAGCAGGAGGCCAAGCAGGACCAGATCCGGTCCGAGCAGGAGAAGAAGCAGGACGAGGCGCAGGACCGGCAGGACCAGGTCCGCAAGGAGCAGGAAGCCAGGCAGGACCAGATCCGGGCCGAGCAGGAGAAGAAGCAGGAGGAGTACCGGCAGCGGCAGGAGCAGCTCAGCCGTGGGCTGAACGGCGACCAGGACCGGCCGTCGCACGACATCGGCGGTCCGGGGGACCAGCTCCGCCACGACGGTGTCTCCGGTCCGGTCAACGGCGACGACTCGCTGACCAACCCCGGCGGCAGCGTGTCCCATCTGGACCCCCAGGGCCGGGTGGTGACGGACTTCCCGGACGGCAGCAGGACCGTGGTCGACCCGCACACCCAGATGTCCACCGTCATCAGGCCCGACGGCACCTCGTACTCCGGTCCGCTCAACGCGGGCGACTCGCTGACCAATCCGGACGGCAGCAGGACCCATCTGGACGCGCAGGGCCAGGTCGTCACCGAGTATCCCGACGGCAGCTCCGCACGGGTGGACGCCGACACCGGGGCCACCTCGATCAGCGGCCCGGACGGCACCACGACCACCGGCTATCTCAACGACCCCGACACCGCCCCGGCGGAGTACCGTTCCGGCGCCGACCGCCAAGGGAACGGCGGCCCTTCGCCCATCCCCACCTACGACTACGGCTCCGGCTACGAGGAGGAGCTGTACGACGACTCGCCCTACCGCGAGCCGTCCCTGTCCGGCGCCTCCGACGGAACCGGCGGCGGCACGGGCGGGAACCGGGGCACCCCGCTGAACAGCGGCCCGATGCCGGGCATGGGCGGCAGCCCGGGTACGGGCGGGATGCCGATGGGCGGAATGCCCATGGGAGGCATGGGAGGCATGGGCGGGCAGGGCGGCGACGGACCGTCCGAGCGGGTCCGTAACGTCATCGACGGCGATGTGGTGAGCAACCGCCGGGCCGGGGCGTCCCCGCAGGGCAGGGGAGCGTACGGGGAACGGCAGCCCGTCACCACCAGCGGCGCCCACCCGTTCCCTTCGCCGACGGGAGGCGCCGGGGGGCCGGGGCGGACCGAGACCGAGAGCGGCGACCGTGACCGCGAGGTGTGGGAACCGGAGGACGACGACGTCTGGGGCACCGACGAGGGAGGCGCACCCGCTGTGATCGGCCGTTAGCGCCCGGGAGCCGGCGGGGCGAACACCCGCTTTTCCAAGCCAAGTCGACGCGTCCTGTCCCCGGGTCCCGGGACCGGTCGGGAACCGGCCCGCCGGAGACCGCGTCTACGTGACGATCTTCATTCATCTCTGACGGGAGTGCCCGATGTCCGAGCCGTTGCAGGAGCGCATCGTCCGGGCCATGGCCGAACTGGAGGCCACCCAGGCGGCCGTCGCCCGTGCGCGCGCCGATCTCAGCGAGGCGTCCGCGACCGTCCGTTCCTCGGACCGCGCGGTGGAGGTCACCATCGGCGCCCAGGGCGAACTGTCGGGGCTGCGGTTCTCCGACAACAAGCACCAGAGCATGACGGGCCCGCAGCTGGCCGCCTCGATCATGGAGGCGGTCCAGCAGGGGCGGGCGCTGATGGCGCGCCGGGTGATCGACACCTTCGCGCCCCTCACCGGGCCGGGCCCCGAGGGATCGGTGCGGCGGGGTCTCGACCTCGACTGGAACCAGGTGTTCGGACCGGCGCGGGACGGCGGGAGGCCGGGCGCCCAGGGCCGCCCGGGGCGCGACCGGCTGCGCGACGAGATCGACGAAGACACCGACTGAGCGGCGGAGGACGGACGATGAGCGGAACCGGCAACTACCAGGCGGACACCGTCGGGCTGCGGCAGACGATCCTCGCCATCGAGGACACGGCGGAGACGCCGAAGAAGCTGCTCGCGCGGTTCGACGGCGCGGTGGGGAACTACGCACCGTGGAAGGGCGAGGACGACGATCTCCACGACCAGCTGAAGCTCCAGGAGGACCAGCAGAACGAGACCGTGAGAGGCGTGCTCGGAGGCGTCGGGGGAGTCCTGACCGGACTGCGGGCGGCGGTCCTGGAGAGCCTGACCAGCATCCAGAACGTCCAGCGGGACGTCCAGGAGCGGATCCACGACGGCCGGTCGAACGGCGACGGCGGCGACACCGGCGGCCACGGGAAGCGCTGAATGTTCGACATCGAGTATCCGGAGCCGGTGAGCGACATGCTCTTCGTGCTGCTCGGCGCCAAGCCGGTGCAGGCGAAGGCGGGCATGGCGGCGGAGAGCCGTTCCACCTTCACCGACCTGGCCGCCGGGCTCCGGGAACTCCGTCAGTCCGTCCTGGAATCCCTCCAGATGGGCAAGCAGTACCTCCCGCCGAACGTGGCCGAGGCGTACGAGCAGTCCCTGTCCCAACTGGTGCACGTCAACGGCGGTGACGTCCTCCAGCGCTTCATCACCCAGCTCGACCGCTTCGCCGAGGACCGGGGCAGGACGGCCGTCCAGATCCAGCAGGCCCACTTCGAGATCATCCTGGAAGTCGTCTGGCTGATCATCGAACTGGCCCTCCTCGAAGCGCTCGCCGTGTTCACCGGCGGTGCCTCGGTCTCAGAGATGATCCTCGCCCGGATGCGGTCGAGGCTGGCGATCCTGATGGTCGTCGACCGCCTCATGCGGTACACCCAGACCCTGCCCTCGCTGTCCGAGGCGTTCGAGGAGGCCCTCCAGAACCTGGCCGCCCAGCTCCTCACCATGACCGTCAACCCGGCGGAGCTCAGGCCCGGCGGCATCAACTGGAAGGACGTCGGGGTCTCGGCGGCGGTCGGCGGTCTGGCCGGGTTCTTCATCGGCCACTTCGGCGCCCTGGCGTACAAGATCAAGAACATTCTGTCGAACACCTTCAAGAACAACCTCAAGAAGGACGTGTTCGGAAAGTTCGAGATCCGGTTCAACAGCCCCTTCACCCGGCACAACGCGAACAACGCCGCGTACGACCTGCCCGCCGCGTTCTTCACCGAGGGCTTCGGCGAGACCATCGCCACGGCGATCGTCCTCGGCAAGTGGGACTGGACCTCCCTCGTGGGCGCCGGTCTCAGCGGGGTGTCCCAGATCTTCATGGGCCAACCGCTGGAGCAGCTGTACAAGGGCGCCCACCTCAAGCTCTACCCGGACGGGAACCTCTTCACCAGGTACCAGCGGAACTCCGCCCGACTCCTGGACGAACGCCTCGGCCGGGGGTCCGGCGATCCGCACGGAGGCGGCCGGGACCCCGGGCCGACGGACTCCGCGCCGCTCCCGGCGCCCGTCCGGCCGGTCCCCACGGCGGGCCACACCCCCGTGCCGTCACCGCCCGTCCCCGTCGCGCCGCCGCCGGGCGCGGCCCCGGCCCCGGCTCCCGCTCCCGTGTCGCCGACGCCCGTCACCCGGGGCGGCCCCGGACCGACCAGGGGCACGACCACGGACCCGTACGACGGATCGGACACCTCCGGTCGGCCGCCGAGCGTCTTCGACGCCTCGGACACGGAGTCGGTCTCGGACATCGGGTGGACGGGGGACACGGGCTCGGTCTCGGACATCGGGTCGGCCGGAGACATCGGACCGGTCGGGGTCACAGGATCGGTCCTGGACTTCGGGTCGGTCCTGGACTTCGGCTCGGACGGGGAAGGCGCATCCGTACGGGACACGACGGGGTCGCTTCCGGACGCCGGGTCCGTCCCCTCCGGCGTCCCCAAGTCGCTCCCGTCCGCGCTCCCCGACTCCTCTCCCCTGAACGGCACGGCCCAGGGCACCCCGGCCCAGCGCGAGTGGATCGCCCGGCAGATCACCCCCGAGGACCTGCCGGACACCCCGCTGGAGGACCTCGCCGGGCCGTACGGCCCGGACGCCGTCGTCAGCGAGGACGCCCTGCGCGACGCGGGCGTCACGCCGGACCCGCGCCGCCACCCGGCGGGCGGCCCCGTACCGCTGTCCGCCCTGGACCCGGTCGACCAGATACGTCTGTCGATGGCACGGCAGCCGGAGCTCTGGCCCGCCGCGCTCGGCACCGTGGCGGCCCACGCCTCGCTGCGGATGTGGGACGCGGCCCGTACGGACTTCAGGGACGCGGTGGCGCCCGGGGGCGCGGGTCCGGTGACGGCCCCGCAGCAGCCCCCGGCGACCGGCGCCGCCGCTCCGTCCCCGGCGCCCGGAGCCGCGCCCCAGGGTGCGGCGCCCCCGCCCACCGGGGGGCGGCCGACCCCCGCCGACGCGGACCGGGCCTGGGAGAAGGCCGTCGCCCTGGTCGTACCGCCGTCCCCGGGGTCCGCCCTCGCGGACTTCCGGTACGCCGACGCCTCCCGGCGGGACGCCGTCCGGCAGGTCGCCGAACACCTGCTGGCACACGGTCCTGACGCGCCCTCGGGCGTCACGCTCGCCGACGCGCTCCGGGCTTCCCTGGAGCCGGGGCCCGTCAACCCGACCCCGGTCCGGGTCGCCTCGGCCGTCGGAACGCCGATCGCCCCGGTGCCGACCGCGACGACGTCGGGCGAGCTTCCGGACTCGACGGTCACGGCCCCCGGCCTGCCGGTCACGGCCTCCGGCCTCCCGGGTCCGGCCACGATCACCGCCGCCGCGCCCCCGGCCACCGACGTCACCGTCCCCGGCCCTCCGGTCCCGTCCGTCACCACCTCCGCCTCCATCTCCGCCTCCGCCTTCGGCGGCCTCCCGGCGGGCCCGTCCGGCACCGGGGCAGCCGCCCCGGCCACCGGGAACCCTCCCGAGGTCCGGGCAGCGGCCGGGCCCGGGTCCGGCTCCCCGGCGGTCGCGGAGCCGACGGCCCGGCTGCCGTACCTGACCCCCCGCGAGCGGGCCTGGGAGCTGTCGCTCCTGTCGTCCGGGGACCGCGAGGCCCTGGCGTCCGACACCGGCCTGGTGGCCGCGCTCCGGCGGGAGCTCGACCCGGAGGAATTCTCCGAGACGGTGGCCCAGTTGATGCTGGAGGTCCCGCGCGGAGTGGACCAGCCCCTGTCGGCGCGGCGCGAGGTCGTGCCGCTCGTCGCACGGATGCTGCGCGACCCCGACACGGCGGTGAGGCTCCTGCGGGCGGGCGCGCGCGTGGCCGTCGTCCCGAAGGGCGAGGCGATCACCACCCTGGCCGGGTTCGACGACCTGGCGGGAACCCGGACGCGCGACGGCCGCCGGTGGGAGGAGGTGCGCGGCTCCGGGAGGCTCACGGCGGGAGTGACCGAGGAGAACCTGCTCGGCGAGGTGACGTCCGTACGCAGCGACCGCCGCGCCTACGCGCAGGGCTACTCCACGACGACCCACGAGTTCGCCCACACCCTGCACGAGTACGGGCTGAGCGCCGAGGAGAAGCGGCTCGTCCTCGCCGCGTACCGGGCCAAGGCGGACCAGGGGAGGAAGGCGGCCTGGCCGGACGGCCCGCTGTACGACCCCTCGGGCAGGCGCGAGCTGCCCAACTACTCCTCCCTCGACGAGTACGAGTACTTCGCCCAGCTCACCAACGTCTACCTCGGCACCAACGGCGGCCGGGACTGGTACACCCGGCAGCGCCGCAACAACGGCTCCGCCTGGGTGAGACAGCACGAGAAGACGCTGCTGCCCCTCCTGGAGCGGCTCTACAGGCCCGAGCCGGACAAGAAGGCCCGGCCGGTGAACCAGCTCGCCGGGCCGCGCAAGGAGAACTGGGTCTTCGACGGGGTCCGGGCCTTCTGGGACCGGGCCGAGGGCGTCCACCGGACCCGCGCCCACGACCCGGTCCCGGTGCCCGAGGACGACCCGGCACCCGCCGCCGCCCCGGCGCGGGTCCCGCCGCACCCGGCCCCGGCGTCCCGCCCGACGCCCCCGGACGCCCTCGCCCTGCCCCCTCCACCGGCCGGTCCGGGCCACCACCGGGAGTACCTGGAGGGCATCCTCCACGACGTCTTCGGGCCGGGCGCGGCCTCGGACCCGAGCTTCCCCCAGATGGTCAACTCGCTGGCACTGGTGGACGCGGCACGCGCCACGGACGCGCGGTTCGGGACCGGCGCCCTGGACCTGGTGGGGATCACCCGGCGGGTGCTCCACCTGCCCGACGACGTCCCGGCCGACGGCCGGACGGTGTTCCAGTTCCTGTCGCTGGCGGCGAGCGCGGCCCGCCGCTCACGGGCCGGGAGCCTCGCGGCGATCGGCGCCCACGGGCTGGAACGCGGGGGCGCGCTCGGCGCGACGACGGTGCTGACCGGCCCCGACGGTGCGGGCACCGGACGGAACTGGCTGGAACGTCCCGTCGAAGGGCTGCGCGTCGACACCACCGCCAGACGGACGGCGGACGGCGGCTGGGACGTCGCTCCCGCCCCGTGGAGCGGCGGCCCGGTCCATGTGGTCCTCGCGGAGGCGGACCCGGACGGTCTGTTCGTCGTACGGGACGGCCGGGGGAACGCGGTCCTGGTCGACGGCGAGGAGTTCGCGGAGCTGCTGGCGCACGACCCCGACCGGCCGCCCGGTGCCCCGGTGCTCCTGGAAGTGCGGGGCGCCACCGGCGTGGGCACGACGGCGTTCGAACGCCTGGTCGCGGACCGGCTGGGGGTACGGGTCTGGTCCACCGGCGGGGACGTACGGCTCCAGCCCGTCGACGCGGACGGCGGGCAGCGGATGCTCGTCCTGGCGAACGACGCACCCGGTCAGGTACCGGTCGGCGCCTGGCTCCCGAACGATCCGGGCCGCCCCGACCAGGGCCCTCCGGGCCGGGTGAGGGCCGTGGACGGGCGGGAGTTCACGGACGACGACATCCAGTCGTACATGATCCCCGCGGTCGACGGGCAGTCGCTGTCCGTCCGGGTCTTCCTTCAGCCAGGACACGCGGCGCTCCTGGAGGACGGTCTCCTGGAGCTGTCGGAGGCCGCGCACTACACGGACCGCGACGACGGGGTCGAAGGGGTGCGGCCCGCACGGGAGAGCGGGCCGCTGCCGCTGCCCCGGTCCCTCTCCGGCGCCTACGTCGCGGTCGGGCACGGCAGCCACGGGCGGGCCGTCCTGCCGGTACGGAGCCTGGGGACGAACGAGGTCGTGTCCCCGGACGAGATCGGCCGCCTCCTCTCCCGGGACCCCTATCTGCGGTCGCTGCCCCCGGACGTCCCGGTGTGGGTGGTGTGGTGCGAGATCGCGATGCCCCAGCCGGGCCGGGACCGGCTGGAGCGGGCCGTCGCGGGGCAGGTGCTCGCGAACCGCACCGGCCGGACCGTGTTCGCGCTGGACGCGGAGGTCTCGGTGCACCCGGCGGACGAGGGAATGCCGCCGCGCCTGGTGAAGTTCGACGACCCGGACCACCCGGTGCGCCGGGTCGTCGAGTTCCGCCCCGACCCGGCGTGGGAGCGGCTGAACTCCTGGGCCGACGCGGCGGGTCTGCCGGGGGACGCGGACGACCGGTCCGAGCGGGTCCAGCGGTGGGTGTGGGCGCTGCGCGAGACCCACGGCCCCGGCATCGACACCGACCCGGCCCGGGCGGCGGAGTTCCAGGAGCTCATCGAGGGCTTCGGCGCCTGGGAACGGGCCCGGGGCTCCGCCCTGACCTGGAGCGACCTCGAACGGACCCTCGCGGCGTACGCCCGGCCGCGCGGCCTCGCCCCGGCCGTCACCGAGGCCACGCTGACGCGGATGCTCCGCTCGTGGCGGGGGAGCCGGAGCAGTACGGGCAGGGGCACGGCGCACGCCGCTCCCGCCCAGGGGCCGGGCGGCACGGACCGCCCCGGACCCCGGACGACCGGCCTCCACTTCAGGCCGGGGACCGGCGACCTGACCGAGGCCGCCAGGGCGGACCTCGGCGCGCTGGCGTCCCGGACGGCACTGGCCGCGCTGGACGCCCGGCACACGGGGCGGCCCCTGCCGGAGGTCGTGTTCACCGGATACGGGGACGGGCCCGCGGTACGGGCCCGGCGGACCGGCCACGTCCGCGCCGAGGCGGCGCGCGACTGGTTCCTGGCACGCCTGGAAGAGGAACTGGCCACCCTGCAGAGGGACATGGACCCGCAGGACCGGATCGCCGCCGCCGACATCTCGTCGGCCGTCCGGGGCCGGGTCGGCAACGACCGGTCGGCCACCGAGCCGGGCGCGACGGCCACCTTCCGGGCCCCCTCGGCACCGGCCGTACGCCCGCTGCCGGAGACCCGCGCGGGCGAACCCGGCCCCGGAAACACCGTCACCGCCGCTGCCGTCCGGGTCCCGACGATGCCGGAGGTCCCCGCGCCCGGGGTCGCTCCAGGTTCGACCTCTGCCGACTCTGCGAGCACCACGGCCGCCGTCCGGGTCCCGGCGATGCCGGAGGTCCCCGCGCCCGGGGTCGCTCCAGGTTCGACCTCTGCCGACGCCGCGAGCACCACGGCTACCATCCGGGTCCCGGCGATGCCGGAGGCCCCCGCGCCCGGGGTCGCTCCAGGCTCGACCTCCGCCGACGCTACGCGCACTACGGCCGCCGCTCCGACGCCCCCGACCCGGGGCACGAGCGCCCCGGCCACTTCGGCTCCGCCGGAGGCCAGGGGCACCGAGGCTGCCGGGCAGAGCGTGGTCGGCTCCGGCGTCGCTCCGGGTGCGGGCGTTGTCGTTTCGAGTCCGGCCTCGACGCCTCCCTCGCGGCGCGTGAGTGATCCGGCTCCGCCGGAGGCCGAGAGCGCCGCCACGGAGGTCGCACGGGGCGTGGTCGGCTCCAGCCCCGCTCCTGGGGACATTCCCGCCGGGCCCCTGGTGAGCGACGCCGACGCTTCCGTCGTACGGGTCGCCACCGTGCCCGCCGTGGCCGACGTACCCGCGCGGGGGCCCGCTCCCACCGGGCCCCCGGTGACCGACGCCCCCGCCGCACGGACCGCCGCCGTGCCCACGGAGGCCGACGCACCCGCGCGGCTCACCTCCACCGCGCCCCCGGTGAGCGACGCCGAACTTCCCGCCGTACGGGACACCACCGCGCCCCCGGCCCCCGGTGGGCGCCCGCCGCTCCCCGGCGTACCTCCGACCGGCCCGGAGACCGCGCCCGTCACCGGCCCGCCGCCGCCCGAGCCGCCCTCCCCGTCCGGCGACACCCCGGTACCCGGCCGGACGCCCCGGCCGCGCCCCGCCGGAGTACGGATCGACGAGGAACTCGACGTACGGCGTCCCGCCCGCGTGGACGCCGGGATGCCGCCACCGCCACGGGCGCACCGGCCCAGCGTGTTCACCGACGACAGCCGGCTGCCCGGCTACGTCGACGGCTTCCTCGCGTTCCCCGGCGACACGTCAGGCGACCCCCTGCCGATGGCCTTCGGACAGAGCGACGTACGGCTGCGCGGCATCGAGCGGATCATGGAGCACCTCGGCACCGAACTGACCGCCCACGGCCCCGGGACCGCCCCGGCGGAGGCGCCCGCCCGGCGTCGGCGCGCACACCGAGCCCCGGCCGAATCCGTCCTCCTCCGCATCGGGCGGGCCATGCGGGAACACCCCCGGACCTTCGCCGGGGACGGCCGCGAGTTCGTCTACCGCACCGCGTCGGGGCGACCGCGCAAGATACGCGTCACGGTCCGCAACCACGGCCAGTGGACCAGATTCACCGACGGCGCCGCACCGACCAAGGTCGACAACAACTACCGCTCCCAGGCCACCGTCGGCGCGTCCAAGACGGTCGGCCAGACCCGCCTGTTCGCCCCCACCGCGCCCCTGGGCCCGCAGCCGGGGCCCGTCTCCCTCTGGGGCCGGGCGGGCCTGCGCCTCGGCCGGGTCCGCGAGGTCGCCTACTCCACCCAGGACCGCGTCCTCAACGTGGGGGAGACCCGGGGGCACGACACTTCCCACCCGCACCTGGACGACGCCCACGTCGAGATCCGCGTCGTCGACGTCGAGCCGCCGCGCCCCGCCGTGTCCGGGACCCTCGGCACCCGGTGGCGCGCCCGGCCCGCCCGGGAGGGCCTCCCGGAGGTGGAGTTCGCCTTCGGCGTGCGCCACGGGCTGCTGGCCCGGCTGCCGGAGGCCGTGACCCGGCAGGCCACCCCCGGCCGCACCCCCCGGACCCTGGACCTCGGCCCCCGCTCCGACTACCGGCTCGTCGTCACCGAGGACTTCGGCCCCGTCGCTCCCGTCCGGGACTGGGCGGTCGCCCGGATCGGAGCCGTACCCGGCTCCTCCGCCCACCGCGAACTGGACCGCTTCTTCTCCTCACGGAACTTCCACCAGATCTCCGGGCGGCTCGCCAAGTCCTCCGTGCCCGGCAGGCCGTTGTTCGCGGACGACCGGAAGAACACCCCGCTCGGTGCCTTCGTCGTCGAACGGATCGTCCCGGGCCGGGCCGTACTGGCCTCGGAGACCGACAAGGCGGAACTGCGGGAGTCCGCCTTCCTGACGCTCCAGAACACCCGCAAGCAGACCAAGGCGCTCTCCAAGGACTTCACCCTCTTCGTCGGCCCCACCTTCACCCTGCCGTCCTTCGGATTCATCTCCGGCTGGATGGCGCAGGTCAGACCCCGGCTCCAGTTCGGCCTCAGCGGGCGCGTCGGACACGTCCGGGGCCGCTCGGCGATGACCGGCGGCTCGGGGGCGGTCCGTTCCGTCGGCAGGGCCAAGAACGTCACCACCGACCTGTACCGGGTCGAGAAGACCGTCTGGGTCCGCAAGACCGGCGACGCCCGGCCGACGCCCTTCACCACCTGGAGCCTGGACCGGATGACGCGCACCGAGGCGCGCCGCCTGGCCGGGATGGCGGACGACATCGTCCCCGGGAGCACCGAACCGTTCGCCCCGGCCTACCTCCTCGCCGACCACCCGCCGACCCTCGGCATGTCCCGGCCCGTGCAGTTCCTCCACGCCGACGGCCGCTACACCCACAGGTTCGCCGAGGGCACCGACCGCGAGGACCTGCCCGCGCCGGACCGGACCACCGCGTCCGCCGAGGACAGCCCGAAGGTCACCTTCGCCGAACGCAACCGGCTCGACTCCTTCACCCGCCAGGTCCTGACGGCCGTCGCCACCCGCTACCCCACCATGGTCGCCCGCCTGGACGAGCTGGGCGACCCCGACGACAAGCGCTGGCGCAACCACGGCCACTACCAGATGGTCCTGCACAACACCCTGACCGTCGTCCACGCCCTCTCGCACCACAGCATGGCCGGGAACCTGGAGGCGATGAGCCGCACCGGCCTGCGCATCGGTCTGATCGACCCCGGCCGCTTCACCCGGGGCCACTACTACATCTGGCTCGACGCCGAACTCACCGGCCGCGCCCATGTGTCGCCCACCGACACCATCCTGCGCCACAGCGCCCCCGGCGCCACCCACCTCGACGAGACCCGGCACGCCGTCCAGGGCGCCGAAGCGGGGATCGTCGGCGTCGCCGCGCTGCGGGACACCGCCACCGACGACATCGGCTTCGCCGCCCACGCCCTCACCGGCCAGGCCGGATACACCGCCGGATGGCAGACCCGCGACGAATCCGGCTACGGCTCCGTCGCCACCTTCGACCCGATGGCGATCAGTACCCGGCCCGGCCACCTCTACACGTACGACCTGTCCCTCACCGTGAGCACCGGCGGCTACTGGCGTCCGCGCAGCCTCCTGCGCGGTCTCGTCAGCTTCGGCTTCCTCGGCACCCACTTCTTCGTCCGGGGCCCCAAGGGCCGTGGCGACATCATCGGCGGCGACGCCGACGTCCCGGCCGTCCGGGGCCGGGTGCTGCTCAGCGTCCCCGCCGACCACTGCCCGGACACCGACCCGCACGCCCCCGGCGCCGACAACCCCTATCTGGACCCGGACCCCGTCCGCCGCACCCCGATGAGCCGTCACGACGCCCGGCGGCTGCTCGACGCGTCCCCCGAGGACGGCCGCGACCCCGGACCGCTCGACGGACTGCCCCACCAGACGCTGTCCGTACTCGCCCCGAAACAGCCCCGCGACGAACGGGGCATCGTGGACCGGGCCCTGGAGCGCGCCTCCCACGGAAGGTGGCAGCTGACCCGCGAGGGCGCCCCCGCGCACGACGCCGCCGTCCGCCCGGAACAGCCGCAGTTCCTCACCGCCAACGCCGACCAGAACGCCTCCGCCACCGGGTCGCGCACCACCGGACTCTTCGGCAAGGGGCCCTACCTCGACTGGCTGGCCACCGTCGTCCACCGGATGCGGGTCACCGACCTGAGGGCCCTGACCCGGCCCCAGCCGATGGAGACCGAACTCACCATCGGCGGCTCCACCAAGGCCTCCGGCGGCCAGAGCAGGACCTTCGTCCAGCACGCCGGACTCACCGTCGTCTACGGCCACTCCCACCCGGTCGGCCCCGGAGTCACCGGCGGCTACGGGGCGACCTGGCAGCCGTGGTGGCGCAGCCGGGGCACCGGCGGCACCGTCGTCCGTACCGTCACCTCCGACATCAACCGGGTCGACCAGGGCCACCAGGTGCTGGCCGTGGGCGACGCCGAGCACGAGGTGGCCGCCGAGACCCGCTCCTCCGGCCTGCTCTCCCCGCTCGGCAAGGTGGTCCGCAGGCTGCACGACTGGGCCGGCGAACGCCAGGTCGTCCGGGGCGGCTGGCTGGGACACCTCCCCGAGCGCATCGCCCACCAGCTCCGCCTGATCGAGGGCGACGGCCTGGGCGGCGGCCCCCTCTACGACCGCCGCCCCTGGCGCCAGCCCCGCTGGTTCCGTACGGCCCCGTTCGCCACGTACCCGGTGAACTCCCTCGACACCGGCCCGGTCGTGGAGGACTTCGAGCGGCACCTCGACGCGCTCGGCCTCGACGAGGACAGCCGGGAGGCGATCCGCCGCCTGACCTCGGCCCGCGTCACCCGCGCGCTGCGCCGCGAGATGTCCGGCACGGGATCGTCGGTGACGGCCCGGATCAGCTCCTTCGCCTGGAAACGCGTCCGGATCGGCGGCCGGGACATCCGCGTGCGCGTCCAGCTCGAACCCGTGGGCGAGCCGGAGTTCGTACGGCTCTGGCCGCGCACCGAACTGGAGGACCACCGCTGGGCGACCGAGACCTTCAGCGACGCCTTCCTCACCGGCCGGGGCAGCGACGCCGGAACGACGATCACCGAGGGCGTCCACACCGGCGCCGCAGAGGTGCCCATGGCGGGCCCGTCCCTGGCCGAGACCGGCTCCAACCGGCAGACCATCTCCGCCACCGACACCTGGTCCCGGGGCCGCGTCTGGACCACGTACACCAGCGAGCCGCACGCCGAGTACACCACCCGCTACCGGCTCCGCGTCACCATGGAACTGGGCCGCACACGCGGCGAGGAGGGCTGGGGCCGGGGGGCCCGCCGGATCGAGGAGAGCGGCGACGTCGGAAGCCAGCGCGAGATCGTCCCGCTCAGCCTGACGCACCCGGACACCGCGCCGGACCCCCTCGCCCCCGTGGCCCCGCCCGAGCCGGACACCCCGCCGCTCGCCGTCGACGTCCTCACCGGGACCGACAGCCCGCTGCACCCCGGCGGCGGCCTCACGGGCGGTCTCGACGCCTGGCGCTCCGTCACCCTGCCCGACGGGACCCACGGCCCCTTCACCCCGCCCGACAGCGGCTTCCACGTCCGCAACGTCATCGGCGCGGAGAACGTCCTGGCGGCGAGCACCCTCGCGCTCGGCAGGGCCTACGACAACCGGCTGGCCGGAGTCTCGGGCCCGCTGACCGGCGAGGCCCTGCACCGGGCCCTGCGCACCGCCCGGATCACCCCGCTGACCGCCGAGGGCACCGGCTCCGCCCAGGTCCTCGAAGACGCCCACGGACCGGGGGCGCTCACCGTCTTCTTCGAACAGGCCGTGAGCGGTACGGGGTACGAGACCAGCGGCCTCGTCGAGAACGCCCTCTCGGACCACTCCGAGGGCGCCCTCCGCCTCTTCGCCCGGCCCGACCTGACGGGCGCGGTGCTCCTCGCGGTGGCCGACGGCGCCCGGATGGAGTCCTCCACCAGGATCACCCAGAGCGACAACGCGACCGCCGTCCAGGGAGGCGACCACAACACCGCGATCGGCGCCGCCCCCGCCCTCAAGTCCGACAGCGTCGGCGCGGCGAACCCGGGGGCCACCGGCACCGGAGCCGACACCGCCGACAGCGACGGGCGCGTGATCGCCGACGACGTGGCCCGCCAGGTCTACGTCAAGCCCAGCACCGGCCGGGTCTTCGCGTTCGCCGTCCCCACGGACTGGCTGAGCGTCGCCGAGGTCCACCGGCAGTTCAAGGACCTCCCGTCGAGCCGCTGGGTCCGCGAACACGTCCTCGGCCCCTTCGGCGGCACCGATCCCGGCCCGCAGGCCGTCCGGACGCGCACCTTCGTACTGGCCTGGGTCCGTGAGGACGTGGCCCGTGGACTCGGCCTCGTCACCGCCGCGTCCTTCCCCCCGAAGGTCGCCGAAGCCTGGGACGCGGTCAAGGACGCGGCGAACACCTGGGCCGACGAGGACGCCGCCTACTGGGAGCTCCGCCGCGACCTGCCCGACCGGCACGCGACGGCCGAGGCCGCCCGGGTGGCCTCGGCCGTCGCCGACCGGGCCCTTCAGGGCGCGGAGAGGACGGCGGGGGCCGAACGGGCTTCCGCCCGCGCGGAGTTCGACACGGCGTCCGCCGCCGCCCGCGCCGTACCCGGTCCCACCGACCTCCGGGAACCCGTGGGCGGCCCGCTCGGGTCCGCCGTCGACCTCGCCGCCCGGACGCGCCGGGACCTGCGGGACGCCCCGGCCGAACCCCTGGCGCAGGACGCCCCGGCGCCGCACCGGGACGCCCACGAGGCACGGGTCGAGTCCGCCCGGCGCGCGGTGGCCGAGGCGGACACCCGGGTCGACGCCGTCCGCCGCCGGGAGCGGGACCGGGCGGAGACGGCGGCACGGAGCGCCTTCGACCGCCGGACGGCGGCGGCACTGGAGGCCGTGGCGGTCGCGCGCGAGGCGGCGGAGGCCGCCGCCCAGACACACCGGAAGGCACGAACCGCCCTGGAAGAACTCCTGGAGAAGGTGGCGGCCCAGCGGCGGAAGGCCGAGGCCGCGGCGGACGCCCTCCACGACCTCCGGGCCCGCACCGACCGGCTGACCCACTGGTACCGGCTGCCCGAGGACCCGCCGAACGGCGCCGAGGCCACCGCCCCGACCCGGGGCGGACTGTTCGAGCCCACCCTGACCGACCCGAAACCGGCACCGCCGCGCGCGCTGGCCGTGATCAGGGAGGAGGACGAAGGAGACGCTCCCGGCGCCGACATCGCCGAGACCGACCTCCCGGGGACGGATGCCGTCCAGTCGGACACCATCGAGTCGGGCACCGCCAAGTCAGGCATGGCCGAGTCAGGCATGGCCGAGTCAGGCATGGCCGAGTCGGACACCGTCCAGTCGGACACGGTCAGGTCGGACACGGTCAGGTCGGACACGTCGTCGCCCCGGGGTGGTGACGGGGACACCGCATCGCTGGAGCCCCCCGCGAGCCCCGCCGATTTGCCGCGCCACACCCTCGTCACCGCCCTCGACGACGGCGCGCCCGCGCTGCGGTCCCCGGAGGGAACCACCCACCGGCTGGGCTCCGTCACCGCCGGGAACTCCTTCTTCCGGGCACTCCAGGAGGCGCTGCCCGCCGCCCGCACCGCCGCCGACGGCACGGACCTGGAACCCGCCGTTCTGCGAGGCGAGTTCGCCGACATGGTGGCGGAACTCCCTCTCGATTCGCCTTTGCTGGAGTACTTCTCTCCCGACGAGACGGACACCTTCGCCTCCGCCGAGCTGGCCTCCGCCGCCCTCGACCTGGGTGTCGACACCCCGCAGCGCCGGGAGTTCGACGCCCTCGGAGTCGTCCCGCACTCGACGGGTGCCCCGATGCCCGACCGCCGCCACCGGTCCCTGAGCCCCGCCCAGCGCCGGGGGCTCGCCGCCGCCCAGTTGAGGCGCCCGGCCGACGCGGCGGACGGCACCGGCTGGGACCACGCCGCCGCCGACGTACTGCCCGCGCTCGCGGCCCGGCGGTACGGGATCGGCGTACGGATCGTCCAAGAGGACGGCATACACCAGGACTTCGCGCCCGATCCGGGCACCCCCCTGTCCGACACCGCCGCGCGCGTCGTCCTCCGTCTGGCCGAGCGGCGCTTCCGGGCCGTCGGGGCGGAGGCCGTGGCCGAGGGCCCCCCGCCTCCGCCGAAGCCCCCGGTCCCCGTGGACGACTCCCTCCTGACGGCACACCTCACCCGCCCCTGGACCTGGGACGGTCTGGACGACACGGACGGGCCCCGGTTCGACGCCGCGTCCGATCCGCGCACGCTCACCGACCCCGACGGCTTCGTCCTCGACCTGAGGGAGCCCGGGACCAGCGGCGGCAACGGATTCCACGCCGCCGTCGCCCTCGCACTGAGCGTGGACACGGGCAGGGGCACGGATACGAGCCCGGGCGCGAGGACGGACCGGGGCACGGGCACGGACCGGGATAGGGACACGAGCCCGGCAGGAGGGACCGGATCCGGCGTGGCCGCCGAACTGGCCCGAGTACTGGACACCGCACGGCTTCCGGCGGGGGCCCGGCTCGACCCACGGGCCGTCTTCACCGAGGAGGAGCTGTACGCCGCCGGGCTGCCGCGCCCCCTGGCGGACGGGCCGCGCCGGGACTTGGAGCGCGGGGGCGGCCGACTGCCCGCGTCCCTCCCTCCGCTGGCCGCGCCCGTGCGCGAAGGGCTGATCCGCGCCCATCTGCGGGCCGGGCGCCGCTGGAACAAGGAGACGGCGCTGCTCGCCGCCGCCCTGGTCGCGGAGGGCATGGGCCTGCACCTGACGTTGGTGCACGAGAACGGCACCCTGGACACCTTCGGCACCGCGTCCGCCGACGGCAGCCGGGACATCGCCCTGTACGAGCGTGGCGGCGACTTCCTCGCGGCGGTGCCCCGCGCCCCCCGCAACCCGCGCGGCCCCTGGACCGCCCACACCACGCCCCCGCTGCCGCCCGCGACCGTGGTGGAACCGGCCGGACCGCCCGGCGGCAAGGGAGCGCCCAAGCCCCTGCCACGCCCGGAGGGCCGCCCCGCGCCCGTCAACCGGCTCCTGCCGCCGAAGCGGCACCCCCGGCCCCGGCCCGGCCCGGTGACCCGGCCCCCGTCCGGCCCGGGGGAGGACACGGCCGCGGGGCAGACGCCCCTGCCGGACGTCCTGACGCACCTCGACGCCCTCCGGACGGCCGTACCCGCGCTCGCGGACGGCCCCCTGGACCTCGACCGGCTCGCCCGTCACGTCCTGCTCCTCGCGCCCGACGCGATCGTCACCGAGGCCCACCGCGCCGAACTGCTGGGCGCCGCGCGGGCCCCGGAGACGGCCGTCGTGCCCAGCCTGGCGGCCCTCGCAGGGTTCGTCCTCGACCGGCGCGGCGTGGCGGCCGTGCGGGACGTCGGCCACGACGTGGACGCCTTCGCCGCCCGCGTCCTGCACCTGCCCGCCGCCGACCCGGCCCGGCGCCCGGACCTCGCGCGCCTGGTGGACCTGGCGGCGACCGTCGGGGTGGAACTGGACCGGGCCGCGGCGCTCGGCGCCTTCCACCTGGCGAACGGGGGCCCGCTCGCCCCGGACCGGCTCGTCCGGCGCGGCGACGGCACACCGGTCGGGCGGGACCTCGACCGGCCCCTCGGCGTTCCCGATCCCGATCCCGATCCCGACCCGGGCGAAGTCACACCGGTCGGGCTCGGGCCCGGCGGGGCGTTCGGCTCCGAGGCCGTCGACACGGCGCCCTGGCACCGCCCCGACGGTCCTCCCGCCTGGGGGGTCAGCCTCGTCGGACCGCTGGGCGAGGGGCTGTTGTCCGGCCGGATCCCGGCGGAGGACATCGCGCTCCTGTTGCGCGACGACCCGGAGCGCCCGCCCGGCAGCGACATCGTCCTGCTGCTTCCGGACACCGACCGGGCCACGGCAGCACCGGCCGTCGAGGGAATCCTGGGCGCGGTGGTCCGCGCCACCGGGGTCGCGGCGCACACCGCGTACGGCAGGGCGGGGCTCTTCACCGGCACGGACGGCCGGACCACCGTGGCCCTCGCCCCTGACGCCCACGGCCACCGCCGTACCGCCGCGGACTTCCTCACCGTGCGACCGGACGCCGGCCGTTCCTCCCGCTCGCTCACGGACGGCCCGCGTGCCCGCGTCCGTACGGGGACCGAGCGCCCGGCCCGCCCGACCGGCGCCGACCGGATCGCGAAGAGGCTGCGACGGATGGGGCCGGGTGCGATGCCGGAGGGGGCGGGGCTGTCCGGGGCACCTGAGGTGCCCGGGGCGCCCGAGTCCCCGGACGTGCCGAGCGGGACCCGTACGGCGGTGACCGGTACGGCGGTGACCCGTACGGCGGTGATCGATGTGGCGGTGACCGATGCGGTCCCGAGCGGAACGACGGTGAGCGGGGCTGCTCCGGCCGGGTCGGCGCCCGGGTCGGTACCGGTGGTGACCCCCGCCGGGGCGACGGCGGGGGTGACGACGGGGGCGACGGCGGCGCCCGTCGCGGCCCCGGTCGGGACGGCGGCCGAGGCCGGAAAGCCTCAGGCCGCGAGCACCGCGCCGATGCCCGTGCCTATGCCCGCGCCTATGCCCGCACCGCCCACGGAACCGCCCCTCCGGACGGAGCCCGGCGACCGTGCCGCCCGGCCCGTCGAGCCGACGACGGTGCCAGCGGAGGTGTCGTCCGGGGCGCCGGTCATGACGGCCCCGGCGGGCACCACTCCGGGCTGGGCCCGGGGGCGGGCGCTGCCGGTCGCGCGGGACGGCGACTGCCTCCCGCACGCGTTCGTGGCGAGCGCCCCGAGGCTGGTACGGGACCGCCTGTTCGGTCTCGCCCGGCGGAACCGCTCCGCCGCCGACCGGGCCGCGCACGCCTGGCTCTCCGACACCGACGCGGTCCGTACGGACCTGGCCGCCGGTACGTCAGGACCGGCCGATCTCCATGTCCTGCACGCCCTACGGCAGTTCGTCGCGGAGTACCTGACGTCCAGCGGGGGACGGCTGCCCGTGGAGATCGTCGTCCAGTACCGCGTCTCCGTGCCCGGAGGACCGGCCGCGACCGTCGCCACCCTGGGAGCTGCGGAGCTGGTGACCCGGCTGACCGGCCTCGGAGTGCCCGTGCCGGACCCCGAAGGGTTCGGCGGGCAGGGGCAGTTCATCGGTGAGCTGCGGGACCTGGTCCTCAGGCACACCCCGCTGACCCGGTCGGAACTGGACGTCCTGCGGTCCGCGGTCCTGGACTGGAGCAACCGGTGGAACTCCGACGTCGGCGATGTCTTCCCGCACCTGCTGGCCCACGCCCTCGGCGTCCGGACGGACATCGCCTGGTCCCGCTACCGCCCGGACGGCCGGACGGAACAGCGGGGGCTGCTCCGGGGCATCGGTCCGCAGGGCGCCGCCTGGGAGATCGAACTGTTCCGCGGTGCGATGGTGCCGGGCGCGGAGGCGGGAGGGACGGAGCACTACGACGGCGGTGACGCCCGCCCCCGGTTCGTCCCGGTCCCGCCGTCCCCGGCCGTCGCCGCGCCCCGGGCGGAGTCTCTGGCGGTACGGGCGGAGCCCCAGGTGGTCCAGGCGGAGCCCCAGGTGGGACGGGCGGAGCCCCGGCCCGTCCCGGCGGAACCCCCGGTCGGTCGAGTCGGGGATGCCGCCGTCTCTCCCGCTGCCGTGGCCTCCCGGGCCGCCCGCGCCACGGCTCCTCCCGCCCCGGGCGCGGTCGCCGCCGTGCCGCCCACCGCGCCGGGGGAGTGGGAGCGGGACGCCGACCTCCATCTCGTCACGACGAAGGACGGCGGGGTGACCGGCTCCGTATCGGTCGATCCGGACATCGACCAGGAGGGTGAGGGGAGCCGCCGAACGGCCGGTTCCGGGCCGCGCGCGGGGGCGATCTCCTACGTCTCCTTCTCCCCCGGAACGCGACCCGGTGGGTTCGGTGAGCAGCGGAACGAGACCTGGGAGTCGGCGAGTTCGGCCTTCAGCTCGCGGTACGGCGCTCCGGGCACCCTGAGCCCGGCGCCCGCCGGTCCCGGGCTTCCGGAGTCGGCGTTCCGGCGAGGTCTCGTCCGGCCGCCCCTTCTCACCCCCGCCGGGTCGACGGTCGCCGTGGTGCGCGACCCCGACGAGGACCCGGCGGTCCTGCCTGACCGGGACGCCGAGGCGCTCGCGCGCGCCTGGGAGGCGCACACCCGGGCCGTGGAGCGGGTCGACGGGGCCGTTCGGGCCGAGGAGCCCGGCACGGACGCCGTACCGGACACGGACGCCGTACCGGACACGCACGCTGCCGTGCGGCGGCTTGAGGAGGCCACGGCCCTGTTGTACGCCTCGGGCGTTCCGCTCGCCGAGCTGGCCGCGCGCGTACCCCGTACGGTTGCCGGGTCCCCCGCACCGGCCTTGGACGTCGACCGGCGGTCGTGGCTCGCACGGCTGGTGACGGAGGCCGATCTGCCCTCGGACGTGCCCTGGTTCGCCCCCGACGCGACTGTGGGAACGGCCGAGTTGCGCGACGCGGGCATCGGACTGGACCAGGGGCAGGAGCTGGAGGCCGTGCTGGGCGGCGGCGTCCTCCCGGCGCACCGCCTGACCCCGCTGGCGCGGGTACGGCTGCTGCTGTCCCGGTCCGGCCCCGGGCCGGACGGGATCGAGGCGGTCGCGGTCGCGGTGGCCCGACGACTGTGGGGGTCCGCGTTCGAGGCGTTCGCGGCGGACTTCACACCGGGCGACGGCACGGCACGCCGGGACGACGGGGCACGGCGGCACGGCACGGAACGGCAGGGCGACGGGACGCGGCAGGGCGTCACGGCGCCACGGGGCGACCAGACGCCGCAGGACCGTACGGCCGGACGGGAAGCGACGGCACCGCCGGGCGGTACCGCCGGAACGGACGCGGAGGCTCCGTGGCACGGTACGGCTCCGAGGGACGGCACTCGCCCGGTCGGCCCGATCCTCCCGACCCGCCCGGTCGGTACGGCGGAGGCCGAACGGGCCTGGGACCTCGCCGCCTTCCTCGTACTGCCGACCGGAACGGACACCGCCCGTGGTGACCACCGGTACGCCACCGAGGAGTTCCGTACGGCGGTCCGCGAGGTCGCCGCACTGCTGCTCTCCGACGGCCACGACACCCACGCGGCCCTACGGCGGGCCGACGCCCTGCGACAGGAGCGGGGACTGCACCCCCGGTGGACCGGGGCGGACCCGTCCGCGCCCACCACCCCGACCGCGACGACACCGGCCACGCTCCCTCCGGCCACGCTTCCCCCGGCCGAGCTCCCTCCGGCCACCGAGCGGCGGATCACCCGGCGGCGGGCGGACGGGGATACGGCTCCGCTCCCGCCCGTGGACACGGACATGACTCCCGTGTCCCGGCCGGACGTGGACGGGACCGCTGCCGCACGGACGGACGGCGAGAAGCCCTCCGCCACGCCGACGGACGGGGGTGAGGAGTCCGTCCCGTCGACGGGCGAGCACGAGGCTCCCGCCTCGCTGACGGACGGGGACGAGGCTCCGGCCCCGCTGGCGGGCGAGCATGAGACTCCGGCCCCGCTGACGGACAGGGACGAGACTCCGGCTCCCCTCACGGGCGCGGGCGAGGTTCCCGTCCCGCTGGCGGGACCGGGCGGGGTCTCCGCCGCGCCACTGGAAACGGATAGCTCCGACTCCCTGCCGCCGCCCGCCCCACCGGTCGGTCAGGGCGCGCCCTCCGCCCTCACCACCCGCACGGAAACATCCCGTACCCCACGCGCCGCAGGAGTGTTCACCGTCCCCGTGACGAACCCGAACCCGAACACGAGCACAGGCGCGGGTACGAACACGAGCACAGGCACGGGCACGCACGCGCGTGCAGGGGCGGCGGGTGCGGGCGGGGACGTCGACGCACCCCCGCCCACCGCCCCCGCGACCGACACCCCCGCGACCTTCGCCGACGCCGCTCGCACCGCTCCCGGTGGCCCCGCCGTACCCCCCTCCCCGTACGACCCGGAGACGCACTACGACACGATCACGGCCTCGCTGTTCGGGCAGCGGGAGGTGCCCGGCGCGCGGGACGCGCTGCGGCGCCTCAACGCGCTGCGTACCGGGGTGCCCGCCCTGCGCGGTGGCCCGCTGGACCTGGACGTGCTCGCGCGGTACGTCTTCGGCCTGGGCCGGGAGGCGCCCGTCACCGCCCGCGAGCACATCGAGCTGGTCCGGCTGGCGGCGGACCCGAACACGGCGGGCGTCACCCGCCTCACCCGACTCGCCGCCCTCCTCCTCCAGCGGCGGGGCACACTGGGCCCCGGTGTCCGCTTCACCACCCCGAACGGGGTGAGCGGCATCAACTGGACGGCCCAGCCGCTGACCACGCCCCTCGACCTGGACACCGTTCACGACGGCGTCCGGCAGCCGGACGGCACGTTCGTCCTCGGGGCGCCCGAGCCCGCCCCCTGGAAGGGCGGGGCGACCCCCTACGCGCTGGTGGCCGACGGGGACGACAGCACCGTCGTCGTCCGGGGCGCGGGCGGATTCGAGTGCCGGGCCGTGAAGGAGATCGTGGTCGAACTCCTCAGCCTCGACCAGGTGTTGAACGGCCTCCCCGGTGACGTACCGCTCCTGATGCTGACCTCGTACGCGGCGGTCGGCAGCACCCTGCTGCCGCGCGGCACCGCCGTCGCGCTCGGCCGGGACGTCTGGTCCCCCAGCGGAGGCGTCGCCCTCGGCCCCCTGCCGGGCAGGCCCGGCTGGACGGGCGCCGGTCTCGACGTGTCACCCGGGCTCGGCATCGTCGGCGGCTGGCTGCTCAGCGATCCCGCACTGCCGCCCGCGCCCGCGCCGGGCGCCGAGGACTGGGAGCACCAGGTGATCTCGCTGCCCGTCATCGGCCGCGACCACCGCTCCACCGGGCACATCTCCGTACCGCTGACCGAGACCCCCGCGGTACTGCGCCGCAGGGCCGTGATGGCGGTGACCCTGGCGCGGGCGACCCACCTCGTGCACTACGACCACGCGACCGGGACCTTCAGCGCGCCGGTCGAACTGGCCTGGCGGGAGGACGGGCCGGGTACCGACGTGTACTTCGAGGCCAAGCACGGGCTGCCGGGCCGGTCCGGATGGACCTTGACCGACGGGAAGAGCGTCTCCACCAGCGGAGCGCGCTCCTCCGGAGCCCTGGCGAGGCGCCCGAGCACCCGGGGCAAGAAGCGGCTGGTGAAGATCGTCTGCTTCGGCGGTCAGGCCGAGGGGAGCGCGTTCACCGGCCCCTACGGCCCCGCCCCGTACGTCCCCGACCCACTGGCCGTCGACCACGAGGCCCAGCGGTACGCCGACGACGAGCGCGTCGTGGTGTACGCGGCCCGGCGCCAGCTGCTCGCGGGCACCTTCGGCCCCCGGGGCGAGTACATCGCCGTCGACAACGACGTACGGGGCGGCGAGTACGGCCTGGAGCGGGTCCTGCCCGAGCCGAGGGGCGCCGAACTGGACGAGCGCGCCCGTACGGCCGGACTGCACGACGGCCCCGGCCCCGCCCCGGACGACGTCCGCGAACGGACCCTCCGGCTGGTCCGGCTGGTGCGCCTGCTGTTCGGCGCCGAGACCGAGTGGCGGACGGACGTCCACGCGGACCTGCTGCGGGGCGCCGGGGCGCTGGAACTGATGGCGCGCGCCGACCCCGCGCTCGAACGGCTCCCGCTGTTCACCCTGGACCTCTTCGACCGTGTCGCGGCGGCCGACCACGAGCGCCACACACCGGGCACCCCGCTCGACCGGGAGGCCAGGGCGAGGGTGCTGGCCCGGGCCGCCGACCGGCTCGCGCGGGACCCGGACACCCCGCTCTCCGCCCACGTCCCCGTCCCGATCGTCACCGACGCCGTACGCAGACTCATGGGCCGCCCCGAGACGGACGCCCTCGCCGCCCAGGTCCTGCGGCTGCCGACGACCGCCCCGGTGGGCCCCGCCGAACGGTCCCGGCTGCTGTGGGCCGACATCAGGACGGGGGAGACCGTCCGCACCCTCCGGGCCAGGGGCGGGGACGACGAGGTGGACCGGGTCGCGGCCCAGGTCCTCCACGTGAACGCCCCCGACCCCCAATACCGCAACGCCTTCCTCCAGTTCGTCCGCATGACGACCGCCGCCGGACGCGACCCCCTCCAGCCGAGGGAGCTCGGCGAGGCGTTCCTCGAGGCGAGCGGGGCGTTCGCCGACACCACGCTGATCCGCCGCCCGGACGGCGCGGTCATCGGCCGGGACCACACCGGACGTCCGGCCGGGACCGTCGACTTCGACCCGACGCGGCTGACCCTGCTGCGGCGGGCACCCGACGGGACGCTCGTGGCGGACTCCACCGTGCCCGCGCCCTGGCACGCCGGGGGCACCACAGGCTCCGCCTCCGCACAGCCCTGGCTGTACCGGGCGGCCCGCCGTGACCCCGGCAGCGTCGACATGCGCGGGCT
The DNA here is from genome assembly GCF_042754005.1 of Streptomyces sp. NPDC059247. Lineage (NCBI taxonomy): Bacteria > Bacillati > Actinomycetota > Actinomycetes > Kitasatosporales > Streptomycetaceae > Streptomyces > Streptomyces sp. NPDC059247. The sequence goes on from NZ_JBHYZW010000001.1 coordinate 612,171, forward strand.
CGCGGCGCCGCACGACGAGATCGCCGAGCTGCTCCACCGGGACGCGGGGACGGGCAACCTGCCGCTGGCCGACCCCGGCGTCCTCCTGGTCCCCGGCTCCCGGCCCCGCCCCGGAACCCCGGCCGTGGACAGCCTGCCGGGCCGTGGCGCCCTGCTGACGGGCCGTCCGATGTGGGCCGCGTACGGCACGCCGACGCTCCACACCGACCCGGGGACGGGGCGCGTCACCGTCGCCCTGGAACCGGACGCCGACGGAAACCCGCTGAGCGCCGCCGATTTCGGGCTCGTCCGGGTGGAGGACGTCCGCCCGGCGCCCGCCGGATACGCGCCGCTGTCCGCCGCCATGACCGTGCCCGGAACGGGCGTCCCGGTCGCCCCGGCCGGAAGCGCCCCCGTTCCGCTCCCCGCCGCGCCCACGTTCGTCGGGACCGAGCAGGCTGCTCCGGCGGGCGGGGAGACGGTCCACGACAACGGCGCGGGCGGGGCGGCGGCCCATGAGGAAAGGGAGGGCCGGGATGCGGCTGGTGACGCCCGGGGCGTCCGGCCTCCGACACACGACGACCAGGCTGATCGCCGTACGGCTCACGACGGTGGAGCGGACCAGGAGCCCGGTCGCGGTGACCACCGCCCCTATGAACGCACCGGCCCGGCGACCGCCCGGCTGCGGGGAACTCCCTTCGCGCTGAACGCCGTCGAAACGTCCCCCGACGGCCTCGCCGGGGCCCTGGCTCACGCCCTGCGCGCCTCCGGGGCTCGATTGCCGCTTGCCGCCGATGAGTTGCGTGGATGGGCCCTCCGGCGGGCGACCCCGGAGGACCTGCCGGACGCCGCCGAGGCGTGGCGCCCGGACGACGGCCGTGAGATCGACGTGGCCACGCTGCGTACGGCCGGTGTCACCCTGGAGGGCGGCCAGGAGGCGGAGGCCGTGATGCGCGGCGGCACCCTGCCGCACCGTGCCCTCGCCCCGCTCCAGCGGTTCACCCTGCTGGCCGCCTCCGTGCGACACGCATCCGTTCCGGAACCCGCCGCACAGGCGGTGGATGCGGTTGTTCTCGCCACCCTGGCAAGGGAGTTCGGTGTTTCCGTCACTCTCATCGGGGCGGACGGAACGATGACCGAGTACGGCGTCGAGGCCGGACCCCCCGTCCTGCTGGTGCGGGACGGCGACCGGTACCTGGCAGGGGCCGTGGTGCCCGACGGACGGCCGACCGGCACGGCACCGCCCGAGGACAGCGAGGCGGAAGCGCGTCTCGTCGGGCGGGAGGAACTAGTGGAGTTCCTCCTGAGAACGCAGACACCGGAGGGGCTGGCGGAACACATGGGCACGATCGCGGTCGCGGACAGGGCGGCGGAGGCCAGAAGGATCGCCGAGCTGCGCGCAACGACGTTCCAGGAAGGGAACCTTCGGTGAGTGCGGGCCCGAGCCCTCGCGCGGGGCGCTTTCTTCACGCGGGGCACTTCCTCCGCGCGGACGTCCCTGGCCGGACGGAGCCGCCGAGGGCGCACCGGTCCGCGCGGAGACCATCCGTCCACCCGGTCGGCTCTACCTCAAGAACAGCTCAGGTGAGGGGCGTTGCGGTACCCCCACGTGTGATGATGTGGCTCCCCGATCTGCCCGCTCTCCCCGATGTGCCGGATCGGCGCCCCACGTCACGGGAGTTGGCCTGGTCGGCGTACGGACTCGGGCCGCCCGCACCTTCACGGTCGGGAAGCACCGGCCGGTCGGGAAGCATCGGCCGGTGGGGGGTGCCGGACGTCCGGGACCGCGACACCGGCCATGCCGAACGCGCCCCGCAGTGACACCAGTCGGCCCAGTGAGCGAGGACATCATGAGCGACGACGGAGCCCCCGTGCCCTCTCCCGCCGGTACGGGCGAGCTGTCGGCCGGGGCGCCGGACACCGGAGCGTACGTCTCCGCCGGATCCGCTCCGGCCGGAACGGACGGGACGGCCACCGTCCCGTCCGTGGGCGACGGCATCCCGCAGCCGCCGGAGGAGTTCATCAGGGCCGCCAGGCTCTCACCGGACCACTGGCTCTACCTGACCGACCCCGCCTGGCAGGGCGAGGGCTCGCCGCCGGACTGGGCCGTCGTGGGCCAGTGGCGCTCCGACGGCGGCGGCGCGATCGTCGAATGGCGGGACAACGCGACCTACCGGCCCTCCCCGGAAGCCCTCGGATGGCCCGAACCCGAGGACGACGTGGACGCCGCCATCCAGCTCGCCACCACCGGCTACGGCCCGGCGGAGGACGTCGCCGCCGCTCTGGCGCGGGCCGAGGTGGCGGTCCTGGTCACGGCGAACGGCGAACCGGTCAGCGCCTCGGCGCCCGACGGCACCGCGGTCGTCCCGGTCTACACCTCGCCCGCGTACCTGCACGCGGCCGGACGCCTGGGATTCGAGCGGGTACGGGTCCCCGAACTGCTGGAACGGCTGCCCGAGGGCCACAGCCTGAGCATCAACAGTTCCGCCCCGGTCAGCATGGTGATGACCACCGACGGACTGGCCGACGTCATGGCCGCAGCGGTCGAACACCCCGAAGACGGGGCCGGGTTCGGGGGCGCGGGCGAGGACGGGGAACGGGCAGGGGACGCCCCTGTGCCGCCGCCGTCGGCACGACCCCGCGAGATGACCGCGCACAGTGCTCCGTAAGGCCCAAGTCCCCTGGTGTGGAAGGTCGCTTCGCTCCCCGAGGGAAGCCGGAAGTAGACCGTGTGGCGGACAGGGAACCCGAGCGGGTGTGCCGCACCCGTCGGGTCGAGTCGAGAGGGAAGGAGAGGCGACGTGAGCCGTTCCGGCGGTGACCGGGCGTGGTGGTTCGGCGGCCGGGCGAGGGCGGGGCGGGAGTCCGGACGGACCCGCGCGTCCGTCCCCCCGCCGGAGGAGAGCGGTGTCGCCGCCCCGGAATCCGGCCGGGCACCACTCGTTGAGGAGTACGGCACGCTGGTCCTGCTCCGCGCCGCGCACGACGTCACGATCGGCGGGACCACCACGCGTGAACTGGCCGATCTGCTCGGCGCGGAACCGGGCGTCACCACCGTCGTCACCGGCACGACGGGACCGAACGGCGCCTCGGAGCAGGAGTTCTGGCGGTCTTTCAGCACCTTGCTCGACACCCTCCGTGAAGCGGGAACGCGCACCGTCCGGCTCGTGATGTCCGGCGTGGGGGACGAACGGCCCCAACGGCCTTCCGTGGCACGGCGCGTGGCCGACGCCTGGGAGATGGAGGTCATCGCTCCCGACGGCGAGGTCCAGATCGTTCCCGGCGGCTCCCTCTTCGTCCGCCCCGACCCGCCCCGCGTCCGTGGCTGGTGGAGCTTCTCGCCCGGGGTGCGGCCGGTGGCCCTGGGCACCCGCCAGCCGTCCCCCGCCTGGCAGGAAGGGGTCGAAAGGGTCCCCGGGCGCACGGACAGCGGCTGTGTGATCCACCAGATCCCGGCGGGACTGCTGGCGCGTTCGCCGTACGCGGCCGAGCCGGAGCGCGGGGACCTGTGCTACTCGGTGCCGGTGGACCCCCGGGGACCGACCGTCCTCGTCGGCGTCCCGGAGGGCGCGGACGTCTCGGCGTCCGACCTCGGCGAGGTGCTCACCGCGCTGCCCCCCGACCTCCGCCCCCGGGTGCGGCTCGCCCCCGGCAGCCCCCGGGACATCCTCCGCACCGGCCAGAAGACGGCCGAACTGCTCGGGACGGAACTGGTGGTGAGCACCGGGATGCCGCTGATCGGCCCCGACGCCCCGGGCGGAGGCGCCCTCGCGCAGTCCGTGGTCATCGGCGCCGACGGGGCCACCCGGTGGCGGCCGTTCGTGGACGCGGTGGTGTGCGCGCCCGCCGTCGACGGTGCCCCCGCCCCCGCCCCCCGCCTGCTCCGGTGGAGATCGCCCGTCCCCGGGCGCGGCAACGCCGAACAGGGCACGGTACGGCTCTCCGACCGGTGGCAGGTCACGGTGACCCGCGCCGGGCTCTGGATCACCGGGGACGCGGCACCGGACGCCGGGGCCCCCGCCCCCGTGGCCCGCGAGGTGGACCCCGAGGGACCCGCCATCGAAGTGGGCCGCTCCGGCGAGGAACTCGACGCCTCCCTCTGGCCCGAACTCGCCCGGCTGCTCTCCGGTCTCGGCACCGACCTGTCGCGCCGGGCACGGCTGTACGTCCACGGCACGGCCACGGACGGCGGACAGGCACTGCGGACCCTGGCGGCCCGGCACGGCGTCCGCACCCTGCGTTTCACTCCCCGCCCCGCGCGCGCCCCCGGCTCCGCCACGACCCCTCCGCCGCCCGTCGGCACGCTTCCGGCACCGGGCGCACGGCCGACGTCCCCGGCGGCGGGCCCGCCCGGTCATGGTCCCGGGCGCCCGGCGGTGGAGGGCGCGGACGGCCCCGGCATCCCGCCGCCGACCGGTCCCGGGGCCCGCCCGCCGCAGCCCGGAGGCGCCGTACCGGGCCGGGCGGCACAGTCGGACCGATCGGCTCCCGCCCCCGGGACGCGGACAGCGCCGACGTCCGGCACGCACCACGGGACCTTCCCCGATACGGCCCGAGGCCCGGCACCGTCGGCTCCCACGGCGGGACGGCCGACGCCCTCGGGACGGCCCGTACCTTCGGGCGGGTCCGCCGCGACGGGGTCGGGGACGCCGCCGGATGCCCCGACACCGACACCGACACCGACACCGACACCGACACCGGCACGGGCTCCGGCACCGGCACCGGCCCTGACATCAACACAGGTCCCGACACCGTCACGGGCTCCGACGACGGCCGGGCCGCCTGCGGGCGCCTCTCCCGTCCGCCCGCCGATGGCGGGCCTCGCCCCGGACCCGGGCGCCCACGGGGCCGTACCGTCCGCCGGGCGAGGGATGCCAGGGCCCGAGCGGGCCCCGGAGCGTGAGCGGGCCCCGGGGCATGAGGCACCGACGCCCACGACCGACGTACGCGCCGTTCCGGCGGGGCCCGGTGGAGACACCGGCCGGGACGCCCCATCGGGTGCGGGTGGCGGAACACTTACGGGCCCCGCCCAGGTCTCGGACAGCGCCCCGACCGCGACCGCCGACCGCGCGAGGCCCCCGGCCTCCGTACCGGGACAGGGACGGGACCCGGTGCCGGACATCGGCGAGGGACCCGAGAACCCGCCGGAGGGGACGGCCCCGAAGCCGTCCCGGACCGGTGCGGTGCCGGACGAGTCGGGGAAACGGTCGCCCGGACGGCGGGACGTGACAGAGGGCGGCCCCGTCCCGGACGCGGCAGACAGCAGTGACCCGGTGCCGCCGCCGCGCGCCGTACCCACGGCCACGGGGATGCCCACCGAGACCACGGCCGCCCTGATGGAGACGACCACGGCCGAACCGCCCGCCGCCACACTCCCGAACGATCCGGTGGTCCCGGTGGTTCAGGCAGTCCCAGCGACCCCAGCGGCCTCGGCGATCCCTTCCGCGTCGGCGGTCCGGGAGGCCCCGTCCACCCCAGTGGCCCCGCCCGCTCCAAGGGGCCCGCTCGCCCCAGCGACCCCGGCCACCCCGCCCACGTCGGCAGTCCCGGCCGTCGCGGGAGTCCAGGCTGCCCCTGACGTCCCCCGAGGAGGAGGCATCCCGGCCGAGCCGGGCTCCCCGGCCGCCCCCGCGACCCCCGGAATGCCTGCCGTCCCCGCGCCCCCTGCTGCCCCGGCGGCCCTGCCAGTCCCCACCACCTCGACGGCCCCAACCACCCCCGCCATCCCGACGGCACCGTCCACCCCGACTGCTCCGACCGACCCGACTGCCCCGCTCAGCCCCACAACCTCAATCCACCCAGCGGCTTCAACAACCCCAACATCACGGATGAATGGGCCTGCTGTGCTCGGCCCGCTGCTCCCGGTGCCGTTCATGCCCGGCCACGTCAGCACCCAGGCCGAACGGGTGGCCTTCCGGGCGTTGGCGGGGGCCGCATGGGACCGGCACGGAACGGCCGTGAGCCGTACGCTGACCCGTCTGCCCGCACTGCGGGGCCAGGAGCAGGAAGCGGTCCGTGCCGACCTGATCGCCCTCCACCTCTATCTGCACACCCCTGAGGGCCCGTTGAACCCCGAGGCGCTGGCCCGGGGACTGCGCGACGGGGACCGGCGGCTGCTGCCGTACGCCGCCTGCGTGACCTCCGGACTGCGCCGGATGCCCTCGTACCGGGGTCTCGCGCTCCGTGGCGCGGGCGATGCCGACGAGCCGGACGGCGGTGCCCTGGAACCCGGTGCGCTGCTGCGGGACCCCGCACCCGTGTGCGCGCTGCCTGGCGGGGCGGACGTACCGGTGCCGGGAGGCGCGCGGTACGCCGTGTGGTCGGTGACGGCGCGCCGGGTGCGTCAGCTCGCCGACCGGCCGGGGTCCGACCCGGCGCGGCACGAGGTGGTGCTGCCGCCGGGCACCCTGCTGCGGGTGCTCGACGTCCGGGACGAGGGCGGTTCGCCGCTCACCCTGCTGCGCGAGGTGCCCCTCACCCGCCCGGACGCTCCGGCCCGCCACGGCGGCGCGGAACTCGACGCGGAGGACCTCGCGGCGCTCGCCCGTCTGGACGAGGCGCTGCGCGAACGTCCCGTGACGCCCGGCCCTCCCGTATGGCCCTGGCCGTGCGCGGGCCCGCTGCGACGGGCCACGCCCCGTACACCGTCCGACTGACCGACCTGGCCGAACAGAAAGCGGAGACTCGATGCCAGCACAGGAAGAGAACGGGCTGACCGGGCCCGTCGTACGCCGTGCCGTCACCATGCGCGGCACGAACACCGAGCCGGATGCCCAGGCCCTGCGGCCCCGCTCGGCCGACGCCGGAACCGCCGTACCCCGGGTGGAGCCGGACTCCTCCCAGGACGGCGGCGCGAACGACGACCCACAGCCGTCCAGCATGGCCGAATCGCCCCCGGTCATACCGGAACCGGCCTCCGTCGACGGCGGCTCGACCCCCTCCGTGGCGGAGGAAACCCCCTCCGGGGAGGCGTCCTCCGTAGAGGAGGCGTCCTCGGCCGAGGGGAAGGCGGACGACACCGGGGACAGCGGCGCCGGATCGCTCGCCGGGGCCGCCACGGAGGCCGGGAGCCCGCCCGGGGTGCCGGAGGGGGGCACCGGCGCCGACGGGGACGAACCCCCTTCGGGTCGTCCCACGAAGGCCCTGCTGGCCGCGGCGGGCATCGGGGGCGCCCTGCTGATCGCGGTGCCGTTCCTCCTCATGGGCACCGACTACGACGACAAGACCGAGCCGGCGGCGCTGGCCGAGCGGGCTTCGGCACAACCCCTCCAGAACGACAGGGAGGACGTACGGCCGGGCAGCTACGTCCCCAAGTCGCCGGAGGCCGTGGCCCCCGGTCCGAAGACGGCGGCGCCCGGACCGACGAAGGACACGCCGAGTCCGACCACGCCCCCGGCATCGGGAGAAGCGGCCACCGGCGAACCCGGCAAGCGGCAGCCCGGCAACGAACAGCCGAGGAACGAGCAGAAGGAGAAGGAGAAGAAGGAGGAGCCCAAGAAGCAGGAGAGGAAGCCGCAGCCCCCGGCCCCGACCAACTACGCCAACATGAAAGGCGTCCTGCTCAGGAACATGTCGACGAAGCTGTGCGCGGACGTTCCGAACTTCGACCGGGGCAGGGCCACCGGCCCGGTCAACCAGTACTTCTGCAACGGCACCGACCAGGACAACCAACTCTGGGACTTCGAGGTCAGGTACAAGGGCAAGGGCCCCGGTTCCACCGACCTCTTCCAGATCAGGAACCGCAAGGACGGGCTCTGCATGGATCTGGGGGAGTTCGAGGGCCGTCCTCCCGGCACCAGGATCGCGGAGTTCTACTGCAACGGCACCACGGACGACAATCAGCTGTGGTGGCTGGACTCGCGCGGCGGCAAGACCTTCTGGATCCGCAACTACGCCAGTGACCACCAGTGCCTTGAGGTGGTGAGCGGTGCGGGCATCCGGTCCGTGGACGCCCCCCTGGACATCCAGCCGTGCCACGGCGGCGACGACTTCGAATGGACGCTCTGGTAGGGCCTCCCCTCCCGGACTGCCCCCAGGGCCCCGGCCTCCACGCGGAGGCCGGGGCCCTGCCGTGTCCACCCGTGCCCGGCGCGAATCCTCCACCGGCCGGGCCGACTCGTTGGGGCCATCGGGTGAGAGCGCGGGTGTCGCCGTGTGCCGGGGCCGGGCCGCGCAGCACAGTGGGGCCCATGGTGACATGGCGGCGGTACGCGGTGGCGGGTGCGGTGATGGCGGCTGTGCTGGCCCAGGGTCCGGGGAGTGCGGGCGCGGCGGGGGAGTGGGAGCGGGTCGGCGAGGGCATCGTCTCGGGGGTCAGCGGCGCGTCCTTCCTGCCCGGCGGCGATCTGCTCGTCGTGCACGACAACAAGCGCGGGGGCGAGAAGCGCGTCTCGGCCGTCCGGTGGACCGGGGAGGGTCCCCGGTCCGACATCCTGACCTGGGAGGGCCCGCTGCCGGTGGATCTGGAGTCCCTCAGCGCCGTCCCCGGCAGGGCAGGGGAGTACGCGGCGCTGGAGAGTTCCGGACACGGCTACCACTTCGCCGTGGCCGATGGCACGGCACGCGTACTGCGCGAGTTCACCGTCCCGGGCGTCGTGTCCGGGGACAACTACGAAGGCTTCGCGCTGGTCGGCCTCAGGGGCGGGCTGACGGCGGTGTGGGCGCACCGAGGCCAGGACCAGGACCCGGCGGTCGTCCACGCGGCCCGGCTCGACTGGCCCACGCTCGTCTTCGGCCCCGCCGACACGGCACCCTTGCGGGTCCCCTATCCGGTGGAGGGGGTGCGGCACGTCAGCGACATCGCCGTCTCCGGCACCGGACGGATCACGGTGACCTCCGCGTCGGACGCGGGCGACGACGGGCCGTTCGACTCCGCCGTCTACGACGCGGGCACGGTACGACCGGCACCGCCGCTGTGGCCCGGTGCGGGCCCGGTCCTCGAACTGCGCACGGCCCCGAGGGAACTCGCCCGCTACCCCGGGCACAAGATCGAGGCCCTGGGATGCCCGCAGGGCCCCGGCGCCGGGGTGCTCGGCACGGACGACGAGAACCAGGGCGGCTCGGTACGCACCGAGCCCCTCTGCCCCCGCTGACCACCGCGACGGCCGGCCGGTCCCACGGGGTTCCGTAACCCGACGGCACCCTTCGTACGGACAGAACGCCGACCGGCCTCCTGTGCGGGGTCCTCCTGCGTGAGGCGCCCGCCTGCGCCGGAACCTGCCGCTTGGTCTGGACCCCGCCCCTGGTTCTTGGCTGTGGCCCTGCCTCTGGTCTCGGCCGACGCAGGTACTGCTCCGGGGCCGGGCCACCACATGGATCACAGCCCGGCCCGGTCTCTGTGGCTCCGTCGACGACAACACCTTCCCCCGAGACCACGTGGAACGCCACCGAACGGCCCTGCCCACCGTGGCCGACACTCCCCCCCCATACCTGAGCGGCCAGGCAGACGGGGGGAGACGGAGGTAGACGGGGACGCGTATGGCCGTACGGGAACAGCCTGTGGCATGGTCCGGACCCGGTCCGGTCCGGTGCGGGCGCACGGCGGAGTGCCGCCATGGCATCGCCCCCGTACCTCGCCATACCTGACTCCTGGCCACGGCGCAGCCCAGGACACCGAACTCACGGAGGCCACCACCAGGGTCGCGCGCCAGGATCACCGCGACGGCCCCGGACCACAGGCCGGACAGGCGCGGCGATGCGCTCAAACGCGCCGAACACGGTCAACTGGACCACGGCCGCAGGGAAGCGCAGGAGCGTCCACAACCCACAGGCCCCACACCCGCGCACCGCACCGCGCCAAGCCGATCCGCGACGACACCCGCGCTCCACGGGTGGGGGTGGACGTCGGGCAGGTGCGATACGTGTGGACCAGGGCGAGGAGCTGGCTGTGCGCAATGCGCGGCTCTCCGGCTGAACACGGAAGAAGCGGCCCGGGAGCGTCATCCGAGCGCCGAGACGGCTGCCCGGGTTCGTCTGCGTCAGCACATGCGCCAGGCGTACGGAACGGAGCCGCCGTTCCCTTGAACGTAGACCGGTCTCCCGGACGTCCGTCCCAACGGGATCACCCCTCACGAAGCGGTGGCAGCACGCGGGCGGGGTCGGGTCCCCGTCCCCCGATGGAGTGAGGACGAGCGATTCCGCACCACGCACCACAGGCGGAGGCGCCACGGTGAAGCGCAACCCTTGAGGAGATTCACAGGTGCTCACGCCTCCGTCATGCCCCCAGTGCCCGGACAACCGGCTCGTCTGGAAGGACACCACGCGCACCCGGCCGGGTGCCGAGGACGGCTGGACGTGGTACTGCACCAGCTGTTCCGGTTCCTGGAACCCCACCACCGAGCACAAGGCGATCTACCAGGAGTTACCGACAGGACCAGAGCGTTCCGTATGGTTGGCAGCTACCTGACCCGCTGCCGGGGAGGCCGTACAACCCCAAGACCTGCCCCGGACAGAAGAGCACCGTGTACGAGTACGACGACAACGGCAGCTGTGTCTCGCAGACCATGTTCCCGCACAAGTCATTTGGTAGCGACTGACGTTGCCACCCGTGAGAAGCCCCCGGTGGTCATCGGTGGCGGAACACCCCCGCTCGCGCGGGGACCACTCCTCGTACCCCTCCGGGTTCCGGACCCGGAACTTCAGCTCCAGCTCCCCGTCGTACTAGGACTGCCCCGGCGCCTTCGCGTGCGCTGTGATGGTGGCCCGTTACAAGGGCGATCGACCACAGTCGGATTCACCGACCCACGACGGTGAAAAGACTCTGCCCCTACCCTGTGAGGTGTCGAGTCTGCACAGAGAAGGGGCAAGGCCGTGTCATCTGGTGGTACCCCTGACCCCGGCTACACGTCGGTGGTGTTTGGGCAGCGTATGCAGCTTCTCCGTGAACGCCGAGGCATGACCCGGGAAGTCCTGGCAGGTCTTCTCGGTATGTCCGTCGACTGGGTGAAAGACCTTGAACGAGGACGCTCCCGTCCCCCCGCCGTCGACGTGGTCTTCCGGATCGCCGGAGCCCTCCGCGTACGAGACCTGGCCGACCTGACCGGGCGCCCCGACCAGTCCATCGACCTGTTCGTCGGCCCCGGGCACCCCCAGCTCGCCGCCGTCCGCCAGGCCGTCGACGCCTTCCCCTTCACCTCAACTGAGACACCCCCGCGGCCCGCACACCTGGCTGCCCGGCTCGCCCGCGCCTGGTCCGCCCGACACTCCGCTCCGAACCACCGCGACATCCTCGGCGCTCTACTGCCCGATCTCATCCGGGACGCCCAGCTCGCCGTCCGCGCCGCCGACACCCCGACCGACTGGCGCGCAGCGCAGGCTGTCCTCGCCGAGGTGTACTCCCTCGCCCAGTTCTTCGTCGCCTACCAGCCCGACGCCCCTCTTCTCTGGCGGGTGGCCGATCGGGGCATGGTCGCCGCCCAGCAGTCAGACGACCCGCACGCCGTGGGCATCTCCGCGTGGCTCCTCGCCCAGGCCCACCGCGACACCGGTCCGGCGCACTACGACACCGCCGACACGGTCACCCGCGACGCCCTTGCATACCTTCGGCCGCACCTCCCCGACGCTGACGACCACGTGCTCGCCATCGCGGGGGCGCTGGAGTTCGAGGCCGCGTACACGGCCGCCCGGCGCGGGCAGAAGGGCGACGCCTGGCACCGGTGGGATGTCGCCCGCGCGATGGCAGACCGGCTGCCGGGTGACTACTTCCACCCGGTCACTTCGTTCTCCCGCGCCATCATGGGCGCCCACGCCGTCACCGTCGCCGTCGAGCTTCACTCCGGCCCCGAGTCCGTACGGCAAGCCGCCCGCGCAGATCTGTCCACCATCCCCTCCCACCCCCGCCGAGCCCGCCACCGCATCGAGGAAGCCCGCGGCTACCGGCTCGACGGCCAGCACGAGGCCGCGGTCGCCACACTGGAGAAGGCGCACGAGGTCGCGCCGGACACGATCCGGTACAACGGGTATGCCCGCAGTCTGCTCCTGGAGGAGGCCGAGTCGCGGAGCGCGGCACGCCGCCACCGAGCCTCCGACCTCGCCGTACGCATCGGACTCCTGGCCGCCTGACAGGTGGGGGAATTTCCCCCCTCTCCCCACCGGAACCCCTCGTAGCGTCGGATCAACACCGAACCACGAGGGGTTTCTCATGCCGACACCTCCCCGAGCCTGCACGTACTGCTCCAACACGGAGCAGCAGGCCAATGCCTGTGTCCGTGTCCAGCGGGCTGTGGACGGCGGCGAGCACATCTACGCCCACAAGGTCTGCGCCGAGAGGGCCGGGAAGATCCCGCTCTACGAGTTCACCAATGGTTCGGAGGAAGGCCGGTGACCCGCCTCCGCTTCACCACGTGGACCATCGGCGCCGACCCTGACCGGCCCGCCCCGGCCCGGTACGCCTCGTGCAAGGAGTGCGAGGCCATGTCGTCCGTCAGTACCGTCCTCAGTGAGCCGGACCTGTGGGCCCTGGAGCACGCCGGACGCACCGGCCACCGCGGTTTCCGTGAGGTCGTCTCGGCCGACCTCATCGCCCGACCGGCTGAGGAGGCATCGTGAGCAGCGTCGGCACGCCGCCGGTCTGCGTGCAGTGCAACTGGCCGATCCACGGTATCCCCCGGCGGGTCGAAGTGTTCTCGGCGTCGGGGGCTCGGTCTGATCTCCTGGTCCACGCCACCCGCCTGGCGTGTCTGTCCCCGTCCCTCGACCGGCCTCCGGCCTGGCCGGAGGCGCTGTGAGGGAGTGGTGTCGCCAGACGGTCTACCTGGTGGTCGTGCTCGGCATACTCGCCGCTCTGGCGCTCGGCATTCTCAGGTAGTCCCCTGATCTCCTGCTCGTCCGGCTACGGCGGACAACGGGTGGGCAGGGGTGGGCCCCGGCCGGTACGCCAGTGACGGCCGGGGCTACCACACCAGCTCCGCGAGGGGCACATCGACGGCGCGGGCGATCTGGAGGAGGAGCCCAGGGCTCGGGCCGCTTGACTCGTACTCAAAGCGGTGGATCGTCTTGTGGTCGACACCACAGAGTTCACTGAGCCGGAGCGTGGAGAGGCGCGCGGGCGACGCGGACACGCCCCCCGATCACCTGACGGCGGCTGAGCACCCAGGGGGCTGATCGGGGGCATTCCCCCACCGTCTGATGATCAAGTAGCCGCAGTTGGATCATCCCCGCTCGCGCAGGGACCACGGCGGGTTCGTCGAGCGCCTCGACGCCGCGTTCGGAACACCCCCGCTCGCACAGGGACCACTCCACCGTGACACCGAGGTCCCGTTCGATCCTCGAAACACCCCCGCTCGCACAGGGACCACGTCTCGTCGAGACGGCCGGGCGTGACCTGGAACGGAACACCCCCGCTCGCACAGGGACCACGGTCAGCGTGCACCGATGGTTGCCGACCAGCCGGGAACACCCCCGCTCGCGCAGGGACCACGACGGTGACCAGCCGAGGCGGGCGGCGAACTGCGGAACACCCCCGCTCGCGCAGGGACCACGGCAGCGTCCGCCAGGAGCGCGGCGGCCGTGGCGGAACACCCCCGCTCGCGCAGGGACCACCGCCCCGGGTGCTGGAGCCAGTCGATGCCGATCGGAACACCCCCGCTCGCGCAGGGACCACCTGCGTCGGGACTGGTGTGCGTCATGCGCGCACGGAACACCCCCGCTCGCGCAGGGACCACGGAGCCGTGACGCCGCACATACGACGCCAGCGCGGAACACCCCCGCTCGCGCAGGGACCACTGCTCGGCGGCGGGCCCTCCGTCGCCGATCGCCGGAACACCCCCGCTCGCGCAGGGACCACCGCACCGCCGGCAGCGACGTCCCCTTCGACGGCGGAACACCCCCGCTCGCGCAGGGACCACCACGCGACGAGCGTCAGGAACTTCGTCTCCTGCGGAACACCCCCGCTCGCGCAGGGACCACTACTGGGCCTGCTCCGGGTTGAAACCAACTGCCGGAACACCCCCGCTCGCGCAGGGACCACGGCAGAACCCGTCGAGTGGAGCGTCCCCAAGACGGAACACCCCCGCTCGCGCAGGGACCACTCTCCGCGTCCACCAGTTGGTTCACCGCGGACCGGAACACCCCCGCTCGCGCAGGGACCACAACATCGCCATGGGTGTGGCCGGGGCCGCGATCGGAACACCCCCGCTCGCGCAGGGACCACAGTTCAAGCAGGAGGTCGAGGGCGCCCTCGGTCGGAACACCCCCGCTCGCGCAGGGACCACGCTGGAGGGCAGGCGGATCGCAGGACGGCCCCCGGAACACCCCCGCTCGCGCAGGGACCACTCCACTCCGGTGTCGGATAGCCGGACATCGAGCGGAACACCCCCGCTCGCGCAGGGACCACTCGAAGAGACCCAACCGGGCGCCAAGTCCGCTCGGAACACCCCCGCTCGCGCAGGGACCACCAGCCGTGCGACGTCCCGTTCTACGCGAACTTCGGAACACCCCCGCTCGCGCAGGGACCACGGAGTCTGGCGGCCCCGTTGCAGCTTGCTCACCGGAACACCCCCGCTCGCGCAGGGACCACAAGGCGGGGCGATGTGCAATAGACACATAAAACGGAACACCCCCGCTCGCGCAGGGACCACGAGAGCACAGCCCGCCGGGCGGTGCTCCCGAACGGAACACCCCCGCTCGCGCAGGGACCACACACTGGTGTACCTCCCCGGCGAGCTCAATGCCGGAACACCCCCGCTCGCGCAGGGACCACGGCGCGGGCGGCGGCGAAGAAGGGTGCCGACGCGGAACACCCCCGCCTGCGCGGGGACCACCCTTCCTGACCTGTGTTTTCAGGTGGGCTTTGTCTTTTCTTTGCTTTTGTGTGTGGGGGGTGGCATGGGTTCATTCTGGCAGAGGGGCGTTGGGTGGGGCTTGGGCGGTGGGGGTTTCTGGGTGTTTGTTAGTTGTTCGTGAGGATTGTTTCCAGTGTCGCGTATGGGTCCGACAGGGTGGCCAGGTAGTAGGTGTTGTCGTAGGCCGTGTCTCCGATTTTGTGGCGGGCCTTGTGTTCGGCGTGGCGGCGCATCGGTTCCAGTTCGGGGGTGCCCCGTTGGGGGTGGCCCACCAGTTCCCAGAAGACCTGGCCGGTGCCCGAGGCCGCGGCTGATTCCTCCGCGCGGTCCAGTGCCGTCAGCGCCGCCGCCAGCAGGTCGAGGCCCAGGCCCAGGCCGAAGGCGTCGCCGATGAGCCGCTTGTCCCGCAGCATGGCCCTGGCGTGTACGGCGGCGTCGGCCGACCTCTGTTCCAGGAGCGCCATCACCGCCAACTGGTACTCCGTATAGGAACGCGTCCAGTGCTCGCCCACCGCGACCGCGTCCGCGCGCAGTGCCTCGGCTTCGGCGCGGGCCCTTCCGAGGTCGCCCGAGGCCGTCAGGGCGAAGACCCGTACCAGGCGGCACCGTGCCGTCGCCGGGGCGCCGATGCCCGGGCCCGAGAGCGCCAGGTCCGAGACGGCGAGTGCGCTCAGCGGCTCGCCGCGCATCAGCATCACGAGGCCTCGCAGATAGGCGGCGTCCGCGAGCAGCGTGCCGTCCGCCTCCCGTACCGCCTCCTCCTGCGTCCTGTCGGCCAGCCGTTCCGCCTCCTCGTACTCGCCCCGGAGGCACCGCACCACGCCGAGCGCCCAGCAGAGCCGCGCCAGGACGCCCGGGTCCGTGACGGGTGCCCGTACGCACTCCTCCAAGTAGTGCGCGGCCTCGTGCAGATGGCCCGAACAGGCCCAGAAGAAGCCGATGGCCCCGGCCAGTTCCGAGGCTCCGGCCGGATTCGTCGCGAGCAGGTGTTCGAGCGCGTCGCACAGATCGCCGTAACAGGCGGCCAGCGTGGCGTACGAGGACGACTGCTGCGGCCCCCACCACGCGTGTTCGGCCGCCAGGGCGAGCCGCTGGAAGTGGCGCGCGTGACGGTCGGCCGTCGCCCGCGTCTCGCCGAGCTCCGCCAGCCACAACGCCCCGTACTCGCGCACCGCGTCGAAGACGTGCAGCCGGTCGCCGGAGAGGGTCAGCACGCTCTTGCGGACCAGGCCCTCGATCGCCGCCTCCAGCCGGGCGTCGGTCAACGGCCCGCCCCGGCACACCCACTTCACATCGCTCACGGTGGCGCCCGAACGGAACACCGACAACCGTGCCCAGAGCAGCCGTTCATGCGGCTCGCACAGTTCGTGACTCCAGCCGATGGTGGTCCGCAGTGCCCGGTGCCGTACCGGCAGGACCTGGCTGTCCGGCCCTTCGGCGAGCGCCAGTCTGCCGCGCAGCAGCCGGGCCATCGCCGGTGCGGGGCGCTCCGGGAGCTGGGCGGCGGCCAGTTCCAGGGCCAGCGGGACGCCCTCCAGCCAGTGGCACACCTCGGCGGCGGCGACGCGTTCCTCGGGGCTGGTCAACCGTACGCCCGTGGCGGCGGCGCGCGCCGAGAAGAGTTCCAGGGCTTCGGTGCCGAGGGGGAGCGGGCCGACGTGGAAGACCGTCTCGCCTTCCGTCCCCAGTGGTTCCCGGCTGGTCGCCAGGACCACGAGCGCGGGACACCGTACGAGAAGTGCCTCGACCAGCGCGGCACATGCGCCGACGAGGTGTTCGCAGGAGTCCAGGACGAGCAGGACGCGGCGCGGGCCGATCCGGGCGGCGAGGGCGTCGACCGGATCGTTGGGGGAGTGGTCCGACAGGCCGCAGGCGTCCGCGACCAGCGGGGTGAGCAGGGTGGCGTTGGTCAGCGACCAGAGGGGTGCCCAGTGCCCGGCGGTGAACGGGTCGCCCTCGACCTCCACCACGACCCGCGCGGCGAGCCGGGACTTGCCGATCCCGCCCATCCCCACGAGGGTGACCAGCCGCCGGTCCCGTACCAGGGAGACCAACTCGTCGATGTCCTGCTCGCGTCCCACGAACGGCCCGCTCTGCGGCGGACTCCAACTGTGCATGTCCTCATTCTCCGTCAGAAGGACCGGGGCATCCGGCCGGATGCCGTCTTCCGGCCAGGGTCCGTCAGGTGCGTCCGCCGCGCGGGAGAGGGAGGCGGGCCCGGCGGAAACGGACCCGCAGGAGAACGGTTCGGGGAGCCAGCGCCCGCTCCAAGACGCTTTGGAGGGCGGACAGTTCGGGCATCGCTTCCTGAGGGGTCGCCCCGGGGTGCAGAGAGACGTCCAGCTGGACGAGGAGCCGCAGGCGCCGTCCGCCCGTCACGCGGGTGC
The DNA here is from genome assembly GCF_042754005.1 of Streptomyces sp. NPDC059247. Lineage (NCBI taxonomy): Bacteria > Bacillati > Actinomycetota > Actinomycetes > Kitasatosporales > Streptomycetaceae > Streptomyces > Streptomyces sp. NPDC059247. The sequence goes on from NZ_JBHYZW010000001.1 coordinate 629,317, forward strand.
GGCAGCGCGCCACACCGGGGACGGTCCGCGTCCTGGCCTTGACCGCGTCCCGCAGGGCCCGGGTCCGCAGTGCCGTGTCCGGTGCGGCGAGCGACAGCCGGGACGGGCCGCGCGGCCGTGTCCCGGCGAGCAGAGCTACGGCGGCCACCCCGCAGACGGCGGCCAGCGCGTACGGCCACCATCCGGGGGCGGTGGGCCCCGACGGACCGTGCGCGTCGAGGAAGGGCGCGGCGCGTCCGGGGAGCGGCCACCACGACGGGAGCCGTACGGGCCGGACGCCCGCCGCCACCGCCGTGAATCCGCCCAGGGCCAGCAGCCCGAGGCCCGAGAGGCCGAGCGCGAGGCGACGGACGACCGTCGCGGTTCCGTCGCTCATCGGACCGCTCCCCGAGGCCGGGCGGTGTCCTCGGAGTCCGTACGGTCCGGGCGGCTCGTACGCTCCGGGTCGTCCGGGTCGTCCGGGCCGTCCGGTACCCACAGGTCGTCGGGGCGCAGCCGGACGCGCGAGCGCGGCGGGCGGTGCGGGCAGCAGGCGGTGATCGCGGTGGCCGCCGCCGCTTCCGCCGCGAGTGCCGTGGCGGACGGGTCGCCGTGGAGCAGCCGGGCCCGGACGGTGACGTGCCGCCGCCGGGCGCGGACCCGTACCCGGGTGACGCCGGGCGTCGCCGCCACCGCCTCCCGTACGAGTGCCGCGACGAGGTTCCGGTCGACCGCCGACACCAGAGCCGGCGCGGAGGAGACGGGCCACAGCCGACGTCGGCCGGGGAGGACCGCCAGGGCGATCAGGAGGACGCCGGTCCCGGCGGTCAGCAAGGCCAGGAGGACGAGTCCGGGGTCGCCCTGGCCGTATCCGGCGAACCGGTCCAGGAGGCCCGTGCGCCAGGCCGCCGGGCGTCCTCCGGCCATCCGGACCCGCAGTTCGTCGGCCGCCACGGCTCCCGAGGGCAGCGCCACCGCGAGGGCGAGCACGGCCGACGGGACCCGGCGGGGGGACCACCAGCGGCGGGGGACGCGCGGCCCCCGTCGGACTGCCGGGGCCGGTCGTTCCCTCATGGCCGGTCCGGGCGAGGGGACGGTCGGCGCGGGGGCCGCGACCGGCGGTGCTGTCCGCCCTGCCGGGGCGCCCGGAGACGCCGTTCGCCCCGGCAGCCGCAGGACCGTGACCTCGACGCTCGGGCGGGGCACGCGCAGGCCGGTCAGGAGTTCCGTACGGGAGGAGACGCGGTCCTGTACGGCTCGGACGGCGACGGTGATGGATCCGGTCGCCCGTGCGAGGCTCGGCGCCTGTGCGAGGCCTGGCGTCTGTGCGAGGCCCGGCGTCCGTGCGAGGCTCGGCGTCCCTACGAGGCCGGTCGCCCGTACGAGGTCGGTCGCTGTGGCGGGACCGGTCGCTGTGGTGAGGTCGTTCGTCGCGGTGGGTTCGGCCGCTGCGGTGGGGCCGTTCACCGTGACGGGGCTCGTCGCGCCGAGGCGGCTGGGGGCGGTGGCGGGGCCAAGTGTTGTGAGGGGGCCGGGGCCGGGTGTGGTGGACGGTTCCGAGGTGACCGTCGGGCCGGGTGCGCCGACCGTGCTCAGGGAGGCCATGGGGCCGGTCGTCGTGAGGGGGCGCGGGACGGCGGTGCCGATCGGGTTCCGGGAGGTCGCTGTGTCGGTCGTGGTCCCGGGGCCCGGGAGGGGCGTGCCGGTTGTATCCAGGGGGGCCGACGGGCCGGGCACCGTGGCGTGGCGCGGAAGGGACGTCGGGTCCGGCTCGTCGGCGGTCGGCGGATTCGTGGGGTCCGGTGTGACGGTCAACGCGATCCGTACGCCCGTACGCGCCCGGCCTCCCCGGACCCGGACGGTCGCGCGGGTCACCCTGCCTCCCGGCGGCAGGGCCTCGCTCGCGGTGCGCTCGACGATCCTGCGGACGGCCTTCTCCGAGACGCTGAGGGTGCCGGGGGGCGAGGTACGGGCGGCCGGAGCGACGGCGCCGGGCCCGGACGGGGGCGTGGTCGCGCGGGTCATCGGCCACCCCGTCCGGCCGCGTCGTACCGGTCCTCGACCCGGCCGCCGCCCTTGAGGAGATGTCCGGCGGGCCCTCCCGCCGCGCCCGGGGCGGCCACGAGGAGGAAGGCCGGAAACCCTCCGCACCACCCCGCGAAACCCACCGCCATCCCGGCCACCATGCCCGTGAACGACGCAGTCATCCGATTCTTCCCTTCTCCGGGCCGCCGTGGCGGCGGCAGGACCGACTGGACGGGCGGCCGTCGGAGGTCGTCCCCCGGACACGGCCGCGTGACGGGTTCACTCCACGCGGGTGTCGGCCGGGGACTCCCGGTCGTCGTCCGGCAGGTGCACGTCGTTGACGGCGATGTTGACCTCGACGACCTCCAGACCGGTGATGCGTTCCACGGCCTCCACGACGTTCTCCCGGACGTCCCGCGCGACCTCGGTGATCGGGACGCCGTACGTGACGATCAGATCGAGGTCGACGGCCGCCTGGCGCTCGCCGACCTCGACCTTCACGCCCCGGCCCACGTGGGGGCGCCCGCCGGGGACCCGGTCCCGGACGACACCGATCGTCCGGGCGATCCCGCCGCCCATGTCGTGGACGCCGTGGATCTCGCGCGCCGCCATGCCGGCCACCTTCACGACGACCACCTCGGCGATCGACGTCCTCCCCCGCTCGTGCGGGGGACGGTCCGCCCCGTCGGGACCCGGAGCCACCGGATCCGGTACGGACGGGGCCGGTACGTGCCGGGTGGCGGAAGTGGTCTGGGGGGTCATGGCTCTCCTCCTCGGTGGGGCGGTGGACCGCCCGCGTCCGTTCTCGGTGGGGCGGTGAGCCGCCCGCACCCCTACAGACACCGGCCGTCCGCCGCTGTGACGCCGGAAGTCGAGAAAAGGCCGGAAGTCGAGAAAAGGCCGGAAGCCGAGAAGAAGCCGGATGCCGAGGGAGACCCCAGGGGGACGAGAGGGGGCCGGGCGCCGGGAAGGGGGCGGCACGTCAGGGGGCGTGCAGCAGCAGAGAAGGGCCGCGCACCGAGGAAGGACCATGCACCGGGCAAGGACCATGCACCGAGGAAGGACCATGCACCCGGCAAGGACCATGCACCCGGCAAGGGCCGTGCCCGTGCCCCGTACGGACGGTGCCAGTGGCCGTACGAACGTCTGTCTGGCGCCCCTGTGGGGCATCCGGACACCCCCTCGGCTCCGAAGGACGCGTGACAGCGCGGCCTCCGGCGTGTCCCACGGACAGGAGGCCGGGGAGAGGAGCCGCCCGATGGCGGGTGCCCGTACCGACCACGTCCCGCCGGACATCCTCGACGGCCCGCCGGAGCCCCGGCGGCCGTCCTGGGCCGAGGACCCGCCCGACCCGCTCCACCCGGAGGGCAGGAGCGACGAGCCCCTGCTGGTGGCCCGTTCGGCCGAGGGCGACGAGGAGGCGTTCGCCGTGCTCGTACAGCGGCACGCGCCGACGCTGATCCGGCTCGCCGCCCGGCTCCTCGGGGCCCGTACCGAGGCGGAGGACGCCGTCCAGGAGGCGTTCATCAGTGCCTGGCGCAGACTTCCCCAGTTCCAGGGCCGTTCCTCCTTCGGCACCTGGATGTACCGGATCGTCACCAACCGCTGTCTGAACGTGCTCCGCCGCAGCGGCACCACGGCCCCGCTGGAGGCCGCCGGTGACGTCCAGGCGCCCGAGCACACGGTGTCCCCGCCGCGCATCGCCGAGGCGCGCGACGCGGTCCGCGAACTGCGCGAGGCGCTCGGCCTCCTCTCCGCCGAGCAGCGGGCCTGCTGGGTCCTGCGCGAACTCGACGGATGTTCCTACGAGTTCATCGCCGAAGCGGTCGGGATCAGCCAGGAGGCGGTGCGGGCCCGGGTCTTCCGCGCACGACGCCGTCTGACACGAGTGATGGGGGACTGGCGATGACCACGCACACCACGCCGCCCGACCACGGGGACGGGTTCGACGGCGAGGACGAGCGCCTGGCCTGCGGGCGGCGGCTCGCCGACGTCTGGGCCCACGCCGAGCGCCGCGATTCCGACGCCGACGCGTTCGACGCCCGCGCGTCCGACCCCGACCCTCGTGATTCCGATCCTGACGCGTCCGATCCCCACGAGTCCGGACCTCGGGCGTCCTCTCCTCACCCGCCCGACCCCCGCGAGCCCGATCCGCACCCGTCCGGCTGCGACGCCTGCCGCCGGGCCGTCGACGACCTCGAACGGCTCGGATCGGCGGTACGGGGACTGCGGGACGAGCCGGAACTCCCCGTGGGGGACACCGCGTCGCTGACGCGCCGGATCATGGAGGTCGTACGGCTCGAACTGCGTCCGGGGAGGCCGCTTCCGCTGGGGCGGGCCGCCGAAGACCTGTGGATCATGGAAGCGGTGGCCGCGCGGGCGCTGCGGGCGGCGGCGGAGACCGTCCCGGGCGTCAGGGCCGGATCGTGCCGCTTCCACAGCGCGGCGGCGGACGCGGCGCCGACCGTCCGCATGGAGGTGCACGCCCCCGCCGACCGGCACCTCCCCACCGTCGCCGAGACCATCCGCCTCGCCGTACGAGGGGCGGCCGACCGTGCCCTGGGAATGCCGGTCGGAGCCGTGGACATCGTGATCTCCGACATCACGGCCCCCGGGACGGCGTGACCCCCGGCAACACGATTTCCGCCACTGTGGCTTCCGGGGCCACGGTGCCCGAGGCCACGATCTCCGCCACTGTGGCCTCAGGGGCGGTGGTGCCGGACGTCGTGATCTCCGGCACCACCGCCCGCGAGGCAGCGGTGCCCGAGGTCGTGATCTCCGGTACCGCGAGCAAGTCCGCCGAACCCGAAGGGACGTTCCGATGACCGACACCACCCGCGTCACGCTCTCCGAGGAGATCGCCCGCGCCGTACTGGAGGTACCGGGCGTCGCCTTCCTCAGGCCCAGGCTCTCCGGGCTGCTGAGGTCCTCGGCGGGCGCTCCCGGGCCCGAGGGGACGAGCGCGGGCATCTCGGTGCGCGAGGCCGAGGGCGGTGGGTCCTGGGACGTCGGGGTACGTCTGGTGGCCCTCAGCAACGACCGCACCCTCGAAGTCGCCCGCGCGGCGCGGCGGGCCGTCGAGGACCGTCTGGAATCGCTGCTGCCTGGCGGAGCGGCCCGTGCCCACGTCACCGTGACGGTCACCGGACGCGTCTGACCGGGGCTTCTCCACCGTTGCCTGCTTCTCCACCGCTCCCGGCTTCTTCACCGCTCCCGGCTCCTCCGGCGCTCCCGGAGCCCCGGCTCCTCCGGTCCGTCGCGCACGGTTCGACGGCGCCGGGTGCCTCGGAGTCACGGCTCCCCGGAGACCGGAGGGGAGCAGGCGGCGGGCAGGTCAGGAGTGCGTACGGGGCCGGGCGTCCACACTCCGGCGGCGGTGGCCGAACCCCGGCGGCGGTGGCCGACAGACGCCATCCGTGCCGTCGCCCGGGTGAGACGGGACCGGGGCGGAGGGGACCGCGGCGGAGGGGATCGAGCCCGGGACCCGGACCGGCCGGTCGGCACCGGGGCCGGGCACCTTCGCGCGGGGTGCCCGGCGGTTCGCGTACACGGGGTGTCAGGAGGGGAGCGCGAGGAGGAGCAGCGGTTGTGTGGTGGGCTGTGCGGAGCCTCCGGCGGGTTCGACGGTGAGGCCGACCGCCGTGGCCCCCGAGGGGTCGCCGTCCAGGACGACGGTGCCGTCGCCGTGGACGAGCCCGGCCGGGTGCATGGTGCCTCCCCGGGCCAGCCACAGCTGGTAGGTGCGGCCCGCCGCCGGGGCGGGCAGGCCGGTGGCGGTGAAGACCGCTCCCCGTCGGCTGTCCGAGGACACGACGGCGGTGAGGGCTCCCCCTGCGGTCCGTCCGCGCACGGTGCGCGCGTCGGGCGCGGCGAGGACGGAACCGGCCGTGTCGAGCCGCTGTTCCGCCCGCTGGGCCCGCTCCCGGGCCTGTTCGCCCCGCTGGTGCTGCCAGGCGGCGACGCCCGCGAAGGAGACGGCGGCGGCGACACCGGCGGCGAGGGCGAGCGGTACGGCCTTCCCGCGCAGCAGCCGTACGAGACCGGCCGCCGGGCGGGCCACGTCCACCGGCGGCGGCAGCTGCCGTACGCCGTCCACGGCGGCCAGGGTCCGCCGTTTGAGGCCGTCCGGCGGCGTCCGGCCCGCGGCGGCGGCGAGCCGGGCCGCGGTCGCCTCGAACTCGGCCACGTCCCTGCGGCAGTCCTCGCAGTGCGGCAGATGGGCGCCGAAGTCGTCGTGCTCGGTCGGTTCGAGGGCGTGGAGGGCGTAGGCGGCGGCGAAGGCGTGGACGTCGGAGCGGTGCTGTTTCACGTGGTCACCCCCATGCAGTCGCGGAGGCGGATCAGGCCGTCGCGCATACGTGTCTTGATGGTGGGAAGCGGTGTGCTCAGGGTCTGGGCGACCTCACGGTAGGTGAGCCCCCCGTAGTAGGCCAGGGTCACGGCCTGGCGCTGGAGCTCGGTGAGTCCGCGCAGACAGCGGCGGACCTGTTCGCTCTCCAACCGGGTCTCGACCTGCTCGGCGACCTCGTCGAAGGCGGTGGTGTGCTCGCGCGCCGCGCGGGCGTGCTCCCGGTCGGACGCGGCCTGCGCGGAGCGGACCCGGTCCACGGCCCGCCGGTGGGCGATCGTCGCCGCCCAGGTGGTGACGCGGCCCGCCTCGGGCCGGTACCGCGCGGCCTGCCGCCACAGCTCGATCATGACCTCCTGGGTGACCTCCTCGGACTGGGCCCGGTCGCGCACGACCTTGAGCACGATGCCGAAGACGAGTGGCGCGACGGCGTCGTAGAGGGTGGCGAAGGCGGCCTTGTCGCCCTGGGCCACCTGCCGCATCACGTCGGACAGGTCGCTCCGCGCGTCCGTCTCGCGGGAGCCGGAGGGCAGGGGACGCGTCACCGGCCGCGCTCCGGGCGTCCGGGGCGGCGCGGGCGGTGGCGGTGCGGGGGGCGGCCCTCCGGGGCGGCCCTTCGGAGGCGGTGTGTCCATCGCATGGTGGTCCTCGGTGGGTGGGGCGGTCCGGGACCGCCGTAGGGGCGGCCCGGCGGCGTCTCGGGTTCGGTCTCCGTGGACTCTTCGTAGCCGAAGGGCGTACGGATGGTGGCGGGTTCGGCGTACCTCCGCGTGCGGGCGGGACGGGGCTTCCCGATGCCTCTTTCGGGTGGACCGTCCGCTCCACAGGTGGACCACCCGGCTCCGTACGCGGACCACCCGCTTCGTGGATGGCCGTCCGTTCCGCCCCCGTACCGCTGCCCTCGATATCGATGCGGAAACGGTGCGATTTGAGTCGGGTGCTCCGGGGGCCGGACGGTGAGAGGGCACGGGGCCGGTCAGGTCCCGCCGACCGCCCCGGTGGACGTACGCGCCACCGCCCGGAGGAGGAACCGTCATGACCGCACACCGGACGACCGGCGGCCCCGGTACCGCGACGGAGCCCCTCCCCACCCGCGCCCCGGACTCCGCCGACACGATCGCGCGGGGCCTGGTCCGGGGCGACGAGCGCTGTCTGGACGCCGCCTACCACCGCTGGGGCGGTCTCGTGCACACCCTCGCCGCACGGGCGCTCGGCGACGCGCGCGAGGCGGAGGACGTCACCCAGCAGGTGTTCGTCGCCGCCTGGCGCGGCCGGGCCACCTTCCGCCCCGACCTGGGCAGCCTCCCCGCCTGGCTCGTCGGCATCACCCGCCGGAAGACCGCCGACGCCCTGACCGCCCGCACCCGACGCACCGCACTGGCCTCGGCCCTCGGCTCCGCCCTCCAGCACGGGACCGGGACCACCGGGGAACCCGAGCGGGTCCTCGACCGGATGCTCGTCACCGAGGAGCTGGCCCGGCTGCCCCGCGTCCAGCGCGACGTCCTGGCCCTGGCCTACTTCGCCGACCTGACCCAGACCCAGATCGCCCACCGCACCGGCCTGCCGCTGGGCACGGTCAAGAGCCACGCCCGCCGGGGCCTCCGGCGCCTGCGCCACAGCCTGGCCCCCGCCGCCACCGGCGGGTGACCCCGCGCGGCCGGACCGGCCCGCCCGCGCCCGCCGCCCCGCCACGACCGGGGGCCGCCCGCCCCGCCGGGCCCGTCCGGCGGCGCGCCGGCTCCGAACCATCAGCAGAAGCACGGGCCGCCGCCGGGAACGGACGGCAGCCGTCACACGAGGGGTGGAGACGATGAACCGACGAAGCGTCGCCGTGGTGGGATCGGGGGTGGCGGGACTCACCGCCGCCCACGTCCTGTCCCGCGCGTACGACGTGGTCCTCTACGAGTCGGACGACCGGCTCGGCGGACACGCGCACACCCATGAACTGCCCGCCCCCGGGGGCGGCACCCTCCACGTGGACACCGGTTTCATCGTCCACAACGACCGCACCTACCCCCACCTCCTGCGCCTCTTCCGCGAGCTGGACGTCACCACCCAGGACTCCGAGATGAGCATGTCCGTCCGCTGCGACGGATGCGGACTGGAGTACGCGGGCGCGCGCGGGCTCCGTGGTCTCCTCGGCGGCGGCAACGCCCTCCGGGGCCGTCACCTCCTGACGCTCGCCGACGTCCCGCGCTTCCACCGCGCCGCGCGTCGGCTGCTCGCCGCCGACGACACCACCCGCACCTTCGGCGACTTCCTCCGCGACCACCGGTTCTCCGCCCACTTCGTCAGCCACTTCGCGGTCCCGCTCGTCGCCGCCGTCTGGTCGTGCGCCCCCGACACGGCGCTCCGCTACCCGGCCGTGTACCTGTTCCGCTTCCTCGACCACCACGGACTCCTCTCGGTCACCGGCTCGCCACGGTGGAGAACCGTCACCGGCGGTTCCGTCGCGTACGTCGAACGCGTCGCCAAGTCCCTCGCCTCGGTCCGCACCGCGACCCCGGTGCACGCCGTGGTGCGCGGCGCCGACCGGGCGACCGTCGTCACCGCCGACGGGGAGTCCGCCGAACACGCGGCCGTCGTCCTCGCCGTCCACCCCGACCAGGCCCTGCGCATCCTCGCCGACCCCACCGAGCGGGAGCGGCGCGTCCTCGGCGCCTTCACGTACTCCCGCAACCCGACCGTCCTGCACCGCGACACCTCACTGCTGCCGCGCTCGCCCCACGCCCGCGCCTCCTGGAACTACCGGCTCCCCTCGTGCACCGCCCGCCCCGACGCCGTACAGGTCAGCTACGACATGAACCGGCTCCAGCGGCTGCCCACCCACGAACCCCACATCGTCACGCTCAACCCCGGCGACCGCGTCGACGAGTCCACCGTCCTCGCCCGCATGACGTACGAACACCCCGTCTACACCCCCGAGTCCGTCGCCGCCCAGCGGCTCCTGCCCACCCTCGACAGCCCCGTCACCGCCTACGCGGGCGCCTACCACGGCTGGGGCTTCCACGAGGACGGCTGCCGCTCCGGCGTCACGGCCGCCCGGCGTCTGGGGGTGGACTGGTGACCACCGCCACGCCCGTACCCCGCCCCCCGGACGCCGACGCCGTCGCCGCCGCGCCGTCCGTCCCCGCCCTGTACGAGACCGAGATCGCCCACACCCGCGTCACCCCCTTCCACTACGCCCTGCGCCACCGCACCTACATGTGGCTGGTCGACCTCGACGACCTGCCCGTGCTCCCCGTCCCGCTGCGGCCCCTCGCCCGCTTCGACCCGCGCGACCACTTCGACGGCGACGCCCCCACCCTGCGCGCCGGTCTCGACGCGCGGCTCGCCGCCCACGGGGTCCACGACGCCGACGGACACGTCCTGATGCTCACCCACGCGCGCGTGCTCGGGCACGTCTTCAACCCGCTCACCCTGTACTGGTGCCACGACCGCGCCGGACGTCCCGTCTGCGTCGTCGCGGAGGTCCACAACACGTACGGCGGACGCCACTGCTACCTCCTGCGCCCCGACGCGCGGGGCCGCGCCGAGACCGCCAAAGAGTTCTACGTCTCGCCGTTCCTCGGCGTCGAGGGCGTCTACCGGATGCGGCTCCCGCTCCCCGGCGAGCGCCTCGACCTCACCGTCCAGCTCCGCCACCCGGACGGCACCCGCCCCCTGACCGCCACCGTCCGGGGCGTCCACCGGCCCGGCGGGACCCGGAACCTGCTCGCCGCCGCCCTGCGGCACCCCTGGCCGACCCTCGGGGTCTCGGCCGGCATCCGCCGCCACGGCATCCGCCTGTACCTCAAGGGGCTCCCCGTCCGCCCCCGTCCCACCCACTCGCCCGAGGAGGGCACCCCGTGACCCTGTCGCTCCCCCCGGCCACGCCCGTCGCGCCGACGCGCCACGTCCGGATCGACCCCGACCGCTGGCCCGACGTCGCCCGGCCGCCCCGGGCGTCCGCCGTGCGGACCGCCGTCGCCCGCCACCTCGTCGGACGGGCCTTCGCCCGGCTGCCGCTGCGGATCCGGACCGCCACCGACACGCCCCCCGTCCCCGGGCGGCGCGAAGCCCCGGGCACCGTTCCGGTCCGGGGGGCCCACGGCCCGGCGCCCCTCGTCCCCGGGCGGCGCGCGGCCGGGCCCGCCGTGCCGACCCTCGTGCTCCACGACCCCGACGCGTTCCACCGACGCGTCGGCGCCGACGGTCTCATCGGCTTCGGGGAGTCGTACATGGCCGGGGAATGGGACGCCGACGACCTCGTCGGCGTCCTCACCGTCCTCGCCCGGCACGTCGACGACCTCGTGCCCGCCCCCCTGCGCCGACTGCGCGGAGCCTGGGTCAGCCGCAGGCCCACCGCCGACCGCAACACCCCCGACGGGGCCCGCGAGAACATCCACCGCCACTACGACCTCTCCAACGACCTCTTCGCCCTCTTCCTCGACCCGGGCCTCAGCTACTCCTCCGCCGTCTTCGACCACCTCCCCGACACCCTCGGGATCCTCCCTGACGCGGAGTTCACCGCCGCCCAGCACCGCAAGATCGACCGGCTCCTCGACCTGACCGGCACCGGCCCCGGCACCCGGCTCCTGGAGATCGGCACCGGCTGGGGCGAACTCGCCGTCCGCGCCGCGCTGCGCGGCGCCCTGGTCCGCACCGTCACCCTCTCCGCGGAACAGCTCGCCCTCGCCCGGCAGCGCGCGGTACGGGCCGGGGTCGCCGACCGCGTCACCGTCGAGCTCCTCGACTACCGCGAGGTCCGGGGCCGGTACGACGCCGTCGTCAGCGTCGAGATGATCGAAGCCGTCGGCGCCGAGTACTGGCCCGACTACTTCACCGCCCTCCGGCGCCTCCTCGCCCCCGGCGGCCGGATCGGACTCCAGGCCATCACCATGCCGCACGAGCGGATGCTCGCCACCGCCCGTACCCACACCTGGATCAGCAAGTACGTGTTCCCCGGCGGCCTCATCCCCTCGCCGGAGGCCCTCGCCCGCGAGAGCGCCGCCGCCGGACTGCGCGTCACCCACGACACCGGCTACGGCGACCACTACGCCGAGACCCTCCGGCAGTGGCGCGCCCGCTTCCTCCGCGCGGCGGACGCCGTCGACGCCCTCGGCTTCGACCAGGTCTTCCGGCGCCTGTGGGAGTTCTACCTGGCCTACTCCGAGGCCGGGTTCCGGTCCCACTACCTCGACGTCCGCCAGCTCCTCCTCACCGCCGACACCCCCCAGGACACCCCGATGAGCCCGGCCCCCGCCCGGCACCCGCAGGACGCCCGCCCGACCGGGCGCACGCCATGACCGCCGTCGACGCCGGGGCCCTCGGCACCGTACTGGCAGCCTCGGCGGTCACGGCCCTCGCCGTCATGCTGGTGGCCTTCGCCTTCGGGACCGCGCGGGGCCTGCACCGGTACGTGGACGTCGCCTGGGGCCTCGCCTTCGCCGCCGTCGCCGCCGTGGCCTGGGGCCTCGCGGCGGGTCACGGCGACGACGCGCGCCGTACCGCCGTCGCCCTGGCCACCGTCGTCTGGGGGCTGCGGCTCGCCCTCCACATCGCCCGGCGCGGGCGCGGCCACGGCGAGGACCCCCGGTACGCGCGGATGCTCGGCCGCGCCCGGGGCAACCCCACGCTCCACGCCCTGCGCACGGTCTATCTGCTCCAGGGCGCCCTCGTCTGGCTCGTCTCCCTGCCCGTCCAGGTCGCGGTCCTGCTCCCCGGCCCCCTGGGGGTCACGGGACTGCTGGGCCTCGGCGTCTGGGCGGTGGGTCTCGCCTTCGAGGCGGTGGGGGACCACCAGCTCGCCCGCTTCAAGGCCGATCCGGCACACCGGGGCCGGGTGATGGACCGGGGACTGTGGAGCTGGACCAGGCACCCCAACTACTTCGGGGACTTCCTCGTCTGGTGGGGCCTCTACCTGACCGCCTGCGCCACCTGGCAGACCGCCCTCCTCACCCTGGTCTCGCCGCTCGTGATGAGCGGTCTGCTCATCTGGGGCAGCGGCAAGCGGCTCCTGGAGGCGCACATGGCCGACCGCCCCGGGTACGCCGACTACCGGGCCCGCACCAGCGGCTTCTTCCCCCGGCCGCCCGCCCACGACGGCTGACCGCAGGGCCCCGGCGGACTGCACGGACCGGCGGACCGTACGGACCGGCGGACTGCACGGACCCGTGGACCGTACGGACCGGTGGACCGTACGGACCGGCCGACCGTGCGGAACGATGCGCGAACGATGCGGATTCCGGGCCCCGGGGCGGTGGCCGTCCTCAGGACGGCCGCGCCTCGGCGGCGGCCGGAAGACGCGTCGACACTCCGTCCGCCAGCCGCTCGAACTCCGCCCGCAGGAAGGGGGCGGCGAGCCGGGCGAGACCCTTGAACCCGAAGGACGCCCGGTACGTCAGCCGGGTGTCCGCCCCCTCGTCCAGGAACCGGAGGTCGTCGACGGCGGTCACCGTCCGGTTCTCCCCGACGAACACGAGCCGCGCGGGTTCCCGGACGGCGAGCCGGTACTCCAGCTCGGTCGTACGGTCCCGGAAGCGCGAGGTGTTCCGCCACCGGGCGCCGGGCCCCACCGGCCCCCCGTCCAGCCGCACACAGCGGACGGTGCCGGGGTCCCACTCCTCGGCGCGGGCGAAGTCCTCCAGATACGCGACCAGTTCGGGCAAGGGGCGACGCACCACGAACGTACGCTCCACACGGATCACCACACGGTCCTCCTCCGTCGTGTCCGGGCGCCGGACGGCTCCCGGACACCAGTGCTTCCCGTCCGGCGGCGGACACGGATGCACCCCGCCGCCACCGGACGCACCCCCGGGAGCAACCCCTCCGGCCCACCCCTCGGGCCCGTGGTCCGTGGCGCTACGGGCGCCACCACCACCGTTCGAGCTCATGGGCGTCCGCGAACTCCTCCGGGACCGCGTAGGGCGACTCGCGGGCGAAGCCCAGAACGCCGGTGCGCTCCACCACCGCCCGCAGCTCGCGCACCGCGGGCAGCACGGCGAGCTCCTCGACGTCGAACGGGCAGCCCGCGGGACCGCCCAGCAGTACCTCGCACCCGAACCCGTACCACCAGCCGACGAGTTCGCGGTCGCCGTCCCGCTCGGCGGCGACCGCGACCTCCCGGACCACCTCGATCAGCGGGACCCGGCCGGGCGGGACCGCGTCCGCGCCCCGCAGCTCACCGGCGTCCACCAGCCGCCCCCACAGGGCGGTCCCGGCGTCGCAGTACAGGAACGGAGGCTCGGCGTAGCCGTCCTCCAGCCAGTCGTCGTACCCCTCGAACCCCGGATCGCGCTCGTCGTGCCCGCGCAGCGCGGTGAAGCCGTCGAGCGCGGTGAACCACTCCGAGCGCTCCGCGTGGTCGGGATGCCGGTCGAGGGGGAAGCGGTACGTGTGGCGGCGGCGCAGCAGCGCGTCCCTCACGCGGAAGCGGGTGAACGAGCAGTCGTGGCCGTCCTGGAAGCGGTACAGCGCGCGGAACCAGTCGCGGGGGCGCGGGTCGTCGGCCGCCGCGTACCGGTCGAGGAGGCGGACCGAGTCCGCCACCAGGTCTTCGATCAGGTGCTCGGACATCGGCTCCCCCTCCGGCGGCGTGGCGCCACCGTACCGGCCCGTCCGCCGGTGGGCGCCGCCGGGCCCAGCTGGTGCGCGAGCCCCCGGACGGGGCCACACTGGGCAGGGTGAGCAACGGGCCGGAGACGGGACCGGGAACGCGCGCCGCGCACGGGGCGGAGGCGCGGAGCCCCCGCAGGACCGTGGCCCTGGCGGCGATGATGTTCGCGGTGGCGATGACGTTCATCGACCAGACGATCGTCTCCATCGCCGCCCCCGAGATCGTGCGCGAACTGGGCCTCACCAGCTCCGGGATGCAGTGGGTCGTCAACGCGTACCTGCTCGCTCTGGCCGCGTTCTTCGCCCTGGGCGGCCGTCTCGCCGACCTGTACGGCCCCCGGCGGGTCGTCGTCGCGGGAACGCTCGTCTTCGTGATCGCCTCGGTCCTGTGCGGCTGCGTGCCCTCCGGCGCCCACGCGCAGACCTGGCTCATCGTCTTCCGGGCCGTCCAGGGACTCGGCGCGGCCCTGCTCTTCCCCGCCGCGCTCGCGGTGGTGGTGGCGGTCTTCCCGGTGGAGCGGCGCGGCAGGGCCCTCGCCCTGTTCTTCGGGATCTCCGGCGCGCTGACCGCCCTCGGGCCGCTGCTCGGCGGCTGGCTCACCGCCTCCTGGACCTGGCGGGCCGTCTTCTGGGTCAACGTCCCGGTCGCTCTGGTCGCCCTGGTCCTCACCGCCCGCGCGCACATCCGGGACCGGCCGCGCACCGGCACGCTCGACGTCCCCGGTGCGGTCCTCGTCGCCGTGGGCATGGGCCTGAGCGTGCTGGGCTTCCAGCAGGCGTGGTCGTGGGGCTGGAGCAGCTGGGCGACGTGGCTGTGCGTGGTCGGCGGACTCGCCGTCCTGTACGTCTTCGTGCGGTACGAGCGGGGGGTCCGCCATCCCCTGATCGATCTGCGGGTCTTCCGTGACAAGGCGTTCACGGTCGACACGGTCGTGCTGTTCTTCGCGATGCTGGCCTTCGTCCCGGTGTTCTTCTTCTCCTCGGTGTACGCGCAGGTCTCCCTCGGCGCCTCGCCGAACGAGGCGGCCCTGTTCCTGCTGTACTTCTTCGTCGGCTTCGCCCTCGCGTCGCAGTGGGGCGGTCGCATCCTCGACAAGCGGGGTCCGCGCCCGTCGCTCCTGGCGGGGACGGTCCTCGGGGCGGTCGGCTTCGCGCTGTGGGCGCACCGGCTGACCCGTCTGTCCATGCACGACCAATGGCCGTACGTCGTCCTCGCGGGCGCGGGCATCGGCTTCGTCCTCGCCCCGGCGTCGACGGACGCGGTCAACCGGGCCATCGGCGCCTCGTACGGCGAGGTCACCGGCATCACCCAGACGGTCCGCAACTACGCGGCCAGCGTGGGCCTGGCGGTCTTCGGCACCCTTCTGAGCCGGGCGACGACGGAGAACGTCACGGACACGCTGCGGGCGCGGGGCGTTCCCCCGGACCTGGCGGAACGGGTGGCGCGCGGTGTCGGCGACTCCGTGTCCGGGCACGGCGGTTCGGCACCGCCCACCGGGACGGGCCCGGTCGCCACGGCGACGCGGGACGCCGTGGCGGCGATCCGCGTGGACTTCGCGCAGGCCAACCAGTGGGTGTTCTACGGCATGGCCGTCGCCCTCGGTCTGGGCTTCCTGGCCGCCCTGCGCCATCCCGGCGGGAAGGGCACGCCGCTGGACCCCGGGGAGCGTGCGGGGGAACCGGGCCCCGCGCGGGAGAAGGGCCGGGAACCGTCCTGACCGGCCGACCGGAACCGGCCTCGGTTGAGGGGCGGTTGGCCGACGGTTGGAAAAGGGTTGGACCGGCGCGCGACGCTCGTGCCGACGGACCGGGGGCGCGCCCCGTCCGCCATCCCGACAGGGCCGGGTGGGCCCGCGCCGACCCCACCCGTTCCGCCGGGCGGACACGATCGCACCGCACGAAAGGACCCGCACCGCCGATGTCACGTACGACCCCTCGCCGCCGGACCGTCTCCAGGGCCGGGCTCTCCGCCGCCGCCCTGCTCTCCGCGCTCGCGGCCGTCCTGGCCGCTCCCGCCCCGGCGTCGGCCCTCGCGACCGCCTGCTACAACTACGGCTGCGACGGTCACGACCCCAACGTCCAGACCTGGCAGAGCGGCCCCGCCACGGCGTCCGGCCCCCACGACTACGGCAGCGGCTTCACCATCGAACTGCGCAAGGGCACCACGGACGGCGACGTGTTCGCCTGGGGCCGCGCACGGTACCCCAACGGCAGCAACGGATTCGAGTACGGCACGTACGTCGAGCGCTGCCGCCTCGACGGCACCATCTGCGAGATCCTCCCGGGCAAGACGCTCGGCACCGGCGGCTGGACCGCCTCCGGCGGCACCAACTACAGCCAGACGCGCACCCCGATGTACTACGACCCGTCCGACCGCAAGGTCCGCGCCTGCCTCTACCACAACAACACCAACGACCCGTGGAAGAAGTGCACGGGCTGGGCCTGACGCACCGGGCGGGACGGCCGGAACCCGCCTCCCGGGCCCGGTGACCCCGCCCGGATCCCGCCCCACGGCGCGGCCGGTCGGCCGCTGTCGTCCGTCCGGGGGCTCGCCTAAGGTGAGCCCCCGGACGAGTACGAGGGGGGAAGTCCATTGGAAGCGGAGATCATGGCCCTGGCCGGGACGGCCGGGACCGCGGTCGTGACCCTGCTCGCGACCGACGCGTGGAACACGGTGCGGGACGGCGTGGTGGACCTGTGGCGACGGGCCCGGCCCGAGCGCGCCGCCGACATCTCCGCCGAACTCGACTCCACCCGCGAAGAGCTGCTCAGGGCACGCACGGAAGGCGACCAGGAGACGGAGGCCGACCTCAGGGTCGAGTGGCGGGGCAGGGTCCGGCGCCTGCTGGTCGAACACCCCGAAGTCGCCGAAGAACTACGGGACCTCCTGACCCGGCTGGAGCCCGCCGCACCACACCCCCCGACCGTCACCCAACGAGCGACGGCCTCCGACCGGGCACGCGTCTACCAGGCGGGCCGCGACATCCACCTGGGACAGCGCTGAGCGGGCACACCGAGGACCGGGCGTGAAGACGCGCTGCCGGTGCCGGGCCCGTACACCCGTACAGGGGCTCCGGCCTCCGGTCTCCGACACCGACCGCTCTCCGACGCCGACCGCCGCTGAGCCCTCTCCCTGGACCTCCGGGTCAGGAAGACGGCCCCACCGCGTCCGTCACTGAGCCGGGCCGCAGGACCCCCCGTACGCGGTCCGCCTCCGGTCCGTGGAGGAGGCGCTGCGGAGTACCGGGCCTGCCCCACCTCGTATCGGCCCCGCCGCACCTGTTGACGGGTCCGGGGACAGAGGGCCCGGCGCGCTGGAGCCCGTACGGTGGGGTCCCCGCCGAGGCGGCCCCCACGGCGGAGGTCCGGTCCCGCCTCCGCCATCCGGCCGTCTCCTGTCATACCTGGCGGTGACACCGTGCCACGGGCGGATCAATAACCGTCACCGTGCGTGGTGCCCCGTACCGGGGGAACCCAGACTCGCGCCATGACTCAGCACTCCCCAGGACGCCCCGGGCGCCGCCGTCGAAGGACCGGTTCGGCCGCGCTCTCCTGCGCCGTCGTCCTCGCCGCCCTCCCCGCGCTCCTCCTCGGCCCCGGCGCCACGGCGGCGAGCGCCGCTCCGCTGCCCGGCGGGCTCGGACCCTGTGTCCCCGGGTCCTGCCCGGCGGACTTCCCCGGCATCAACAACGGCCCCATCGCCGGCCGGGACGACGCCGTCAACATCTTCGTGGGGAACGACTTCCTCGTCCGGGGCCGGGCGGCCGAGGCCGAGGGCCGGGTCGTGGTCCTCGACTCCTTCGACCAGAGCAAGGACGCCGGAGCCTCCGGGCTCTACAACCTCGGCATCGTCGGTGTCGGCTCCCGCGTCCCGCCGTCCACGAACGCGGACTTCCTGACCACCGGCGGCAACATCACCATCGCCACGGGCCAGCGTCTGGAGACCACCGGCGGCGTTCCCGGCGAGAAGGGGACCGTACGCCACGAGGGCACCGTCACCGGCACCGTGATCGGCACCCTCGTCCAGGACGGGGACGCCACCGCCCCCTACGCCGGGCTGCGCGACAGCCTCACCGCGGCCAGCAGCTGCTACGCCCGCGTCGACGGCGCGCCCAGGACCCCCACGGGCACCGCAGTCAACCAGGGCGGCCAGACGCTGTTCACGGGCGACGGGACCTCGGCGCTCCAGGTCTTCAACGCCGACTTCAACCTCACCGGACCGACCGGCGGCCAGCAGGGCCTGGTCTTCGCGGGCATCCCCGCCGGGGCGACGATCCTCGTCAACGTGCTCGGCGCCAACCGTACGGTCAGCACGTACAGCGGAGGCATCGACGACGCCACCTCCCCGCTGAACGCCTACCGCGAGCGCCTGCTGTGGAACTTCCCCGACGCCACCTCGGTACGGCTCGAGGGCACCGGACAGTTCCAGGGCAGCGTCCTCGTCGGTGACCAGTCGTCGATGGCGACGGTCACGCTGCCGGGTGTCAACGGACGCTTCTTCACGACGGGCTCGCTCACCCACACCAGCTCCGCCAGCGGCGGCGGTGGCCAGGAGTTCCACGCCTACCCCTTCAACGGCGACCTGCCCGACTGCGGCACCCCCGTCCCGACGACCGGTGACGTGAAGGTCGTGAAGACGGACTCCGCGACCGGCGACCCGCTGGCGGGCGCCACCTTCCAGCTGTGGCACGAGACCAACGGTGTCACCGGTCTGCAGACCAGCGGAGCCAACCCGGACACGACGGTCGGTACGCCCTGTGTGACGGGCGCCGACGGCGTCTGCGGACGGACCGTGGAGACGGGCACCTACTACTGGCAGGAGACGGCCGCTCCAGCCGGTTATGACCTGCCGTCGCCCGCCGTGTTCGGTCCGCTGGTGCTGACCACGGCGAACGCCTCGGACGGTGTGTCGGTGACCGCCGCGAACACCCATACCCCCCTCCCGACGACGGGCGTGGTGAAGGTGGTGAAGACGGACTCCGCGACGGGCGACCCGCTGGCGGGCGCGACCTTCCAGTTGTGGGAGGAGACCAATGACGTGCCCGGTCTTCAGACCACCGGGGCGAACCCGGACACGACGGTCGGTGCGCCGTGTGTGACGGGTGCTGACGGTGTCTGCTCGCGGACTTTGGAGACGGGCACCTACTACTGGCAGGAGACCGCTGCTCCGGCCGGTTATGACCTGCCGTCGCCCGCTGTGTTCGGTCCGCTGGTCCTGACGACGGCGAACGCTTCGGACGGTGTCTCCGTGACCGCCTCGAACTCCCGGACTCCCGTTCCGACGACCGGTGCGGTGAAGGTGCTCAAGACGGACTCGATCACGGGTGCGCCGCTGTCGGGCGCCACCTTCCAGTTGTGGGAGGAGACCAATGACGTGCCCGGTCTCCAGACCACCGGGGCGAACCCCGACACGACGGTCGGCGCGCCGTGCGTGACGGGTGCTGACGGTGTCTGCTCGCGGACTTTGGAGACGGGTACGTACTACTGGCAGGAGACGGCCGCCCCGCCGGGTTATGACCTGCCGTCGCCCGCCGTGTTCGGTCCGCTGGTGCTGACTACGGCGAACGCTTCGGACGGTGTCTCCGTGACCGCCTCGAACAGCCGCACCCCCGTTCCGACGACGGGCGCGGTGAAGGTGGTGAAGACGGACTCGGAGACCGGTGACCCGTTGGCGGGTGCGACCTTCCAGCTGTGGGAGGAGACCAACGGAGTGAGTGGTCTTCAGACCACCGGGGCGAACCCCGACACGACGGTCGGCGCGCCGTGCGTGACCGGTGCTGACGGTGTCTGCTCGCGGACGGTCGAGACGGGTACGTACTACTGGCAGGAGACGGCCGCTCCGGCCGGTTACGACCTGCCGTCGCCCGCCGTGTTCGGTCCGCTGGTGCTCACCGCGGCGAACGCTTCGGACGGTGTCTCCGCGACCGCCGAGAACACCGCCACCCCCGTTCCGACGACCGGCGCCGTGAAGGTGCTCAAGAGGGACGCGCTCACGGGCGCGCCGCTGTCGGGCGCCCGCTTCCAGCTGTGGGAGGAGACCAATGACGTGCCCGGTCTCCAGACCACCGGGGCCAACCCCGACACGACGATCGGCGCGCCGTGCGTGACCGGTTCCGACGGTGTCTGCTCGCGGACTTTGGAGACGGGTACGTACTACTGGCAGGAGACGGCCGCCCCGGTCGGCTACGACCTGCCGTCGCCCGCCGTGTTCGGTCCGCTGGTCCTGACCGACGAGAACGCCTCGGGTGGTGTCTCGGTGACCGCCGAGAACAGCCGCACCCCCGTCCCGCCGGGCAAGGGGAAGGTCAAGCTCGTGAAGACCGACGCCGACAGCCACGCGCCGCTGCCGGGCGCGACGTTCGAGCTGTGGGAGGAGACCAACGGCGTGACCGGTCTGCAGACCGGCGGCGCGACCCCCGACACGAAGATCGGCACCCCGTGCACGACCAGCTCGACGGGCCAGTGCTCCTTCGGTGACCTCGAACACGGCACGTACTACCTGCGGGAGACCGCCGTTCCCGACGGCTACGTCCTGCCCGCCGACCCGGTCACGGGCCCGTACGTGGTCTCCGCCGCACACGAGCTCGTGGTCGCGCGGGTCTCCAACAAGCGCGGTGAGGAGCCCTGCGAGCCCACCGGCTACGGCGACGAGGGCTACGGCAGCCAGGGCTACGGCGACTGCCCCACGGGCTGATCGTCACACCCCGGCCTGACGGCCCGGCTCCGGTCCGACCGTCACGCCCCGGCCGGGCCCCCGCACCGGACGGCCCGAACGCCGTCCGGTGCGGGAACCCGTGAAGGGACGGCCCGGCCGCCGACCGGGCGGGCCGCCCCTCCGGTCGGTACTCGGGCGGACGTCCGCCCCAGGACGGTTCGACCGTTCCCGGGGCGGGCGCCCGCCTCACGACAGCCGCTGCTCACGACGGCTGCTCCTCATGACAGCCGCGCCCCACTCCCGGCGGGCGTCCGCCCCGGTACGGTCCCCACCGTCCCGGGGCGGACGCCCGCCGGAGCCGTTCCCCATCCCTCGGCGGGCGTCCGGCCCCCGTCAGCCGAGCCGGGCGCGCGGCGGGGCCAGCGGGCCCGCGCCGTCGTCGAGGAAGCCGCCCGACTGGTGCTGCCAGAGCTTGGCGTACGAACCCCCGGCCGTCAGGAGTTCCTGGTGGGTGCCCTGCTCGACGATCCGGCCCCGGTCGACGACGACGAGCCGGTCCATGGTGGCGACCGTGCTCAACCGGTGGGCCACCACGAGCGCCGTCCGGTCCTCCATCAGCCGCCACAGCGCGTCCTGGACGAGGACCTCGCTCTCCGAGTCCAGGGCGCTGGTCGCCTCGTCGAGCAGCAGGAGGGGCGCGTCCCGCAGGATCGCGCGGGCCAGCGCGACCCGCTGGCGCTGCCCGCCGGACAGCTTCACGCCCCGCTCGCCCACCATCGTGCCGAAGCCCTCCGGGAGCCCGTCCGCGAACTCCGTGACGTGCGCCGCCTCCGCCGCGCGCCGGACCTCGGCGTCGGTGGCTCCGGGCCGGGCGAACGCGATGTTCTCCCGCAGCGTCCGGTGGAACATCACCGGCTCCTGCGGCACGTACGAGATCAGGCTCCGCAGATCGGTCTGGCGCAGGCGGCTGATGTCCTGCCCGCCGATCAGGATGCGCCCGCCGTCGACGTCCGTCATCCGCAGCAGCAGCCGGGTGAGCGTCGTCTTGCCGCCGCCGGACCGCCCGACGAGACCGATCCGCGTCCCGGCCGGGACGTCCAGGTCGAGGCCGTCGAAGAGGTTCCGGCCGCCGCCGTGCGAGAACGTCACCTTCTCGAAGCGGACGTCGGCCGCCCCGCCGCGCAGGGGCTCGGGGGACGGCGGATCGAGCACGGTGGGCGGTTCGAGCAGCAGCTCGGTGAACTGCGCCGCCTCCGTCATCGAACTCTCCAGCCGCCGGTAGATCTGGTTGAACTCGAACATGATCCGGGTGGCGTTGGCGTAGTACGTGAAGGCCACGATGACCACCTCCACGCCGTGGTCCGCCGCGCCGAGGCCCAGCGCCAGGACGAGCCCCAGCACATTGGTCAGCACCGACAGCGGGGCGACCAGCGTGTCGAT
Source organism: Streptomyces sp. NPDC059247 (assembly GCF_042754005.1). Classification (NCBI taxonomy): domain Bacteria; kingdom Bacillati; phylum Actinomycetota; class Actinomycetes; order Kitasatosporales; family Streptomycetaceae; genus Streptomyces; species Streptomyces sp. NPDC059247. The sequence continues at coordinate 651,360 of NZ_JBHYZW010000001.1, forward strand.
CCGCAGATTGCCGTAGTCCCACGAGCGCAGCGTGAGCCGCCGGGACTCGGCGACGCGCGAGCGGTGCTCGGCGGCCTCCTGCTCCTCGGCGGCGAACGCCCGCACCGTGTCCATGTTCATCAGACTGTCGGCGACGTGTCCGGAGACCCGGGCGATGGCCTGTTCCCGCTGGGCGACGAGCCGTTGCCGCCGCCGGATCAGCGGCGCCACGCACACCCCGGTGAAGACGATCAGGGAGATCAGCCCGACCACGAGCAGCGGGTCGTACTGCCACAGCACCACCGACGCGAACAGCAGGGGCACGAAGCTGCCCATGACGGAGAACGTCAGCGTGTCGACGACGTCCTCGAACCGGGAGGCGAAGCTCAGGACCCGCTTGGTCAGCGACCCGGCGAAGTTGTCGTGGAAGAAGGAGGCGTCCTTGGCGAACAGCTCGTCCATCCCCGTGACGTACAGGTTCTCGATGCCGCGCGCGTCGAGCCGGTTCAGACAGTGCAGGCCGACGCGCCACAGGGCCTCGGCCAGCAGCAGGACGCCCGCGAAGCCGAGGACGTACGGCAGCAGGGGACCGACGGCGACGGCGGTGGCGCCACCACCGGCGATCCGGCCGACGAGCTTGGCGACGATCAGCGGCGCGATGTAGTTGATGCCGATGTTCCCCAGCGCGGGCAGCAGCATCGCGGGCGCGGTGAGCAGGCGCAGCCGGAGCAGTTCCCGCCCGTAGCGGCGGAGGGCGAGCAGCACGGAGCCCTTGCTGGGCAGCCCCTCGTGCGCGGCGGAGGGTTTTCGTTGTGCGGATGATTCCGGTGATGAGGATGATTCTGGATGTTCCATACCCAACCCTGAGGTGTCGGACCGGTCGCGGAGCAGCCGAGTGTCCCCCGACGTCCTCCGCGCGGTCCAAGCGTTTTTCCGGCCCGAACCGCCCCGCCCCGCCGGGCGGTCGGAAAGCGGCCAAACCCCGCCGGGAAGGTTTGCCGCGCGGGTCACCACCCGTCCGGGTGATCTCGCCGGGCATCCCCGTGCGCTTCGGCCGTCGCCTGCTTCGATGCCCGTCGAGAGGCCGACGGGGGGAGACCGAAGTGCCTGAGATAACCCGAACGGGTGAGGCGGGGGACGCGTTCGTGGCCCTGTCCGTCCGGCTGACCGGCTTCGACGCCGACGAACTCGCCGCCACCGGCATGACGGACGCCTACCGGGACGTCGTCCAGGCGCACACCAAGCCCGACCGCTACGCGCGGCTCATCACGGCGACGGACGAGGCTCCGCCCACCGCGACCGGCTTCGACGCTCCGGAGGACGTGGCCGAACTCGCCGAGGCCGTCACCCGGCTCTGGTACACCGGCGTGTGGCCGGGCCTCGGGGAGACGGAGCCCTTCCTCGTCTCGGCCCGCGCCTACGCCGAGGGCCTGGTCTGGCGGACCTTCGGCGGCCGGGCACCCGGCACCTCCCCGCAGGGCTTCGGCAGTTGGGCGGCGCGGCCGGCCGCCCCGGCGGGACCGGGGACGCCCCGATGAGCCCCGCCGGACCCCACGGACCGCGCGCCGAGGCGGCGGGACCCGTGTACGACGTGGTCGTCGTCGGCGGAGGCTTCGCCGGAACGCTGATGGCCCACCGCCTCGGCGCGGCCGGGCGGCGCGTCCTGGTCCTGGAGGCGGGGGCGCGTGCCGGGGACGCCGAACGCGGCCACCGCGAGGCCGTGGACACCTTTCTCGCGGCGACGGTGAAGGTGCCGGGCTCGCCCTACGTGCCGCACCCCGCCGCCCCCTGGCCGGAGGTCACCGACCTCGGGCCCGGCGGAGACGGACACCTGGTCCAGCGCGGACCGCTGCCGTACTCCAGCACGTACGTCAGGGTGAACGGCGGCACCGGCAACGTCTGGACGGGGCTCACGCCCCGGATGCACCCCGAGGACTTCCGCACCGACCTCTTCGGCTACGGCCGCGCCTGGCCGCTCGGCTACGCCGACCTGGAGCCGTACTACCGGGCCGCCGAACGGGAGATCGGTGTGGCGGCCGACGTCACCGAGCAACGCGCCCACGTGGGGCTGCCGTTCCCCGACGACTACGTCTTCCCCGCGCACGCCCTGCCGCCCAGTCACCTCGACACCGTCGTGGCCGGGCGGCTCGACGGCCGGTCGGTCCCCCACCCGGCGACCGGCGAGCCGGTCCCGCTCCGGGTCGTGGGCACGCCCCACGGCCGCGACGGCGTCCCGAACCCCGCGTACGGCGAGTCCACCCCCGAAGTGCGTTCCACGGAAGCCGACTTACGGCCCCCAGACCTCGAAGTGCGGTCCTCGGCACCCGACTTACGGGCCCCGGCCTCCGACGTACGGCCCCCGGGTCCCGACGGTCACGCCTCGGGCCCCGGCGTACCGGCCCCGGCGCCCGGCGGCCCGGCCTCGGCCCCCGACCTGCGGCCCCCGGGCCCGGACGGTCACGCCTCCGGCCCCGACGCGCGGCCCCCGGCGCACGATGTGCGGGCTCCGGCCCCCGACCTGCGGCCCCCGGGCCCCGACGGTCACACCTCCGGCCCACCCGCCCCGCGCCCCGGCGGACGCCTCCCCGGATCCGCCGGAGGCGCTCCCGGTTCCGGCGGACGCCGCTGCGAGGGGCACGCCAGTTGCATCCCCGTCTGCCCCTCCCGGGCCAAGTACACCCCGCTGCGCACCCAGGCCCGCTGGGCCCCCTCGGTCACCCTGGTCGACCGTGCCGTCGCCAGCCGGGTGCTGGTCGACGGCGCCGGACGCGCCACGGGGGTCGAGTACCTCGCGTACGGGGCCGGGCGCGCGCCCGGCGCCGCCACCCGGCACCGGGTCCGCGCGGACGTCGTGGTCCTCGCCGCCCACGCCGTCGAGAACGCCCGGCTGCTGCTGCTCTCCGGCCTCGCCAACCGCAGCGACCAGGTCGGCCGCAATCTGATGGACCATCCCGTCCTGCTGACCTGGGGACTCCTGCCCGACCAGGTCGGCCCCTACCGGGGACCCGGCTCCACCTCGGGTCTCGAAGGCTTCCGCTTCGGCCCGGCCCGCGCCCGCCACGCCCCCTTCCGCGTCGAGATCGGCAACTGGGGCTGGACGTGGGCGACCGGCGGCACCGAGGCGGACGTGGCGGCCCTGGTGGGCGGGGGAGGACCGGACGGCCGCAGGCTCTTCGGGCCCGCGCTCCGCACCGCGCTCCGCGACCGCGTCGGCCGCCAGTTCGCCCTGCAGTTCGAGATCGAGCAGGAGGCGGACCCGGCGAACCGCGTCACGCTCGACCCGGAGCGCCGCGACGCCCTGGGGCTGCCGCGCCCGGTCGTCTCGTACGACCTCTCCGAGCACGTCCGGGAGGGTTTCGCGGTGGCGCGGACGGTCTCCGACCGGCTCTTCGCGCTGCTCGGCGCGGAGGACCACAGCGACCACGACCCGGACCCGGGACGGCCGGGGACCTTCACCCACCGGGGCCGTACGTACGCGTTCCGGGGCGCGGGCCACGCGGGCGGCACCCACATCATGGGCGACGACCCGGCCACCTCCGTGGTGGACCACTGGCAGCGCTGCTGGGACCACCCGGGGCTCTACGCGGTCGGCTGCGGCAGTATGCCCTCGCTCGCCACCTCCAACCCGACCCTGACCATGGCCGCCCTGGCGCTGCGCAGCGCCGAGCGCGTCGAGTCCGACCTGACCGCGCGCGACCGGCGGGCAGCCGTCGGCCGCGACGCGCGGCCCGCCGACCCCTCTGGAGCCGCATCGTGAGCCCGCTTCCCCTGCCGCCGGTGGCGGCCCCGTACCGACTGCCCTTCCACTACGGGGCCCTGCACCAGCTGGGTCTGGACTTCCTCGTGGACCCCGGACCCGCCCGCGAGGTCCTCGCCCGGCACCATCCGGCGCTGCTCCCCGCCGACTTCGACGGCCGGGCGCTGCTCTCGGTCAACTTCCAGCTGTACTTCGCCCAGTACCGTTCCGGCGCGGGCGTCACCCAGGAGATCGAGGTCAACATCGTCGCCTTCCCCGCCGACGCGGAGGAGCGGCTGCCCGAGGTGTCCTACGAGGAGTACGCGCAGGGCCACGACCAGACCAAGCTGCTCGGCATCGGCCGTGTCCACGTGCTGTGCGACAACCCGCTCGCCATCGACGCGGGCCGCAGGCTCTACGCGGAACCCAAGTACCCGGCCTGGTTCGAGGCGACGATGCCGTCCCCGAACGGGCCGGAGGCCGAGGACTGGGAGGTGGTCTGCCGGAGCGCGGAACTGGGACCCGAGGGTGAACTGCGGCGCGGGGAGAAGGAGTTGTTCTCGCTGACCGCCGATCTCACCTCGCTCCCCGGGCGACCGGCGAACAACACGCCCGTCACGGGGTACGGGACGGACGAGGAGGGCCGGGCCCTCGCGGGGCCGATGGACGTCTACGCCCCCTGTGTCTGGCACCCCCTCGGCGGCGCGCCGGACGGGGCTCCCGCGCGGGCGGGACTCACCGTCCTCGACCGGACGTCCGACGTCGGGCGGGATCTGGAACTGCTCCTCGGCGGGGCTCCGGCCGCCGGTGCCTGGACGTATCAGTCGCCGCCCGTCGCCGCCCACAACCGGCCCTACTACCTGGGAGGTTGAGCCCCGGCGGCCCCGATCCCGGTGACCAGCGTGTCGAGGCCGCGCTTGATGCGGTCCACGTCCCAGCCGCGCTCGGCGCGCTGGAAGTCGAAGAGGCCCGGGGTGAACGCCATCAGGAGCAGATCGGCGAGATACGCGGGGTCCGCCTCCGGGGCCAGCTCCGCGACCATGCCGGTGATCTGCTCGTGGTGGCGCCGGAACGGGCCGCTGCGGTAGCGCCCCGCCGGGGCGCTCGACTCCGCGAGGAGCAGCAGTTCGCGGTTCTCCTCGACGAGGTCCGCCAAGCCGTGCAGGAAGGCGCGCAGCCGGTCGTGCGCGGTGGGGGAGCCGTCCGCGCAGTGACGGGCGAACTCCTGCTGGAAGCGGGTCTCGTTGTCCTCGATGAGGGCGTAGACGAGTCCGGCCCGGTTCTGGAAGCGGCGGTAGACCGTGCCGACGCCGACGCCCGCCTCCTTGGCCACGGCGTCCAGGGAGAGGGCGGCGAAGCCGTCCGAGGCGAGTCGGCGCCGGGCGGCGTCGAGGATGCGGAGGCGGTTGCGGGCGGCGTCGGCGCGCTCGGCGGGGGCGTTCATGGGCGGCAGCGTAACGGACGGACCGGAGAGTTCTCCGTTTGTCTCCCCTCACCCCTTGAGAAGTGGAGAACTCTCCGCTTAGTGTGAGGGCGTGCCGAGCGGAGAGGTTTCCGTTCGGCGGTCCGACGCTTCCGCAGCCCGCCCGAGGAGACACCCGCCATGACCGCTCCCGCCGCCGCCCCCCTGCTCGACGGACAGCTCATCGGCATCACCTACCACGCCATCGCCGCCGTACGGGACCGGATGCTCGCCGACTCCGGTCTGACCTTCCACCGGTCCGTCGCGCTCAGGGCCGTCGCCGAGGGCCTCGACCGGGCCGGAGCGACCGAGCGGCTGACCGCCACGCTCAAGATCGAGGAGCCCGAGGCGAGCGCCCTGCTCGACGAGATCACCGCCGCCGGACTGTTCGACGGCGCCGTGACCGAGCGGGGCGCCGCCCTCCAGCAGGACTTCACGGACGCCGTGACCGCCCTGGCCGGGCGTCTCTACGGCGACCTCCCGGACACCGACCGCGAGGCCGCCGCCCGCGCCCTCGCCCATGTCACCGCGCGGGCGAACGCCGAACTCGCCGCCCGCTGAGCCGCGCCCCGCTCACAGGGGACGGTCGGGCCAGTTCAGCAGACGGGCCCCGATGGCGGCCGTCTGCAGGGTGTACCGCTGCACCGGATCGGCCGGGTCCGCCCCGGTCAGCCGGTGGATGCGGTCGAGACGGTACGTCATGGCCCGCACGCTCAGACTGAGCCGCCGCGCCGCCTGGGCGCTGACGCACCCCGTGTCGAAATAGGCGGTGAGCGTCTCCAGGAGCGGCCGGGCACCGCCGCGCGCCCCCTGGAGGGGACCGAGCACCGTCCGCACCAGATCCGCCATGGCCTGCCGGTCCCGGGTCAGCACCGGATAGACGAGGAGATCGGCCGCGTACAGGACGGGATCGTCCAACTCCATGCGGGCGGCCAGGTCCAGCGCGTTCAGGGCCTCCTGGTACGAGTGGACGACGCCCCCCGGACCCGGATGGGGACGGCCCACCCCCACCTGGCAGCCGTCCGTCACCGCGTACGCCTGCTTGGCGAAGTGCGCGAGCACCTCCGGCTCGTCGGCGGGCGCCACGCAGATCAGCCGCCCGTCCTTCGTCGTCAGCAGGATGCGGCGGCTGCCGAACCGCGCCAGCAGGGACGACTCGACGCTCCGCGCGACCTCGTAGCCGTCGCCGTACGACTCCCGCCCCTGTGCGACCGCCACGGCGTGCGCGTGCGAGAGCAGCAGCCCGAAGTGCCCCGCGCGCTCGGCCGTCCGCCCCAGGTCGCTGCCGCCGTGCAGCAGATCGTCGATGAACTCGCGCCGCGCCGCCTCCTCCTGGCGCACCGCGAGCCGCTGGGCCCGCTCGTGGCCCTCGGCGAAGGCGTCCACGGCCTGCTCGACCGCGCCCAGCAGATGCGCGGCCGAGGCGGGCGGCAGCCCCGGCCCGACCTCCTCGCGCGCGGAGGACAGCAGCGCCCGTACGAGGGTCCGCAGCCCCGTCCCCGTCTCGGCCGCCCGCTCCCCGCGCGACCGCAGCGACTCCCGCTCCTCGCGGGTGAGCCCCCGGCCCGTCGCGCAGACCGCCGTCAGGATCGCCGCGTACCCCTCCAGATGGTCCACCGCCGTGTCCTGGTCCGTCACGGCCCCTCCCCGTTCGTCCTTGACGTGTTCTTGACGCGGAACCCCAGGGTGTCATGTGCCTCCCACGTGCTCGTACCCGGCACCGGGAAGACACCGAAGACTGCCGGATCACGGAAGTGACGCCGTGTCGGGAGGGGCGTCAGAATGCCCTTGCGGCAGGACGAGGGCAGGGCCCCGATGCCGGGACACGGAAAAGGACCCGGCGCTTCCGGAGCGGTCGGCCTCCGGGACGGCGCCCGCCCGTCACGCCGTGGGCTCCCGCGGCCTCCGCCCGTCTCCGTCCGCCTCCGTTCCGCCCGAACCGCGCGCCCCCACCGCGCGTCCTTCCCCCTGCCTGTGCTCGTCCTCCATCGATACGGGGTTCTCCATGGATTTCCTGACCGTGGGTGTCGGCGTCGCCCTCGCCGTCGTCCTGCTCGTCGCCGTCGTCATGCTCCTCCTGGTGAGCCGGCTGTTCCGCAAGGTGGAGCAGGGCAAGGCGCTGATCGTCTCCAAGACCCGCAGCGTCGACGTGAGCTTCACCGGGCAGATCGTGCTGCCCGTCCTGCACAAGGCCGAGGTCATGGACATCTCGGTGAAGACCTTCGAGATCTCCCGCACCGGCCGCGACGGGCTGATCTGCCAGGACAACATCCGCGCCGACATACGCATCTCGTTCTTCGTCCGGGTCAACAAGACCGTCGAGGACGTCATCAAGGTCGCCCAGGCGATCGGCACCGAACGGGCCAGCGACAAGGCCACCCTCCAGGAACTCTTCAACGCCAAGTTCTCCGAGGCGCTGAAGACCGTCGGCAAGCAGCTCGACTTCACCGACCTCTACACCAAGCGCGAGGAACTCCGCTTCCGCATCATCGAGATCATCGGCATCGACCTCAACGGCTACAGCCTGGAGGACGCGGCGATCGACTACCTGGAGCAGACCCCGCTCAGCCAGCTCGACCCCGGCAACATCCTCGACGCCCAGGGCATCCGCAAGATCACCGAACTGACCGCCGTCGAGAACGTCCGCACCAACGAGTTCCGGCAGAACGAGCAGAAGGAGATCACCCGGCAGAACGTCGACGCCCGCGAGGCCATCCTCGAACTCGAACGCCGCCAGGCGGACGCCGAGATCAAGCAGAAGCGCGAGATCGACACCGTACGGGCCCGCGAGGAGGCGGAGACCGCCCGGGTGGTCGAGGAGGAGCGGCTGCGGGCACAGAGCGCCTTCCTCAGGACCGAGGAGCAGCTCGGCGTCCAGCGCGAGAACCAGGCCCGCGAGGTGGCCGTCGCCCAGAAGAACCGCGAGCGGGTGATCGCCGTCGAGAACGAGCGGATCGAGAAGGACCGCCTCCTGGAGGTCATCGCCCGGGACCGGGAGACGCAGCTCACCCGCATCGCCGCCGAGAAGGAGGTCGAGTCCGAGCGCCGGGACATCGCCGAGGTCATCCGCGAGCGGATCGCGGTCGACCGCACGGTCGCCGAGCAGGAGGAGTCCATCAAGCGGCTCCGTTCCGTCGAGGAGGCCGAGCGGGACCGCCAGGTGCTCGTCATCGCCGCCGAGGCGGAGGCCCAGGAGCGGCTCGTCAAGGACATCAAGGCGGCGGAGGCCGCCGAACAGGCCGCCGTGCACCGCGCCGCCGAGGAGCTCACCCTCGCCGAGGCCCGCAACAAGGCCGCCGACATGGAGGCCCGCTCCAAGATCCGCCTCGCCGAGGGCGTCAAGGCCCAGGCCGCCGCGGAGGGCCTGGCCGCCGTCGAGGTCCGCGACAAGGAGGCCGACGTCATCGAGAAGGCGGGCCGCGCCGAGGCCGAGGCCACCGGGGCCCGGCTGCGCGCCGAGGCCGAGGGCCTGCGGGCCAGGGCCCTCGCCGAGGCCACCGCGATCGGCGAGAAGCTGAAGGCCGAGGCCGAGGGCCTCACCGAGAAGGCCGCCGCCATGGCCGCGCTCGACGAGGCGTCACGGACCCACGAGGAGTACCGCCTGCGGCTGGCGGCCGAGAAGGAGGTCCGGCTCGCGGGGCTCGACGTGCAGCGGCAGGTCGCCGAGGCCCAGGCCACCGTCCTGGCCACCGGCCTCGAGCACGCCGACATCAACATCGTCGGCGGCGACTCCGTCTTCCTCGACCGGCTCGTCCAGTCGGTCTCCCTCGGCCGGTCCTTCGACGGCTTCGTGGACCACTCGAAGACCGCACAGGCCCTCGCCGGACCCTGGCTGAACGGAGAGGGCTCCTTCACGGAGGACCTCACCAAGGTCCTGGGCTCGCTGAGCACCTCCGACGTCCAGAACCTCAGCGTCTCCGCGCTCCTCGCGAAGATCATGGGCTCGGGCGTCCTCGACGGGGCCGCCCCGGCCCTCACCGCGGCCCTCGGAGGACCCGCGCCGACCACCACCGCGCCGACCACCGGCGCGAAGCCCGCCCCGGCCGGTGACAACGGCAGCAAGCCCCGCGGCACCGCACCGCGCGGCACCGCCACGAACTGACCGCCACGGGCAACGGTCACCACCGGCCCGGTGCCGTGCGCGGGGACGCGCGGCACCGGGCCCCCTTCACCACACCACAGGGGAGCCGAACGGGATGAGCGCCGGAATCGACCAGGACACGTACACCGTGCTGCGGGACCGGCTGGCCGCGCAGGGCACCGAACTGGCCCGGCGCGCCGGAGAACTGAACCGGGCCCGCACCGCCGTCTTCGGCTCCGGCGAGCTGGACCTCGCCGGAACCGGACACCTGCGCACCGGACACCACGCGGTCGCGCGGGACGTCGTCGCCGTGGGCGACGGCCTCCTGCTCCTCGGCGTCCACACCGCCACCGGCGGCGACGCCGAACGGTCCGTCGCCGACGTCTTCACGCTGTACGACCGCGACCTGAACCCACTGCCCCCCGAGGCACTGCCCGGACTGCTCGACGACCCCGGCTTCGTCCGCGAGTTCACCGCCCTGCACCGCTACTTCCGGGGCGCCCGCCTGGAACGCCTGCGCCGCGTCGAGGGCCGCCTCCTCGCCGTCTTCCGGACCGGGGAGAAGGCCGACGACCTGCGGGTCCTGCGCTGGTCGTGCGGCCCCACCGGCGAGACCGCCTTCCTCGACGCCCGGGGCGAACGCGACCACGTCCTGCCCCCCTCCCACGACGTCACCTGGATCCCGGCGACCCGCGACGACCACGTGCCCGGCCGCCACCCCCACCTCTCGCTCGGCGGCCACGCCTTCGTCTCCACCGCCGGGGGCACCCTCACCGTCAAGACCACCGACGACACCACCATCGGCGACGGCGTCCACTCCGAACCCGTCGACGAACCCCTCCAGGCCCTCGCCGACGCCGACGTCGCCCACGCCGTCGTGGGCCACCTCCTGCTGATCCGCGTCCGCCCCTACAAGGAACGGACCCACCGCCACCTCGTCCTGCACACCCTCACCGGCACCGTGGTCCGCCTCGACGGCATCGGACAGTCCTGCCTCCGCCTCCCGGGCGACGAGGGCATCGTCTTCCCCGGCGGCTACGTCCTCGGCTCCGGCACCGTGCGGACCTTCGGCACCGGCACCCCGGGAGAAGGACCGGACGGACCCGGAGGACCCGACTTCGAACGGGTCGTCCGCTCGCCCAACGGAGAAGACCTCCTCTACGTCTTCCACGACCGCCACGAGGGCCGCTGCCACCTCCTGCCGTACAACCTCATCCGCAAGGAGATCGCGCCCCCCGTCACCGGCGCGGGCCACGCCCTCTTCGACGACGGCACCCTCCTCGTCCTGCGCGCGGCCGAGGGAGAACCCGGCCGCGTCCACCCCGTACAACGCTGGCACACCCCCTACCGCGCCGACACCCACCCCACCGGCACCGCCGAAGGCCCGCTCGCCCGCATCGGCAACCCCGACCTCGTCCGGGGCGTCTCCGACTGCCTCGCCGTCGCCCGGCGGGCCGAGAGCCCCGAACCGACCGGCGAGGTGTACGAGGCACTCGTCGCCGACTGCGTCCGCACCGCCGACAGCCACCACTGGCTCGGCGACCCCGGGACCGGCGACCTCCGCACCGCCCTCGACGAACTGCGCTCCACCGCCGAACAGGTCCTGCGTGAGTTCGCCACCGTCACCGCCCTGACCCGGCAGGCCACCGACGCCACCGACGGGGCCGCCCGGGAGGTCGCCCGGCTCGTCCGCCTCGTCCGCAGCGAATCCCCCGCCACCGCCGCCGACTGGATCGGCCGCATCACCGAACTCCGCCGCTCCCAGGGACGGCTGATCACCGTCAAGGAGATGCGGTACGCCGACACCGCACGCGTCGACGCCCTGGCCCACGAGGTCGAGGACGACATCGCGGCGGCGGGCCGCAGGGCCGTCGCCTTCCTCCGCGGCGAGGACGCCTTCACCCCCCACCACACCGAGGCCACCAGGACCGAGGCCGAGGCCGCCGCCCTCACCACCGTCGCCGAGACCGGCCCCCTCCGCGCCCGCCTCGACGAACACGCCGCCGGACTGCGCACCCTCAGCGAGGTCGTCGCGGGCCTCGACATCGGCGACGCCACCGTCCGCACCTCCGTCCTGGAGCGGATCGCCGGAGTCCTCGGCGCCGTCAACCGCGCCCGCGCCGTCCTCACCGCCCGCCGCGCCGCCCTCCTCGACACCGAGAGCCGCGCCGAGTTCGCCGCCGAGACCGCCCTGTTCGCCCAGGCCGTCACCGGCGCCCTCGGCGCCGCCGACACCCCCGAACTCTGCGACGAACACCTCGCCCGCCTCCTGCTCCAGCTGGAGAACCTGGAATCCCGGTTCTCCGAACACGACGGACACCTCGCGGGCATCGACGAGCGCCGCACCGAGGTCCACGAGGCCTTCGCCACCCGCCGACAAGCACTCCAGGACGCCCGCGCCCGCCGCGCCGAACGCCTCGCCGACTCCACCGGACGGGTCCTGGAGGCGATCACCCGCCGCGCCGCCACCCTCGCCGACCTCGACGCGGTCCACACCTACTTCGCCTCCGACCCCATGGTCGCCCGGGTCCGCCGCACCGCCGCCGAACTGCGGGAACTCGACGACCGGGTCAGGGCCGAGGAACTGGAGGGCCGCCTCGCCGCCGCACGCCAGGAAGCGGGCCGCGCCCTGCGCGACCGCACCGACCTGTTCTCCGACGACGGCGACACCGTACGGCTCGGCGGACACCGCTTCGCCGTCAACCGGCGGTCCACCGAACTCACCCTCGTCCCGCACGGCGACACCCTCGCCCTCGCGATCACCGGAACCGACTACCGCGCCCCCGTCACCGACCCCGGGTTCGCCGCCACCCGGGCCTGCTGGACCCGCGTCCTGCCCTCCGAATCACCCGAGGTGTACCGCGCCGAACACCTCGCGGCCCGGCTCCTCGCCGCCCACGGACCCGAGGACCCGGACGACCCCGACCTCCCCGGACTCGTACGGAAGGCGGCGGCCGACGCCTACGACGAGGGGTACGAGCGCGGCGTCCACGACCACGACGCGACCCTCCTCCTCGCGGCCCTGCTCCGCCTGCGCCGACACGCGGGCCCCCTCGCCCACCCGGCCCGCGCCCGCGCCGCCGCCCAGCTCTTCTGGGCGACCGCCGCCACCCCCGACGCACGGGAGCAGTGGACCCGCCGGGCCGCCTCCCTCAGCCGGGCCCGCGCCCTCTTCGGCAGCGGTTCCGGCCCCGACGGGCTCCACGCCGAACTGACGGCGGCGACCGGCGACCCGGCCGCCGCCGCGTACCTCGTGGAGGAACTCGCCGCCGAACCGGCCGGCTTCGCCCTCTCCGCCGGGGCCCGCACCTTCCTGGAGGCCTTCCACAAGGCCGCCGCCCGCTCCGGCTACGACGACGACCTCGCCGCGCTCACCGAACCGGCCGCCCGGCGCCAACTGACCGAGAGCTGGCTCGGTGCCTACGCGCACGCCTGCGGCGAACGGCCCGACGACGGCGTCCTCGCCGAAGCGGTCGCCGTCGAACTCGCACCCGGTCTCCTCCGGTACACGATCGACACCCCCACCACGACCACGGTCACCGGCCTCCTGGGCAGCCACCCCCGCGTCCGGGGCGGCAGCCTCGACCTGCGCCTCGACGAGTTCCTCGACAGGACCGCGCGGTTCGCCGCCGAGGACGTCCCCGCCTTCCGCGCCTACCAGCGCGCCCGCACCGCGCTCGTCACCGCCGAACGCGCCCGGCTCCGCCTGGACGAGTACCGGCCCCGCGTCATGTCCTCCTTCGTCCGCAACCGGCTCGTGGACGAGGTCTACCTCCCCCTGATCGGCGACAACCTCGCCAAGCAGCTCGGCGCCGCCGGGGACGCCAAGCGCACCGACTCCCACGGCCTGCTCCTCCTCCTCTCCCCGCCCGGCTACGGCAAGACCACCCTGATCGAGTACGTCGCCGACCGCCTCGGCCTGCTCCTCGTCAAGATCGACGGACCGGCCCTCGGCCGGGCCACCACCTCCCTCGACCCGGCCGAGGCACCCGACGCGGCGGCCCGCAGGGAACTGGAGAAGATCGCGTTCGCGCTGGCCGCCGCGAACAACGTCCTCCTCTACCTGGACGACATCCAGCACTGCTCGCCGGAACTGCTCCAGAAGTTCATCCCGCTCTGCGACGCCACCCGCACCCTCGGCGGACACGACCTGCGCGGCAAGCGCTTCGCCCTCTGCATGGCGGGCAACCCCTACACCGAGTCCGGGCAGCGCTTCCAGGTCCCCGACATGCTCGCCAACCGCGCCGACGTCTGGAACCTCGGAGACGTCCTCACCGGCAAGGAGGACGCCTTCGCCCTCAGCTTCGTCGAGAACGCCCTCACCTCCCACCCGGTGCTCGCCCCGCTGGCCGGACGCGACCGCGCCGACCTGAGCCTGCTGGCCCGGCTCGCCGCCGGTGACCCCACCGCACGGGCCGACCGGCTCGTCCACCCCTACGCCCCGGCCGAGCTGGACCCGGTCCTCGCCGTCCTGCGCCATCTGCTGACCGCCCGCGAGACCGTCCTCGCGGTCAACACCGCCTACATCGCCTCCGCCGCCCGCACCGACGCGACCCGCACCGAACCGCCCTTCCGGCTCCAGGGCTCGTACCGGAACATGAACAGGATCGTGGCCCGCATCACCCCCGCGATGAACGCCGCCGAACTGGCCGCCGTCGTGGACGACCACTACACGGCCGAGGCGGGCACCCTCACCGCCGAGACCGAGACCAATCTGCTCAAGCTCGACCAGCTCCGCGGCACCCTCGACGGGGACCGGGCCGCCCGCTGGGCCGAGATCATGGAGACGTACGCGCGCGAGAGGCGCCTCGGCGGCTCCGCCGACGACCCGCTGACCCGCGCGGTCGCCGCCCTCGCGCTGCTCGCCGACCGCGTCACGGACGTCGAGACGGCGATCCTCCGGGCGGTCGGCGGGGGCGCCCCGACGGGCGGCGGGACGCCCCCGGTGCGAGGCTGAGGAGGTACCCGGACCGGTCCGTCCGGAGACGTGGAGGCCCTCGCCATGATCACCACCGACTTCGCGCCCGGCTCCCCCTGCTGGCTCGACCTGGGCGCCCCCGACGTCCCGGCCGCCGCCGCGTTCTACGGCGCCGTCCTCGGCTGGGAGTACGCGCCCATGGGCGAGGGCATGGAGGGCGGCGTGTTCCGCAAGGACGGGAAGACCGTCGCGGGGCTCGGCAGACTCACCGAGGAGGGCGCCCGGTCCGCCTGGATGATCTACTACAGCGTCCCCGACGCGGAGGCCACCACCCGCGCCGTCGAGGACCGGGGCGGCACCGTCCGGCGCGCCCCCACGGAGCCCGGCGAGTGGGGCCGGATCGCCCAGTACAGCGATCCGCTGGGCGGACAGTTCGCCGTCTGGCAGCCGGGCGCCCACCGGGGCGTCGAGCTGACCGACGAGCCCGGCTCGCTGTGCTGGACCGAGCTGTACACCACCGACGCGACCGCCGCGAAGGAGTTCTACGGCGGAGTCCTCGGCTGGCGGTTCGGCGACATGGAACTGCCGGGCGGCTCGGGCACGTACACCCTCATCACCCCCGCCGGGCTCCCCGACGAGCGGACGCAAGGCGGCCTCATGACCCTCGCGGAGGCCGATCTCGCCCTCGCGCACGGGCGCCCCTACTGGCATCCGGTCCTCGCCGTCGCCGACTGCGACGAGACGGTCGCCCGGGTCACCGCGAGCGGCGGCAACATCCAGATGGGACCGCAGGACATGCCGGGCGTGGGGCGGCTCGCGGTCTGCCTCGACCCGTCGAACGCGGACTTCGTGGTCCTCGCCCCGGCCACCGCCTGACGGCGGGTGCGGGAGGGCCGGTGACCGCCGCGTCCGGTCCCGGGGGGCGGGCCCGGGGGACCCGCTCCCCGGCCCCTTCCGGCACCGGCCGGAGACGCAGCCGACCGTCCACCGCTGGAGCGCGCCGCCGCCGTCCGGGCGCCGGGCGACGAGGGCGCCGTTCACGGCCGAGGCGGCGGTCAGGAGCAGTCCGCTCGCCACGGAGGCGACGGCGTGGGTGCCGTCCGCCTGCCGGGTGAGCGTCCAGCGCTGGTCGGCGCCGCCGGTGCGGTCCATGACGAACAGCGGGGACGTCGGGGGCGTCAGACCGGCGGCGACCTGCTGGCTCACCGAACCGGCGCGGGCGGGGTCGTACTCCTTCGACGGCGGGACGTACCCGTCGTGCTGCCGGAGCCGACCGGCACCATGGTGCTCTCCCGGCCGCCGACGCCCGGCTGGGACCAGGCGCCGTCGTACCACTCGCGGCCGTGTCGCCGCGCTCCGTGCTGAAGGGCGAGGCGATGACGTGGTCCTCGACCTTCCACGTACGGCCCTGGTCCCGGGAGACGGCGTAGCCGATGCCGTCGTGGTGGACGCCGTCGCCGAACGGCTGCGGGGTGAACTCGTTGTGCACCAGGCCGTACCGGTCGCCGGTGTCCGGGGCGACCCAGACACGCGCGGGTCCTGCGCGCCGTACAGCGCGTGCGCCTGCTGGACTGCTCCTCGACGCGGTGGACGGCACGGCGCCCGACGAGCCCCCGCACCGCCTGCCGCTGCCCCGGCTCGTCGTCCGCGACAGCACGGCGCCCGCCCGGCGGACGGTGCGACCCTCCGGCCACTGAACCGGACGGCCCCCCATCCAGGGCCGTCACCGGTCCGGCGGCCCCCGCCGCCCGTGGCCGGGGACGGACAGGACAACCCCGTGCACGGGGACGGACGGGACAACCCCGTGCACGGCGACGGACACGGCGACCCGTTCACGGCGACCGGCGCGAGCGCCGCCGTCACCCGGGCGGCACGGGGCCGAGGCGTCCATGCCCCTCGGGGACGGTCCGGTCCCGGCCACCGGAGAGAATGGCGGGGAACGTCGCCCGCACGCGGCGGAACTTTCGGAAGACGAGAAGGCGAGAGACACGCATGAACGTCAGCGCACACATGGAAGCCGTCTACGCGGAGGTCCGTCGGCGCAACCCCGGTGAGGCGGAGTTCCACCAGGCCGCCGCCGAGGTCCTCGACTCGCTGGCCCCGGCCCTGGAGCGCCACCCCGACTATCTCGCGGCGGGCATCGTGGAGCGGCTCTGCGAACCCGAGCGGCAGCTGATATTCCGTGTCCCGTGGGTCGACGACCAGGGCGCCGTGCGGGTGAACCGGGGATTCCGGGTGGAGTTCAACAGCGCCCTCGGCCCGTACAAGGGCGGACTGCGGTTCCACCCGAGCGTCAACCTCGGCATCGTGAAGTTCCTCGGCTTCGAGCAGATCTTCAAGAACGCGCTGACGGGGATGGCGATCGGCGGCGGCAAGGGCGGCTCCGACTTCGACCCCAAGGGCCGCTCGGACGCCGAGGTCATGCGCTTCTGCCAGTCCTTCATGACCGAGCTCTACCGCCACCTGGGCGAGCACACCGACGTGCCCGCCGGAGACATCGGGGTCGGCGCCCGCGAGATCGGCTACCTCTTCGGCCAGTACAAGCGGATCACCAACCGGTACGAGTCCGGTGTCCTCACCGGCAAGGCCATCGGCTGGGGCGGCTCCCAGGTCCGTACCGAGGCCACCGGCTACGGCGCCGTGTTCTTCGCCGAGGAGATGCTCGCCACGCGCGGCGAGGGCTTCGACGGGCGCCGCGTGGTGGTCTCCGGCTCCGGGAACGTGGCCGTGTACGCGGTGGAGAAGGTCCACGCCCTCGGCGGCCGGGTCGTGGCGTGCAGCGACTCCTCCGGATACCTCGTCGACGAGGACGGCATCGACCTCGACCTGCTCAAGGACGTCAAGGAAGTGCGCCGCGAGCGGATCTCCGCCTACGCGGACGCGAAGCCGACCGCCCGCTTCTCGGCCCGGGGCACGGTCTACGACGTGCCCTGTGACATCGCCCTGCCCTGCGCGACCCAGAACGAGCTGGGCCGTGACGACGCCGTCGCCCTGGTCAAGCACGGCGTCCGGGCCGTCGCCGAGGGCGCCAACATGCCCTGCACGCCCGAGGCGGTCCGGGTCTTCCAGGAGGCCGGGATCCTCTTCGGCCCCGGCAAGGCGGCCAACGCCGGAGGCGTGGCCACCTCCGCCCTGGAGATGCAGCAGAACGCCTCCCGCGAGACCTGGTCCTTCGAGCAGACCGAGGCCCGGCTCGCCGAGGTCATGCGCGACGTCCACAGCCAGTGCCGGAACACCGCCGAGGAGTACGGCGGCCAGGCCGACGACTACGTGACGGGCGCCAACGTGTCCGGCTTCCTGCGGGTGGCGCGGGCGATGGCGGCCCAGGGCGTCATCTAGTCGGGGCGGCCGGGCCTGTGCTCGTGCGGTCAGCCGGTCAGCCGGTCAGCCGGTCAGCCGGGCACGCGGGCACGCGGGCACGCGGTCAGGCGGAGACCAGGAGCGAGGCGACCGTGTTGATCGTCAGTGACGACACGGGCGCGCCCGGGGCGGCGGCCGGGCGGAGGGCCGGGAAGCGGGCGAAGAGCGCCGACAGGGCCGTGCGGAGCTGGAGGCGGGCCAGGGGCGCGCCCAGGCAGAAGTGCGGCCCCCGGCCGAAGGCCAGGTGCCGGGTGCCCGGCCCCGTGGACGTGAAGACGTCACCGCCGCCCTCCTGGGAGGGGTCGCGGTTGGCCGCCGCGTAGCACAGCAGCAGGGCGTCACCCGCGCTGATCCGCCGCCCTCCCAGGGTGACGTCCTCACGGGGGAAGGCGAAGGGCAGCGCGAAGACGCTCGCGTCGTAGCGCAGGGATTCCTCGACCACGTCGTCCCAGGCGACGGCCCCGCCGAGGACGCGTTCCAGCTCGCGCGGGTGGGCGAGGAGCGCGCGGACGGCGTTGACGAGGGCGGCCACCGTCGTGTCGAAACCGGCGGCGAGGAAGAGCCAGAGGGTGTCCCTGGCCTCCTGGTGGCTGAGTCCGCCACCGGGGGCGGCCGACTCCCTGAGGGCCGCGACCAGCCCGTCCTCCTCACCGGGGGCGGGCGGTCGTGCCAGCAGGTGGTCGAGGTAGGCCCGGATCTCCGCACTGAGCAGCTTGGACTCCTGCGGGGTGAGGGCTGCCCGGGACAAGGCGCGGAAGACCAGGGAGGTGGCCCGGTCCCGTTCTTCGTCGGGTACGGCGAGCAGTGAGCACAGCACGTCGAGGGCGAGCGGCAGCGCGAACTCGGTGCGGATGTCGACCGGCCGTGCGGCCGGGTCGAGGCCGTCGAGCAGCCGCTCGACGGCCTCGGTGACGGCCGGGGCCAGCGCCTTCACCCGGCGCGGCGCGAACGCACCGGCCGCCACCCGCCGCAGCCGGGTGTGGTCCGCGCCGTCCGAGGTCAGCATCCACTGGCGGCTGAGGTGGTCGGTCATCGGCCAGTCGGCGGGGATCTCGCCCTCCCGCAGCGCCCGCCAGTGCGTGGGCGAGCGGGCGAACAGAGGTTGGGTGAGGACCGCCTCCAGTTCGGCGTACCCGACGACGGCCCAGCAGTCCACGCCTCCCGGCCAGCGGGCCGGGACGACTCCGCCGTGGGCGCGCAGGAGACGCGCCTGTTCCTGGAGGTCCCGGTGGGGATCGAGGGTGAAGCGGTCCGGCTCGACGGGGCGCATGACGGGTACCTCCTGGGACGAGGATGGGGACGGAGACGGGGGTTTACGGGGAGGGGGACGGGGCCGGGCGGGCCGGGACCGTGGTGACGCCGGGAACACGGACCCGGCCGGGCGGACGCGGGCCCGTCACGGGATCAGCACGGCCTTGACCACCGCACCGCTCGCCACGTCCCGCTCGGCACGGTCGATCTCGGCGAGCGGATACCGGCGGATCAGCCGGTCGAAGGGGAACAGGCCCCGCTGCCAGAGGTCGATGAGCCGGGGTACGAACAGCCGGGGCTCCGCGTCGCCCTCGATGATCCCCTTGATCGTGCGCCCGGACGCGATGAGCAGCGGGTCCACGATCAGGTCGCCGTGCTGCACCCCGACCAGGCCGCAGCTCCCGGCGCTGTGGAGGGAGCGGACGAGCGCGGTGATGACCGGGGGCAGTCCCGTGGTGTCGACCGCGTGGTCGGCGCCCCCGGTGATCCGCAGGATCTCCTCGGTGAGCGTCTCGGAGCCGCCGTCGAGCGTGTGGGTCGCGCCCAGTTCCGCCGCCAGTTCGCGCCGGACGGGCAGGACGTCGACGGCGACGACGACGGTCGCGCCGACGGCGCGCGCGGCCATCACCGCCGCCAGGCCGACCGCGCCGGTCCCCGCCACCACCACGCTGGATCCGGCGCGCACCCCGAGGGAGTTGACGACCGCGCCCGCCCCCGTCTGGAACCCGCAGCCGAGCGGCCCGAGCAGGTCGAGCGGCAGCGACCGGGGAACCGGGACGAGCGCGCGGGCCGGGACCACGCAGTGCGTGGCGAAGGAGGACTGCCCGAACCAGTACGCGGCCACCTCCAGGCCTTCCGCGTCCCGGGCCGCGCCCGTACCACCGGGGTGACGGCCGGTCAGGTTGCGGGGGAAGAAGGCCGCGCAGGTGGCGGGGCGGCCGGCCAGACAGGAGCGGCAGCCGCCGCAGGAGTCGAAGGACATGACGACGTGGTCGCCCACGGACACCTCATGGACCCCCGCCCCGGTCGCGAGCACCGTCCCGGCCCCTTCGTGCCCTCCGATGAGAGGCAGGGCGACGCCGAGCCGGTCGGTGCGCGGCAGGAGATCGGTGTGGCAGAAGCCGGTGCCCGCCACGTGGACGAGGGCCTCTCCGGGGCCCGGTCCCTCCAGCGTCACGTCCTCGACCCGGAACGGGAGGGTGCGGGAGCGGAGCACCGCCGCTCTGGCCTTCACCGGGCCGCTGCCGACCGTCACAGCTTCGCCCTCGTGCCGTCCCAGAACGCGTCCGCCCACACGTCCCCGTACAGCCAGTTCCCCGGCGAACCGGCGTCGGCGCTGGTGTAGAACTCGCGGTGTGCCCGCAGGACGTCCGCCATCGGCAGACCCGCTTCGGCGTCGGGCAGGCCCATGCGGTCGGCCGCGAGCCGGACGTTCGCGTCGGGCGTGCCCATGCCCCGCTGGAACGCGATGAACTCGGGGAGCCGTACGACGCCGTCGCCGTCCCGGTCCACGGCCGCCCAGACGGACTCGCCGACGGGCCGGAAGTACGCGTCGTAGTCGGCCGTCCCCCCGGCGAGGGCCTTCGCCATGGCCTCGCGCCATTCCTCCGGGGTGATCCGGCGGTCGGGCGCCCAGCCGGTGACGGACGCCATGTGGTCGCAGAATCTCTGCGAGGCGGTGTGCACGGCGAGGGCCTTGGGACTGCCGAGCGGTTCCCCCACATAGGCCAGGATACGGGTGAACAGGACCGACACGTCGGCGAGTTCGATCAGGGCGTCCTGGTCCCGGTCGGCGTGTGCGAAGCACACGTCGACCTTGCGCTCGGTCAAGCGGGAGCCGATGTCATGAGGAGTGCGCATGAAGGTTTCTCTCCGAGGTCTTCGATGAGGGGAGGAGGACGGCCGACCGGGGGGCGGGCGGCAGGCGGCGGGGGCCGGTGAGCGCGTCGACCAGGGGCAGGAGGTCGTGCCGGTCCGCGATGGTCCAGCCGCCGTTCCGGGCCAGGGCCCGCAGGGCGTCGTCCGGCTCGAAGGCCACCGGGTGCCCGACCGCGTCGAGCAGGGCGTGGTCGGAGGCGCTGTTGCCGACGGCCAGGGCGGCCCGCACATCGCCGCCGAGCCGGGCCGCCAGCGCCCGGAACAGGGCGGCCTTGACCTCGGGGACGGCCGGAAGGGTCAGGAACCGGTGGGTGTAGGCGCTGTCCGCCCCGGTCGCGAGACGCATCCCGATGCGGTGGGCGACGCCCAGTTCGTCGGCGATCCGGTCGATCATCTCCTGGGGGCTGCCGGACATCAGGACCGGTGTGAAGCCGTTCCGCCGCAGGCTCTCGACCAGGGGAGCGCTGCTCGCCAGCAACCGGTGGCGGACCCGGCGCCAGGCCGTGTGGGAGGCCCGCACGGCGTCCTCGTGCCGCACACCTCCCACGGCGTGGGCGTACGCGTCGCTCGTCAGGTCCGTGGTGTCACGGAACCGGCCGCCCGCACCGCGGTGTTCGCGCATGGCGTCGCGGACGTTCTGGACGGCGTGGGCGCTCACCAGGCCGGACGCGCGCAGTTCGTCGAGTAGGGAGAAGCCGAGGGTCCCTTCGTAGAGGGTGCCGTCGACGTCGAGTGCCGCTAGGTTCATTCGGGCTTTCCCCTGGCCCGCCACGGCGTGGTGGGAGGTGGGACCCATCACGCCGCGGCGGGACGATGGCTGGGCGACGGGCGGCGGGACACGGCGGTGTCCTGCCGCCCGCCGCTTGTCGATCGGACCGATCAGGCGGTCTGGAAGTCCGCCCCGAAGAGCCAGTTGCCGTTGGTGTCGGCGTCGGTGCTGGTGTAGAAGTCGCGGAAGGCGGTGGTGAGTTCGTCCACGGAGAGCGAGCCGTCGCCGTCGAGGTCGAGCTTGTCGAAACCGAGGCGGGCGTTCTCCGGGGTGGTGCCGAAGGCGAGCTGGACGGCGCTGAACTCGGCCGCGGTCACCTCGCCGTCGTCGTCGCGGTCGCAGAGCTTCCAGATGGCCGTGGCCACGGGGCGGCTGGCCGCTTCGAAGGAGGACGCGGAACCGACGAGGCGGCGCATCCCGACCCGGTACTCCTCCGGGTCGATCTTCCCGTCCTTGTCGGTGTCGAGTTCCGACACCATCCCCTTCCACCAGTTCTCACAGACGCGCAGCATCTCGACGGACTTCGGCGAGTCGAAGGGCTCGCCCACGGCCGCGATGACCCGGGCGGCGAAGGTCAGGATGTCGGCGGCGTCCACCACGCCGTCCTTGTTCTGGTCGGCGTGCCCGAAGCACATGTCGAACTTGTGGTCGAGGAGATCGTTCTGCGGGGCGATGGTCATGTGTGCGTCCTTTGAGCGATGAACCGCGCAGCTGTCCGTGGCGATGATCGACCCGGATCGATGGCTGGCGACGTGAGCCTAAGGAGGAAGATCCATTTCAATGCCGCTCGTATCGGGGCGTTCACCCCAATAGGTGAGATGGAGGTGATGTGATGACCGGACGCACGGTTGGCTGGATCTCATGCCATCTCCGACCGGGCCGTGCGTCCCAGGAGGGGGGAGTCGCAGGTCGAGGGCGCGGGTCCCATGGTCGCGTGGATGTGTGGCGAGGTGTGCCCTGGCTGTTTCGCGTCGTACGCAGGAATCGGCTGTATGTGCCGCAGCCGTATGCGCGAGCCCATGGCGTTGGGCGCGTATCGACGCGCGTGTGTTGTGGAGTGACGGGTGGGGCGAGTGGGAAGAGAGTGACGGTGTCCGGGGGTCCTGCCCGGACGGAGCCGCGCAGGGTATCAGTGGGGACCCCGCCATGACCGGGGATTCACGTACCCTCCGCGCCCGACCATATTCGTACGGTAATCATGGCGGCGGGAGGGAA
Source organism: Streptomyces sp. NPDC059247 (assembly GCF_042754005.1). Classification (NCBI taxonomy): domain Bacteria; kingdom Bacillati; phylum Actinomycetota; class Actinomycetes; order Kitasatosporales; family Streptomycetaceae; genus Streptomyces; species Streptomyces sp. NPDC059247. The sequence goes on from NZ_JBHYZW010000001.1 coordinate 674,009, forward strand.
CACTTTGATCTTCAGTCGCAGCCGCCGGAACTCCGCCCCCGCCGCCACGGGAACCTGCCCCTACGCGCACGGGCACCCGACACCCACCGCACCCGCCCCCGGGGCCCGCGCCCCGCGCGCGGACCTGGTGGACCGGGCCGAGGCGGAACGATTCATCCGCCAGTACCACCGCGAGCAGCCCACCGCGGGAAGCCCCGAGGGCCGTCTCCGCGAGGTCCTCGCGGAGATCGGGCGCACCGGCACCTACACCCACACCCCGGAGGAACTGGCCTTCGGCGCCCGCGTCGCCTGGCGCAACTCCGCCCGGTGCATCGGACGGCTCTACTGGCGCGGCCTCGTCGTCCGCGACCTGCGGCACGTCACCGGAGCCGACGAGCTGGCCGCCCACTGCTTCGAGCATCTGCGGCTCGCGGGCAACGGCGGCCGGATCAGACCCGTGATCTCCGTCTTCGCCCCCGACCGGCCGGGCCGTCCCGGACCCCGGATCGTCAACGACCAGTTGGTGCGCTACGCCGGACACCGCACCCCCGAAGGGAACTGGAGCGGCGACCCGCGCGGCGGCCCCCTCACCGAGCGCGCCGTCGCCCTCGGCTGGAAACGGGACCGCGAGCCCTTCCAGGTCCTGCCGCTGATGGTGCGGGAGCGGCCCGACGCCCGCCCCGAGTGGTACGAACTGCCCGACGACACCGTCCTCGAAGTGCCGCTCGTCCACCCCGACCATCCGTGGTTCGCCTCCCTCGGGCTGCGCTGGTACGCGGTGCCCGCGATCAGCGACATGACTCTGGAGATCGGCGGAGTGCGCTATCCGGCGGCGCCCTTCAACGGCTGGTACATGGGCACCGAGATAGGCGCGAGGAACCTCGCCGACCCGGAGCGCTACGACCTGCTTCCGGTGGTCGCCGACCGTCTCGGTCTGGACCGCTCGGCCGAGCGGACCCTCTGGCGCGACCGGGCTCTCGTGGAGCTCAACGTGGCCGTGCTCCACTCCTTCCAGCGGGCGGGCGTGACGATGACCGACCACCACACCGAGTCACGGCGGTTCCTCCGGCACATCGACCGGGAGAACGCGCAGGGCAGACGGACTCCCGCCGACTGGAGCTGGATCGTCCCCCCGGTCTCCGGCTCGGCCACCCCGGTCTTCCACCGCTACTACGACCCGGTGGACCCCTCCCTGCGCCCCGCCTTCCTGGCCCGGGACTGACCGACCGGGGCGGTACGGGCCCGGCGGCGACGTCCGCCCCCGCCGGGCCCGTACCCGGCCCGCCTCAGCCGCGTCCCAGGATCTCGACGACACGGCTGAAACCGTCCGTCCCGTGCCCGAGGGCCACCGCGCGCCGGGCCAGGGACTCGGCGGCGCGCATCGCGCCCGCCTCGATGCCGTGCTCCTCCGAGGCGCGCACGATGTGCTCCATCGTCGAGAGGCCCGAGGTCACCGGGTTGCCCTCGCCGGAGAACCCGCCGCTCTCCACGTCCTCGGCCCACTCGCGGAACAGCGGCGGCAGGATCGCCCCGATGCCCTCGGCGAACGGCGCCAGTTCGGTCGGCGAGACGCCCTCGGCCCGCGCCAGCGCCAGGGCGTGCACATAGCCGGTCATCGACGTCCAGAAGATGTCGAGCAGCGCGATGTCGTACGCCGCCGCCCGGCCGATGTCCTCTCCGAGATGGGTGTGGCTGCCGCCCAGCGCGCCGAGGACCGGCGCGTGCGCGGTGTGGAGCGGTACGGGTCCGCTGTAGAGGAACACCCCCGAGGGCGTGCCGATGCTCGGGGTCGGGGTCATGATCGCGCCGTCGAGGTAGTCGATGCCGTGCTCCTCGGCCCAGCGCCCGGTGTCCCTGGCCCGCGCGGGGGTGTCGGCGCTCAGGTTCACCAGCGTCCGCCCCTTGAGGGCTCCGGCCACCGCGGCGGCCCGCAGGACGGAGTCGGTGGCGTCGTAGTTGACCAGGCAGATGACGGTCAGCGGGCTCGCCGCGACCGCCTCCTCGGCGCTCGTGGCGGTGAGCGCCCCCCGGGCGGCCAGCTCCCCGTCCCGGCCGGGCGTACGGTTCCACACCGTGGTCCGCACCCCGGCGTCCAGGAAGGCCCCGGCCAGCGCCCGGCCCATCGGGCCGAGCCCGAGGACGGTGACGGCGGCGCCGTCCTCCCCGGCGGGAGCGGACGCGGAAGAAGGCGAAGAAGGGGAAGAAGACATGGGTGAACTCCCTTGTATACGAATGAGGAGAAAAGAAGATCCCGGAGGAAGGAGAGGACGCGGATGTCACGCGCCCGAGCCCAGGAGACGAACGTGTGCGGAGTGAGTGCCGCGATCGCCGTCATCGAGGGAAAATGGAAGACCCATCTGCTGTGGCTGCTCGAATCCGGCCCGCACCGCCCCGGCGAAATGCGCCGGAAGCTTCCCGAGATCAGCGAGAAGGTGCTGACCCAGGCCCTGCGGGAGATGGAGGAGGACGGTCTCGTGCACCGTGAGGTGTACGACGTCCTGCCGCCGAAGACCGTCTACTCGCTGACCGGCTTAGGACTCGAACTCTCCGTGGCGCTCGGCCCGTTGACGGACTGGGGGTACCGTCGGATCGACCGTCTCACGGCCGTCCCGGCCGCGGTCTGAGGCCCTCGTGCTCCTTCCTCCGGGCCGCTTCCAGCTTCGCCCGGGGGACGCCGTCCCGACAAGTACCCACAAAAAAGTGGGTGCTCGGGGCACGGGAAAGGGGGCCTCCCGGACGGGAGGCCCCCTTTCTTCCGGCCGGTCAGGGGCGGCGGTCGAGCCGCTCCCCGAAGACGTCCAGGATGCGTTCGGCGGCCAGCGTCGCCGTCAGCTCACCGGCCCTGACCCGCTTCTCCAGGACGGGCGCCAGCTCCTTGACCGCCGGGTCGGTGCGCAGCCGGCGCAGCAGTTCCTCGCGGACCATCGACCAGGTCCAGTCGATCTGCTGCTCCTGCCGTTTGGCCGTGAGGCGGCCGGTGCCGTCGAGCAGGGCCCGGTGGTGGGTGAGGCGCTCCCACACCTCGTCGAGCCCGGTGGACTCGCGGGCGCTGCAAGTCAGCACCGGTGGCGTCCAGAAGGCGTCGGCGCCGTGCATCAGGCGCAGTGCGCCCGCGAGTTCGCGGGCGGCGATCTGCGCGTCCCGCTCGTGGGGGCCGTCCGCCTTGTTGACGGCGACGATGTCCGCGAGTTCCAGGACGCCCTTCTTGATGCCCTGGAGCTGGTCGCCGGTGCGGGCCAGGGTGAGCAGCAGGAAGGAGTCGACCATGTCGGCGACGGCGGTCTCGGACTGGCCGACGCCGACGGTCTCGACGAGGACCACGTCGTGTCCGGCGGCCTCCATCACGACGATCGACTCGCGGGTCGCCTTGGCGACCCCGCCGAGCGTCCCGGCGGTGGGGGAGGGGCGGACGAAGGCCGCCGGGTCGACGGCGAGCCGCTCCATCCGGGTCTTGTCGCCGAGGATGGAGCCGCCGGTGCGGCTCGACGAGGGGTCGACGGCCAGCACCGCGACCCGGTGCCCGAGCCCGGTCAGCATCGACCCGAACGCGTCGATGAAGGTCGACTTGCCGACCCCGGGCACTCCGCTGACGCCGATCCGCACGGCGTTCCCGCTGTGCGGCAGCAGCGCGGTGAGGAGTTCCTGGGCGAGCGCCCGGTGCTGGGGGCGGGTCGACTCGACGAGGGTGATCGCGCGGGCCACGAGCGCCCGTTTCCCCTCGCGGACCCCCCGTACGTAGGTGTCGAGGTCGATCACCGCTCGTGCCCGAGGTCGGCCGCCAGCCGTGTGACCAGGTCGTGGGCCGCGTCGGGGATCACCGTCCCCGGGGGGAACACGGCCGCCGCGCCCATCTCCAGGAGCGTCGCCACGTCCTGCGGCGGGATCACCCCGCCGACCACGATCATGATGTCCTCGCGTCCCTCGGCCGCCAGCTCCTCCCGCAGCGCCGGTACGAGGGTGAGGTGTCCCGCGGCCAGCGAGGAGACCCCGACGATGTGCGCATCGGCCTCGACGGCCTGCCGCGCCACCTCGGCGGGGGTCTGGAACAGCGGGCCGACGTCGACGTCGAAGCCCAGGTCGGCGAAGGCGGTGGCGATCACCTTCTGGCCCCGGTCGTGGCCGTCCTGGCCCATCTTGGCGACCAGGATGCGGGGCCTGCGGCCCTCGGCCTCCGCGAAGGTGTCGACCAGGGCGCGGGTGCGCGCCACGGACGGGGACTCGCCCGCTTCGTTGCGGTACACACCGGAGATCGTACGGATCTGGCCCGCGTGGCGCCCGTAGACCTTCTCCAGGGCGTCGGAGATCTCGCCGACGGTGGCCATGGCGCGGGCCGCGCGCACCGCGAGTTCGAGGAGGTTGCCGTCGCCGCCGGCCGCCCGGGTGAGGGCGTCGAGGGCGTCCCGGCAGGCGGTCTCGTCGCGTTCCTCGCGCAGCCGCCGCAGCTTGGCGATCTGCTGGGAGCGCACGGAGGAGTTGTCGACCTTGAGGACCTCGATCTGTTCGTCGGCGGCCACCCGGTACTTGTTGACGCCGACGACCGGCTGCCGTCCGGAGTCGATCCGGGCCTGGGTGCGGGCGGCGGCCTCCTCGACGCGCAGCTTGGGGATGCCCGCGTCGATGGCCTGGGCCATGCCACCGGCCCGCTCGACCTCCTGGATGTGCTGCCAGGCGCGCCGGGCCAGGTCGTGGGTGAGCCGCTCGACGTACGCGCTGCCTCCCCAGGGGTCGATGACCCGGCAGGTGCCGGACTCCTGCTGGATGAGCAGCTGGGTGTTGCGGGCGATGCGGGCGGAGAAGTCGGTGGGCAGGGCGAGCGCCTCGTCGAGGGCGTTGGTGTGCAGCGACTGGGTGTGGCCCTGGGTGGCGGCCATCGCCTCGACGCAGGTGCGCGTGACGTTGTTGAAGACGTCCTGTGCGGTGAGGGACCAGCCGGAGGTCTGCGAATGGGTGCGGAGCGAGAGGGACTTGGCGTTCTTCGGGTCGAACTGCTTGACGAGCTTGGCCCAGAGGAGCCGGGCGGCCCGCAGCTTGGCGATCTCCATGAAGAAGTTCATGCCGATCGCCCAGAAGAACGACAGGCGGGGGGCGAAGGCGTCCACGTCGAGTCCGGCGGCGCGGCCCGCGCGGAGGTACTCGACGCCGTCGGCGAGCGTGTACGCCAGCTCCAGGTCGGCGGTCGCGCCCGCCTCCTGGATGTGGTAGCCGGAGATGGAGATGGAGTTGTAGCGCGGCATCCGCTGCGAGGTGTAGGCGAAGATGTCGGAGATGATCCGCATCGAGGGCCCCGGCGGATAGATGTACGTGTTGCGGACCATGAACTCCTTGAGGATGTCGTTCTGGATGGTCCCGGCCAGCTTCTCGGCGGGTACGCCCTGTTCCTCGGCGGCCACGATGTAGAGCGCGAGGACCGGGAGGACGGCGCCGTTCATCGTCATCGACACGGTCATCCGGTCCAGCGGGATGCCGTCGAACAGCTGCCGCATGTCGAGGATCGAGTCGATGGCGACGCCCGCCATGCCGACGTCGCCGGTGACGCGCGGGTGGTCGCTGTCGTAGCCGCGGTGGGTCGGCAGGTCGAAGGCGACGGACAGGCCCTTCTGGCCCGCGGCGAGGTTGCGCCGGTAGAAGGCGTTCGACTCCTCGGCGGTGGAGAAGCCCGCGTACTGCCGGATCGTCCACGGCTGGTTGACGTACATGGTGGGGTACGGGCCCCGCAGGTACGGGGCGATGCCGGGGTAGGTGTCCAGGAAGTCCAGGCCCTCCAGGTCCCGGCCGGTGTAGAGCGGTTTGACGCCGATGCCCTCCGGGGTCTCCCAGAGCAGGTCGTCACCGCCGGTGGCCTTCTTGAGGGCCGTGTGCCACGCGTCGGGCGTGCCGCCGGGGGCGGGGGTGCCGAGGGGGATCCCGGTGAAGTCGGGGACGGTCATCGGGACACTCCCATGCGGTCGAGGGCGGTGGAGAGCAGGGCGACGGCGTCACAGCCCGCGAAGAGGTGGGTGTCGACGCCCGGGTGGGCGGCCGGGCGTCCGGCGAGCAGGACGTGGGCGGCGCCCGCCGCCCGCAGCCCGGCGGCGGCGGTCGCGGCCGACTCCTCGTACACCGCGTCGCTGGAGCAGAGGCAGGCCTCGCGGGCTCCGCTCTCCTCGAAGGTGCCCTCGGTGACGGGTTCGATGCCGCCCGCCCGGAAGAGGTTGGCGGCGAAGGCGAGACGGGCCGAGTGGGCGGCGGCGGGGCCGAGCGCCGCCAGATAGACCCGGGGGCGGGAGCCGGTGGCCGCGAGGTGCGCGTCGGAGCGGGCCCGCAGGGCTTCGTAGCCCTCGTCGCGCCGGACGCGGGGGAGCCCGCCGGAGGGCCGCTCGGGCGCGGGCGTCCGGTGCACGGGCTGCTCCGCGAGGTTCGGGAACTCGCTGACCCCGGTGACGGGTTCGCGGCGGGTGGCGAGCCGGGCGCCGCGCGCGGCCCAGGTCGTCGCGATCCGCTCGCCGACGGCGCCGGACCGCAGCGCGGCGGCCTGTCCGCCGGACCGTTCGATGTCCTGGAAGAACGCCCAGGCCGCGTGGGCCAGTTCGTCGGTGAGCCGCTCCACGTACCAGGAGCCGCCCGCCGGGTCGGTGACCCGGGACAGATGGGACTCCTCGATGAGGACGGTGGAGGTGTTGCGGGCGATGCGCCGGGCGAACGCGTCGGGCAGGCCGAGGGCCTCGTCGAAGGGGAGCACGGTGACGCTGTCGGCGCCGCCGACTCCGGCGGCGAGCGCGGCGACGGTGGTCCGCAGCATGTTCACCCACGGGTCGCGGCGGGTCATCATCACCGAGGAGGTCACCGCGTGCTGGCGCTGCGCACCGGCCTCCGGGGCGCCGCAGGCCTCGGCGACCCTGGCCCAGAGCCTGCGGGCCGCGCGGAGCTTGGCGACGGTGAGGAACTGGTCGGCGGTGGCCGCGTAGCGGAACTCCAGCTGTCCGAGCGCCGGAGCGACGTCCAGTCCCGCGTCGGTCAGGGCGCGCAGGTAGGCGACGCCGGTGGCGAGCGAGCAGCCCAGTTCCTGGGCGGCCGAGCCGCCCGCCTCGTGGTAGGGCAGGGCGTCCACGGTCAGGGCGCGCAGGCCCGGGTACCGGTCGGCGCAGCGGCGGGCGAGGGCGGCGGCGGAGTCCGGGTCGCGGGCGGGGCGGCCGGTGCGGGCCTCGTGGCCGAGGGGGTCGGCGCCCAGGTTGCCCCGGGCGGTGCCGGCGGGGACGCCGCGCTCCTCGTACAGCCGCAGGAGTTCGTCGGCGGCGGCGGCCGTCTCGTCGCCCGCGTCGAGGACGACCGGGGCGAGGTCGAGGTAGACGCCGTCGAGGACGCTCGCGAGGGCGGGGACGGGGATGCCGGTGGCGCCGACGCCGAGCCAGAGGGAGGTGACGCCGTTCTCCAGGTCGGTGAGGACGGCGTCACGGTCGGCCGTGAGGTGCTGCTGGCGGACGTCCCAGCCCCCGAGGACGTTCCCCTCGGCGCGTCCGCCGCGGACGAAGGGGGCGAAGCCGGGGAGACCGGCGTCGGGGGCCGCGTCGCGCGCGGTGTAGAGGGGGCGGGTGCCGATGCCCTCCTCGACGAGGGTGGAGAGGGCGTCCTCGGCGGCGTCGCCGGACACGTCCTTGCCGGACTTGCGCAGCACGCCGGCCACGAGGTGTTGCCACTGTTCGTGTGGCGCGTCAGGGAATTCGGACGCCAGGGAGAGCCCGTCGTCAGGCAGGACCGTCATGCTCGGATGCTAGGGGAGATCGTCAAAGGAGCAGGAGGGCGTACGACTGTGACCTTCTTCTCTTCGGGTCCCGGCTCCGGGGAGGGGGTGCGCGGCGGGGCGCGCAGGGCCGACGGGCCGTGAGCGGCCCGTTCCCGTGGGGCGGTTGTCAGTGGCGGCTGGAACGCTGGGTCCCATGGACAGGGACGAGGAACTGTTGCGGGGCCGGGTGTACGGCCAGGAGCACGACGACCCCCGGCCGGGCCCGAGGCCCGGCCGGGTCTACGCGGAGCTGGTGGGGGGTCCGCTGGACGGGCTGCTGCTCGATGTCACGGAGCGGGCGGTGGACGAGCGGGACTCGGGTGTGGCCCTGGAGACGGAGCTGGGCAGGCACGGGGCGGCGGGCCGGTCCTTCTACGATCCGCGCCCGGGTGACGCGGCCCGCTTCGACTGGTCGGGTGACGCGCCCTGACGGAGCGTCCGGGCGTGTCGCGGGGTTCCCTGGCACCCGCACTGTAAGTTAGCTTAGGCTTACCTAAGTAACGCTGACTCCGTCACCTGCCCGGGAGAACTCGGATGCACCCCTTCAGCCCCCGCGCCACACGCCCCACCCCCGCCGAACGCGTCCGGTCCGTACTCGCCGCCGCCCACTCGATGACGGTCGTGTCCGACGGGCACCAGCAAGAGGTCCACCGGCTCGACGGCGGCGGCCCCATGGGCCACATCCACCTCCACGACCCCGCCGAGGAGACCCACGCGGCCTCCGCCGCCCGCATCCCCGTCCGCCTGGAGTTCACGGACATCGCCCCCACCCCCGTACGCGACCGGCTGCGGGCCCGCGTCACCCTGACCGGCCTCCTCGCCACCCCGTACAGCACCGACGCGGACACCAGCATCTGCATGGAGTTCGGACAGGCACTCGTCGAGGACGCCACCGGCCGCAGCTTCATCACCCTCGAAGAGCTCCACGACACCGACATCGACCCCCTCGCCACCTGCGAGGCGTCCATGCTCACCCACCTCGTCGACCGCCACGCCGAACTCGTCCCCCTCCTCCTGCGACTCGTCCGGCCGCGCCCCGAGCGCGACATGGTCCGCGCCCTCCCCCTCGCCCTCGACCGCTACGGCATCACCCTCCGCCTCGAACACCCCTCCGGCGACCAGGACGTCCGGCTGCCCTTCCCCACCCCCGTCACCGACGTCGACCAGGCCGGGGCCCGCATCCACGCCCTGTTCGCCGCCGCCCGCCGCGCCTCCCACCCCAACCGCCTCCTGACCTGACCCGGCACCCGACCCGACGGCCCCCGGCACCCGCCGGGATGCCGGAGCGCCCCGGCGGGCGAACAATGGACCGGGTAGGCGCGCACAGTCGGCGCCGGGACCGCTCGGGGACCCCCAACCGGACACGCCACCGCCATGAACGCTGGAAGCCCGGCCACAGGCCGACCGTCACCGCCCAGAGGCGCGCTCCACCGGCTCGGCCACTGGTGCGCCCGCCACTTCCTCGTCGTCATCGCCCTGTGGCTGGCGGCGGTCGCCGGACTCCAGATCGTCGACCGGACCGTCGGCGGCCAGTTCTCCGACGACTTCTCCCTCCCCGGAGTGCAGTCCGCGCAGGGCCTCGACGTCCTCACGGCACACGACCCCGCCGCCGGGGGCTACGGCGCCCAGATCGTCCTGAACCGCCCCTCGGGACCGCTCGCCGACGAGTCCGCCGCCGTCGGCTCGGCCGTCGCCTCCCTGCAGAAACTGCCCGACGTCCTCAGCGCCCAGAACCCACTGCCGCCCCAGGGCACCACACCGCCCCCGCCGCCCACCGGCACCCCCGACACCGGTCCGCTCTCCACCGACGGCAGGACCGCCTACATCACCGTCCGCTTCAGCGTCCCGCCCGCCACCCTCGGCACCGGCTACCTGCCCGGCGTCGACGCCGCCGTCCAGCCGCTGCGCGCCGCCGGAGTCACCGTCGAGTACGGCGGACCGCTCGGTGAGCTCGCCCGGCCGCAGGCCGACGACCGCACCAGCGAGGCCATCGGCTTCGCCGTCGCCGTCCTCGTCCTGCTCATCGGCTTCGGCAGCGCCGTCGCCGCCGTCCTCCCCCTGATCACGGCACTCCTCGGGGCGGTCTGCGGCCTCGCGCTCCTCGGCCTGGCCGCAGCCGCCTTCACCTTCGGCACGGTCTCGCCCACCCTGGCCACCATGATCGGCCTCGGCGTCGGCATCGACTACGCCCTGTTCCTCGTCACCCGCCACCGCCAGAACCTCATGAACGGGCACGATCCCGCCGAATCCGCCGCCCTGGCGACCGCCACCAGCGGCCGGGCCGTCCTCGTCTCCGGCTGCACGGTCGTCATCGCCCTCTCGGGCCTCTGGGTCTCCGGCGTCACCTTCATCGGAAAACTGGGCCTGGCAGCCGCCTTCACGGTCGTCACCGCCGTCCTCGCCGCACTCACCCTCGTCCCCGCCGTACTGGGCCTCGTCGGCCGCCGGATCGACCGCTACCACGTACGCCCGCCCGTCGCCGAGACCGACGCCGAGCCCGGAGCCGCCGCCCACGGCACTTGGCACCGCTACGCCCGGCGGGTCGAGAGACGCCCCTGGTGGTTCCTGACCGGTGGAGTCGTCGCGCTCGCCGTCCTCGCGATCCCGCTGTTCTTCATCCAGCTCGGCCACATCGGCGACGGCGCCGACCCGAAGTCGTTCACCGACCGGAGGGCGTACGACCTGATCTCCACCGCCTTCGGACCCGGCGCGAACGGCCCCCTCACCCTCGTCGTCGACCAGACGGCCGTACCCGCCGCCGACCGCGCCGCCCTCGCCGGCAGACTCCAGCAGGCGCTCACCGGAGTGCCGGACGCCGCCGCCGTCACCCCGCTCGAGGCCACCCCCGACGGCGACGTCCTCGTCGGCACCGCCTACTCGGTCGCCTCCCCCCAGGACGAGCGGACCACCCACCTCACCGACCACCTCGTCGACGACGTCCTGCCGCGGGCGGTGGCGGGCACCGACGCGAAGACCTACGTCACCGGCACCACCGCCGCCCAGGTCGACTTCCTCGACATCGTCTCCAGCAGGCTCCCGCTCATCATCTCCGTCGTCGTCGCCCTCGCCTTCCTCGTCATCCTCGTCGTCTTCCGGGGCCTGCTCGTCGCGGTCAAGGCCGCCGTGCTCAACGTGCTCTCCATCGCCGCCTCGTACGGAGTCGTCGTGGCCGTCTTCCAGTGGGGCTGGGGCGGACCCGCGCTCGGCGTCTCCGGCAAGGTGCCCATCGAGAGCTATGTGCCGATGATGATGTTCGCCATCGTCTTCGGGCTCAGCATGGACTACGAGATCTTCCTGCTGTCCCGGGTCCGCGAGGCCTGGCTGCGCACCGGTGACGCCAAGGACGCCGTGGCCCAGGCCCTGGAGATCACCGCCCGGGTGATCACCTGCGCGGCGCTGATCATGGTGAGCGTCTTCGCCGCGTTCATCCTCTCGGACAACGTCGTGGTGAAGATGCTCGGTCTCGGCCTCGCGGCCAGTGTCCTCATCGACGCCACCGTGGTCCGGCTGCTCCTGGTGCCCGCGGTGCTGACCCTGCTGGGCGGGCGCGCCTGGTGGACCCCCCGCTCCCTGGACCGGCTCCTGCCCCACCTGGACACCGAGGGCGAGGGGGGACCGGAGCGGCCCGCCCCGCCTCCGGCCACCACGCCCCGGGGGTGATCCCCTCCGTCGGCACCCCGGCGGCCTCTGGATACCTAGGGGGGTATTTGACTTCGGTCGTCGGGCTGCTTACGGTCGAGTGCATCCATACCCATGGGGGTATCCGGGCGTGCGGGGCGCCACCGGGTGCACCCCGCTCCGGACGGAGGGTCCGCCGTGTTCTTCGCGCAGTACTACCTCGACTGCCTCTCCCAGGCCTCGTACATGATCGCCGACGAGACGACCGGCCGGGCGGTGGTCGTCGACCCGCGACGGGACGTCTCCGAGTACCTCGCCGACGCCGAAGCCCGGGGCCTCACCGTCGTCGGGGTCGTCAACACCCACTTCCACGCGGACTTCGTCGCCGGACACCTGGAGATGGCCGACCGCACCGGAGCCTGGATCGGCTACGGCTCCCGCGCCGAGACCGAGTACCCCGTCCGCAAGCTCGCCGAGGGCGAGCGGATCTCCCTCGGCGACGTCACCCTCGGCATCATGGAGACCCCCGGGCACACGCCCGAGTCGATCAGCGTCCTCGTGTACGAACACGCCGACGACACCGTCCCGTACGGGGTGCTGACCGGCGACGCCCTCTTCATCGGCGACGTCGGGCGACCCGACCTGCTCGCCTCCGTCGGCGTCACCGCCGAGGAACTCGGCGCGATGCTCCACGACAGCGTCCAGCGCAAGCTGATGTCCCTGCCCGACGAGGTCCGGGTCTTCCCCGCCCACGGCGCCGGATCGGCCTGCGGCAAGAACCTGTCCACGGAGAAGTCGTCCACCATCGGCGAGCAGCGCGCCACCAACTACGCCTGCGCGCCCATGGACCGCGCGGACTTCGTCGCCCTCGTCACCGAGGGCCAGCCCGCCGCCCCCGGCTACTTCGCCTACGACGCCGACCTCAACCGCAGGGAACGCCCCCTCTACGACGGCGCCACGGCCCCCCGTCCGCTGTCCCGCGCGGACTTCACCGGGCTCCGCCGGGCGGGCGCGGTCGTCGTCGACGCCCGGGACCCGCAGGAGTTCGCCGCCGGACACCTGCGCGGCGCGGTCAACGTACCCGCCGACGGACGCTTCGCCGAACAGGCCGGAACCGTCCTCACCCCCGACACTGACCTCCTGGTGATCGCCCCGGAGAACCGTACGGACGAGGTCGTCACCCGGCTCGCCCGCATCGGCTTCGACCGGGTCGCGGGCTACCTCCGCAACCCCGAGGACGCCCTGCGCGAACTGGCCGACGAGGTCGTCCCGGCCGGCCGCCTCACCGCCGCCCGGCTGCGGACCGCCCTCGCCGGGGACTGGCCGCCGCTCGTCGTGGACGTGCGCACCCGAGGCGAGCGGGAGGCCGCGGGCTTCATCGACGGCGCCCTGAACATCCCGCTGAGCGAACTGTCCGCCCGCACCGCCGAACTCCCCGCCGACCGGCCCCTCGTCGTGCACTGCGCGGGCGGACACCGCTCCTCCGTCGCCGCCAGCCTGCTGCGCCACCACGGCTTCGAGGACGTCTCCGACCTCCTCGGCGGCTGGACGGCCTGGTCCCTCACGGCGGACCGGGCCGCAGCCTGACGCGACGCCGGACGAGCGGGGCGGGGGCGGGAGGATCGGGCCCGGTTGCCGGGGCCATCACGCGGACCGGCGCCGGGGCCGGGGCGGGACGCGTTCGTCAGAAGACCGCTCCGTCCGTCCCGTCCCCGCCACCCCGGACGGTCCCGCCCCGCCCTCCGCCCGTCCCGTCCCCGCCGCCCCCCCCGGACAGTCCCGCCCGGTCGGGGCGTCCGGTCTCAGCTCCGGGCCAGTTCCCCGAGCAGTTTCCAGGTGCGGCGGCGGTCCTGCTCGCCGCCCAGGTCCGTCGACGTGAACACCACCTCCGTCGCGCCCGCCTCGCGGTAGCGCCGTACCTCCGCCGCCACGGTCTCCTCGTCGCCGATCGCCGCCAGCTCGGCCGCCCCCGAGACCCCGGACAGATCGAGGACGCGCCGGTACGAGGGGATCGACTCGTACAGCGCCAGCGCCCCGGCGGCGGCCCGCCGTACCGCCTCGACGTCCGAAGTGACGACGCCCGGGACGAGCGCCACGATCCGGGGCGCGGGACGGCCCGCCGCGCTCGCCGCCGCCGTCACCGCCGGGACGATGTGCTCGGCGAGCGCCCGGGGCCCCGCGAGGAACGGCAGGATGCCGTCGGCCAGTTCACCGGAGACCCGCAGCGCCTGCGGCCCCATCGCGGCCACCAGCACCGGCACGGTGGGCCGGGCGCCCGGCACCGCCGCCGAGTACGGCGTCGTCGCGGTCAGCAGCTCCCCGTGGAAATCCGCCTCGCCCGTCTCCAGCAGCGGACGCAGCGCCGTCAGGAACTCCCTGAGCAGACCGACGGGCCGCCGGTACGGGATGCCGAAACCGTCCTCGGTCAGCTGCCTGGTGCCGAGCGCGAGCCCGAGGTGGTAGCGGCCCCCGGTCGCCGCCTGTGCCGTCTGCGCCTGGCTGGAGACGATCAGCGGATGCCTGCCGAAGACCGGGATCGCGGAGGTCCCCACGTGCAGGCCCGGCACCTCCCGTCCGACGATCGCCGCGAGCGACGGCGAGTCGTACCCGAAGGTCTGGCCGAACCACGCCGAACGCAGTCCCGCGTCGCGGGCCTCGCGCGCGAGCGCCACCGTGTCGTCGATCGTGTGCTGGACGGAGGTCGATGCGAGTGTCACTCCCAGAGTCATGAACGGGCCAACCCGACTACGGGGAAAGGGAATTCCCTCCGGGTGTGAACACTGTGTTGCGCGTCGGGCCGCGACACGGGGGGGTGTCCCCGTCGCCGCGCCGGGCCGCGAGACGACAGGGGAAGCCGCAGGCCCCCGGCGCGGCGCCGGGGACACCCCCGCGACGATGGGGCGATGACGACATCCTCAGAGGTGGACGCGCCCGTCGCACGGGCACCTGCCGGACGGACCGGCGAGGCGGGCGCCCCCTCCCTCGACCCCGCCCGGCGCGCCCGGCCCGCCGCCGAGTACCGGGCCGCCCGGGAGCCGCCGAGGGCGGCGGCCGACCCCGGGGACGTCGGGACGATCCCGCGCGTCGTCGACCCCGGACTCCCGGACGAGCCCACCTCCCGCTGTGACGCGGGTCACCGGAACCCCGCCCGGGGGACGGACAGACAAGGGACGTGAACATCGACCTGCGCGCACGCATCAGGGACGGGGACCCTTCGGCCTTCGCCGAACTCTTCGACTCCTACGCCCGGAGCGTCTACAACCACGCCTTCCGGCTGACCGGAGACTGGTCGGTCGCCGAGGACGTCATGGCGGCGACCTTCCTCGAAGCCTGGCGGCTGCGGAAGAAGGTGGACCCCGAAGGGGGTTCGATCCGCCCCTGGCTCCTGGGCGTCGCCACCAACGTCGCCCGCAACCACTGCCGGAGCAACCGGCGTTACCGGGCCGCCGCCCTCGCCTACGCCACGGCGGGCCCGCCGGAGGCGTCCGTGCCCGACCACGCCGCCGAGGTCGCCGGACGCCTCGACGACCGGCGCCGGATCGCCGCCACCCTCCGGGCCCTGGCCTCCCTGCGCCGCACCGAACGCGAGATCCTCGTGCTCTGCCTCTGGGAGGGCCTCGCCTACACCGAGGCCGCCGAAGCCCTCGGACTGCCCGTCGGCACCGTCCGCTCCCGGCTCTCCCGCGCCCGCTCCCGGCTCCGTGACGGCGCGGAGGAGGAACTCGCCCGCGAAGGACGCCGGGAATCCGTGCCCCCGGATCGGGAACCCGCCCCCCGCTCCCGACAGACAACAGGTGACCGCGTGACAACGGTCCGGCCCGCGCAGGAAGGAATCCGATGAACCCCGAACCGAACAAGCCGACCACGGCACACCGGAACACCACCGGAGAGCTCCCCGCCATCGAGGAGCGCGAACTCCCCCCGGGCCGCCACCTGTTCCACAAGGAGCGCCTGATGAACCAGATCCACGACGACCGCCTCACCGCCGCCGCGCGGCCCGCCCCGCGCAACCCGTTCCTGCGGAAGGCGATCCTCCTTCCGACGGCGACCGCCCTCGCCGGAGCCCTCGCCGTCGGCGTCCTCCTCCTCACCGGAGACCCGCAGGGCCCGGACGACCGCGCCACGGGCCCCGTCCTGACCACCTCGATCGGCACCGCCGACAGCCAGGGGGCTCCCCGGCTCCTCGACCGCATCTCGCTCGTCGCCGCGGGTACCGAGGCCCCCGAGAGCCGCGCCGGCCAGTACCTCTACTTCGAGTCCCGGGTCGCGGGCACCCACGTCAAGACCGTCGACGGCGTCACCAGCGTGGTCAGCGACCCCCTCCACACCCGCCGCGCCTGGAAGTCCCCGGACGGCCTCAAGGGCTGGCTGATCGAGCCCGGCAACACCGGACCCGAAGGCATCACCCTCGAAGGGCTGGACGAGCGGGGCAAGGTGCCCGAGCCCCACCTCGGCGCACCCTCGCACGACTATCTGGCCACCCTGCC
Organism: Streptomyces sp. NPDC059247; assembly: GCF_042754005.1. Classification (NCBI taxonomy): domain Bacteria; kingdom Bacillati; phylum Actinomycetota; class Actinomycetes; order Kitasatosporales; family Streptomycetaceae; genus Streptomyces; species Streptomyces sp. NPDC059247. Next base: position 689,852 of record NZ_JBHYZW010000001.1, read on the forward strand.
CACCCAGCCCGACGCCCTGCTCCGGAAGATCTACAAGGAGACCCGGGGCCAGGGCAACGGCAAGGACCAGCAGGCGTTCTCCACCATCGGCGACCTCCTCGTGGAGAGCTGGCCGTCGCCCCGGCTCGCGTCCGCGCTCTACAAGGCCGCGGCGAAGATCCCCGGTGTCGTCATCGTCGACGGCGCCACCGACGCGGCGGGACGCAAGGGCGTCGCGATCGCCCGGCTCGACCCCGTCGGCGGCCAGCGCACCGAGTGGATCTTCGACCGGAAGACCCTCACCTTCCTGGGCACCCGGAGCGTGCAGGTGAACCCCGGGACCGGTGCGGACGCGGTGGTCAAGCCCGGCACCGTCATGTACACCAACGCGATCATGGTCCGCACCTTCGTCGACGACATGAAGGTCGCTCCGTAGGACCGCCCTGCCCGTACGACCGGAACGCCTGCCCGTACGACCGGGCAGGCCTACCCGTACGGCCGGGCAGGCCTACCCGTACGGCCGGACCGCCCTGCCCGTACGGCCGGACCGACCGTGCCCCGCATCGGGCTCAGTCGGTCCGGCCCGAGGCCCAACCGCCCAGTTCCGTGGCGCGGTTGGTGATGATCCCGTCCACCCCGAGCGCGTCCAGGGCCTTCCAGCGCGCCGGGGTGTCCACGGTCCACACATTGACCGCCACGCCCGCCGCGTGCAGTTGCCCGACCAGTTCCGGACGGGTGCGGAGCGCGCCGTCCGAGACGTTGTACGCGGCCAGGCCCAGTTTCCCGGCCAGTGCCACCGGATCGGCGTCGAGGGTGTCGCGCAGCAGCCCCAGCGGCAGTTCGGGCGCCAGCTCGCGGACGTACCGCAGGGACGCAGGGTCGAAGCTCTGGACGAAGACCCGGCCGGTCATGTCCTGGTCCCGGACCTCCTGGACGATCCGGGCCACCTCGGCGCGGCTGTGCGGCCCCTTGACCTCCAGGAGCATCTTCCCGCCGCGCTCCCTGAGGTCCTTGAGCTGGGCGGCCAGGGTCGGCACCCGGGTGCCCGCGTAGACGGGGGCGAACCAGGAACCGGCGTCCAGGGCGTCGATCTGGGCAGCCGTCAGCGAACGGATCGGACCCGTGCCGTCGGTGGTCCGGTCCACGGTCGTGTCGTGGAGCACGTACGGCACGCCGTCCTTGCTCGGCTGGACGTCGTTCTCGATCCAGACGGCCCTGCCCCGGCGGGCCACCTCGTCCGACACCAGGGTGTTCTCGGGCGCGGCGGAGGGGGCGCCCCGGTGGGCGATCACCGTCGGAGGCGCCCCGGCGGCGCGCAGCGGGAGACGACCGGCCGCCCGCGCGGGCTGGTGCGCCCCCGTGGTCCGGTCCCCGGCCTTGGCGTCGCCCGTCGGCACCTCGTGCCTCCCGCCGCCCTGCGGCCGGGGCGCCAGGACCCCGACCCCGCTCCCCGGTCCGGGTGGACCGACGAGGAGCGCTCTCGCGGCGGCGCCCGCCACGGGGAGGGCCGTCGAGGGTGACAGCGGGGCGGTGACCTCGACGGCGGTCGCGATTCCCACGACGGCGGCGAGGGCGGCGAGGGTGGCCGCCGCGCGTCGACGGGACCGGGCGGTGGGAGGCTGAGGGTCTCTCATGTCCGGACAGTCTAGGGCCTGTCGTCACATTCCCGTCGTCGCTGTGGGGCAGGCGGGAATGTGACGACAGGTCCTGGAGGGGGCCTGGCCGCGACACGGCGGGCGGCACGAGCCCTTCGCCGGAATCGTCCCCCCTGCGGCATGGTGAGGACGTGCCCGGAGCCGTGCCATCGGGGGATCTCGGCCGGGCGCGGGAGTCAGGGGGACCCATGGACAGAGTGGCGGGAAACGGACCGGCCGGAGACGGCGGCCCCGACGGTGGTCCCGGGGGCGGCACAGGCCCGGCCCCCGGCCGTACGGATGCCCGGCGGACGCCCGGAAGCAGCACGGGTCCGGCGCCGGAGCCCGCCGCCCCGGCCGTCCGGACGCACGGCCGGGGCGTCCTCGAAGGCGCGTTCGCGCTGCTCGACGCCCTGCGGCGGAGCGGCGACGAGGCCGGGGTGACCGAACTCGCGCTGATCTGCGGAGTCCCCAAGGGAAGCGTCCACCGGCTGCTCGACCAACTGGTCGGACTCGGCGCCGTCGAACGCCGGGGCAACCGCTACCGGGTCGGCCCGCAGCTCTACCGCCTGGGCCAGGCGTGGGAGCCGCACCCCGGACTGCGGCCCGCCGCCCGGCTCCCGCTCCAGCGGCTCCGCGCCGCCACCGGGGCCAGCCTGGTCCTCACCGTGCTGCGCGAGGAGATGGCGATCACCGTCGGTTCGGTGCCGGGCGACCTCGAACCGGTCCTGCCCGTCCGGGACGGCCTCGCGTTCCGCCTGGACACCGCCGCGGGGAAGGCCCTCACGGGACCCCTGCGCGGCGGACCCGTCCTCGACCGCGAGGACGTGCTGGCCGGAGTGTGCTGCGCCGCGCTCCCGGTCCGCGCCCCCGACGGGCGCACGGTCGCGGCGCTCGCCGCCATGGTCCCGGCGGGACGGCCGCTCGACGCGCTGGGCCGGGCCGTCGCCGAGGCGGGCGCCGCGATCACCCGCGCGCTCGGCCGGGGCGGCCCGTCGCGCACCGTCCCGGCCGCCGCGCCCGTGCTCTGAGGGACGTACGAGGGAGGGTCGGGCGCCCCTGTTCCGGCCAGTGGAACGCGCGTAGAACGGGACGCGGACGACGGGCACAGTGGTGTGCGTGCCGGGGGGAAACGGCACACCGGAACCGCCCGGACGGGCGGTCCGGAACCACAGTCACACCAGTGACCCGATGTGTGGGGGGACCACATGAGCAAGAACCGATTCGCCCGAGCCGCCGCCACCGCCCTTCTCGGGCTCGGCAGCGTCGCCGCCTTCGCCGGGACCGCCCAGGCCGAGCCGATCGACTACGTGCGGATCGAACTCGTCGAACTGCACTGCCAGCAGAACAGCGAGGGCGACCACGACGAGGCCTATCTGAAGATCACCGACGCCAACGGCAACGCCGTCAAGGTCTGGCCCGGCAACGGCGTCAAGTACCAGACCATGGGCACCGGTTACGTCCGCTCCATGGCCGACGGCAACAGCAGCGCGGCCCTCGTCCTCGGCAAGCAGCAGGCCCGCACCCTGACCCTCTGGGACTACGACTCCTTCGGCGGCGACGACAAGCTCGGCGCCACCCTCGTCACCGGCACCGAGGTCGGCGCCGAGACCCAGTGGCGCACCGTCGAGGGCTCCGGCGGCGTCTACGTGATCGGCTACCGCGTCATCGACATCTGACCGGAGCCGCCGGGGCGCCCGGCGGGCGAGGGGGGAAGGGGGTCGTGCCGGGCGACCGGCACGGCCCCTCCGTCCGCCCCGGGTCAGTCCGCGCCAGGGGCGACCAGTTCGCCCGACCGCGCCACCCGCCCGTACCAGCGGGCGCTGGACTTCGGCGTCCGCTCCAGGGTGTCGTAGTCCACCCGCACCGCGCCGAACCGCTTCGCGTAGCCGTACGCCCACTCGAAGTTGTCCAGGAGCGACCAGAGGAAGTAGCCGCGCACATCGGCCCCGTCCTCGATCGCCCGGTGCACCGCCGTCAGATGCGCGTGGACGTAGGCGGCCCGCTCGGGATCGTGCACGGAGCCGTCGGGGGCCACCACGTCCTCGTAGGCCGCCCCGTTCTCGCTGATCACCAGCGGAAGTCCGGGGTACGCGGCCGAGAGCCGCACCAGCAGGTCGTACAGTCCGCTCGCGTCGACCGGCCAGCCCATCGCGGTCCGTCCGCCCGGCGCCCGGTGGAAGGCGACCCGGTCCGCGCCCGGCCACGGCGAGTGCGCGCTGTCGCCGTGCCCGTCGTCCTGGGGCTTCTCAGCCCCCTCGGGAACCTCCGAAACCACCGTCGGCGTGTAGTAGTTGACCGCGAGGAGGTCCAGCGGCTGCCGTACGGCGGCCGTGTCGCCGTCCCGGACGAAGGACCAGTCGGTCACCCGGGCCGTGTCGGCCAGCAGGTCCTCCGGATAGGCGCCCGCCAGCATCGGACCCAGCCAGATCCGGTTGCCGACCGCGTCGATCCGGCGGGCCGCGTCCAGGTCCCCGGCGGAACCGGTCAGCGGACGCACCTCGTGCAGATTGAGCGAGACGGCGAGCTGCCGGTCGGCGGGCAGCGCCGACCGCAGGGCCTGGACCGCCAGCCCGTGCCCCAGGTTGAGGTGGTGCGCGGCCCGCAGCGAGGCCACCGGGTCGGTGCGGCCCGGGGCGTGCACCCCGGAGCCGTACCCCAGGAAAGCCGTGCACCAGGGCTCGTTGAGCGTGGTCCAGCGGACCACCCGGTCGCCGAGGGCGTCGGCGACGATCCCCGCGTACTCGGCGAACCGCTCGGCGGTGGCCCGCTCCGGCCAGCCGCCCGCGTCCTCCAACTCCTGCGGCAGGTCCCAGTGGTAGAGCGTGAGCGCGGGCTCGATCCCGGCGGCGAGCAGTTCGTCGACCAGCGCCCGGTAGAAGTCGAGGCCCTTCTGCACGGCCGGACCCCGGCCGGTCGGCTGCACCCGGGACCAGGAGACGGAGAACCGGTAGGCGTCCAGGCCGAGTTCGGACATGATGCGGACGTCCTCGCGGAACCGGTGGTAGTGGTCCACGGCCACGTCACCGGTGTGCCCCCCGAAGACCTTGCCGGGGGTGTGCGAGAAGGTGTCCCAGATGGACGGCGTACGGCCGTCCTCCGCCGCTGCTCCCTCGATCTGGTACGCGGCGGTGGCCGCGCCCCAGAGGAAGCCGGGCGGGAACGAGCGGGTGACGGTGAGCGGCCGGGTTTCGGACGCGGTCATAGGAGGAAGCTCCCAACGCGTGTGCGGGATGAGTACCGTGAAGTGAAGTGAAGTGAAGTGAAGTGGGGTGAGGGGCGGCCGGTCAGCTCTTGACCGCACCGGCCGTGATGCCGCCGACGATGTGCTTGCCGAGGAAGGCGAAGACGAGCAGCAGCGGCATGGTGGATATGAGGGCGCCGGTCAGCACGATGGCGTGGTCCACGCTGTGGTTGCCCGCGCCGAGCCCCGCGAGCGCCACCTGGAGGGTGGGACTGCCGTCCGGAGTGAGCGCGATGAACGGCCAGAAGAAGTCGTTCCACGCCTGGACGAAGACCAGCATTCCGAGCACGGCCATCGCGGGCCGCGCCACCGGGAACACCACGTGCCAGATGATCCGGAGACTGTGCGCGCCGTCCATCCGGGCCGCCTCCACCAGCTCCACGGGCAGCGCCTCGACGAGGTACTGGCGCATGAAGAACACACCGAAGGCGGCGACGAGCGAGGGCAGCACCACCGACTGGAGCTGGTCGACCCAGCCGAGGTCGGTGATGATCCGGTAGAGCGGGATGACACTGAGCTGGGGCGGGATCGTCATGGTGGCGACCACCAGCGACAGCAGCAGCCCACGGCCCCGGAAGGGGAGTTTCGCGAAGGCGAACCCGGCGAGCGTGGAGAACAGGACGGTGGACGCGGCCACCAGGCTCGCCACGATCGTCGTGTTGACCAGCGCCTCGCCCATGTCGACCTGGTTCCAGGCGAAGGTGAGGTTCTCCAGGAGACGGGAGCCGGGCAGCAGCGGTGCGGGGGCCTCCACCACCCGCTCGCCGGTGTGCGAGGCGGCGACCACGTTCCAGTACAGCGGGAAGAGCGAGACCACCGCCGCCACGGCGAGCAGGACGTACGTCAGGGGTCCGGCGTGGTGCTGCCGTCCGGCGGCCGGGCGTGTCCGCCGTCCCGGCCGGGCCGTCCCCGGCGCCGGGCGGGACCGATGGGGCGGACGGGACCTGCGGGGCGGGCGGGGTCGGCGGGGCGGGTCGAGAGTGCGGGCCATCGGGTCAGCCCCCCAGCTTCTTGCGGTGGTGGCGGGAGACGAGGGCCTGGCCGCCGCCGACGATCAGCAGGAGCAGCAGCATGACCCATGCGAGCGCCGAAGCCTGCCCCAGCGCGCCGGTCACCCAGCCCTTCTCGTACATCAGCAGGCTCAGGGTCTGGAACTGGTTGCCGCTGCCGCCGCTGATGCCGACGCTCCCGCCGTACAGCATCGGCTCGCCGAACAGCTGGGTGGCGCCGATGGTGGAGACGACGATCGTGAACAGGACGGTCGGGCGGATGGAGGGGATGGTGACGCTGAGGAACTGGCGCCAGCGGGAGGCCCCGTCGAGCGCGGCGGCCTCGTACAGGTCCCGTGGCACGGCCTGCATCGCGGCCAGGTAGATCAGCGCGTTGTAGCCGGTCCAGCGCCAGACGACGATCGTGGAGATCGCGATCTGGGCGGGCCACCGGGACGCCTCCCAGTCGACCGGGCCGATCCCGACCACGTCGAGGAAGGTGTTGATCAGCCCGTAGTCGGTGTTGAACAGCTGGGCGAAGACCAGCGTCGCCGCCGCGATCGAGGTGGCGTACGGGGCGAGGACCGCCACCCGGAAGAAGCCCCGGCCCCGCAGCTTGTAGTGGAGCAGATGGGCGAGCCCCAGGGCCATGAGGAGCTGCGGGACGGTCGAGATCACCCCGATGGTGAAGGTGTTGAGGAGCGCGTTCCAGAAGAACTCGCTGGTCGCCAGGTCGGTGTAGTTCTCCAGGCCCTTCCACCGCGCGCCGCCGCCCAGCTCCACCCGGTTCAGCGAGAGCCAGCCGGTGTAGATCAGCGGGAAGAGGCCGAAGGCGGCGAAGGTGAGGAAGAAGGGGGCGACGAAGAGGTACGGGGCCGCGGTGACGTCCCAGCGGTAGAGGGCGCCGCGCAGACCGGCCGGGGCGGCACGGCGACCGCGCGGGCCGGGGGAGGAGGGCGGTGCGGAGGGCGGCGGTGAGCCGTCCGGCCGCGCCCGAACGGAGGTGGCCACGGGGGCGGTCCTTCCAGGTCGATGCGGGGGGTGGTGCGGACGGTGCCGGTCCGCCGCGCTCGGCGGCGGACCGTGCACCCGGCCTCCGCTACTGGTCGATCTTGTCGTCGATCAGCTTCTTGACGTTCTCCCAGGCCTTGGCCGGGTCGGTGCCGCGCTGCTCGATGTCGAGGATCCCGTTGTCGGTGAGGAAGGTCTTCACCTGGCCGTCGTAGCGGCTGATCGTGGCGGGCGTGATCCGGGCCGCCGCGCCGGAGAAGATCCTGCCGACCGGGGTGTCACCGAAGTAGGGCAGCTTGGCGTCCTGGACCGCCGGTGAGGTCAGGGTGTCCTTGGACGAGGGGATGTTGCCGTTGACCGCGAACACCTTGGCGTGCTGCGCCGGGGCGGTCAGCCAGGCGGCCAGCTCGGCCGCCTCCTCGGTGTGCTTCCCGGACTTCGGTACGGCGAGGAAGGCGCCGCCCCAGTTGCCCGCGACGGGCGGGGCGGCGATGTCCCACTTCCCCTGGTTGGCGGCGCCCGCCTGGTCCTTGATGATGCCGGTCATCCAGCTGGGGCAGGCGACGGTGGCGAACCTGGAGTTCTTGAACGCCGCGTTCCAGGTGCCCTTCTCGTCGAACTGGCGCAGTCGGGCGGTGAGTCCGCCCCGCGCCGCCGCGACGGCGGTGTCCCAGGCCTTCTTCACTCCGGGGCTGTTCTCCCAGTCGAGCTTGCCGCTCGCGTCGGCGTACTGCACCGGATCGCTGGAGACCACGGCGTTGAACAGGCCGCTCGCGGAGTCGTGGAAGGCGGTGCCCGCGGGCGCCTTCTTCTGGTAAGTCCTTCCGGTCTCCAGGAACTTGGCCCAGTCGCCCGCCCACAGCCTGCCGACCTCGTCCCGGTCGGTGGGCAGCCCGGCCTTGGCGAAGAGGTCCTTGTCGTAGCAGACGGCCATCGGGCCGATGTCCGTGCCGAGGCCGATGACCCTGCCGTCCGGGGTCGTCGCCTGCTTGACCTTCCAGTCGAGGAAGGCGCCGATGTCCGCGCCGCCCTCCTTGCTCAGGTCCACCCACTTGTCGGCCATGGACGGGCCGGTCGCCTCCGCGATGAAGCCCACCTCGACGGCCTGGATGTCCGCGAGACCGCTGTCGCGGGAGAGGCGCAGCTTCAGGGTGTCCCAGTACTTCTGGCCGTCGGCGACGTTCGATTCCTCGATCCTGATGCGGGGGTGGGTCTTCTCGTACTCGGCGTAGAGCTTGGCGCCGGTCTTGTCGTCGTAGCCGAAGGAACCGAAGGTCCCCACCCGCAGCGTGATCCTTCCGTCGCCCTCGGCTCCGCCGCCGTCCCCGCCGCAGCCGGTGAGCAGGGCGGTGCCGGTCATGACGGCGGCGACCGCCGCGCTCGCCGCACGGCGTCCGCGTCTGCTGCTGGAAGTGCGCATTCCACTCTCCTCGTCCCCAGGTGCTGCTCGTGGTGCGCCCAGAGGTCCGGCCGGCCGGTCGCGGCTCGGCGGCGCCCGCCGGAACCCGGCACAAGGCTCCGCGCTCCCGGATGGGAGCGCTCCCACGTCGTTGCCGGAAGGTTGCTGCCTGGCGGGTACGGGTGTCAAGACATGAACGCGGATTCGTCCCCGGAAGGCCTTCCGGGGGGTTTCGCGACCCTCGGCGGGCACGCTCACGTCATCTCCTGAACGCGCCGCCGCGACGGCCGGACGCCCTTCCGTGGCGTTCGGGGTGGGGCCGAAGGAGCCGGTCGTGCGCGAGTCGTGCCGAGGGACGGGGCCGTGGCCGGCCGGACGGGTGGGGGCCCGGTCGGCCACGGGGCCCGGTGGGGCGCTACAGCGCCGGGTGGGCGTTCCTCATCAGCTCCTGGAACTGGGCGGAGAACCACCGGCCCGAGACCGGGGCGTCCGGCAGCGCCCCCGACATGCTGTTGCCGTTGCGGGCGTTGCCCGTGTACGTCGGGTCGCACATCCGGTCGAAGCCCTTGCCCTCGTTGTTCGGGATCTCCTTGCTGGAGCCGTCCGACTCGCCCGGGGGCTTCATCCAGACGTACGCGTCGATGCCCGCGGAGGGCGCGGTCCGGGGCCGTTCGCCGAGTCCGGCGCCGGACTGGTTGCACCAGTTGCCGAGGTGGATGCGCCGGTCGTAACGGCCGCCGTCGACATAGGTGTTCACGCTGGTCGTGGGGCCCGCCGTGGTGGGACGGGCGGCGCCGCCCCAGCCGTTGCGGGAGGTGTCGATCAGCATTCCGATGTTGCTGTCGAAGCCGAGCGAGACGAGTGCGGTCCGCATGGCCTGGGCGTAGGACAGTTCGTCGGTGTAACGGTTCCAGTCGACCCACTTCGACTGGCGTACGGAGACGCCGTTCACGTTGTCGTCGATCCTGAAGTGGTCCTCCTTGAGTGCGCTGTAGTTGGCGGTGTTGACGATGAAGCCGTGGACGGCGGAGAGCGTGGAGCCCTCGGCGGTGGCCGCCTGCCGGAACAGTTCCGCGGAGGCGCCGAAGTTGTCGTCCCAGCCGAGCCAGCCGTGATGGCCCGCGTCCACGTAGTTGTAGACGTTGCCGATCGCGCCGAGCTTCCTGAGCGCGTAGCCGACCCCGGCGACGTAGTTGCCGTTGGCCTTCATCACATCGCAGTTGGCGGTGGCGGTCGGGCGTCCGCTGACGTTGGTGACGAGGTTGGGCAGCGAGTCGATCTCGACCGTGGTGACGATCCGGAGGCCCGCGTACGCGGGGTCGGCGAGGATCGCGGCGATCGGGTCGATGTACTCGGTCCGGTAGCGGCCGATCTCGGTGGGGCCCAGCTCGCCGTTGGAGGCGAGCGCGGCACAGTCGCGGCCGGGCAGGTTGTAGACGACGAGCTGGACGACGAGTTCGCCGGAGCCCTTCTGGCGCAGGGCCTCGTCGAGGTGGGCGCGCAGGCCCATGGAGGTGGTGGAGCCGTTGACGGCGGCGATCCGGTCGAGCCAGACGCCGGTGGGCTGGTCGGCGATCCTGCCGCCGCCGGGCTCGGCGGCGGCCTTGGCGGACCACTCGGGGTTCACGTACACCTTCGCCCCGGCGTACGGGTTGTCGGCCTTGCCGCCCGTCGGCGGGGTCGTGGGAGGGGTGGTCGGCGGGGTGGTCGGGGGCCGTGTCGGTTCGGTGGTGCCGTCGCAGACGACCCCGTTGAGCCGGAAGGTCGCGGGGACGGCGTTGGTGCCGCTGTACGAGGCGTTGAAGCCGAAGGACGTCGAGCCTCCGGTGGCCAGGGTCCCGTTGTAGGAGACGTTCTTCGCGGTGACGGCGACGCCGGACTGGGTGATCGTGGCGTTCCAGCCCTGGGTGACCCGCTGGTTCCCGGCGTAGGACCACTCGACGGTCCACGCGGCCACCGGGTCACCGGTGTTGGTGACGGTCACGGCGGCGCCGAAGCCGGTGTTCCACTGGTTGGTGACCTGGTAGTCGACCTTGCAGCCGGGGGTGGCGGCGCCTGCGCTCGCCGTGCCGAAGACGGTGGCGGTGGCGCCGGTGGCCGTGACGAGGCCGAGGGCCGCCAGGAGGGCGGTGCGACTGATGCGACTCATGCGGGTGGTGGTCCTTTCGGGGGGTGAGGGCGCGCAGCCCGATGCCGAGCGCGGTGGGAGTGCCGTCGTGCGAACTGGTCGGCGCGGGACCTGACTCGCGGATCCGGGTGTTCCGGGTCCGGCCCAGGTGCGAGAGGCCGCGGTCGTCGAACCGCTTCATGACGCGGTCGACGCATCCGTGTCCGTAGGTGTTCTCGCCGATCTCGCCCGCGAGGAGGGGGCCCGGGCGGCCACCGGGGCGAGGGTGCTGTTCCGGCACGTCTCGTCGGAACAGGTGTCGAAGTCGTAGACGTGCCGGGCGGCGGGCGGATTGCCCGCCGGGTCGGTGGGGCGGTACGTGAGCCACTGGCTCAGGTCGTCGGAGTACGCGAGGGCGGGGACGGGGACGGGGTTCCTCGATCCCGTGCCGAGCGCCGCGTTCCAGCTCTCGTTCACGACCGTGACGGCGGTCCCGGACCGGGACCATCTGCCGCCCCGGCCCCGGCTGACGGTCTGGCCGGGGCCAGGATCCAACCGCACTCGTCCGGGCCATCACGGTCACGTCGACCGGGTGGGTTCCGGCCGGGTCCCGTAGGCGCCGCTCTCGCCCCCGGCCGGTCCTCGAAGGTGACCGTCGTTCCGTCGGCTCGGTGTACGGGCCCCTGGCCAGGGCCAGGTCCGCACGGGTCGGAGCCGGTGGTACGCAGGACAGGCACGGTGTTGTTCACGAGTCAGGTCCCGGCAGGACCGCGACCGGGGGCAGCCGCGCCTGTACGGCAGGGGTCTTCGACCGCGCGGGAGCTGGGGACGCGGTGCCGGTGGCTGTGGGCCGGGCGCCCGTGGTGGCGACGAGCCCGGAGCGCCGACAGGTCCAGGGGGGAGAGGGAGAGCGCGCGACGGCCAGGGCGGTCGGTCGTCCGCGTGGTCGCCCTCCGGGGCGGAGGCATGACATCAGGAGTGGTTCTCCTCGCGGCTCGTGAGATCGGGGGGAGCGAAGAGCGGAAGGTGTCCGGGAACAAGCTCCGAACCAGTGGGAGCGCTCCCACTGTGCAGCGAGGACGCAAGGGCGTCAAGGCGTGTGAAGAGTCGAAGGCAGTCGACGGGAAATTTGCCCAACTCTCATTTTGTTTGGCATCAGTTGGCGCTACGGTCTGCCCGACCAGTGGGAGCGGATCCGTCCGGTCGGCACACCGTCAGAGGTGTGCCCACGCTGCGAGGACTCGCTCATGCCTCATCCACCGCGCCTGTCCGCGCCGCTTTCCGGAGTGGCGCTCACCATCGCGAGCACCGCTCTCGCCCTCATGGGTACGGCCTCAGGAGCAGTGGCCGCACCCGTCCGCACCGTGGAGTACTGACTTGCGTGAGCCGGACGCCACCGGCGAGGAACGACGCCCGGCGCCGGTGCCGGGCTCTCGTCTCCGACCCCAGCCGCGAGGCACCGGTCGCGGTCGAGCCGTCCGTCAGTCGATGGCCTGGTAGAGCGTGGTCCAGAAGTCGTTCATGGCACGCGGTGAATCCGGGGTGGACAGTCCGACCTGGGTGAGCAGGACTCCGGTGAGCCGGTTGGTCCTGTCCGCGTACGCGGTGGTGCCGGTACCGCCGAACCAGCCGAACTGGCCGATGGGCGCGTAGTCGCCGCGAAAGGTGCGCACCGCCATTCCGAAGCCCCAGCCGCCGTTCGACCCCTGGCCGGACGACAGATGGGCGACCTTGCCGAACATGGCTTCCCTGGCGGCCAGTTGCCCGGGCGAGAGACGGTTGGTGGTCATCAGCTCGACGGCGGCCCGGGACAGGATCCGTTCGCTCCCGTGCATCCCGTGGTTCAGCAGCATCTGGAAGTAGGCGTGGTAGTCGTCGACGGTGGAGACCAGTCCGCCCCCGGCGCCCTGGAACGCGGGAGGCACGCTGGACCTTCCCCCCGCCGCCTCGTCCCACACGAGGAACTCGCCGGTCCGCGGGTCGGGCCCGTACAGAGGCGGCAGCCGGTCGATCTTGTCGGCCGGTACGTGGAAGGCGGTGTCCTTCATCCCCAGCGGATCGAGGACGCGTGTCCGCAGGAACGTCTCCAGCGACTGTCCCGTGACCCTGGAGACGAGCACACCGACCACCTCGTTGCTGAGGTCGTACTGCCACCGCACTCCGGGCTGGTACTGGAGCGGCAGTTCGCCGAGGCGGCGCATCCACTCGTCCGGCTCCGGGGCCGGTCCGGACGCCACGCTGTAGTCGAGACGCTCGAAGGTCGCGGCCCTGATCGGGGAAGCCATCGACTCGAAGTCCACCCCGAGTCCGAACGTGGAGGTCAACAGATCCCGTACGGTGATCGGCCGGTGGGCCGGCACGGTGTCGTCCAGGGGTCCGTCGGGCCGCTTCAGCACCTGCCGGTCGGCGAGTTCGGGCAGCCACCGGTCCACGGGGTCGTCCAGCCGCAGCCGGCACTCGTCGAGCAGGATCATCGCCGCCGCCATCGTGACCGGCTTGGACGTGGACGCCATCCGGAAGATCGTGTCCCGGCGCATCGGCGCGCCACCGTCATGACGCATCGTCCCGATCGCTTCGACGTGCGTCCTGCCGCCACAGCTGACGAGGGCGACGAGCCCGGGGAGCTTCTTGGACTCGACGTGCTGTGTCAGCACCTCGCGCAGCCGACGCAGGCCTGCGTCGGAGAAGCCGTTGTTGCTCGTTCCCATGATGGATCTCCTGTTCACGGTGTGGTTCTCGCGGCGGCCCCGGTGGCCGGCTGCCCGGCCCTTCGAACGGCCATGTGCAGAGCCTGTGGCCTTGACCCGAGGTCAAGGTCAACCCCCTGTCCCCATCAAGGGGTGACCGGCACCGATCGCGGGCGCCCCGGTCCTCCTCGGCGGCAGGAGGGACCGGAACCGGTGCGCGCTATCCTCACTCCGGTGATCGTCCGGACTCCCCGGCCGTCACCGACGCGGTGCGCGAGACCGCGGCCGCCCACGATCCGGAGGTGTGCCGAGCCGATGGCGGACGGGCTCACGATCGGTCAGGCGGCGGCGTTCGTCGGTGTCACGATCAAAACCGTGCGGCACTACCATCGGCTCGGCCTGGTCGCCGAGCCGGAACGCGACGGCTCCGGCTACCGCCGATACCGATCGGACGAGCTGTACCGGCTGGTCCAGGTCCGGACCCTGGCCGCGGCAGGCGTGCCGCTGGCCGGGATCGGCGGCCTGCTCGACGCCGATCCCACGACATTCGCCGCCACCCTGGACAACGTCCATCAGCAGCTCACCGAACGGATCGAAGAGCTGATCGCGCGCCGCGACAGGCTGCACCGTCTCGACCACGGAGACCGGGCGCTGCTGCCCGACCGGGCCTGCGCGGTCCTGGAGCGGCTCACCGAACTCGGCTTCGGTCCCGACTACGTGGCCGGTCAGCGGGAGGCCCTGGTGCTGTCCCGAGCGCTGGTCCCGGAGATCTTCGACAGCTTCCTGACACGGCTCGAACATTCGCTCGCCGATCCCGAGTCCGTCGAGCTGACCAAGCGCGCTTGGGACGCGAGGGCCTGGGACGCGGACGACCCGCGGATCGAGGAGCTGGCGTCCACGCTGGCTGACAAACTGCTCAGCCAGCGGGCACTGTTGGCGATGCCGACCGGGTTTCAGGACCGGTCCGACGCCGCCTCCCGGTACGCGATGGTCAACCACCACCGGGAAGACCAGTCACCGTCCATCGCCCGGTTGAACACGCTGGTCGAAGCGAACCTGCGCGCGGTCGGCATCACCGTTCCGGGTCAGTGACGGCCGCCCGGCCGCCCCGGCGCCGCGGCCGGACGCCCGCCTCGTCCCGCCGCCGTCCGTACCGGGACCCGCCTGGCGTACGGTCACGCGTACGGCCGTTGACCCGCACGGCCGTCACGGATGCCGTCGTACGGCTCGTACGGCATTCCCCGTAGGCGCAGAGCGCCCCAGGACCTTCGGTGTGGTCGCACCGGCCCGCGAGACGGGGGAGCCGGGCGGGACCGCGCGGCCCGGTTCCAGGGTCCAGCGGTGGACCAGGTGGCCGGGTCTCCTCGGGGACCGTCTCGGTGAAGGGGTACGGGACTTCCGGGGACGTGTGCGTACGGCGAGGGCCGGGGGCCGTGTCCAGCCGACGTACGACAGGTACGGCCCCCGGCCGTGCGGTGTGCGGCGAGGGCCTCCGGCTCCGCCCGGGTGACGGGCCATAGGGTCGGGGGCATGACGAACACCCCGACGGTCCGTGGACCCGAACAGCGCAAGAAGGACCTCCTCGACCGGCTGACGAAGGAGGCCGACATCTGGGTCGCCTCGGCGGGCGCGGACGGACTCCCGTACCTCGTCCCGCTCTCCTTCCTCTGGGACGGCACGGACATCTGGCTCTGCACCCGGCTCACCAACCCCACGGGCCGCAACCTCGGCACCGGCGGACACGCGCGGCTCGCGCTGGGGCACACCCGGGACGTGGTGCTCCTCGGCGGCGAGGTGACGACCTTCCGGGGAGAGGACGTGCCGGTCGCCGCGATCGAGGCGTTCGCGGCCAAGTCCGGTTGGGATCCTCGTGGTTCGGGACCTTCGTACGTCTGGTTCCGGGTCCGTCCCACGGACGTCGAGGCCTGGCACGAGGAGCCCGAGATCGCCGGACGCAGGCTCATGACCGACGGGGTCTGGACGGTCTGAGTCGACCCGCCGGACCCGCGCGCACCGGAATCCGGCCCCGGTCCGGCACCTCCGTCGATCTGACCTGGGGCCGGGCACGTACCGCGCTGTCCTCCGGCCGACCGGGACGCCGACATCGAACTCCTGACCCCGGCGGGCACGGCACGGCTCGTCCCGCGCGCGGGGGAGGAGCGCACGGTCGGCGGTCGAACCGGTGACGCGGACCGCCGCCCCCGAGTCTCGCGCCCCGCGCCCCGGCCGTCACCGGGGTGCGAGGGCGGGCCGGGTCTCAGGCTCCCGTCGTCACCCGGGCGCGGGCCCGTGGACGCCCTCGACCCGGTCGAGTCCGTCCGATGCCGCTCGTCGCGGAAGGGCCCCGAGATCCAGGTCAGGAGCCGTTCCGGGGCGAGCAGGGGAGCACTTCGGGTACGGGAAGCCGCGATCTGGTCCGGCGCCCGGACGACACAGAGGTGCGGGTCGGGTACGAGGGTGAGGGCGCGGCGGCCCTGCCCGGGGCCGCCGTCGAGGACGATCGTGCCGGTCCCGGCGATCACCAGGGCGCAGCCGGTCACCACGGCGCCGGTGCCGTCCAGCTCGTACCAACTCGTACGGCGCGAGCCGGGGCGAGGTCGGTCAGGAGCTCGGCGCCGGTGCCGTCCAGCCCCCTGCCCGGCCTCGCCGCGCCGACCCGTACCCCGCCCCGCGCGGTCCTTGTTCCCGGCCCCACCCGGCCCCGTCCCCGGTCGTTCAAGTGAGCGAAAGGGGCGACTAGGCTCTCGCTCACCATGAATCAGCCCACGGAACCCAAGGCCGACAAGTCGGGAGTGCGCAGGCACAACCTGAGCCTCGTCCTGCGGACCGTCCATGACGCGGGCGAGACCACGCGCGCGGCCGTCGCCGCCCGGGTCGGGCTCACCCGGCCCGCCGTCTCCTCCCTCGTCGAGCAACTCCTCGACCTCGGACTGCTCGTGGAATCGGGCAAGACGTTCAGCGGGCAGGCCGGACGGCCGGGCACCGTCCTCAAACCGGCCGACACCGGGCCCGCCGGGCTCGGCGTCGAGATCAGCGTCGACCACGTCACCGTCCGGGTCGTCGACCTGACCGGCGCCGACCGGGTCCGCCGCACCGAGTGCCTCGACAACCGCGCCGCCGACGCCCCCGAAGTCCTCGCCCGCGCCGCCCGGCTCGCCGCCGAGGCACTCGACACGGCCGCCGAACGCCACCTCGCCCCGGCGGGCGCCGGACTGGCCCTCCCGGGACTCGTGTCCGGCGGCACCGTCCGGCAGGCCCCCCACCTCGGCTGGTACGACGTCCCCGTCGAACGCCTCTTCGGCGAGGCCCTCACAGCGCTGCGCCCGGCCGCCGAGGGGCTCGCGCTGACCTCCGACAACGGGGCCAACATGGCCGCCCTCGCCGAGCTGTGGTCCGGCGGACCCGGCGCCCTCCGCACCTTCCTGCACCTCACGGGCGAGATCGGCGTCGGCGGGGCGATCGTCGTCCACGGCGAACTCCTGCGCGGCGCCCACGGCTTCGCGGGCGAGATCGGCCATCTCGCGGTGGACGCGGCGGGCCCCCGCTGCCGCTGCGGCTCGCGCGGCTGCCTGGAGCGGTACGCCGGACAGGCGGCGCTCCTCGCGGCGACGGGCGCGCACGGCGTCCAGGACCTGACGGACCGTGCCCGTGCCGGGGACGGCCGGACGCTGGCAGCGCTCGCCGACGCGGGCCGGATGCTCGGGCGGGCCCTGTCGGGCGCGGTCAACCTGCTCGACCCGGAGGCGGTCGTCCTCGGCGGCATCTACCCGCAGCTGATGCCATGGCTGGTACCGGCCCTGACGGAGGAGCTGTCCTCCCGTGTCGTCTCCGGCCTCTGGACCCCGGAGTCCGGCCGTCTGCGCCCCGCCTCACCCGCCACCGACGCCTCCCGGGGCGCGGCCTTCCTCGTCCTCCACGACGTCCTGGCCGACCCCCTGGCCCACGCGAAGCCCTCGGGCGCCTGACCGCGAGGAGCCCTCGTACGGGAGGAGCTTCCGTACGGGAGGCGGACCCGCACGGAAGCGAACACGTACGGGCGGCGGACCGTCTACACCCGCACGCCGTGCCCGCGAAGATAGGCCAGCGGGTCGACGTCCGAGCCGAAGGACGGCGAGGTCCGCACCTCGAAGTGCAGATGGGGGCCGGTCACTCGGCCGGTCGCGCCGGAGAGCGCGATCCGCTGGCCGCCGGACACGCTCTGGCCGGGCGACACGTCGATACGGGACAGATGGGCGTACTGGCTGTAGCGGCCGTCCGGGTGACGGACGACCACCTCGTAGCCGTACGAACGCCCGTACCCGGCGATGACCACCCGGCCGGGGCCGACCGAGCGGACCGTCGTGCCCGACGGCACCGCGAAGTCCAGCCCCGTGTGGTAGCCCTTCGACCAGGAGCCGCGCTGGCCGTACTGACCGGTGAAGACGTACGAGGAGACCGGCGCGGTCCAGCCGCGCGACGTACCGGCGGGCGGCGCGGGGGCCTTCGGCCGCGTCGGCTCGGCGGGCTTCGCGGGTTTCGTGGGCTCAGGGGAGCCGGTGCCCCGTGAGGGACCGGCGGAGCCCGCCGGAAGGCCGGTCCGCCGCTCGTACTTCCAGGCGTGCCCCGTCCAGTACCAGTGGCCGCGCGACTGGTACCAGTAGACGCGGTCCTGGGCGTCCCAGCCCTGGCGTCCCCGGAACACCGGCTCGCCGGTCCTCCGCGCGCCCGGGGCGGTCGTCGCGGAGGCGCCGCTCCTCCGCTCGTACACCTCGGCGTGGCTGGTCCAGCGCCACGCGCCGGACTCGTTGCGGAACCAGTACTTCGAACCGTCCCACCCGGCGTGCGCGGGAGCGGGTTCGGCGGCGGCCGTGCCGGTGCCCGCACCGGCGAGCGCGACCGCGCCCACGGTCACGACGACGGCGCGGCGGACCCCGTGCAGGGCCGGTGCCGCGCGTCCGTCCGCCGTCGCGCGGCGGGCGGCGGCGCAGCCCGCGCAGCCGCAGTCCGGCAGCGTCTCCTCGATGAACGCGGGAGTGTCCACGATCCTCATCCCTCCTGGTCGGGGTCGGTCCGGCCGCCACCGCGGGTGTAGAAGGCCACGGTCAGGTCCTTGACCAGGGCCTGGCGTTCGAAGTCGTCGAGTTCCACGAGCCCCCGGGCGGTCAGCCGCGTCACCGTGTCGTCCACGGCGTCGATGACCCCGGTGAGCACCGAGTCCCGGTGCTTGGCGTCCAGGGCGGCGATCTGCCGCCGTCGCATGGCGGCGGCGACCTCGGGGGCGTACTCGATCCGGGTCGGCTGGGCGGAGAAGACGGCGATGCCGACCGGGCGGCACTCGGCCGCCAGCATCCGGGTCAGCGCGTCGCCGACCGCCTCGGCGTCCCGCAGGGTCGGCGTCTCGCCCCGGAAGGCGTCGGCGGGCAGCTGGGAGAGGACCCGGGCGGTCGCCGCCTCCACCTGCTCGCGCAGATAGTCGAGGTGGTCGTCCACGGCGAGCAGCGCGCGGGCGGTGTCCCGCACGGTCCAGACGACCAGGACGACCACGCGCAGGGCCGAGCCCTCGGCGTCGACCACGGCGATCGGCTCGCTGCGCCAGTGCCGCAGCCGGACGTCGACCCGGCGGCGCAGGACGAAGGGGCTGATCCAGGTGAGCCCGGTGCGGCGCACACTGCCCCGGTAGCGGCCGAACAGCGAGAGCACCCACGCGGATCCGGTACGGCCCCGGGTGAGGCCGCCGAAGGAGACGACGGCGACGACGGCGCAGGCGGCGAGGGCCGCCCACTGCCAGAGCGGCAGTTGGACGTGGGGCAGCGGGCGGGCCCGCCACAGCGCGGCGGCGGCGCCGGTCAGCGCGGTCAGGCCGGTGAGGACGGCCACCCAGCCGGGCAGGGCGGGGCCGGGGCGCTCGACGAGGCCGGGGTCGCCCGGTGGCGGACGACGGGGGAGGGAGGCGGCGGGGGCGCCGGTGGCGGGCGGCCTCGTGGCCGCCCTCCCCGCGACGGGCGCCGTTCCGGCCGGAGTCCCGCCGGCCGGTGTCCTGCCGACGGCCGTCGCCCTCCGGGCCTCGGGGCGCTGTGCCGTGGTGTTCACGGCGTTCGTGCCGTCGGCGTCCGGCCGGGCGGAGGCGGGCCGGACGGGGACGGGATCCGACCGGAAGAGGTCGTTCATCGGTATGCCGTCCGCGTGTCTGCGCGCGCGGACCGGCAGGGGCCGCTTCAGTGGCTCGCTCATGAGGCCCTTCCGGCCGCACGGGAGGTGACGGCACGTCGGATGATCTTCAAGCACCATCGTCACAGGGTTGAATGTCCGGATTGCCGCGCCGAAGGTCCCGAATCGCCGGGCCTTTGGTCCCTTGGCCATGGCCTCACGAAGGGCTGTTGTCAGTGGGTGCCCCTACCGTTCTCACCATGACGACGACGACCTATCTGGAGCTGTCGCAGGACGGCGGCGGTGCCCACAAGTTCTACGAAGTGACCGTCGAGGACCTCACGGTGTCGGTCCGTTACGGCCGGATCGGCGCGGACGGACAGACCCAGCGCTCCACGTTCCCCACGGCTTCCAAGGCCCAGGCGGCAGCCGCGAAGAAGATAGGGGAGAAGGTCCGCAAGGGGTACGCCCCCGCGGTCAGGGGACAGCGGGCCGCGCGGGCCGTGACGCGCCGCGAGGTCACCTCCGCGCCGTCCACGGCGCGGGCCGTCGCCCCCGTCCTCTGGCGCTTCCGGACCGGTTCGGCCGCCTTCGGCATCCATGTCGACGAGGAGCGCTGCTGGGTGGGCAATCAGGCGGGGGACGTCTTCACGCTCGACCGCTCCGGCGAGGTGCAGGCCCGCTTCAGCCTCCCGGACGGCGTCAAGTGCCTGGTCGCCGACGACTTCTGGATCTACGCGGGCTGTGACGACGGCAAGGTCTACGACCTGTCGTCCAAGCTGCCCTTCGCCGCGTACGACATCGCCACCGACGTCGACATCTTCTGGCTCGACATCCACGAGGGCGTCCTGCACGTGGCCGACCGTTCGGGACGGCTCACCGTCATCGACCACGAGGACGAGCACCAGTGGGCGCGCGGCGGCCGGGGCGAGCACGCCTGGATGGTCCGCGCGGACGGCGGCGCCGTGTACTACGGGGACACGCGGGGCGTCGCCGCGCACGCGCCGGACGGCGGCGGCGAGCTGTGGCACACGGCCACCGACGGCGGGGTCCTCTTCGGCTGGCAGGAGGACACCTCGGTCTACGCGGGCACGGCGCGCCGGAAGGTGCAGCGGCTCGCGAAGAAGGACGGGCGCGTCGAGGCGGTGTACTCCTGCGACGGACCGGTGTACTCCTGCGCGACCTCGCCCGGCGGCCGGTTCGTGTTCGCCGCCGACGCCGCTTCCTCCGTCTACTGCTTCGCGGAGGACGGCACGCGGCTGTGGAAGCTGGGCACCGGCGGCGGTTCGGCGCTCTCCATGCAGTACCGCGACGAGCGCCTCTACCTGGTGACCACCGATGGCTCGCTGGTGTGCGTGGACGCGAGCGAGGCGGCGATCGAAGCGGCCAAGGGCGGTACGGTCCCGGTCGCCCGGGACGTCAAACTGGCCGCCGCGCTCCCCGTCTACGAGCCCGCCACGACCGTCACCGCCGTGGCCGCCGTCACCGACGCCCCGGCAGGATCGGTGGTCGTGGAGTGCTTCAGCGAGGCGGGCAGGACCCGGGTGCGGGTCGTCTCGCAGGGCTACGACTCCGGGTGGAACGTGCAGTTCCCGCGTGCGATCAGGGAGCCCGGCGCGCGGTACGTGGTGGACTCCCTGCACGCGGCGGCGGGCGGCTTCTACCGCGTGCGCGGTGACATCCGGCGGCTGCTGTGACCGCCGCTCCCGGGGGCGGCGGGTTCGAGGCGGCCACCGGGGACGACCCGCCGGTGGCCCCCGCCGATGCCGAACAGCGTTCGCGGGAGGTGCGGGTGGCACTCGACGGGCTGCTCCAGATCAGACGGCTGACCGGCTTCGGGGGCGCCGACCCGAAGGCGGTGCCCGCCGACTGGGAGCGGCGCAGACCGGTCCGCGCGGTGGCCCTGGCCCTGGAGTCCGGCGGGGTCGTGCCCTCGTCGGTGGACGCCTCGGGGGAGCGGACGGGCACCGGCTACCGGGTCCGGGCGGCCGACCGGCCGGGGACGGTCGTCGTGGAATGGCTGGGGCCGCCCGGCGGGGGCGCCGCACGGACGGAGGCGGAGGCGCTGGGCGCTTGCGTGCCCGTCCTCGCCCGGCTCGGCTGGGAGGCCCTGCTCTACCGGGGGCCGCGCGGACGCCGCTTCCTGGAGGTGGAGCCCAGGGGCGGCTGACGTCCGTCTGGCGCCCGTCCGGCGCCCGGCCTTCGCACCGGCCGGGGACGGTCGGCCGGACGGTCCGTCAGGCGATCGAGGCCGACACGATCGCGGAGACCGCGAGGTTGCAGGAGGCCGTCACCCAGACCGCCGGATGCGGCTCCGGGTCCACCAGGGTCGCGCCCAGCTTCCCGGGGGTGACCAGGTCCACGACCAGGAAGGCCACCGCCATCATCACCAGACCGAGCAGTCCGAACGCCGCGGTGGAGACGAGCCCCTTGCCGAAGTGGTCGTACGTGGTCCAGATCGAGGTGAAGACGATGCCGCCGATCCCGAGGAGCGCCGAACTGAGCAGGGTCGCGGCGTTGCGGTTGCGGTCCTCCCAGATCTGGCGCCCGAGCTTCCCGGGGGTCAGCAGGTCCACGAGCACGATGCCGAGGATCAGCAGGACCACGCCGAGGGCGCCGTACGCGCCGGCCCGGCCGAGACCGTTGACGATGTCGCTCATGGGGTTGCGGGCTCCGGAAGGTCGCGATCACGGGGGATCGGGCGGTTCGAGGACCGGCAAAATGTAGCGCACGCGTCAAAGCCACCGCCGTCCGCCCGGAGAACGGGCGGACGGCGGTGGTGGACGGCGCTGGCGGACGGGGGAGTGGGGCGGGGAAGGGGAACCACGGGGGCCGGGAGAGGCAGGGGTGGCGGGGCCACGGAGGGCGGGGGACGCCTGGGTGCGCCGGGGGCTTCAGGCGCCCGTCGGCAGGTGCTTGGCCCGCGAGCGGACCCGGACGGCGGTGGCGATCTCGACCGCGCCGACGACGATCAGCCAGATACCGCCGAGGAGCGTGAGGACCGCCGCCGACTCCAGCGGCGACACGATGAGCACGACACCCGCGAGCGCGTTCACCACGCCGAGGAAGACCTGCCAGCCGCGCGCGGGCATCGCGGGATCGGAGCCCGCCGCCACGGTCTGCGTGATGCCACGGAACAGCCAGCCGATCCCGATCCAGAGCGCGAGCAGCAGGATCGACTGGGTCGCGCCCCGGAAGCAGAGCAGACCCAGCAGGATCGACAGGGCGCCACTGATGAACGCCATCACCCGCAGCGCCGTACTGACGTCGGTACCGAAGGCGGCGACGAGTTGCAGCACACCGCTGAACAGCAGATAGAGGCCGAAGAGCACACCGGCCACCACCAGGGTGGCGCCGGGCCACACCAGCACCAGGATGCCGAGGACCAGGGAGGCGAGCCCGGCGATCAGCAGTGCCTGCCAGGCGGCGCCCGCGAGCATACCGAGGGGGCCGGGCGGCAGGTCCTCGCGTCGGGGGTGGTCATGGGTCTGTGTCATGGGGTTCGCGTCCTTTCGTGGAGTGGAACGGTCGGGTGGGAGACCGGGGAGGAGCGGCTCGGGGCGGGGCGCGTACGGTCAGATCCGGCGCCCGCCGGGGCGCGGCGTCCCGTACGGGCTGAGGAAGAGCGCCTCGGCCGGTGCCCTGCGCTCGGTCTCCGAGGGGCCGACGCCCTCGTCCGGCGCGTGGAGCCGGACCGCCGGGCTCCCCGAAGCCGATCCACGCGACCTCGGCGCCGGGGAAGCGCTCGGTCGGCCACCCGCACGGCGGGACCGGACCGCCCGGCCCCGACCGTGTCCGTGCCGTACGCCTCGCGGAGCGCCGCCGCGAACGCCCGGTAGCCGGGACCGCCGATGCGGGCCCGGAACGGCCGGCCGACGCCCCCCGGCTCCCTCTCCGCCTCCCCACCCACCTCCGCCTCCGCCCGCGCGCCCCAGGGAGCGGCGGAGACCGGACGGCCGGTCAGGGCGCGCCGGGCCTCGTCGGCGTCGGCACCGGGCGGGACGCGCGGGACGACCCTGGCCCGGACCCGTCCCCGCACGGCAGCCGGGGAGCCCACCACCGGCGGGCGGTCGATGCCGGGCACGGTGGCGGCGGGCCGTGCCCACGGTCCCTCGGCCACCGCGCCCGTACCGACGAGGCAGGCGCCGTCGAGGACACCCGCGTCGGTGCGGAACCGCTCGGCCGGATGGTCCACGCCGTCCCGGAGGCCGTCGCGTTCGGCCAGCTCGAACGGCGGGGTGCGCCGGGCGGCGCCGTCCGGCGACGGCGGTACGCCGTCATGGCGGTACAGGAGCACGGCGGGCGCTCCCCGGGCCCCGGCGCGTGCCCGACGACGACGTCCGCGCCGTCCGGGGCGGTCACCCGCCGCGTGTCCCGGAGCCCCGCTCCGGTGAAGACCCGTACTCCGGTGAAAGCACGTACGAGGAAGTCGGCGGGCCGCGCACTCCTCCGGCGGGAACCGGCGCGGGTCGGCGACGGGCCGCGTCGGCACCGGCCCGGTCGGGTCCCGCTCCGCCCGGGGCGTCGGCGTCCGCACCTCCTCGCGCAGGGCTGCGGTCCGGCTGGACTCGGCGGTCATGCGTACCCACTTCCCTCGGACCGTCGCGCGGGCGGCGCTCCACGACGGCTACGGCCCTCCCACCCAAGCACCCGGGGACAACTGCCGCAAAAGGTGACTCGTACGGAGCAACGGACCGGGCCACGGGGCGGCGGGACACGGCCGTGGAGGGGACAGTGGACGGCGTACGCGTCCGCCTCCCGCACCTGGAGAAACCCATGGGCCACACCAATCGACGCGATCTCGGACTGCTCGTCCTGCGGGTCGGCACCGGTGCCGTGCTCGCCGCGCACGGCACCCAGAAGCTCTTCGGCTGGTTCGGCGGGGGCGGTGTGGAGGGGACCACGCGGGCCATGGAGGCCATGGGCTTCCACCCGGGCCGCGAGAGCGCGGTCGCGGCGGGGCTCGGCGAGGCGGGCGGCGGTGCCCTCCTGGCCCTCGGCCTCGCCACCCCCGCCGCCGGAGCCGCGGCGGCCGGAGCCATGGCCGGAGCCGTCGCCGTCCACGCCCCGGCCGGGTTCTTCGCGCAGGGCGGCGGCTACGAGTACCCGGCCTTCCTCGGGTTCGTCGCCGCCGCGATCGGCGTCACGGGCGCCGGGCGCCTCTCCCTCGACCACGCCACCGGACACGTCCTCGACCGCCCGTGGGTCGTCGCGGTCGCCTTCGTCGGCAGCGCGCTCGCCGCCGCCGCCGTGGTCGGCCGCCGCGCCGGCCGGTCCGCCGAGGAGGACTCCGGCCCCGAGCCCGCGCCCGAACCCGTGTGACGCCCCGGCCCCGCGCCGGAGCCGGGGGCCCGTACGCGCCCGCCGCGCCGGAGCGTTAGGCTCGCCGCAGAGGAAGGGACGGCCGCCGCGCATGAAGACCGATCTTACGGACACCAACTCCAGCAAGATCAACAAGGCGATCCTGCAGGGACGCAGGGCCGTCGGCACACCCGCCGTCGGGGCCGTGCTCACGCTGGTCGTCGTCACGGACGAGGAGAACGCCTACGACGCGGTCAAGGCCGCCAACGACGCCTCCAGGGAGCACCCCTCCCGCACCCTCGTCGTCATCAAACGGCACGCCCGCACGCCCCGCGAGCGGCACGAGACCCGGCTCGACGCCGAGGTCCGCCTCGGCACCGACGCCGGATCGGGCGAGACGGTCCTGCTCCGGCTGCACGGCGAACTCGGCAGCCGCGCCGACTCCGTCGTCCTCCCGCTGCTGCTGCCGGACGCGCCCGTCGTCGTCTGGTGGCCCGTCGACGCCCCCGAGGTGCCCTCCCGGGACCCGCTCGGCTCCCTCGCCCAGCGGCGCATCACCGACATGTACGCGGTCGAGGACCCCCTCGCCGCCCTGGAACGGCGCGCCGTCTCGTACGCCCCCGGTGACACGGACCTCGCCTGGACCCGGCTCACCCCCTGGCGCTCGATGCTGGCCGCCGCGCTCGACCAGGCGCCGCTGGCCGTCACCTCCGCCGCCGTCGAGAGCGAGGCGGACAACCCCAGCGCCGAACTCCTGGCCCGCTGGTTCGAGGTCCGGCTCCGCGTCCCCGTCGAGCGGATCGTCACCGGCGGTCCCGTCGTCACGGCCGTCCGCATGGGCACCGCGGACGGCGAGATCCGCATCGACCGCCCCGAGGGGCCGGTCGCCCGGCTCGTGATCCCCGGCCAGCCCGCCCGGGTCCTCGCCCTCAAGGTGCGGACCACCGCCGAGCTGATCGCCGAGGAACTGCGCCGCCTCGACCCCGACGAGGCCTACGCGGCGGCCCTGCGCGGCCACGCCTGACCTGCCCCCCCACGGACTCCGACCCGTGCGGCGGGCCCTGACCGGTCCCGCGACACGCCGGGACCGGCCCGAGGAGACCGGGGAAGGTCCCGCTCGGGCACGGAACCCGAGGAGGAGCCGACCAGGGACCGCGCCCGGAGCAGGCCTGCCGGGTGCGGTCGCGCGGTCGCCCCTACTCCCCGGACGCCCCCTCGGGCGTGAACACCACCGGCAGCGTCGCCATCCCGCGCAGGATGCCCTCGCGGCGGCTCAGGTCCGCGTCCGGGTCGGCGAGCCGGAGATCGGGGAAGCGCCGCAGCAGCGTGCCGAGGGCGATCCGCGCCTCCGCGCGGGCGAGCGGCGCACCCAGACAGAAATGCACACCATGGCCGAAAGCCAGCTGTTGCGGCATCTCGCGGCGTGCCACGTCGAGGATGTCGGGACGGTCGTAACGTCCGGGATCGCGGTTGGCCGCCGCGAGCCCGATGATGATCATCTCGCCCGGCGGGACCGTGACCCCACCGATCTCGTACGCGTCCACGGTGAACCGGGCGACACCACGGCTCACCGGGCCCTCGAAGCGCAGCAGTTCCTCGATCGCCCCCGGCAGCAGCGAGGGGTCGTCGCGGAGCGCGGCGAACTGGTCGGGGTGGCGCAGCAGGGCGTGGACGCCGTTGGCGATGAGGCTCGCGGTCGTCTCGTGCCCGGCCAGTGTCAACAGGATCGTCATGGCCGTCAGTTCACGGTCGCTGATCCGTTCCTCGGCCTGCGCCGCGCACAGCGCGCTCAGCAGGTCGTCCTTCGGATCGGCCTTGCGCTGTGCGATCAACGGCTCGAAGAACTCGGTGAGTTCGGCGCGGGCCCGCGCTCCCTTGGCGAGCCGCTCGGGGGTGTTGGGCGGCATGATCAGGCCGACGGCGAGCCGGGCGAAGTCCGGCTGTCCCTCGGCCGGGATGCCGATGAGCTCGCTCAGCACGGCCATGGGCAGCGGCAGGGCGAACTCGGAGACCAGATCGGCGCTGCCGCGTGCCGCGAAGGCGTCGAGGAA
This sequence comes from Streptomyces sp. NPDC059247, assembly GCF_042754005.1. NCBI lineage: Bacteria > Bacillati > Actinomycetota > Actinomycetes > Kitasatosporales > Streptomycetaceae > Streptomyces > Streptomyces sp. NPDC059247. The sequence continues at coordinate 716,380 of NZ_JBHYZW010000001.1, forward strand.
GGCATCGGTGTGGGCCTGTACGCGGGGTGCGAACCGCTCCACCCGACGGGCGGTGAACGCCTTCGACACCAGGTTGCGCAGCCGGGTGTGGTCCTCCCCGTCACCGACCAACATGCTGGCCATCAGGACGTTGGTGCGCGCCTGATGGGCCATCTCCTCCTCAAGTCCGTTGACCCCCACGGGGCTGCTGCTGAGCCGGGGATCGGTGAGCGCGGCCACGGCCTCGTCGTACCCCGTGACCATCCAGACCTCAAGGGTGGGATTCAGCCGTACGCGCTGAACGACCCCGTGCTCACGGATGCGCTCGAAGAGCGGGTACGGGTTGGGCTGTTGAGCGACGTTTACCGGGACATCATGAACGATTGTCTGGTCTTGACCGGTCATCTTCCGTAACTCCCCGCAGCTTTGTGAAAGATCTCTGGCAGGTAGTCATACCAGCCACCCCAGTTGCGTGGTAGCGTCACCGGCGCTCGGCTCGTCATGATGTTCGGATGAAGCACCGGGGAACCACCGGTGTCGTGTCAGCGGGACGTTCCGCCCACCGGCGGCCGACGTTCCGCACCGCTCGACTCAGAAGCATTCAAGGCCTCAACCAGGCACTGTGCGCGGGAGGAGACGATTCGTGGAGCAAGCGGCAGCCGTGGACCCGATCTTGGACCTGGCCAGTCCCGTGAACCTGCGGAACCCCTACCCCGCCTACGCCTCGATGCGCGAGGCCACCCCCGTCCTCTGGCATGAACCGCTCGGTTCCTGGGTGCTCACCCGGCACGCCGACTGCCTCGCGGTGCTCACCGACAGCAACCGTTTCGCCTCCGACTGGCGCCGTGCCGGGGAGGACATCCCCGCCCCGCTCCTCAGCGTCCAGACGCTCGATCCGCCGGAGCACACCGCCATCCGGCATCTGCTGCTCGACGGCTTCCGCGCCCAGGACCGCGCCGCGCTCCACGAGGAACTGGACCGCTGGATCGCCGATCTCCTCGCCGACCTCGCCGAGCGTCCCACCTTCGATTTCGTCGGGGAACTGGCCGAGCCGGTCGCGCTCCGGTTCGTCACCGCGTTCCTCGGCGTACCCGCCCCCGGGCTCGACTGGTTCGTGCCCATGTCCCGTACCGTCGTCGACGGCATGGACGCGGGACTGTGGCCGGAAAAGCACGAACCGGCCGTCGCCGCCCGCGCCCGGCTGGCCGAGTACGCGGGTGGCTGGCTCGCCGATCCGCCCAAGGACGGCCTCATCGCCCACGTGGCGGAGAACGCGCCGGGCAGCGGAGTCGCAGAAACGGTTCTTCGCAACAGTCTGCGGGCCGTCCTGCACGCGGGCTACGAATCCGCCTCCCGCCTCCTCGGCAACGCCGCCGCGGCCCTCCTCACCACCCCCGGCGCGCTCGCCGCGTTCCGGGACAGCCCGTCGACGGCCGTCGACGAACTCATCCGGTACGACGCACCCGTCCAGGCGGACGCCCGGGTCTGCGTCACCGACACCGAACTCGGGGGCGTCACCCTGCGGGCGGGTGATCCGGTCACGCTCTTCCTGGGCGCGGCCCATCACGACCCGCTCCGCTTCGACCACCCCGCCGAACTGCGACTCGACCGCGCTCCGAACCCGCACCTCGGGTTCGGCCGCGGGGCCCACGCCTGTCTGGGCGCGTCCATGGCGATCCGGCTCACCGGATCGGTCCTCGGGGCCCTGGCCAGGGACTTCCCGGACGCACGGGCGGTCGCGGAACCCGAACACCGGCGCAATCTGACCCTGCGCGGTCTCGACCGCTTCGAGGTGACGCTGCGTCCCGACACGGGGGAGGAGGTACGACCATGAAGTACTGGCACTGAAACCAGTGAGCGCGCGACCGCCCCGGCGGCGGCCGACGCGCCCGTGCACGGCACACGTGCACCCGCCGGAGCCCGAGTCGGCTGCACGTCTCGGGCTCCGGCCCCTTCCGTCCCCGGCACGCCCTGGACCCCGGCACACCCTGGACCCCGGCGCGCCCTCCGCGCCCGGGTGGCATCACCCGTCCGCCACGGCTCCCTCCCGTACGGGCGAAGCGCCCGCGCGGACGGCGCCGCGAGACCGGCTACCGCTCCCTCCACGTGCCATCCTCGGACGAACCGCCCGCTTCTCGCCGAGCCGTGGGCCGTCGTCGCCCCGCGCGGAGGGACCCCATGCTCATCGGCCACGTCCTGCGGCACCACGTCCTGTACGTGACCCTCCACCATGAGCTCGACGTCACCACCAGGGCCGCCGCCGCCCTCCAGATCCAGACACTGGTGCAGGCGCACCGGCCCGCCCGGGTGGTCCTCGCCCTCCCCGGCGCCGACCCCACGCCCGCCACCCTCAGCGCCCTCGCCCGCACCCGGCGCCTGTGCGCGAGCCTCCACGTCCCCCTGGTGCTCACCGGGGCCAGCGCCCGCACCCGCCGCCTGCTGGAGGCCACCGGCGAGTGAGCGCCCCAGGACCCCCCAGGACCCCAGCCCCCCCAGGACCCCAGGGGCCCAGGACCCCTGGGGTCCGCCGCCGCGCAGGGAAAGGTGTGCCGCTCTCCCCGGTCCCGGGCGGATGGCCGGAAGGTGCGCCGCTCTCCCCGGCCCGGGACACCGACGAGCCGATCGACGCTGGGCCCGCGCCGACTTCATCGCCCCGGGGCACCGGGGGCCGCGACACGTGCGAGCCCGAGCCCGCCAACTCACCTTCTCCCAGGCGCTCCTGACGATCCATCATTGGTATGGACATGCCCAATCGTCGGGACTAGTCTCACACTTGGTCTAGACCGCGTCGGACGCGTGCCTTCCGGTTCTTCCGTGCTGCCGTTCCGTCCCCACTGTTCCACCGGCAGTACGTCCGAGGCGCCCGCCCGCCCCCACCCGCACCTCGGACCGCAGGAGCCCCTCATGCGCAAGAAGCTCACCTCGTTACTCCTGGGCCTCGGCATCGCCGGATCCACCCTGCTCGCCACCGGCGGAACAGCTCAGGGCCACGGCTACACCGACTCGCCCGTCAGCCGCCAGCAGCTGTGCGGCAACGGGACCGTCCGCAACTGCGGGCAGATCCAGTGGGAACCCCCGAGCGTGGAGGGTCTCAAGGGATTCCCCTCGCGCGGCCCCGCCGACGGCCGCATCTGCGCCGGCGGCAACGGGCGCTTCTCTGAACTGGACGACCCGCGCGGCGGGAACTGGCCCGCCACCAGCCTGACCGCGGGCCAGAACCACACCTTCCTCTGGCGGATCAGCGCCCGCCACGCCACCACCGACTTCCGCTACTACGTCACCAAGGACGGCTGGGACCCCACCAAGCCGCTGACCAGGGCGGACCTGGACCCGCAGCCGTTCCTCACGGTGCCCTTCGGCGGACGTCAGCCCGGCGCCACGGTCACGCACACCGGGGTCCTCCCCCAGAAGACCGGCCGCCATCTGATCCTCGGCGTCTGGACCATCGCCGACACCGGCAACGCCTTCTACGCCTGCTCCGACGTGCGCTTCTGACACGTCTTCGCGTCGCGTGAACACCGCGCGCGGGCCCCGGGCCGAGCACCGGCCCGGGGCCTCCGTGGTCAGCACCGGCGGTGCCACCACGCGAGGTCCGGGTCCGCCGTGGGCTCGTGGTGCGTCCGGGCGAGCAGCGCCGAGTCCAGACGCTCCACCCGGCCCCGGAGTTCCGCGGCGGCTCTCGGCGGCAGCAGGAGCAGTACGTCCGCCAGCTTGTCCCGGGCCCATCCCTCGCCGCAGCAGGAGCAGGTGAATTCGGCCTCCCACCGCTTCCGCCGGCGCCGGGAGCCATGGACGCGCACCGACCACACGCTCAGCGCCACCGAGACGGCACCCGGGAAGAACCGCTCCCGTTCGAGCGCCCGGACGGCGGCGTTCGCCGCTCCCGACAGACCCGGGACGTCGCGATACCGCACCCAGGGCTGTCCCCCGTGGCGCCGTCGCGGTCGAAGCGAAGCCGGTGCCCTACGCGGCACGGCCCCTTCGCGTGGAGATCATGGCCGGAATGCTCTCACGGTCCGGGCCCGCCGGGGACTTCACCGTGGCGCGAGGCCCGGGAGGATCGCGGTTGCCGGACTCCTCGAACCGGCCCGGCCGACGGACTCGTGTGCGAAGTGTCCGGCGTTGTAGCCTGGAGAACAGCCCTTGACCTGTAAATCGCAGGCAGGGAGCCTACTCTGTGGAGTTTTTCCATGCTTAGAACCCTCTTCAAGTCGAAGATTCATCGGGCGACCGTGACCCAGGCCGATCTGCACTACGTCGGATCGGTCACCGTCGACGCCGAGCTGATGGAAGCGGCGGATCTGCTGCCCGGTGAACTGGTGCACATCGTCGACATCGACAACGGTGCCCGCCTGGAGACGTACGTCATCGAGGGCGAACGCGGCTCCGGGATCATCGGGATCAACGGCGCCGCCGCCCATCTGGTCCACCCCGGCGACCTCGTCATCCTGATCAGCTACGCGCAGGTCGAGGACGCGGAGGCGCGCTCCTTCGTTCCGCGCGTCGTGCACGTCGACGCCGACAACCGCATCGTGGAACTCGGGACCGACGCCTCCGCGCCCGTCCCCGGGAGCGACACGGTGCGCGGTCCGGGCGCCGTGCCCGCGCGGTAGCCCGTCACCGTACGAGCAGAGGGAGCAGCGCATGGGCGAGCTGAAGATCGTCGACGACCGGTCGTCCGGACGTCTGGCGGCGTTCGAGGGGGAGACCCCCGTCGGCGCCGTCGTCTACTTCGCCCTCGCCGCCGCACCCCACGCGCTCGTCGCCGTGCACACGGTCGTCGAGCGGGCGCACGAGGGGAAGGGGATCGCCGGATCCCTCGTGCGCGAGTTCTACGCGCTCGCCGCCGCCGAAGGCGTTCCCGTGGTGCCGCTCTGTTCGTACGCCGCCGCATGGGCCGAGCGGCACCCCGACGAGGCTCCGGCGGCGCCGCCCGAGGTGGTCCGCGCCGCCCAGCTCCAGCTGGAGGCCAGTCCGGGGCTGTGGTGACCGGCGCCGGTCGCAGCCCGCGCCGCCCCGCCCGCAGGGGGCCCGCCACCCGTAGGGGTCTCCTGCCCGTAAGGGTTCCCCCTCCCCGTGAGGGGTTCCGTCCCGTCGCCCCGCCCCTACGGGTCTCGCCACCCCTCCCGTACGGGCGGACCGGACCCGACCGGACCCCCTCCGTACGGGCCCGGCGGGCGCTCCGGCGTTCCGCGGGTCACCCTGGGAGGGCCGGAACCCGTCGACCTGGAGGACCTCGATGACCCAGCCCTATCCCGACCCGCTGCCGCCCTCGCCCCTCCCGCCGCCGGTGCCCTCGCCCGGCCCGCTGCCCGGCCCGCCCGGACCGGCCCCCGTACCCTCTCCCGAGCCCGTACCCGGACCCGGCGGGCCCGTGCCGGAACCCGAGCCGCAGCCGCAGCCGGGCCCGGCCTGAGGTCCTCCGGTCAACGCCGAGCTGACACAAGAGGGTTGCTCTTCCGCGCATCACTTGTCACCGAACGTGCGCACCCCCTAACTTGGACCGCTGTCGCTGTGTTCAAGGGGGGCCCATGGCCGTACGCGGACGTCATCGCCGCCACCAGCCGAGCCGGATCAACCGCGCCTCGCTCACCGTCACGGCGGGAGGCGCCGGAATGGCGCTGCCGCTGATCGGGGCGGGAGGCGTACAGGCCGCGTCGCTGGACGTCTGGGAGAAGGTCGCGGCCTGCGAGTCGACCTCCCACTGGCAGATCAACACCAACAACGGCTACTTCGGTGGACTCCAGTTCACCCAGTCCACCTGGGAGCGGTACGGCGGCACCCACTACGCCCCGCGCGCCGACCTGGCCTCCAAGGACCAGCAGATCGCGATCGCCGAGCGCGTCCTGAAGGGCCAGGGCCCCGGTGCCTGGCCCGCCTGCGGCGCCCGAGCGGGGCTCGTCCGGGGCGGGGACGCGCCGGACATCAGCCCCGGCGGCTCCGGCGCGAAGCCGTCCGGCGGGAACACGGCGAGGACCACCTCCCTGCCGGGCCAGCGCGCCCTGCCCGAGCGCACCGCGCGGAACGTCGGCCCGACCGCCGTGCCGACCGTCCGCGAGATGTACACGGTGACGCCCGGCGACTCCCTGTCGAAGATCGCCCGCGAGGAGCGCCTCAGGGACGGCTGGAAGGGCCTGTACGACACCAATCGGACCGTCGTCGGCGACGACCCCGACCTGATCTATCCCGGCCAGCGCCTGACCCTGCGCATCGAGGCGCCGAAGAAGCCCGCCGAGCCGGGCCGCGAAACGACCCCGCCGAAGGCGGCCGTCAACACCCCCAAGCCCGGGCTCAAGGGGCCCAAGACCGTCACGAAGCCGCCGCGGGCCACACCGCCGAAGACCCGGCCCGCACCGCAGTCCGGCGTGCCCCGCACCCGTCCGGTGACGGCCCCGTCGGAAGCCCGCACCGACGTGGAACCGGTCGTGAAACCGGTCGCGAAGCCCGTGGCCAAGCCCACCGAGGAGGCCAAGCCCCAGCCGAGGCCGGTCTCCCGGCCGCGCCCGGCGGAGGCGGACGAGGACCGCTACTCCGCCCCCGTCTCCTCCGACATCGGCACCCGCTACGGCAAGCCGGGTTCCTCCTGGTCCAGCGGCTACCACACCGGCGTCGACTTCCCCGTCCCCACCGGCACCTCCGTGAAGGCCGTGTCCGGGGGGCGGATCGTCGCCGCGGGCTGGGGCGGCGCGTACGGCTACCAGATCGTCCTGCGCCACGACGACGGCCGCTACAGCCAGTACGCCCACCTCTCCGCGCTCACCGTCCGCGAGGGCCAGCGGGTCACCCCGGGGCAGCGGATCGGCCGCTCAGGATCGACCGGCAACAGTTCGGGACCGCACCTCCACTTCGAGGTCCGGACGGGTCCCGGGTACGGCTCCGACATCGACCCCCTGGCCTACCTCAGGGCCCGCGGCGTCACCTTCTGACGCCGAGGACCCGGAGGACCCGGAAGAGCCTGAGGACCCCCGGGATCCGGAGGGGCCCGAAGGCTCCGACGACCCCGGGGCCTTCCGGTCCGGTGCCGTCCCGGCCGGGGACGGCACCCCCGCCGCGGGGGGCGCCATCCGGTCCAGGGTCAGCTCTACCAGACCCCCGGCCGCCACCGCGCCGCAGATCAGCGCCGCCACCGTACCGGCGGCGCCGTAGCGGAAGCTCTCGCCGAACAGGGTCAGGCCCACGGTGGCGGCGACCACCGGGTTGACGACGGTGACGGTCGCCAGCGGTGCGGCGAGACCGGCACCCCGGTAGGAGGCCTGGGAGAGCAGCAGCCCGGTCACGGCCAGCGTCGAGAGCACGAGGAGCCCCGTCCACTCGGCGAGCGGCGCCCCCGGCGTCCAGCCCTCGGCCACCGACTTCGTGAAGACGGAGGCGATGCCGAAGGAGACGCCCGCCGCCGTGGCGAGCACGACGCTGCGGAGCACCGACCGGCCGATCAGGTGCGCGACCGCGAACAGGACGCCCACCAGGCCGAAGGCGGAGAGCGCGAGCAGCCACCGGTCCCCGTCGGCCAGGGCCCTGCCCCCGGCGCCGCTCGCGAGGCTCAGGAGTCCCGCCAGGCCCGCCGTGGCCATGACGGCACCCCGCCACGCCCGCCGCCCCGCCCCCCGGCCGACGAACAGCGCCGCCATGGGCAGCGCGAACACGATCGTGAGCGCCCCCAGCGGCTGCACCAGACTGAGCGGCCCGTACGCGAGCGCCGCGACGTGCAGGGTCGCGCCGAAGCCGTTGAGCAGGACGGACCCCCACCAGGCCCGGCTGCGCAGCGGCGCGTAGCGCGGACCGGCGGCGGAGGCCGCGACCCGCTCCTGCACGATCGCCGCGCCCGCGTAGGCGACCGCGGAGACCAGGGCCAGGAGGACGGACAGCAGGAGGGGACTCATACCTTCCACGATCTCTCCGACCGGCCGATCGCGTCGTCGTCCCAGGGGACGTCTTCACCGCTACCGCCGACGTAGTACCCGGCCCCGCCGTACGCCCTGGGATGTATGCCCGTGCAGGTCAGAATGGTTGTAAAGGGTCTTTTCGTGTACTGCCGGGGGTGCGGGGCGGCCGATACGGTGGAGGGAGAAAAAAACCGGAATCCGGCGGAAGGCCGACACCGGGAGTGCCACGAGCACCGGTCGGCGCGACGGTCGGACAGGGCCGGTCGGACAGGACCAGGGGGAGTCACGGGTGGATCTCGTCGAGAGCGGATCGGTGGGCGGTTTCTTCGCGTTGCGGACCGCGCCGCCGGAGACCGGCGGTGCCCACCGCACGCTCGCCCGTCTCTACGCCGGGGAGGACGGGCCCCTCCACGCGCGCGTGGACCGGGTCGCCGCCCGGCTCGGCGCCCCCGAGCGGCGCGTCGGCGCCTCCGTCGCGCACCTCGGACTCGCGGCCAGGCTCTGGTCCACCGCGCTCGGACCGGCTGCCCTCCACGGCGCCTTCCCCGACCTCGATCCCGCCGCACTGCACTGGGACGGGGCGCTGACCTCGCCCGACGACCTGTGGTGGGACGGTTCCGCGACCCGCCCCGCGACCGTGGCCGAGCTGCGCACGGCCGTCCAGGAGGCGCACCTGGTTCCGCTGCACGCGGCCTTCGCCCGCGACGGACGTGTCTCCCCGCGCCTGCTGTGGGGCAACGCGGGCTCCGCCCTCGCCGGCGCGCTGCGCGAGCTGACCTGCTGGGCCCTCGCCCACGGCCGCCCGGAGGCCGCCGAGCGGGCCGCGGCGCTGGTCTCCGGCCTCCTGGAGCACCCCGACCTCGCGGGCACGGTCCGGGGCCCCCGGCTGCGCCGCGCGAGCTGCTGCCTCTACTACCGCTGCCCGGGCGGCGCCCTGTGCGGCGACTGTGTCTTCGACCACCCTCCCCGTACGGGTTTGGAGGCGCGGCCCCCCGCTCCGTAAAGTTGTTCCTTCGAGAGCCCACGACCGGCGACGTACGAGCGAACGAGGAACCCGAAGGCCATGACGGTGACCGAAGAAACCCAGGACTACGGGCCGGGCGTCGACCCCGAGCGCCTGGCCGTCTGCCTCAGCGTCCTCGACGAACTCGACAAGCTGGAGGTCGACCACCCGGACGCGATCCGGGTCCGGCGCGCCACCGCGGGCATCTACCGGACGGTGAAGCAGCGCCGCCGCCAGGAGCGCAGGGCCGCCAAGACCGCCAACGACAAGGCGGTCACCGAGGCCACGGCGACCGGCTCCGCGCAGCGCATCGACGACGAGACCGAGGGTCTGCTGCCCTCCTCCGTGACGGAGGAGGGCCGGATCGCCGGGATACTCCAGCGTCCCCGCTCCTGCTACGTCTGCAAGACGCGGTTCGTCGAGGTCGACTACTTCTACCACCAGCTCTGCCAGCCGTGCGCGGCCGAGAACCGGGCCAGGCGCGAAGCCCGCGCCGACCTCACCGGCAAGCGTGCCCTGCTGACCGGTGGCCGGGCGAAGATCGGCATGTACATCGCGCTGCGGCTGCTGCGCGACGGCGCCCACACCACGATCACCACCCGCTTCCCGAAGGACGCCATCCGCCGTTTCAAGGCGATGGAGGACTCCGCCGAGTGGATCCACCGCCTGGAGGTCGTCGGCATCGACCTGCGGGACCCGGCCCAGGTCGTGGCGCTCGCCGACCGGATGACCGAGGACGGTCCGCTCGACATCCTGGTCAACAACGCGACGCAGACCGTGCGCAGGCTGCCGTCCGCGTACTCCGCGCTCGTCGAGGGGGAGAGCGCGGCGCTGCCGTCCGGTGAGCTGCCCGCCCACCACGTCATCGGCGCCTTCAACTCCGGCGCGGTCGGCGAACTCGTCGGTTCGTCGGAGCTGCCCGTGGGCGTGCGCGACCTGGAGGCCCAGCAGGTCGCCGACCTCGCGCTCGTCGCGGGCAACGCCAGCATCGCCAAGCACCTCGACGGCACCGCCATCGACGCGGGCGGTCTCGTGCCGGACGTCGTCGACAGCAACACCTGGGTGCAGAGCATCGAGCAGATCTCCCCGGTGGAGCTCCTGGAGACCCAGCTCTGCAACTACACGGCGCCGTTCATCCTGATCAGCAAGTTGCGTCCGCTGATGGCCGAGGCCGCGCGGAAGGCCGAGAGCGGGCGTTCCTACGTCGTGAACGTCTCCGCCATGGAAGGCGTCTTCAGCCGTGGCTACAAGGGCGCCGGGCACCCGAACACCAACGCGGCCAAGGCCGCGATGAACATGGTGACGCGGACCAGCGGCGAAGAGATGTTCAAGACCGACGGCATCCTCATGACCTCGGTCGACACGGGCTGGATCACCGACGAGCGCCCGCACTTCGACAAGCTGCGGCTGGCCGAGGAGGGGTTCCACGCCCCGCTCGACCTCGTCGACGGCGCGGCCCGGGTGTACGACCCGATCGTGCGCGGCGAGGACGGCGAGGACCTCTACGGGTGCTTCCTGAAGGACTACGCCCCCGCGAACTGGTAGTCCCCGCGAACCGGTGGTCCCCGCGAACCGGTGGTCCCCTCGCACGGGTGGTGCCCGTGTGCTTCCCGAGAGCGTCCCCTCCGCCGGAGGGGGCGCTCTCTCCGGTTTCCTTCACCCGATCGCGTCACAGTTGGCGGCCCGGTAGAGCGCAGCCGCGCTCATTTGGTTACTCTGATGTTCACGGTCGGCCACCGAGGAGACACACCGTCCTCACGGCCTTCCCGGGACCGGCCCTCCACCGAGGCCGCGGTCCCGCCCGACGAACGGCGCCACCGCGACCGACCGGCACTTGTCCCACAGGTACGCGACACGAAGGAGTGCGCGGTGACACCCGAACTGACGAAGCAGGAACCGCGACCGGCCCCGACCAAGGAACGGCCGCGTCGCAACGGAGAGCTGGGGAGCCTGGAGGTCTGGGCCCGCTCGGCCCCGATCAGGCTCGCGGGCTACGAGGACGATCTGGCGGAGCCGCACATCCTGCCCGGCATCGACTGATCCCCTCGCCTCATCCCGGTGCCCCCGGCCGCGTCCGGCCGGGGGCACCGGCGCGCAGCCGGGTCGGCGGCAGGTACTCCCGCACCGGTGTCCGGTGCCACCAGGCGCCGGTCGCGCGCAGTTCCCGCCAGGTCGTGAAGCGGTACCGGTACAGCAGGGCCCGGACGAAGACCGGGGGCCGCCCGGGGAACGGATCGTGGGCGAGCAGCCGCAGGGTGTCCGGGTCGCCGTCGAGCAGCCGTTCCACGAACCGGCCGAACCACGGGCGCGCGTACCCCGGGTCGAGCGCCGCGAACCACATCAGCCAGTCGAGCCGCAGATGGTACGGGGCGAACTGGCGGGGCATCCCGCGCGGATCGCCCGGCTTGCCCCGGAAGCCGTACTCCCGCCACACCGTGCCCTCGTGCGGCGCGGGGTCGTCGGTGCCCTCGACGACGACCTCCTCCCGGACCCGCCCGACGGTGCCGAACGCCCCGTACGTGTTGACCAGGTGGTACGGATCGTACGAACGGTTCATCGCCTGGTGGCGGGAGAGCAGATTGCGCACCGGGCGGTAGCTGCGGACCAGGACGAAAGCGGTCAGGGCGATGACCAGGACCACGTACCAGAGCGGTGGTTCCGGGCGCGGGTGCGGGCCGGTGAGCGCGGAGGCGTCCACGACGGACAGGGCCAGCACCACGGTCAGCCAGTTCAGCCAGGCGAAGTTGCCCGAGAGCACCAGCCACAGCTGGGTGGCGATCATCAGCCCGGCGGCGACCGTCGCCACCGGCTGCGGGGCGAACAGCAGGAACGGCACGACCAGTTGCACGACATGGTTGGCCGCCGCCTCCACCCGGTGCAGCGGGCGCGGCAGACGGTGGAAGAACCAGCTCAGCGGGCCGGGCATCGGCTGCGTCTCGTGGTGGTGGAAGAGACAGGTCAGGTTCCGCCAGCAGCGGTCGCCACGGATCTTGATCAGACCGGCGCCGAACTCCACCCGGAAGAGCAGCCAGCGCAGCAGCAACAGCACGAGGACGGGCGGGCCGATGTCGTCGTTGCCGAGGAACACGGCCAGGAAGCCCGTCTCCAGGAGCAGCGTCTCCCAGCCGAAGGAGTACCAGGTCTGGCCCACGTTCACGATCGACAGGTACAGCGCCCAGAGCACCAGCCAGAGCAGCATCGACACCGGCAGCGGCACCGCGTCCCCGGCGCCCGCCACCAGGGCGAGGGCCAGCCCCGCACCGGACCACGAGACGGCGGCGAAGAGCCGGTCCGAGTAGCGCCAGTGGAACAGTGACGGGGTGTCGCGCGCCCGGGTCCCGCGTACGTACTCCGGCACGGGCAGCATCCCGCGCTCCCCGATCAGCGCCCGGAACTGCAGGGCGGCCGACAGGAACGCCACGCAGTACAGCGCGGCCAGGCCCCGCTGGAAGACGATCCGGCCCAGCCACAGGTCAGGTGCCGTGAACCACTCCATCCCTTCCAGTATCGGCCGGGCATCAGCTTCTGACGAGACGCCGGAGGGTGCGGCCGAGCCGGTCCGCGTACGCCCGCTGGAGCGGTGGGACCAGCGGTCCGGCGAGCCGGGTGTACCAGGTGGCGGGGCGGCTGAAGGCGGTCACGGTGAAACGGACCGTGCCGTCGTCCTCCAGCTCCACGACGAAGGACTCCTCACCGCACTCGGGATGCCCGGTGAGCGTGCCGTACGCGAAGCCGGTGCGCCGGTCCTCGTACGCCGCCCAGATCACCGAGCAGGGGGCGGTGAGCCGGAACGGGCCGAGGCCGACCGACACCTCCACGGCCGTGCCCGGCGCGGCGCGCCCGGCGTCGGCGAGGAGGGACGCGCCGGAGTCGCGGTGCATCCGCCAGGTGGTGACGGCGGTCCCGGCCCGTTCGAAGGCCGCGCGCCCGTGGCCGACGACCGTGGTGCGGCGCAGGTGGCGGTATCCCCCGGGGAGGTCCGCCGGGGCGCGGGTGGCGCCGGTCTCGCCGTAGGTGAGGGCGGGCCGGGGGCGGGACAGACCGCTGAGCAGACGGGTCATGCCGGAAGCTCCGTTCGCGGGCGGGCGGTGGGGGAGGACCGGCCGCCCCCTGCTTGAACGCGTTCAACTGGCAGGGACGAGCGTAGGGGCTTCCTTGAACGTGTTCAAGTCCTTTGCGCGTCCCTCCCCACCCGGTCGGCCGCCCTCCGCTTGCGGCGCACCGGACGCTGCGGCAGACAGGAGGCAACGGCCGGAACCCGGGCCCGGACCCCGGGCAGAAGAAAGCGGGAGACAGACAGGTGCGCTCAGCCCACCGCCGGACGCGGCGAACCCCCACCGCCTCCCCGACTCCGGCCTCCCCGACTCCCGCCTCCCTGACTCCCCTCCCGGCGGACCCCGACGAGCGATCCCGCACGGGGACGGCGGCGCCGCCCGACACCCGCCCCCGCACGGTCCTGAGGGCCTCCGCCGCGCTCGCCGCCGCCCTGCTGCTCACCGGCTGCTCCGCCGCGTGGGAGGGCTCGCGCGGCGGAGCGGAACCCGCCGCCGGCGGGCCCACGGACGTCTTCCTCCAGCCGCTCGCCGCGACGGGCCCCGACCCCTTCACCGCCTCCACCGTCCGCAACGCCGTACGCCCGCCGCCGCCCGGACGCGACTCCGACGACACCGCCCAGCAGGCGCACGAGGTCACCGGATCCACCCCCGGCCTCTACGGCGGCACCCGGTCCGTCGGCAGTTGCGACGTCCCCCGGCAGTCCGCGCTCCTCACCGCCGACCAGGACAAGAAACGCGCCTTCGCCGAAGCCTCCGGCATCCCCGAGAGCAACGTCGAGGGCTGGCTCCGCGGACTCACCCCCGTGGTGCTCCGCGCGGACGTCAGGGTCACCAGCCACGGATACCGCGAGACCCGGCCCCGGCCCTTCCAGTCCGTCCTCCAGGCCGGTACGGCCGTCCTCGTCGACCCCTACGGCGCCCCCCGGGTCCGCTGCGCCGGCGGCAACCCGCTGCGCACCCCCGCCGCCGACCCCTCCGGCATCCACCGGGGCGAACCCTGGGAAGGATTCGACCCCGACCGCGTGATCGTCGTCCGGCCGACCACCTCCGTCGTCACCAGCCTCGTCATCGTGAACGCCACCGACCGGAGCTGGATCGAGCGGCGGACCGGCAGCGACGGCGCCGAGGACCGCACCCCCGACGTGCCCCCGAGCTGCGACCCCGACACGTGCACCCTCACCGGCGACGGCGCACCGGACGGGACGGCACCCGGCACCGGTACGCCCGACCGGACCGCGCCCGGCACACCGGACGCCGCGTCGCCCGGCCGACCCACCGGCCCGGACGCCGACCCGCCGGTCCGGCCCGTCCCGCCCGCACCGTCGGAACCGCTCGGCCCCGACCCCTCGGGAGGCGACGGCACCGGCACCGGACCGGCCCCCGCGAACCCGGAGCCGTACCCCTTCCCCGACCCCGATCAGCACCCCGATCAGCACCCCGACACCCCGCCCGAGCATCCGGACCCCTACGGGGACCCCTTCCCCGACCCCTACGGCGAACCGTCCACCGCACCCGACGGGGAACTGCCGCCCGACCAGGTCTTCCCGGCCGCACCCGTCCCGGACCGGCCCGAGACCTTCCAGGGGTGACACGGATCTCCGTGGTGCGCCCGAGCGGCAGCGCGCCTAGCGTGGCCCCATGAACGCGGGCAACGGGGACGGGGAACCGGCCGGACGGTCCGGCCGCGCGCCCGAGGGGCCGGGGACGGGTTCCGCCGACTCCTCCGGTCCCTCCGGTTCCGCCGACTCCTCCGGTCCCTCCGGTTCCGTCGACTCCTTCGGTTCCGCCGGAATCCTCTCCGCCCACGGCTCCGCCTTCCGCATGGGCGGCTTCGACTGGGACCTCCTCGCCGGGACGATGGCCATGGACGACGCCGCGCTCGACGTCTTCGACATGGATCGCGCGGAGTACGACGGACGCCCCGAATGCCTCGGCCCACGGGTCCAGCCGGACGAGAGCCGCCGCCTCGACACCCTCGTCACGCAGGCGCTCAAGGACGGCAGCGAGCAGTACGGCGCCTACTTCCGCATCCGCCGCCGCGACGGCGGCCAGCAGTGGACCCATACCCAGGGACTGGTGCACCGGGACGCCACCGGCCGTCCCGTGCGCATCGTCGGCGTCGTCCGCGACGCCACCCACGAACTCAGCGAGTCCGCCGCCCGGCTCGGCCTCGACGAGGGCAGACGCCGCCGCGCGGGCGTCGTCGAGGGCACCACCGCCGCCCTGGCGTACGCGCGGACCGTGCAGGACGTCATCGACCTGCTCAACGACTCCCACGCACTCGAACACTTCGGCGCCGCGAGCCTCGTCGTCGGCCTCCTCGAGGCCGGACGCATCACACTGGTCGCCGAGGGACCCGAGGGCTCCTTCGTGCCCGGCACCCGGTTCACCCGGGTGGACGAGCCCTACCCGATGAGCGAGGTCGTCCGTACCCTGCGCCCCCGCTTCATCGAATCGGCCCGGGACTTCGCCGCCTCCTTCCCCGTGCTCTGGCCGCACATCAGCGGGCTCGGCATCACCTCCGCCGCCTACCTCCCGCTCATCGCCCAGGCCAGGCCCATCGGCGCCCTCGGACTGCTCTACAACGACCGGACAGGCTTCAGCGAGGACGAACGGACCCTGCTCGTCGCCCTCGGCAGCAGCATCGCCCAGAGCCTCCAGCGGGCCATGCTCTACGAACAGGAGCACGACCTGGCGGAGGGCCTCCAGCAGGCGATGCTGCCGCGCCGCATCCCCGACCTGCCCGGCGCCCAGACCGCCGTCCGCTACCGCTCCGCCCGCCTCGGCAGGGACATCGGCGGCGACTGGTACGACCTCATCCCCCTGCCCGGCGGACGCGTCGGCGCCGTCATCGGCGACGTCCAGGGGCACGACACCCACGCCGCCGCCGTCATGGGACAGCTGAGGATCGTGCTCCGCGCCTACGCCGCCGAAGGACACCCCCCGGCCACGGTGATGGCCCGTGCCTCCGTCTTCCTCCACGAACTCGACACCGAACGCTTCGCGACCTGCACCTACGCCGAGGCCGACCTCGGCACCGGCGTCGTCCAGGTCGTCCGGGCCGGACACGTCGACCCGCTCGTCCGGGAACCCGACGGCCACTGCCGCCGGATCCCGGTGGAGGGCGGCCTGCCGCTCGGGCTCTCCGCCGAGTTCGACCGGGTCGACTACCCGGTGACCACCCTGGAACTGGACCCCGGCCGGACCCTGATGCTCTACACCGACGGACTGGTGGAGAAGCCCGGCGCCGACCTCGACGAGGGCCTCCAGTGGCTCTCCTCCTTGGTCCTGCGCGGCCCCGCCGACCTCCAGGAACTCGCCGACCACCTGTGTGACGTGGTCGCCGACCGGGGCGGCGACGACGACGTCGCCATCCTGCTGCTGCGCCGCGAGGAGGCGCCCGGGAGCCGGGGCACCGGACGGTTCCGGCAGCACGTGGCCCAGAACGACCCCGAGGCCCTCAGCTCGGCCCGGCACATGATCCGGGCCGCCGTCCGGGCCTGGGGCGCGGAGGACCGCGCCGACGAGATCGAACTCGCCGCCGACGAACTCATGACCAACGCCCTCATGCACACCGACGGCGGCGCGATCCTGACCCTGCGGATCCCGGGCGGTCCCGAACGGCGGATCAGGGTCGAGGTGGAGGACCGTTCCAGCGCCCTGCCGCGCCGCCGGGAGGCGGGGGAGGCCGGGGTGTCCGGCCGTGGACTGCTGCTGGTCGAGCAGATCTCCGACGTCTGGGGCGTCGAGCCCCGGGGCGGCGGCAAGTGCGTGTGGTGCGAGTTCGTACTGGAGGAGGACGGTCCCGGAGAGCCTTGACGGCACAGCACGGCACAGCACAGCACGGCACAGCACAGCACAGCACAGCACAGCACAGCACGGCACGGCACGGCACGGCACGGCTCCGCCTGGCGGGGCTGCCGCGACTCGGACCGGACCCAGCCCTGTGGCCCCGCAGCCGCCCCCCGGTCCTCGTCCTGCTCCCCCCGCCCCCACTGCCATCGCCCCGCCCCGCCCCGTCTCCGTCGCGCGTCCCCGCCGTCCGTACGGCAGGGTGGAGACATGCCCGAACTCCCCGAGGTGGAAGCGCTGCGCGCGTTCCTCGGCACACACCTGGTGGGCAAGGAGATCGCCCGTGTGCTGCCCGTCGCGATCAGCGTCCTGAAGACGTACGACCCGCCCGTGACCGCCGTCGAGGGCGCCGAGGTCACCGGGGTCGGACGGCACGGGAAGTTCCTCGACCTCGGCACCGAGGGCCCCGGGGGCACGCTCCACCTCCTCGTCCACCTCGCCCGCGCGGGCTGGCTCCGCTGGCGGGACCCGCTGCCCTCGGGACCGCCGAAGCCCGGCAAGGGCCCGCTGGCCCTGCGCACCGCGCTCACCGGCGGCGACGGCTTCGACCTCACCGAGATGGGCACGACGAAACGCCTCGCCGTGTACGTGGTCCGCGACCCGGCCGAGGTCCCCGGCGTGGCCCGCCTCGGGCCCGACCCGCTCGCCGAGGGCTTCGGCCCCGAGGAGTTCGCCGCCCTCCTCGCCGGGGAACGGCGCCAGATCAAGGGCGCCCTGCGCGACCAGAGCCTCATCGCGGGCATCGGCAACGCGTACAGCGACGAGATCCTGCACGCCGCGAAGACGTCCCCCTTCAAACCCACCCAGAACCTCACCCCCGAGGAGACGGCCGCCCTGTACACGGCGATGCGGACCACCCTCCTCGACGCCGTCGAACGCTCCCGGGGCGTCGCCGCCGGAAAGCTCAAGGCCGAGAAGAAGAGCGGTCTGCGGGTCCACGGCCGCACCGGCGAACCCTGCCCGGTGTGCGGCGACACCATCCGCGAGGTCTCCTTCAGCGACTCCTCCCTCCAGTACTGCCCCACCTGCCAGACCGGTGGGAAGCTCCTGGCCGACCGGCGCCTGTCCAAGCTCCTGAAATAGACCGGACGCCCCATGAGGGACCGGCGCCGCGGGCCCCGACGGAAGACCCGCCCCGCAGGCCTCGGTGACGTACCGGCCCCGCCCCGCGGGACCACCCACTACACTCCGCCGCATGGTGCGCGTACTGGCCGTCGACGACGAGGAACCCGCCCTCGGGGAACTGCTCTACCTGCTGCGCGCCGACCCCCGGGTCCGCTCCGCCGAGGGCGCGGGCGACGCCACCGCCGCGCTCCGCAGGATCGGCCGCGCCCTGGAGTCCGGGCCGGACGGCGACGAGGCCGTCGACGTCGTCTTCCTCGACATCCACATGCCCGGCCTCACCGGACTCGACGTGGCCCGGCTGCTCGCGGGCTTCGCCCGCCCGCCGCTCGTCGTCTTCGTCACCGCCCACGAGGGATTCGCGCTGACGGCCTTCGACCTGAAGGCCGTCGACTACGTCCTCAAGCCCGTCCGCCGCGAGCGTCTCGCCGAAGCGGTCCGCCGCGTCCACGACCTGGTCCACGCGACCACCGCCCCGGTCACCTCCGCGCCCGAGCAGATCCCCGTCGAACTCGGCGGCGTCACGCGCTTCGTGGCCGTCGAGGACATCGCCTACGCGGAGGCCCACGGCGACTACGCCCGGCTGCACACCGACCACGGCAGCCACCTCGTCCGCATCCCGCTCTCCACCCTGGAGGAGCGGTGGGCCTCCCGGGGCTTCGTCCGCATCCACCGCAGCCACCTCGTCGCCCTCGCCCGGATCGACGAGCTGCGGCTCGACGGCGGCGCCACCTCCGTCCGGATCGGCGGCACCGACCTCCCCGTCAGCCGCCGGCACGCCCGCCCCCTGCGGGACCTGCTGATGCGCCGCGCCGGAGGCTGACCCCGCACCCCTACCGCGCCCGCCCCCACCTGCGTAGACTCCACGCGTCCCCGGGCCCGAGGCCCTCCCTTCCCGTACGGGAGGCCGTCGAGAGATGCCGGAGCGGGCCCCGATGTCCGAGCACCACCCACCGCGCCGCCCCCGCCGCGAGACGGTCACCTACGCCTCCGCCCACGGACCCGGCGCCCCGCCGGGTCCCGCCCGGCGACGCCCGGTCCACCCCCCGGCCCGCTCGGAGATCGACGAACAGACCACCCTCGGCCACACCTACGTCCGGTCCCTGATGCGCAGCCAGCTGCGCGCCGCGCTCACCGCCCTCGGCGCGCTCGTCCTGCTCGTCGGCCCGCTGCCGCTGCTGCTCGCCCTGCCCGCGCCCGAGGCGTTCGTGTGGATCGCCCTCGGCGTCGCCGTCCACCCCGCCGTCTGGGGCATCGCCCACTGGTACGTGCGCCGCGCCGAACGCAACGAGCGCGACTTCACCGGCCTCGTAGAACGATGAGACGGCCGTGCCGGACGGCGCCGGGGCCGTGCCGCCCCCCGGGGCGACCGTGACGTACGAAGGAGCGGCCGTCGTGCGCGCGCCCCGGGCGGTGGCCCCGTGAACCAGACCCACGCCGTCGTGGCCGTCACCGCCGTCGTCCTCGCCACCGTCCTCATCGGCGCCCTCGGCCTGCGGATCTCCCGGACCACCTCCGACTTCTACGTCGCCTCGCGCACGGTCGGCCCCGGCCTCAACGCCGCCGCGATCAGCGGCGAGTACCTCTCCGCCGCCTCCTTCCTCGGCATCGCCGGACTCGTCCTGGTCCAGGGCCCCGCCATGCTCTGGTACCCGGTCGGCTACACCGCCGGATACCTCGTGCTCCTCGTCCTCGTCGCCGCCCCGCTGCGCCGCTCGGGCGCGTACACCCTCTCCGACTTCGCCGAGGCGCGCCTCGAATCGCCGCAGGCCCGCCGCCTCGCCAGCCTCTTCGTCGTCGGCATCGGCTGGCTCTACCTGCTGCCCCAGCTCCAGGGCGCCGGGCTCACCCTGGAGATCCTCACCGGCGCCCCCGACTGGGTCGGCGGACTCCTCGTCGCGCTCGTCGTCACCGGCACGGTCGCCGCGGGCGGGATGCGCAGCATCACCTTCGTCCAGGCGTTCCAGTACTGGCTGAAACTGACCGCGCTGTTCGTCCCGGCCCTCTTCCTGCTCACCGCCTGGTACGGCGACGGCGCGCCCCGCGCCCGCTTCGACGCCCCCGCCGTGCTGCGCGGCCACACCGTCGTCCAGGTCGCCGACACGGTACGGATCGGGCTCGACGCGCCGCTCTCCCTGACCGTCACCGGCACCGTCGACTCCGTACGGTACGAGGGCGGCGCCGTCACGCTCGCGCCCGGCACCCACCACGTCCTCGGCGGCACGACCCTCGCCTTCGCCCCGGGCGCCGCCCTCCCCGAGCGGGTGGCCGACGGCGCCGACCCCCTCGGCTGGTCCCAGCCCCTGGCCGGGGGCCGCGACGGACACCAGCTGTACGCCACCTACGGGCTGATCCTCGCCACCTTCCTCGGCACCATGGGCCTGCCGCACGTCGCCGTCCGCTTCTACACCAGCCCGCACGGCCGCGCCGCCCGGCGCACCACGCTCGTCGTGCTCGGCCTCGTCAGCGCCTTCTACCTGCTGCCGCCGCTCTACGGGGCCCTCGGCCGGATCTACGCACCCGAACTGGCCCTCACCGGTTCCCCCGACGCCGCCGTGCTCGTCCTGCCCGACCGCGTCCTCGGCGGGCTCCTCGGCGATCTGCTGGGGGCGCTGCTCGCGGGCGGCGCGTTCGCCGCGTTCCTCTCCACCGCCTCCGGGCTGACCATGTCCGTCGCCGGGGTCCTCACCCAGGACGTGCTGCCCTCCCGGGGCGTACGGCACTTCCGGCTCGCGACCCTGCTCGCCACCGCCGTCCCGCTCGGCGTCGGGGTGGTCGCCTCCAAGGTGCCGGTCGCCGACGCCGTCGGCCTCGCCTTCGCCGTCTCCGCGTCCTCCTTCTGCCCGCTGCTCGTCCTCGGCATCTGGTGGCGGCGGCTCACCCCGCCCGGCGCGATGGCCGGGCTGCTGCTCGGCGGCGGTTCGGCACTGGCCGCCGTGATGGCGACCCGTGCCGGGCTCCCGCCCGCGGGCTGGCCGCACACCCTGATGGCCTGGCCCGCCGTGTGGTCGGTGCCGCTCGGCTTCCTCACCATGGTCCTGGTCTCGCTGGCCACGCCCCGCAGCGTCCCGCCCGGCACCCCGGCGCTCCTCGCCCGTCTGCACCTGCCGGAGGAGGTCACCCGCTCCGGAGCGCCGGGGGGCGGGCCCGGCACCGTCCCCGCCCAGGAGGTACGAGGATGAGCGGCATCGCCCTGGCCGCGACCGCCGCCACGGCGGCGGCCCTGCTCGCCGCCGGTTTCGTCCTCGGCCGGTTCACGGCCCGCGACGGTGGGCGCGCCGCCGATCCCGGGCTCGGGACGCCCGTCGAGCGGGCCACCTTCCACACCCTGCACACCGCCTCGCTCGCCGCGCCCCCGCTGCGGGCCGGACTCACCGAGGAGACCGCCCGGCGGGCGGCGGGGACGCTCCGTTCGCTCCTGGGCACGGAGGCGCTCTGCCTCATCGACCGGGGCGCGGTCCTCGCCTGGGACGGGCCGGGCGAGGAGCATCACCGGGCGCACGTCCCGGAACAGGCGGCCGAGACCCTGGAGTCGGGGCGCAGCCGCTCGGCGCACACCGGCTGCGCCGATCCGGCGTGCCCGCTGCGCTGGGCGGTGGTCGCCCCGCTCACCGGGGAGGACGGGGTGCTCGGCGCGCTCGTCGCCTACGGTTCGCGGGAGTCGGCCGTGCTGGTGCGGGCCGCGACGGAGGTGGCCCGGTGGGCGTCGGTGCAGTTGGAGCTGGCCGAGCTGGACCGTTCGCGGACCCGGATCGTGGAGGCGGAGATCCGTGCGCTGCGGGCCCAGATATCCCCGCACTTCATCTTCAACTCCCTGGCCGCCATCGCCTCCTTCGTCAGGACGGACCCCGAGCGGGCCAGGGAACTCCTCCTGGAGTTCGCGGACTTCACCCGGTACTCGTTCCGCAGGCACGGCGAGTTCGCCCATCTGGCGGACGAACTGCGTTCCATCGAGCAGTATTTGGCGCTGGCCGGGGCGCGGTTCGGCGAGCGGCTGAAGGTGACGCTCCAGATCGCTCCCGAGGTGCTGCCGGTGACGCTGCCCTTCCTCTGCCTCCAGCCCCTGGTGGAGAACGCGGTGAAGCACGGCCTCCAGGACCGGGAGCGGGGCTGCCGGGTCACGATCGCCGCCCGGGACGCGGGCGCGGAGGCCGTGGTGACCGTCGAGGACGACGGCATCGGCATGGACCCGGAGCTGCTGCGCGCGGTGCTGCGCGGCGAGCACCGGGCGGGCTCCGGCATCGGCCTGTCCAATGTGGACGAGCGGCTGCGCCAGGTGTACGGGGTGGAGCACGGGCTCGTCATCGAGACGGGGGTCGGGGCGGGCATGAAGGTCACCGTACGGATTCCCAAGTACCGTCCAGGGGTCCACCGTTCGGCACCCTGACCCGGCCCGCCCGGTCGTCGGCCGGGTCAGCGCAGGTGCAGGGAGAGGTGCGCGAGCGGCAGCCCCAGCTTCCAGGCGGGCAGCCAGATCTGTTCGTCCTCGTCGACCGGGGCCCCGGGGTCGTCCCTGCCGTCGAGGTCGGTGGCGCGGACCCAGGTGTCCCGCAGCCGCCGCCAGGCCGCCTCGGCGAGTGCGAGGTCGGGACCGCCCGGGTCGGCCGCGCGCCGGGCCGTGAGCCGTTCCGCGACCCAGTGCGGCCAGGGCCGGTCGTACGCGGTGTGCCGCAGCCACTCGTCGGTTCCCCCGAGGGCCCGTAGGCCGTCCGGGCCCTCCGGTTCCTCCGTGAGGTGGACGGTGAGGGCGAGCGCCTGGAGGCCCGCCCGGTACTCCAGCGAGCCGGGCGCCACGAGCGCGGCGGCCCGCAGCACCTCGTCGGCCAGGTACTCGGCGCACAGCCAGGCCATCGGTACGGCGAGTCCGCCGCCGCTCGTCCCGCCGGTGCCGTTCGTGCTCTCGGGCAGCAACGTTCCCACCTTCTCCCGGAGATCGGGGACCCGGACGTGTGGGCACCCGGGGGAGAGCTTCCTCCGGGGACGGCGTCCGTGTGTCCCGCTTTGCTCAACTCGCCCGTGTGGTTTCGGATACGTTTCCCGGCCGGATCGGTGCGGGTGGGGCGAGCGGGGTGCGCGGTGCCGCGTGCGGTGTACGGGGCGTGGCGCGGCGGGTGTTCGGAGCCGGGGCGGCGGGGCGGCGCGGCCGGTAGCCGGGCAGGGACCGGCCGAGCTGGCGGAGCGCGTAGTGGGAGCGCGACTTGACCGTCCCGGCGGGGATGCCGAGGTCGACGGCCGCCTCGTTGACGGTGAGGCCGTGGAAGTAGAGCCGGACGAGGACCGCGCGGTGTTCGGGGCTCAGTCCCCGGACGGCGGCCCGTACGTCGAGCGCGGCTTCGGCGGAGGCGGTGGCGTCGGCGGGGTCGGGGGTCACGGCGAGGACTCCGTCGCCGGTCTCGGCGGGCCGGGCGAGGCGTGAGCGCCGGGCGTCGATGGCGAGGCGGCGGGCGACGGTGAAGAGCCAGGGGCGCATCGAGTCGTAGGGGCCGGTGAAGGCCTCGGGGTGGAGCCAGGCCCGTACCAGGGTCTCCTGGGCGAGGTCCTCGGCCCGCTGGCGGTCCCCGTAGGTGAGCCCGAGCAGGAAGGAGAGCAGGGCGGGGCCGTGGTCCCGTTGCAGTTCCTGGAGGGTCCGCTCGTCGGTGGTCGCCGTCGTCATCGCGCCTGCCGCCTTTCCCGTGCTCGTCGTCCGGGGCGTATCCGAACGCATCCGCCGGGCGAGGGACAGGGCGTGGACACGGGTCTGCGACGAACGGTCGCACCGAGCGACGAGTGGTACGGCGAACGGTCGACGGCCGGTCGACGACTGGTCGGCGCGCGGTTCGCGGCCGGTGGGCGGGGCGTGCGGGAACGGCCGCGCGGCGGGGACGGCGGCGGTCGGGGCCGGGCCCTCGGGCGGTCGCGCGGTGGGGTGCGGCGGTGGCCGGTGTGCCACCCGCGCGGTCGTGCGGGGCGGCCGGTGGTCCTTCCGCCGGGCGGGAACGGCCCGGCGGGGACGGGCCGGAGCGGGCGGCGGCGGTCGGCCGGAGCCATTGCGTCCGATTCAGCGGGGTTCGCACCTCCGTACGGCCCCGACCCTTGACTGGCGCATGTCCGAGAGATCAATTCGTGTGAACACCTGTTCATCCTCTGATTCGGGCGGAGTGCCGTACATGACCTCACGCACCAGACCGGCGGGGGCCGCGGTGCTCGCCGCCGTCCTGCTCGCGGCGGCGACCGGCTGCACCGGCGGGAGCGGTCCGGCGGGCGGCGGCGTCCCGGGGACCTCGGCCGCCCGCCCCGGCAAGGCGGGGTCCACCGCCCCCTCCGCCGCGCCCGGCGGTGCCTCGGCGCCCGCCGGGTTCACCCTCGTCGCCTCCGGGGACGTCCTCCCGCACGACTCGATCATCCGCCGGGCCGCCGAGGACTCCGAGGGCGACGGCTACGACTTCGCCCCGATGCTCTCCGGGGTGCGGTCCGTGGTCTCCGGCGCGGACCTCGCCCTCTGCCACATGGAGACCGTCTACGCCAAGGACGGCGGCCCCTACACGGGGTATCCGGCCTTCAAGTCGCCCCCCGAGGTCGCCGCCGCGCTCAAGGCCACCGGGTACGACTCCTGCTCCACCGCCTCCAACCACAGCCTCGACGACGGGGCCGAGGGCCTGGGCCGCACCCTCGACGCCCTGGACCGGTCCGGGGTCCGGCACGCCGGATCGGCCCGCACCGAGGCCGAGGCGGCGAAGCCCACCCTCCTGAAGGCGGGCGGCGCCACGGTCGCCCATCTCGCGTACACCTACGGCACCAACGACCACCCGCTGCCCGACGGGCAGCCCTGGGCGGTCCGGCTGCTCGACGAGGGGAAGGTCGTCGAGGACGCCCGCGCCGCCCGCGCGGCCGGTGCCGACGTCGTCGTGGTCAGCGTCCACTGGGGCACCGAGTGGCAGACCGAGCCCGACGAGGACCAGCTCTCCCTCGGCCGCGCGCTCACCGCCTCGCGGACCGGCGGCCGTCCCGACATCGACCTGATCGTCGGTACCCACGCCCATGTCCCGCAGGCGTACGAGAAGGTCAACGGGACCTGGATCATCTACGGGATGGGTGACCAGATCGCCGGGGACATGATCAATTACGAGGGTGCCTTCGATCCGCGCGGCAACCAGAGCAGCATCGGCCGGTTCACCTTCGCGCCGCCCCGCAAGCCCGGCGCGCGCTGGGAGGTCACCAGGGCGGAGTACGTCCCCCAGTGGTTCGACACCGGTCGGGGCCGGGTCGTCGACCTGGGCGCCGACGACGGCGGCTCCGCGAACCGCGCCGACATCCGCGACACGATCCGCGAGGTGGTCCTGGGCCGGGGCGCCGACCGGGACGGCCTGGTGATGGGGAAGTAGCCCATGGGGCGCCACGGAAGCGGGTCACGGAGCGGTCGGCGGCGGGTGGTCCGGGCGAGGGGGTATTGGGCCCCCCGGCACGGCGACCCGGGGGGAGCCGGTCGGAGCGGACGGCCGGTCACGGCACCACGGTGACCGGCCAGCGGCCCGCCTTCACCAGCCGGACTGCCACCGACCCCGCGAACCGGTGCCCCGCCGACTCCGACGCGCCCACCACCACGGCGTCCGCCGTCAGCTCCTCGGCCGCCTGGACCAGGCCCGCGTAGGCGTCGCCCCGGAAGGTGTGGAACTCCCAGCGCATCCGCCACAGGTCCTTCACCCGCTCGGCGGACGCGCGGATCTCCGCGACGAGGTCTTCGGTGATCTCCTCGGTCGCCCCCGTCACGGGAGCGCCCAGCGCGACCCCGGCGGGGACCACCGGCTGGACGTACACGAGGGCGAGCAGCGCGTCCTGCCGCCGGGCGAGCCCGGCCGCGTACGCCACCGCGCGCAGGGAGGAGGCGGAGCCGTCCACTCCCGCCATGATCACTTTCGGGCCGTCGGTGCCGCGTTCGAACCGGCCGGGTCGCTGTTCGGTCACCTGCCGAGGCTATCGGCTCATCGAGTGTTTTCGGACGAGCGGCCGGTGTCGGTGAGCGGTGCGGGCCCTCATCCGTACGAACCATTAGTCATGAAAAAGGATCAGATGTCTCCGGGGCGTCGGGCGGTGCTCCGCCTGACCGCCGCCCTCGGGGCCACCACCGCCGTCGGCGTCCTCGCGGCGGACCTGCTCACCTCCGCCGACCCCCCGGCCCCCGCCCGGCCCCGGGGCGGCCCCGGAGCCGGACCCGCCGCCGGACCCGCCGCCGGACCCCACGCCCAGGCCGCCCGGCCGCGCGCCAGCGCCTACCGCCTCCAGCCCATGACCGCCTACGCGCCCCCGGTCCACCGGCGGACGGCGCCGCCCGTACGGCAGCGGCCCTTCCTGAGCCTCTCGGGCGTCGGCCGCGCGATGGTGCTCACCTTCGACGACGGCCCCGACCCCCGCTACACCCCCGCCATCCTGGACACCCTGCGCCGGTACGACTGCCGGGCCATGTTCTTCGTCTGCGGCGAGATGGCCGTCGAGAACCAGGACCTGCTGCGGCGGATGGACGCGGAGGGGCACGTCATCGGCAACCACACCTGGACCCACCCCCTCATCCCCAAGCTGCGCCCCTCCCGCATCCGTGACGAGCTGGGCTCCACCAGCGAGGTCGTCGAACGGGCCCTGGGGGCGGCCCCGCTCTGGTACCGCGCCCCCTACGGGGCATGGAACCGGCACTCCTTCGAGATCGGTGCCGAACTCGGCATGGAGCCGCTCGCCTGGACCGTCGACACCCTGGACTGGAAGGAACCGGGCACCGACGCCATCGTCCGGCGCGCCCTGGACGGCGCCGCCCCCGGCGCCGTCGTCCTCAACCATGACGCGGGCGGCGACCGCTCCCAGAGCGTCGCCGCCCTGCGCGCGTACCTGCCCGCCCTCCTCGACGCCGGGTACCGCATCACCCTGCCCCGGCGCTGACCTCCCGTCCTCTGTCCCCCGTCCTCCGTGCGCGGCGGGGCCCCGGCACCAGTGGCGCCGGGGCCCCGCCGCGCACCCGGTTACCGGGAGGCGACCATGCGGGCGTACACGACCACGTTGCCGTCGTAGCCCCGCGCGTGCGTGTAGCCGCCGCCGCAGGTGATGACCCGCAGTTCGGGGACGCCGGTGTCCGCGTAGACCTGGACGCCGGGGAAGTCGTCTTTCGCGTACACCTCCACCCCGTAGATCTCGAAGACCGCGATCCGGCCGTCGTACCGCTCCACCTCGACGTGCTGGCCCTTCTGGACCGAGCCCAGGCCGTAGAAGACCGCCGGGCCCCGGGCGTTGTCGACATGGCCGACGACGACCGAGGTGCCGCGCTGGCCGGGTGCGATGCCGTTCTGGTACCAGCCGGCGAGATTGGTGTCGTCGGGCGGCGGGGCGGCCACCCAGCCGTCCGGGTCCAGACCCACGTCCATGATCGGCGCGGCCACCTGGATCGCCGGGATCCTGATCCGGGAGGCCGGGGCGAAGGGCAGCGGCTCCAGGCCCTCGCTCGCGCCGGGCGGCGGGGTCGCGGGCCGCGCCACCGGGCGGGCCGCCGCCGCGGGCTGCGGCGGCCCCGGAGCGACGTCCACCCCGTTGCGCATCATCGCGAGCCCGGACAGCATGGCGAGGGCCAGCACGCCCCAGGGCTGGCGCCTTCTGCGTTCCGCGACGCGGAAGTCCTTCGCGGGCATGGTTCTCCCTTCATGGCGTCGTCAGAACGGTAGGGCTGGTCTGACGGACCGTCACTCCGGACGGTCCGAACGGGTGGGGGCCGCCGCCGTACGGGTCCCGGGCACGGTGCCCGGAGCCCCGGACCCGGGCCGGGGCCCGGACAGTCGGGTGACGGTGCGCTGACCCATCCGAGTATTCGTCAGATGATCCTTCCGTAAGGATCTGACCTGCGGTTTCCTCACCTTCCCGAGGGCGTGGTCGGGCGTGTCGGCTCACCGGGGTGGACCAGTGCCGACATGCGGGGCCCGCCCCGACTTGTGATGGTTCGTCATGGAGGGCGTACTCGTCGAAACTCCCGGAGCACCGCTTCGGGGCGTCTTCCACTGGAGGTTCAACCATGCGTGCTGCACGCACTCTGGCGGTGACCGCCACCGCGTTCGCGGCGGTCGCGCTCGCGGCCCCCCTCGCCGCCGCCAACAACGGTCCGCGCGACGTCACCGTCAATCCCTTCGACGTCCACGCGGGGTCGACGATCACGATCACCGCGAGGGGCTGCGGCCACGGCGGCACGGTCACGTCCAACGCCTTCCCGGAGACCAACCTCTCGGTCAACTCCAACGGGCTCTCCAGCGCCATCGCCCGCGTCCACGACCGCGCCACCCCGGGCAGCTACAACCTCGCCGTCAAGTGCCGGGACAACTCCTCCGTCGTCACGCACTCCTTCCGCGTCCTCCCGGGCCGTGGCGCCCAGGGCGGTCTCGGCGGCTCGCTCGCGCCCAGCTCCACCGAGATGGCGGTCGGCGGCGGTCTCGTCGCCGCCGCGGCGCTCGGCGGGGGCCTGTTCATCGCCCGCCGCCGACGGATGACCGGTGCGGAGGTCTGACCGGCCGCGCCTCCCGGTCGGCCCGCTCCGCCCGCAGCCCCCGGGGCCCCGTCACGGGACCCGGGGGCGACGGGCGTCCGCCGCCGGTCCGGAGCGCCTCAGTGCCGCCGGGCGCGCGCGGCACGACGGCGGAACACGAACACGCCGCCGGTCGCGGCGGCGAGCACCAGCGCCCCGCCCGCCGCCAGTTCGGTGGGCTCGAAGCCGCCGTCCACCGAGCCGCCCAGACCGCCCCGCACTCCGCGCGGGGGAGTGAGCACGGTGGAGCTGGTCGTCGGCGTCGCCGTGGGCGTCCCGGTGATCGTCAGGTTCGCGGTGCCCTGGACGCCGCCCGTGCAGTTGAACGCCACCGTGTACACGGCGCCCTGGCGGGCGTCCCGGTCCACGAGGGCGGTCGCCGCCGAACCCGGCGCGATGGTGACCGTGTCGAAGACACCGGCCGAGGCCGTCGCCGTACTGGCGCAGCCGGGCGCGCTGAGCGTCACCCGGCCGCCGGGCGCGACGAGCGAGGGCGACACGACGAAGGAGCTCGCCGCCCCGGCCCCCTGTGCCCGCGGGTTCGGCGCGGGGACAGGGGCCGCCGCGAGGGCGGCCGGGGCGGCCAGGGCGAGGGCGACCGCTCCCAACAGGAAAGTGGACGCGGCACGTATCGCGCGCATGGTGAGTCCTCCGGGTCCCGAGGAGAGGCCGCGGAAGGGGGTTCCCGCGAAAGACCGTGCCTGTACCTCGTTGCTCGAAACGCTAGGAGCGCACTACCACAACCGCGATCCCAGACGTTCGAATGGGGCATCCATGTCCCCCGTACGGCTCACCCGGCGGGGGCGGAGTCACCGGGTGACCTGCGGGAACAGATCGGTGAACGGCGCGGCGGTGGCCGAGACGCCCCGGCCGAAGGGCGCGTCGAAGTCCCAGATGAGGAACAACAGGAACGCGATCAGCACGCTGAAGAGCCCGGCGAGCAGCAACTCCCGGCCGGTCCTGCGGATCTGCAGCGTGAAGATCAGGCCGACCGTCACCAGAGCGCCGATGATCAGACCGAACCAGACCACTCCGGGCATGGTCTCGCCCGCGCTCTGCCCCCGGGCGTTACGGGCGTCGTCCGCCACCGCGACCTGGTCCACCAGCGGCTGGTACGCCTCGCCCTCGAAGTCGTTCGCCGGGTGGTAGTCGGTGACGCTGCGCCGCACCCGCTCCATGAGCGCGGTGCCCTCGTCGCTCAGCTCGCCCGCCTCGGTCATGTGCGTCCACTCGTGGTTGACCACGTACGAGACGTACGCGTCGACGTCGGAGCGGATCCTGGTGCGGACCTCCACCGGGTAGACCTCCACCCGTGCCGAGATCTCGTGCATGGCCTGCGCCTCCTGCCGCACGGTCTCCTGGGCGGCACCACGCGCCTCCCAGACGCCCGCGATGGCCAGACCGAGCACGATCGCGTAGATCACGCCGATCATCATCGTCATGTACTCGATGACGTCGGGGGTCTTGCTGGGGTCGTCGTCCTCGGGGACGCGCCGCTGGTTGAGGATGACGATCGCCAGGACGACGGCACAGGCGGCGGCCATCGCAAGGCTGAGAACGAGCCATTCAGACATGAACATCCTTCAGGGGATACGGGGATACGGGGATACGGGGAGCGGGTGACGGGTGACGGGTGACGGGGAGCGGTCAGCGTCCGCGCGGGCGCAGGATCGCGGTCGCCAGCACGGCGGGCGCGATGATCACCAGCGTCGTCGTCACCACGGACGTGCCGCTCTCGGGCCGTGGCCGTGAGGTGCGGCGGTAGTGGGGGAGCGCGACCGGTCCGGCCGCCGGCGGCCGGGGACTCGCGCTGGGCGCGTGCGCCGGTGGGGGCGCGGCGGGTGCCGTGGTGCGCTCCGGCGGCTCCGGAGGCCGCGTCGGGCGGGCCGGTGCGGGTGCCGGGGACGGGGGCGCGGGGCGCGGGCTCGGCTCCGTGACCGGGGGAGCGGGCGTGGTCGGCCGCGCGTGCGGCGAGGGCGGCGGCGGCACCGGCCGGTTCGGGGGCCGTGGTACCGGCCGCGGGGTGACCCAAGTCGGCGTGGGCTTGGGCTTCGTGGGCTTCGTGGGTTTCGGAGTGGGTTTGGTGGGGCACGCACCGGGTCCGGTCACCGCGACCGAGGTGTGCGACCCGTCGGGGCCGGTGTTGGCGTAGGCGCACGAGTCGGCGGCGGCCGGCACGGGAGTGGTGATGAGCCACACCAGTGCGAGCGCCGCCAGGGGGCGCGCGAGGAGTGATCCGAACAGAGACACGCCGACGAGCCTGAACACAAGAACGGCGCGCCGGGGCGGAATCGCTCGGGATTCGCCGGATGGAGGGGTTCTCGGGCCGTACTGGTTTGACGTTTCAGCGCGTGGGAGACGGATTCGCCGCAATATCCTCGTATCGGGTCGGGACGTGTTTACCGAAGGGGCCGGATCGGTTCGTACGGAGGGGGCCGGGTCGGCTCGTTTCGGCCTC
Organism: Streptomyces sp. NPDC059247; assembly: GCF_042754005.1. NCBI lineage: Bacteria > Bacillati > Actinomycetota > Actinomycetes > Kitasatosporales > Streptomycetaceae > Streptomyces > Streptomyces sp. NPDC059247. The sequence continues at coordinate 747,257 of NZ_JBHYZW010000001.1, forward strand.
CTCCGTCATATCTGTCCGGTTGTCGCCCTGTCGGGAGGAGCGGCGAACGGGGCATCCTGCACCGGCGGCCGGGAGTCGTACGGGCAACGGCCGAGGTACGGGCCGGGCATGGGTACCCGGAGGACGGGTGCGCGGTGCCACAGGGAAGTCGGCGCACGACCGGATGCACGTGAATGTGCACAGCCTGAAGGCGTGAACTCTTCGTTCGGAGAGCACGTGCCAATGACGTGTGACCAAGAACGGACCGCGAATTTCCGTTTCCACTCGCTCTCCTGGCGGGCGATCAGTAGCCTCACCTCGAACACCGGCCGCGAACACCTGGCCGCATCCCCCATGGCGACTTGTTGGAGACATCGATGGAGCGTCCACTCTGGGCTCCGCCTGGTATAGACATCTCGGTGCCGAGCGTGTCCCGTATGTACGACTTCTATCTGGGCGGCTCGCACAATTTCGAAGTGGACCGGGAAGCGGCGCGCAGGGCCATGGAGTTCATGCCTGGTCTGCCCAAGATCATGCAGGCCAACCGCGCCTTCATGCGACGGGCCGTCCGCCACGCCGTTGACAACGACGTCATCCAGTTCCTGGACATCGGCTCCGGCATCCCCACCTTCGGCAACGTGCACGAGGTGGCCCGCGCCGCCCACCCGGCCGCCCGTGTCGTCTACGTCGACCACGACCCGGTCGCCGTGGCCCACAGCCGCGCCGTCCTGGAGGGCGACGACGGCGCCGACGTCGTCGCGGCCGACCTGCGCAAGCCGGCCGACATCCTGCACAGCCCCGAGGTCTCCCGGCTGCTCGACCCCGACCGGCCGGTCGCCCTGCTCCTCGTCGCCGTCCTCCACTTCCTGGAGGACCAGGACCGGCCGTACGACGCGGTGGCCGAACTGCTCGACGCCCTCGCGCCCGGCAGCCTCCTCGTCCTCACCCACGCCTCCTACGAGGGCATCCCGCTCACCGAGGAGCAGGCGGGCGGCACCGTCGGGGTCTACCGGAACATCCGCAGCCCGCTGGTGATGCGGTCCGGCGAGGAGATCGCCCGCTTCTTCGAGGGCACCGAACTGGTCGAACCCGGCCTCGTCCCGATGCCCCACTGGCGACCGGAGAGCCCGGTCGAGGAGGAGGACCCGTACGCCTTCTCCGGTTTCGCAGGGGTGGGGCGCAAGGCGTGAACGCCCCGTCGCGACCCAACGGCGCCGCCGAAGCCGACGGTCCCGAGGACAGGCTCAGGCGGTTCGTCACCATCTGGAGCCGCACCATCTTCCCGGTGACCGCCACCTCGCTGACCCGCGCCGAGTTCGAGGGGCACCTGCTGCCGCTGGCCCGCGTCCTGTGCGACGCCCTCCGGGCCCGCCCCTTCGACACCACCCCCGCGCAGCACGCCGGAGCGTCGCTCGTCGCCGCCCACTGCACCGACCCCGACGCCCTCGGCCGCAGCCTCGGCGTCGTCGACTCCTACCTGGTCCTCTACTGCGGTACGGAGTCGGACCTGGCCGCCGAGGAGCTCAGGGCCCGCTGTGCCCGCCTCCAGCACGCCATGGCCGCCGGATACGCCCAGGCCCTGCGCGAACGCACCCGTGCCGAGCAGGAGGCCATCGCCCGCTCCGCGCTCGCCGCCCGCAGCGCCGCCGAGGTCGCCCTGCACGCCACCGAGAGCCGCTTCCGCGCGGTCTTCGACGGGGCCGCGATAGGGATCGGCATCGCCGACCTCGACGGCAACGTCCTGGAGGTCAACGAGACCCTCACCCGGATGTTCGGCGGGATCGACAGCCCCCTGCGCACCCGGAAGGTGAGCGAATGGGTGCACCCCGAGGACGGCCCGCACGTCTGGAAGCTGTACGACGAACTGGTGCGCGGCGAGCGCGAGCACTACCGGGTGGAGAAGCCGTACTACCGGGGCGACGGCACGGTCCTGTGGACCAACCTCACCGTCTCGCTGCTCCGTGACGCCGTGGGCGACCCCCAGTACCAGCTGGCGCTGATGGAGGACACCACCGAACGGCGCCTGCTCCATCTGCGCCTGCGGTACGAGGCCACCCACGACGCCCTGACCGGACTGCCCAACCGGACGCTGTTCTTCGAGCGCCTGGAGAAGGCCCTCGTGTCCGGCGACAACGCCCGCTTCGGCCTCTGCTACCTCGATCTCGACGGCTTCAAGGTCATCAACGACAGTCTCGGCCACTCCACCGGCGACCGGCTGCTCGTCGAGGTGGCCGACCGGCTCCAGAGCACCGTCACCGGCGCGGGCGAGATGGTCGCCCGGCTCGGCGGCGACGAGTTCGTCGCCCTCACCACCGGCGCCGTCGAGAAGCGGGACGTCACCGAACTCGCCGACCGCATCCTCGCCGCCCTCGCCACCCCGCTGCGGATCGACGGCCGGGAGCTGACCGTGCGCGGCAGCCTCGGTGTCGTCGAGGGCCCGGCGGGCGAACGGACCCCCGCCGAGGTGCTGCGCAGCGCCGACATCACCATGTACCGGGCCAAGTCCGCGGGCGGCAACCGCTTCGAGCTGGCCGACCCGGAGGCCGACGCCCGCGCCATCACCCGGCACGGACTGACCACCGCCCTGCCGACCGCCCTGGAACGCGGCGAGTTCTTCATCGAGTACCAGCCGCTCGTCCACCTGCACGACGGCAGCGTGCACGGCGCGGAGGCGCTCGTCCGCTGGTGCCATCCGCAGCACGGGGTGCTCGGACCCGACCGCTTCATCCCGCTCGCCGAGGACACCGGACTCATCGTGCCGCTCGGCCGCTGGGTCCTCCAGGAGGCCGTCCGGCAGGCCCGCTTCTGGCAGACCCGGCACTCCGACGGCGGGCCGCTGCGGATCAACGTCAACCTCTCCCCGACCCAGCTGCACCACCCGCGTCTGGTCGCGGACACCGTCGACGTCCTGGAACGGTCCGGTCTCGACCCCGGCGCGCTCTGCCTCGAAGTCACCGAGTCCGCCCTCATAGGAGCCGACGAGGACCTGCTGAAGCCCTTGCGGCAGCTCGCCGAGATGGGCGTCGACATCGCCCTGGACGACTTCGGCACCGGCTACTCCAACCTGGCCAACCTGCGCCGGCTCCCGGTCAGCGTCCTCAAGCTCGACCGCTCCTTCACCCGGGGGATGCAGCAGCACCCGGTGGACCCGGTCGACCTGAAGATCGTCGAGGGCATCGTGTCCCTGGCCCACAGCCTGGAACTCGCCGTCACCGTCGAAGGGGTGGAGACCGGGGCCCAGGCCCGTCGGCTCCGCGACCTCGGCTGCGACACGGCCCAGGGCTGGTACTACGCCCGCCCCGGCGCCCCCGACCGGATCCACTCGCTGGTCCTGTCGGACGCGGTCTGAGTACGCCGTCCCCGGGCACCGGCCTCCCACCGGAACGGGCAGGCCAGGAAGGCCGCCGGGACCGTACGGCCGCCCCACAGAGCGGCCCCCGCAGACGGAGGTGCGGCCGGTGCGGGCGCCGACGGCCCTCGTCGTCGCGCCGGAACGCCAGCGGCGGCGCCATCCGCCCGGGGCCGCGCGGATCCGCTCCCGGCCCGGGGCCCGGCTCCTGTTCCCGCCGCCCGGCCGGGCCCGTCGCTCAGGCCGGGGTTCCGGCGCCCGCCGGGTCCGGCCGTCCCCGCCGGGAGGCGAGCAGGACCCGCTGGAGCTCCCGTGCCGCCCTCGGCGGTGCCACGTCGCTGCGGTGCGCCAGGGCGATCGTGCGGCGCAGCCCCGGCCGGGCGAGGGCGGTCACCCGGAGGTCGCGGCCCGCGCGCGCCGCCACCATCGCGGGGACGACCGCGAGCCCGAGCCCGGCCCGTACGAATCCGAGGACCGCGTCCAGCTCGCCGCCCTCGACGGTGAACGTCGGCTCGAAGCCCTCCGCCCGGCAGGCCGCCACCGTCAGCTCCCGCAGGTCGTAGCCGTGCCGGAACATCACGAGCGGCTGGTCCCTGAGGTCCTTGATCCGCACCGGACGGGCGGGCGCGGGGGCGGAGGCGGCGGAGACCACCACCAGGTCCTCCCTGAGCAGCTCCACCGTGGTGAGCGCCGGTGACGGCGTGGGCAGCGGCAGCACCACCAGCGCCAGATCGAGCGAGCCGCGCGCCAGCTCCCGTACGAGGTCGTGCGAGCCGCTCTCCTGGATCAGCAGCTCGATCCCCGGGTGCAGGTCGTGGAAGGCGCGCAGGACGTCCGGCAGCAGACCCGTGCAGAGGCTCGGGGTCGCACCGAGCCGTACCCGGCCCCGCTTCAGCTGCGCCAGCTCCTGCACCTCCAGCCGGGCCGTCTCGGTGTCCGCGAGGATCCGGCGCGCGAGCGGCAGCAGGGCCTCGCCCGCGTCCGTCAGGGTGATGTTCCCCCGGGCGCGGCTGAACAGCTCGGCGCCCAACTCCTGTTCCAGCGCCTTGATCTGCTGGGAGAGGGACGGCTGCGAGACGTGCACGCGCTCGGCCGCCCGGGTGAAGTGGCGGGTCTCGGCGACGGCGACGAAGTAGAGGAGCTGCTGGAACTGCATGAGTCCAGAATAGGCGATCCGAATAGGGAGGGCCTATCGAGATCAGCCGGACGATGTCTTGGACCTCTCGGGTCCTTCGGCCCTAGTGTCGTACGCATGGCTCTGGCACCCACGAGGGACCGGACGACGCGCCGCCCGCCGTCCCCCGCACCGTCCCGCGGATTCCTGTCCTCGACCCTCGGCAAGAAGACGGTCATGGCGGTCAGCGGGCTGATCATGCTCGGCTATCTCGTCGCGCACGTCGCGGGCAACCTCAAGGTCTTCTTCGGCCCCGAGGAGTTCAACGCCTACGGCCACTGGCTGCGGGTCATGGGCGCTCCCGTCCTGCACCACGAGTGGGCCCTCTGGGCCGTCCGCGTCGTGCTCGTCGTCGCCGTCGTCGCGCACGCCGTCTGCGCGTACCAGCTCAGCCGCCGCGATCTGAGGGCCCGCCCCACCCCGTACGTCCACCGCCGCGGGCGCGCCTCCTACGCCACCCGCACCATGCGCTGGGGCGGGATCGTCCTCGCCCTCTTCATCGTCTGGCACATCCTCGACCTCACCACCGGCACCGTCCACTCCGGCGGCTTCGAGGAGGGCAAGCCCTACCAGAACGTGGTCGACACCTTCTCCACCTGGTACGGCAACGTCATCTACCTCGTCGCCATGCTCGCCGTCGGACTCCACGTCCGCCACGGCTTCTGGAGCGCGGCCCAGACCCTCGGCGTCGGCAACGCCCGCCGGGACCGCCTCCTCAAGATCCTCGCGAACGGCCTCGCTCTCCTGCTGACCGCCGGCTTCGTCTCCGTCCCCGTCGCCGTCATGACCGGAGTGGTGAACTGACCATGAAGACAACCGAGTTCACCGACTACACCACCGGCGCACCGCTCTCCGACACCAAGGCGCCCGCCGGACCCGTCGCCGAGCGGTGGGACACCCGCCGCTTCCAGGCGAAACTGGTCAACCCCGCCAACCGCCGCAAGCACCGGATCATCGTCGTCGGCACCGGTCTCGCGGGCGGCTCCGCCGGAGCCACCCTCGCCGAACAGGGCTACCAGGTCGTCCAGTTCTGCTTCCAGGACTCCCCGCGCCGCGCCCACTCCATCGCCGCGCAGGGCGGCATCAACGCCGCCAAGAACTACCGCAACGACGGCGACTCCGTCCACCGCCTCTTCTACGACACCGTCAAGGGCGGCGACTTCCGCGCCCGCGAGTCCAACGTCCACCGGCTCGCCCAGATCTCCGTCGAGATCATCGACCAGTGCGTCGCCCAGGGCGTCCCCTTCGCCCGTGAGTACGGCGGACTCCTCGACACCCGCTCCTTCGGCGGCGTCCAGGTCTCCCGCACCTTCTACGCCCGGGGCCAGACCGGACAGCAACTCCTGCTCGGCGCCTACCAGGCGCTGTCCCGGCAGATCGCCGCCGGGAACGTCGAGATGCACGCCCGGACGGAGATGCTGGACCTGATCGTCGCCGACGGACGGGCCCGGGGCATCGTCGCCCGCGACCTGATCACCGGCGAGATCACCACCCACCACGCCGACGCGGTCGTCCTCGCCAGCGGCGGCTACGGCAACGTCTTCTACCTCTCCACCAACGCGATGAACTCCAACGCCACCGCCGTCTGGCGGGCCCACCGGCGCGGCGCCTACTTCGCCAACCCCTGCTTCACCCAGATCCACCCCACCTGCGTCCCGCGCACCGGCGACCACCAGTCGAAGCTGACGCTGATGAGCGAGTCCCTCCGCAACGACGGACGCATCTGGGTGCCGAAGGCCGAGGGCGACACCCGCCCCGCCGCCGACATCCCCGAGGACGAGCGCGACTACTACCTGGAGCGGATCTACCCCTCCTTCGGCAACCTCGTCCCCCGTGACATCGCCTCCCGCGCCGCGAAGAACGTCTGCGACGAGGGCCGGGGCGTCGGTCCCGGCGGACAGGGCGTCTACCTCGACTTCGCCGACGCGATCCGCCGCACGGGCCGCGCCGCCGTCGAGGAGAAGTACGGCAACCTCTTCGACATGTACGAGCGGATCACCGCCGAGAACCCGTACGAGGTCCCCATGCGGATCTACCCCGCCGTCCACTACACGATGGGCGGACTCTGGGTCGACTACGACCTCCAGACCACCGTCCCCGGGCTCTTCGCGATCGGCGAGGCCAACTTCTCCGACCACGGGGCCAACCGGCTCGGCGCCTCCGCCCTCATGCAGGGCCTCGCCGACGGCTACTTCGTCCTGCCCGCCACCATCAACGACTACCTCGCCCGGCACCCGGACGCCCGGCCCCTCACCGACGACCACCCCGCCGTCCGCGAGGTGCTCGCCGAGACCGAGGACCGGCTGAACCTCCTCCTCGCCGTCGACGGCGACCGCACCCCCGACTCCTTCCACCGCGAACTCGGCGAACTCCTCTGGGAGCACTGCGGCATGGCCAGGACCGAGACCGGGCTGCGCACCGCCCTCGCCCGCATCCCCGAGATCCGCGAGGAGTTCTGGCGGCGCGTCAAGGTCCCCGGCACCGGCCGGGAGTTCAACCAGTCCCTGGAGAAGGCCAACCGGATCGTCGACTACCTGGAACTCGCCGAGCTGATGTGCCTCGACGCGCTCCACCGGGCCGAGTCCTGCGGCGGCCACTTCCGCGAGGAGTCCCAGACCCCCGACGGCGAGGCCGCCCGCCGCGACGAGGAGTTCGGCTACGCCGCCGCCTGGGAGTTCACCGACGGCACCGCACCCGTCCTCCACAAGGAGGACCTCACCTTCGAGTACGTCCACCCCACCCAGCGGAGCTACGCATGAAGCTCACCCTGCGCGTCTGGCGCCAGGCGAACGCCGACGCACCCGGCGCCATGTCCACCTACGACGTGGACGGCGTCCGCGCCGACATGTCGTTCCTGGAGATGCTCGACACCCTCAACGAGGACCTCATCCTGCGCGGCGAGGACCCGGTGGCCTTCGACCACGACTGCCGCGAGGGCATCTGCGGGGCGTGCAGCCTCGTCATCGACGGGGAGGCCCACGGCCCCGAGCGCACCACCACCTGCCAGTTGCACATGAGGTCCTTCCGCGACGGCGACACCATCGACGTCGAGCCCTGGCGGGCGTCCGCGTTCCCCGTCGTCAAGGACCTCGTCGTGGACCGCTCCGCGTTCGACCGGGTCATCCAGGCGGGCGGCTACATCAGCGTGCCCACGGGAGCGGCCCCCGAGGCCCACGCCACCCCCGTCCCCAAGGCGGACGCCGACACCGCCTTCGAACACGCCGAGTGCATCGGCTGCGGCGCCTGCGTGGCCGCCTGCCCCAACGGCTCCGCGATGCTCTTCACCTCCGCCAAGGTCAACCATCTGAACGTGCTGCCCCAGGGCTCCCCGGAACGCGAGACCCGGGTCCTCGACATGGTCGCCCAGATGGACGCCGAGGGCTTCGGCGGCTGCACCCTGACGGGGGAGTGCGCCACCGCCTGCCCGAAGGGCATCCCGCTCCCGTCGATCTCCGCGATGAACCGGGAGTGGCTGCGGGCCCGCCGCAAGGGGGCCCGGGGCTGAGTCCTCCGCGTCCTCATCAGGACAATCTTCGGGAGTGGGCTCCGCCACATCGAACGGTCCGATGCGAAAGATCATTCACAGAACGATCACTTTCTCCGTAGGATTTTCGCTCTGGAGTGCCTTTATCGATTCGAACAGCAAGATCATCTCTGTTCAAAACTGTACTTTTCATGACAAGTTGGCCACTTCACGGCCAACCGTCCGGCGGCCGTTTCCGGCGCGCCCGGACCCCCGGGTACTGATGAGAGCCGCCGGGGGCACCTGACCGAACCCCCGGTCGTACAGACCATCTGGGGGTTCTCCATGTCCAGCTTCACCCGCCGCCGGGCTCTCGGCGTCGCGGCAGGCGCCGCCGGCGTCGCCGCGGGCCTCGCCCTGGCCGGCTCCGCCACCGCCGCGCCCGCCCGCCCCGCCACTCCCGCCGCGGACCCGGTTCCGGCCTCCTTCGACGAGGTCTACCAGGGTCGCCGCATCCAGGGCGGGCCCTCGCACGGCGGCCACCACGGGGGCCACCACGGAGGCGGCTACTCCGTGACGATCGACGGCGAGGAACTGCACGTCATGCAGAACGCCGACGGCACCTGGATCAGCGTGATCAACCACTACGAGCCCGTCGCCACGCCCAAGGCGCTGGCCCGCGCGGCCGTCCGCGAACTGCAGGGCGCCCCGCTCGTACCCCTCACCCTCGGCTGATCGATCCAGGAGCGGCACCACCATGACCGTACGCAAGAACCAGGCCACGCTGACCGCCGACGAGAAGCGGCGCTTCGTCGCCGCCCTCCTGGAGCTCAAGCGCTCCGGCCGGTACGACACCTTCGTCACCACCCACAACGCCTTCATCATGAGCGACACCGACAGCGGCGACCGCGTCGGCCACCGCTCGCCGTCGTTCCTGCCCTGGCACCGGCGCTTCCTCATAGAGTTCGAACAGGCCCTGCGGTCCGTCGACCCGACCGTCACCCTGCCCTACTGGGACTGGACGGCGGACCGCACCTCCCGGTCCTCGCTGTGGGCCCCCGACTTCCTCGGCGGCACCGGGCGCGCCCGCGACGGCCAGGTGACCGACGGCGCGTTCGCCCGCGTCGGCAACCGCTGGACGATCACCGTCCGCGTCGACGGCCGCGACTACCTCCGGCGCGATCTGGGGGCGGGCGGCCGACAGCTCCCCACCCGTACCGAGGTGGACTCCGTCCTCGCCATGGAGACCTACGACACCGCGCCGTGGAACAGCGCCTCGGACGGCTTCCGCAACCATCTGGAGGGCTGGCGCGGGGTCAACCTCCACAACCGCGTCCATGTCTGGGTCGGCGGTCAGATGGGCACCGGGGTCTCCCCGAACGACCCCGTGTTCTGGCTGCACCACGCCTTCATCGACAAGCTGTGGGCCGACTGGCGGGTCCGCCACCCCCGGTCGCCCTACCTGCCGGCCGCGGGCACGCTCAACGTCGTCGACCTCGGCGACACCATGCGCCCGTGGAACGACGTGACCCCGGCGGACATGCTGGACCACACCCCGCACTACACCTTCGACACGGCGGCCTGACGGGACCGGTCCCGCCCGCCCGGTCCACCGGACGGACCTCAGGTCCGTCCGGTGGACCCCAGGGCGCGGGCCAGATAGGGCGCGGTGCGGCTGTCGGCCGCCCGCGCCACCCGGTCCGGCGGCCCGGCCGCCACGATCCGGCCGCCCTCGTCGCCGCCGCCGGGCCCCAGGTCCACGACCCAGTCGGCGGCGGCCACCACATCCATGTCGTGCTCCACGACGACCACCGTGTGACCCGCGTCGACCAGACCGTGCAGCTGGCGCATCAGGACCTCGACGTCCGCCGGGTGCAGGCCCGTCGTCGGCTCGTCGAGCACGTACACCGTGGGGGAGCGGTGCGGGCGCTGGAGCTCCGAGGCCAGCTTGATCCGCTGGGCCTCGCCGCCGGACAGCTCCGTCGCGGGCTGACCGAGCCGCAGATGCCCGAGACCCACGTCGAGCAGGGTGCGCAGGCTCCGGGCGGCGGCGGGCGTCCCCGCGAAGAAACCGGCCGCCGACTCCACCGTCAGATCGAGGACCTCGGCGACGGTGAGGCCCCGCAGCCGCACCTGGAGCGTCTCGGGGTTGTAGCGGGCGCCGTGGCAGTCAGGGCAGGGCGCGTACGTCCGGGGCAGGAAGAGGAGTTCCACCGAGACGAAGCCCTCGCCCTGGCAGGTCTCGCACCGGCCGCCGGACACGTTGAAGGAGAACCGTCCCGCCCGGTAGCCCCGCTCCTTCGCCTCCGCCGTCTCCGCGAACAGCTTCCGCACCACGTCGAACAGACCCGTGTACGTGGCGAGGTTGGAGCGCGGTGTACGGCCGATCGGCCGCTGATCCACCGTCACCAGACGGCCCCCACCGGCCTGTTCGCCGGTCACCTCTTCGGTCAGCGCGCCGACGAGCGTGGACTTGCCCGAGCCGGACACACCCGTGACGGCGGTCAGGACACCGAGCGGGAAGGCGGCGTCCACCCCGCGCAGATTGTGCCGGGTCACCGGCCCGGTCCGCAGCCAGCCCACGGGCTCCCGGACCTCCCGCACCGGTACGGGCGCCCGGTCGAGGAGGAAGCGCCGGGTGACCGACTCCGCGACGTCCGCGAGCGCGCCCGGCGGACCGCTGTGCAGCACCCGGCCGCCGTGCGTCCCGGCCCCCGGACCGACGTCCACCAGCCAGTCGGCGCGCCGGACCACGTCGAGATGGTGCTCGACGACGAACACCGAGTTCCCCGTGGCCCGGAGCCGGTCCAGGACCACGAGCAGCGCTTCGGTGTCCGCCGGGTGCAGCCCGGCGGATGGCTCGTCCAGCACGTACACCACGCCGAAGAGCCCCGAACGCAACTGCGTGGCCAGCCGGAGCCGTTGGAGTTCGCCACTGGAGAGGGTGGGGGTGGCCCGGTCCAGGCTGAGGTAGCCCAGGCCGAGTTCGGTCACGGTCGCGATCCGGGCCACCAGGTCCGCGCCGAGCACCCGCGCGGTCTCCGCGCCGATCCCCGCCGCCTCCCTCACGGCCCCGGACCCGGCCTCCGCCGCCCGGCTCCCGGCGGGTCCGGCCCCGGTCGCTCCGGTCCGGGACTCCTCGGCCTCGCCCGGTCCGGCCTCGCCCGGTCCGGCCTCGCCCGGTCCGGTCCCGTCCTGGCCGGTCCCGGCGGAGAGCACACCGGACAGGACGGTCAGCGGCAGCGCGGCCAGCTCCGCGATGGTCCGGCCCGCGAACGTCACCGCCAGCGCCTCGGGCCGCAGCCGCCCGCCGCCGCACACCGGGCACGGCGCACTGGTCAGGAAGCCCTCCGCCTTCGCCCGCAGCGCCGGGCTCTTGGAGTCGGCGAAGGTGCGGAGCACGTACCGCCGGGCGCTCGTGTACGTGCCCTGGTACGGCCGCTGGATGCGGCCCGCCTCCCGCACCGGGTGCACCGTGACCACCGGCTGCTCGTCCGTGAAGAGGATCCACTCCCGGTCCTTCGCGTCGAGCTCGCGCCACGGCCGGTCCACGTCGTACCCGAGGGCGTCGAGCACGTCCCGCAGGTTCTTCCCCTGCCAGGCCCCCGGCCAGGCCGCGACGGCACCTTGCCGGATCGACAGCTCCCCGTCCGGGACGAGGAGCTCCTCGCTCGTGTCGTGGACGCGCCCGAGGCCGTGGCACGAAGGACAGGCCCCTGCGGCCGTGTTGGGCGAGAAGGCGTCCGAATCCAGCCGCTCCGCGCCCGCCGGGTAGTGCCCGGCGCGGGAGAACAGCATCCGGAGGGAGTTGGAGAGCGTCGTCACGGTCCCGACGGAGGAACGCGCGTGGGGGGAGGACCGGCGCTGCTCCAGGGAGACCGCCGGGGGCAGCCCCGTGATCTCCCCGACGGCCGGGGCCCCCACCTGGTGGATCAGGCGTCGCGCGTACGGGGCGATCGACTCGAAGTAGCGGCGCTGGGCCTCCGCGTAGATCGTGCCGAACGCCAGGGACGACTTGCCGGAGCCGGACACCCCGGTGAAGACGACCAGCGCGTCACGGGGGATGTCGACGTCCACCCCGGCGAGGTTGTGCTCACGGGCGCCTCGGACGCGGACGTACGGGTCATGGGGGCTGTCGTGCATACGCGGATTTTATCCGCTGGGCCCCGTTTGCCCCGGTCGGGGTGGACTGTGCGTGGAGCGGCCGGAGCCCGTGGGGCCGCCCCGGCGTTGCCTCACGCCCCGCCGTGCCGCGCCCCGCCCTGGGCTTCGCCACGGCCCACCCCGCGACCGGCCCATCCCGCGAAGCCTCGCGTCCCGGCGCGCCCGTGCCGTATCTCCCCGTATCTCCCCCGTGGTTCCTCGCGGAGCCCGGGTGGGCCTCACGCCGCCCTCCCGGTAGGCCCCACGGGCCTCCGGGTGGGCTTCACGCCCCCCGGTGGCCTCACGCCGTGTCCCGTGGCTCCAGGCCGACCGTCCGCGCGAGTTCCCGGTACGAGGTGCTCAGCGCCGTCCGGTCGTACGTGCTCGTGGTGACGAGCACCTCCTCCGCCCCCGTCTCCCGCACCGCCCGCTCAAGGGCCTCCCGCACCTCCTCCGCCGTGCCGTGCACATGCCCGCGCAGCCCGGACTCGTAGAAACCGCGCTGCCTCTCCGTCATCGCCAGTCCCTCGATCCGCTCCGGCGGGGCGAGCGGCGGGAACTCCCCGCGCGTGCGCGAGTACGCCAGGGACCACGCCTCCGGCATCAGCAGCCGACGCGCCTCCTCCGTCGTCCCGGCCACCACCACCGTCCCCGCGACCACCACGTACGGCTCGGCCGACCAGCCGGAGGGGCGGAAGCCGGAGCGGTACGTGTCCACCGCCGTCAGGAGCCGGTCCCGGCCGCGCAGGTCGCCGATGACCAGCGGCAGTCCGGCCGCCGCCGCGATCGACGCGCCCTCACCGGTCGCCAGGACGAACGGCGGGACCCGCAGGCCCTCGGCGGGCCGGGCCCGTACGCCCGGATGGGCCGTCTGCTCCCCGGTGAACCAGCCGAGGAGCTCCGCGAGCTGCTCACCGAACCGGTCCGCCTCGTCCTTCTCCCGGCCGAGGGCCCGCCGGACGCCGTCCGTGAAACCCACCGAACGGCCGACGCCCATGTCGATCCGGCCGGGGAACAGCGACTCCAGTACGCCGAACTGCTCGGCGACGACCATCGGCCGGTGATTGGGCAGCATCACCCCGCCCGTACCGACCCGGATGCCGGAGGTGGCGGCGGCCACGGCGGCGGCGAGCACCGTCGGCGCGGAACCGGCGACCCCGGGCACACCGTGGTGCTCCGACACCCAGAACCGGTGGAAGCCCATGGCCTCCACCTCCCGGGCCAGGCGCACGGTCTCCCGCAGCGCCTGCGGGCCGTCCTCGCCCTCCCGCGTACGGGAACGGTCGAGGACGGAGAATCGGATGCCGTCGAGGTAGCTGCTCACATCAGCTTCAACGCGGGCGGGGCGGAGGGATTCCCGTACGGGACGGGGGACCTCCCGGCCGTGCGGCGCGACCGGAGAGCGCAAGCCCGCACGGGCCCCCGTACGGCGGACCGTCGGCGCCCGTGGCGGTCCGTCCGTCCGTCCGTCGGGGCATCGGGCGGGGCGCGGGGGCCGGTCCGGTGGGACGCGTGGGCCGGTCCGGCGGGGCACCTCCGTCGGTCCGGCGGGGGTCCGTCCGTCGGTCCCGCCTCCTACGCTGGACCGCGTGACAGCCGACACCAGGCCTCTGGCCGTCTTCGACCTCGACAACACGCTCGCCGCGACCGCCCACCGCCAGCACTTCCTGGAACGGCGGCCCAAGGACTGGGACGCCTTCTTCGCGGCGGCGCCCGACGATCCGCCGCTGCCCGAGGGGATCGCGCTGTGCCGCGAGGCGGCGGAGGAGTGCGACATCGTCTACCTCACCGGCCGCCCCGAGCGCTGCCGCCGGGACACCCTGGCCTGGCTCGCCGCGCAGGGGCTGCCGGAAGGGCCGGTCCACATGCGGCGCGCCCGGGACTTCCGGCCCGCCCGGGTGACCAAGGTGGAGGCCCTTCGGGTCCTGGCCGCCGACCGGCGGGTGCGGATGCTCGTCGACGACGACGTGCTCGTCTGCGACGCGGCGGAGGCGGCGGGCTTTCCCGTGGTGCGCGCCGGGTGGGCCGCGCCCTCGGCGGAGCTGAGCGACGCTCAGGAGAAGGAGGGCAGGACCTGAGGGCCCGACAGGACCCGGTGCCCGGCGGGACCGGTGGGCCAAGAGACCGGTGGGACCGGCGAGACCGGCCGGACCGGTGGGCGAGCAGGGGTTCCTGAGGGTTCCGGAAGCCCTGGCGGGCCCCGGACAGGACACCGGAGGCCCGGAGGGTCTTTCCGGGCCCCCGAGCTCCCGGACCTCCGAGCTCCCGGGCCCTCCGGCCCCCGGTGGCTCCCTCAGCTCTCGTCCTCCAGCCGGAACCCCACCTTCAGTCCGACCTGGTAGTGCTCGATCGTGCCGTCGACGATGTGTCCGCGTACCTGGGACACCTCGAACCAATCGAGGCCCCTCAGCGTCTGCGAGGCGCGTGCGATGCCGTTGCGGATGGCTTCGTCCACGCCCTCGGTGGAGGTGCCGACGATCTCGGTGACGCGATAGGTGTGGTTCGACATGGGGGCCGAGCTCCTCTCGGTGCGTTCCCTCCACCGTGCCCCAGGGAGGGGCGGCGCGCGACACGGCGGGGTCCGGGCGGCCGACAGGTGTGCACCGAAGGGTAATTACCGCAGGTAACGGCCCAGGTCGTGCGCAGGCGTACGGAATGGGATGGTCAAGGACTTGACCATCGGTCTGGTCCAGACCAGAATCCAGGCCACATACCCGCGCGAACAGCCCGTTCGGTCCCCCCACTGCCGGGTCAGCCCCCACATGCCGCACGACCTCGTGCTGAACCGCAGAAGGTGACCCACGTGAAGAACCGACACCTCGTCTGTCCTCTCGCAGCCGCGACCGCACTCGCCCTCGCGGGCTGCGGAATGCTCCCGGGTGCGGGCGGCGGGACGAAGACCGTCAACATATGGCTCATGCGGGACAGCGTCAGCGAGGACTTCCTCAACCGCTTCACCAAGGCGTACGAGGAGGAGCACGACGGCGTCGAGCTCAAGGTCACCGTCCAGGAGTGGACCGGCATCGGCAAGAAGGTCACCGAGGCCATCCAGGGCTCCGGCGGACCCGACGTCATCGAGGTCGGCAACACCCAGGTCGCGCAGTACGCCGACACCGAGAAGCTCTTCGACCTCACCCTGGAGTCCGTGCGCGACCTCGGCAGCGAGGACTGGCTGCCCGGTCTCGCCCAGCCCGGCAGCATCGGCGGCTCGCAGTACGGCATCCCCTGGTACGCGGCGAACCGCATCGTCATCTACAACAAGGACCTCTTCGCCGACGCGGGCATCGACAAGCCCCCGGCCACCCGCGCCGAGTGGCTGAAGAACACCGAGAAGCTGAACCACGAGGGCTCCCAGGGCATCTACCTCGCGGGGCAGGACTGGTACACCCTGGCCGGATTCATCTGGGACGAGGGCGGCGAGCTGGCCGTGGACAAGGGCGGGGAGTGGACCGGCGCCCTGGAGAGCCCGGCGTCCCAGCGCGGCATGGCCTTCTACAAGGACCTGCAGTCCCTGGGCTCCGGACCCAAGAACGCCGACGAGCAGAACCCGCCGCAGGCCGACGTCTTCGCCAAGGGCGACGTGGCCCAGCTCATCGCCCCGCCCAGCGCCGTCGCCGCCATCCTCAAGGCCAACCCGGGCCTCAAGGACAAGCTCGGCTACTTCCCGATCCCCGGCAAGAAGGCGGACCAGCCCTGCGTCGTCTTCACCGGCGGCTCCGACCTGATCATTCCGGAGAACGCGCCCCAGCGCGCCGCCGCCCTGGAGGTCGTCAAGGCCCTGGCGGGCGAGAAGTGGCAGTCCGAACTCGCCCGCGCCATGGGATACGTGCCCAACAAGAAGGGCCTCGCCTCCGTCGTCGCCAACCAGGAGGCCACCGCCGTCATGGCGAAGGCCGCCGCACGCGGCCGGGCCACCCCCAACTCCCCCCAGTGGGCGAACGTCGAGGCCGACAACCCCATCAAGCCCTACATGACGGCCGTCCTCCAGGGCGAGGACCCGGTGAAGGCCGCCAAGCGCGCCTCCGAGGCGATCACGGAGAGCCTCGCCGAATAGCATTTCAGCGTTCGCACACCCGCGATCCCCCATCCGGTCACGTCGAATCCAGCCGGTCACGGAAGAAGTAAGGAGCCGGGCCACCGCTCGCACGGCCCGGCTCCGACCTCGCCCCTTCCGTACGCCGGAGGAGTCCGACATGGCCGCACCGACCCCCACGCTCGCCACGCCGTCCGCGCCCGCCACGCCGTCAGCCGCCCCGACCGCGCCGTCCGCCGCCCCGGGCCCGGAGCCCACCGCCCCGGAGCGTCCCGCCCCCGGCCGGCCGGGGACCACCGCAGGCCGGACACGGTCCCGCGCCGGGCGGCCCGCGCCCGGGTACCTCGTCGGGCTCGCCCGGAACCAGGAGGACGTACGGGCCGCGCAGCGCCTGCGCCACCAGGTCTTCGCCGGGGAGCTCGGCGCCCGGATCGAGGGCCCCGAACCCGGTCTCGACACCGACGCCTTCGACGCGCACTGCGACCACCTGCTCGTCCGCGAGGAGACCACCGGCGAGGTCGTCGGCACCTACCGCATCCTGCCGCCCGACCGCGCCGCCGTCGCCGGGCGGCTCTACTCCGAGAGCGAGTTCGACCTCTCCCGGCTCGCACCGATCCGCCACGACCTGGTGGAGGTCGGCCGCTCCTGCGTCCACCCCGCCCACCGCGACGGCGCCGTCATCGCCCTCATCTGGGCCGGACTCGCCCGCTACATGACGACCACCGGCCACAACTGGCTCGCGGGCTGCTGCTCCCTCCCGCTCACCGACGGCGGCGCCCTCGCCGCCGCCACCTGGGACACCGTCGAGGCCAAGCACCTCGCCCCCGAGGAACACCGGGTCACCCCGCACAAGCCGTGGAACCCCGACGGCATCGCCCGCCCCGAGGCCCGCACCCCGCTCCCGCCGCTCCTGCGCGGCTACCTCCGCCTCGGCGCCCAGGTCTGCGGCGCCCCCGCGCACGACCCCGACTTCGGCGTCGCCGACCTCTACGTCCTGCTCTCGCTGCGCCGCACCGACCCGCGCTACCTCCAGCACTTCCTGTCGCTCGTCCCGGCCCCGTGAACGGGGCCGCCGCTCCCTCGCCGTGGCTCCCCACGGCGCCCTGCGTCCCCGGCCGCTGCACCGCCCACGAGCCCGTCCGCCCGCCCGGACCTCCCGGAGACCCGGCGGGCGTCCTCCGGGCCCTGGCCCGGCTCGTCGCGGGCCTCGGCGCCCTCGCCCTCGGACTCCTGTGCGCCCCGGCGGCCGGTCCGCTGCCGGTCGCCGCCCGGCACGCCCTCGTCCGGTGCTGGACCCGGACGGCGGTCCGCGCCTTCGGGGTCCGCGTCCGCCACGAGGGGGCGGCCCCCGCCACCGGACCGCTCCTGGTCGCCGCCAACCACGTCTCCTGGCTCGACGTCCTCCTGATCGCGACCGTGCTGCCCGGCCGTACGATCGCCAAGGCCGAGGTGCGCGGCTGGCCCGTCCTCGGCCTCCTGGCGGCCCTCGGCGGCACCCTCTTCCTCGACCGGGACCGGCTCAGGACCCTGCCCGGCACCGTACGGACGGTGTCCGGGGTGCTCGCCGGAGGCGGCCGGGTGGTCGTCTTCCCCGAGGGCTCGACCTGGTGCGGCCGGGCCCGGGGACGCTTCCGGCCCGCCGTGTTCCAGGCCGTCCTGGACGCCCGCGCCGCCGTCCAGCCGGTGCGCGTGGAGTACGGGCCCACCGACGCCGCCGCCTACGTCGGGCCCGACTCGCTCGCCGCCTCGGTCCGGCGGATCGTCACCACCCGCCGCCTCACCGCCGTGGTCCGTCTCGGCGAGCCCCTGCCGGGCCCCCGGTACCCCGACCGCCGGGCCCTGGCGGCGGCGGCTCAGCGGGCGGTCGCGAGGGACAGCGCGAACCTGCCCGCGCCGTCCGTCCACCAGCGGTCCAGCTCCAGGCCCGCGGCGGCCAGCTCCGTCCGCACGCCCGTCTGACGGAACTTCGCGGACACCTCCGTCCGCATCTCCTCGCCCGCCGCGAACGGCACCGCGAGATCCAGCTCCGGGATCTTCACGGTGAGGGCGCGGCGGGCCCGCAGCCGCATCTCGATCCACTCCCGTTCCCGGTCCCACACGGCCACGTGGTCGAAGGCGTCCGGATCGAAGTCCGCGTCCAGCTCCCGGTCGATCACGGACAGCACGTTCTTGTTGAACGCCGCCGTCACCCCGGCCGGGTCGTCGTACGCGGCGACCAGCGTGGCCTCGTCCTTCACCAGGTCCGTACCGAGCAGGAGGGCGTCGCCCGGAGCGAGCATCGCCCGCACCGACCGCAGGAACGTCGCCCGCTCCCCGGGCAGCAGATTGCCGATGGTGCCGCCCAGGAACGCCACCAGGCGCGGCCCCGGCGTCCCCGGCAGCCCGAGACCCCGGGTGAAGTCGGCGACGAGCGCGTGCACCCGCAGCCCCGGCCGCTCGGCGAGCAGCGCCTCCGCCGCCCCCGTCAGCGCCGACTCGCTCACGTCCACGGGCACGTAGCTGTCCAGGCCCGGCAGCAGCGCGTCGATCAGGAAGCGGGTCTTCTCCGAAGAACCCGAGCCCAGCTCCACCAGGGTCCGCGCCCCGGTCACGGCCGCCACCTCCGGCGCCCGCGCCTTCAGGATCTCCCGCTCGGCCCGGGTCGGGTAGTACTCCGGCAGCCGGGTGATCTCCTCGAACAGCGCGCTGCCCCGCGCGTCGTAGAACCACTTCGGCGGCAGCTCCTTGGGGGTGCGCGTCAGCCCGTGCAGGACGTCGGCGCGCAGATCGGCGCCCGCGGCGTCGGGGGCGAGGGTACGGGTCAGCTGGAACGGGCTCACTCGGACGGCTCCTTGAGCGGGGTGAGGGTGACGTCGTCGCGGGTCGCGGTCACGAGCGTCCGCCCGGGAACCGCCCGCCAGCGCGGATCGTCGTCGTAGGGTTCGGAGGCCACGACCGTCCGGCCGTGACCCGTCAGGTACCACAGGCTGTTCCCCCACGCGGTCGCGCTGATCCGCTCGCCGTCGGTGAGGAGCAGGTTCAGCCCGGCACCCGGCGCGGCGGCGGCCACCTCGCGCACCGTGTCGGCCAGCGCCCGGCCGGGCTCGTCCCCGGCCCGCAGCCGGTGCAGCACGAGCGCCCAGAGCAGCGCCGCGTCGGTGCGGGCCTCCATCCGCAGCAGCTCGCCCGCCCCCAGCGTCGCCGCGAGCGGCACGAGCGCGTCGTACCAGTCCGCGACGGCGCCGTTGTGGCTGAACAGCCAGGGCCCGGCCGCGAACGGGGCAGCCGCGGCCTCCCCGTCGGCGCCCGGCAAGGTCGCCCCGCGGACCGCCGCGAGCAACGCCCCCGAGCGCACCACCCGGGCCAGATCGGCGAAGGACAGGTCCCCCCAGATCGGGCCCGCCCGCCGGTACCGCGCGGGCACCGGATCGCCCTCCGCGTACCAGCCCACCCCGAACCCGTCGGCGTTCACCACACCACTGGTCTGCGCCCGGGGCTCCCAGGACTGCCGCAGCAGCCCGTGCGGAGGCCTGACGAGCAGCTCCCCGAGCGCCACCGGTGTTCCCACATAAGCGATATGACGACACATCAGACAGGCTCCGCGTCCCGTGCGGTCCGGAATCCGGCGAAGATCTGCCGCCGCACCGGCAGGTCCCAGTTACGGAAGGTGCCCCGGCAGGCGACCGGGTCCACCGCGAACGACCCCCCGCGCAGCACCTTGTGCCCAGGGCCGAAGAAGACCTCCGAGTACTCCCTGTACGGGAAGGCCCGGAAGCCCGGATACGGCAGGAAGTCGCTGGCCGTCCACTCCCACACGTCACCGATCAACTGCCGTACGCCGAGCGGTGACGCCCCCTCCGGCCAGCTCCCGGCGGGGGCGGGGCGCAGATGCCGCTGCCCCAGGTTGGCGTGGCCGGGACCCGGGTCCTCGTCCCCCCACGGGTACCGCCGGGACCGCCCCGACACCGGGTCGTGCCGTGCCGCCTTCTCCCACTCGGCCTCGGTCGGCAGCCTGCGCCCCGCCCAGCGCGCGTAGGCGTCCGCCTCGTACCAGCTCACGTGCACCACCGGCTCCTCCTCGGGCACCCGCTCCGTCGTCCCGAACCGGCGGCGCAGCCACTGCCCGCCGTCGAGGTGCCAGAACAGCGGCGCCGCGATGCCGTGCTCCCGCACCTGCGCCCAGCCCTCGGGCCGCCACCAGCGCGGGTCCGTGTAGCCGCCGTCCGCCATGAACGCCAGATAGGCGCCGTTGGTGACCGGCGTGGTGTCCAGGCGGAACGCCGCCACGAACCGGACGTGCGCCGGACGCTCGTTGTCCAGCGCCCAGGGTTCCCCGGAGGTCCCCATCGTGAACGGGCCGCCGGGGACGAGGACTTCGGCGGGCAACGGTCCGGACCGCAGATCGGGCGGCGGGAGATCGGGCAGCGCGGACGGCCCCTCACGCAACTGATGGGTGATCAGCATCGTCTCGTCGTGCTGCTGTTCGTGCTGTGCGATCATCCCGAAGGCGAACGCCTCGTCGAGCAGCGGACGGCCCTCGAACCGCGCCCCGGCCAGCACGTCCAGGACCCGGGACCGCACGTCCGCCGCGTAGGACCTGGCCTCGCCGGGCGCGAGCAGCGGCAACGAGGGGCGCGCGGAACGCGGATGCTCGAAGGCGTCGTACAGCGAGTCGATCTCGGGCCGCAGCGCCTCCCGGCCCGCCACGGCCCGCCACAGCCACTGCTCCTCCTGGTTGCCGATGTGCGCCAGGTCCCAGACCAGCGGAGACATCAACGGGGAGTGCTGGGCGATCAGTTCGCCGTCCTCGACACAGGACGTCAGCAGCGCCGTACGGTCCCGGGCGGAGCCCAGCGCGGCCAGCACCCGCCGCCGCAGGTCCTCGTGCCCGACGGTCCCGGACTCCGTCTCCGTCGGCGTCATGACGTCACCGCCTCGAACTCGTCGGCCGGGCAGCTCCCGGGGATCACGTACCGCTCGTGGAACGCGGCGACCGCCTCCCGCACCTCGGGACCCGCCCCGATCCGGGGCAGCGCCTCAAGGGCCGCGGCGAACACCTCCCGGGCCACCGCGTGCAGTTCCGGATCGGCCAGCCCCTCCCGGGCGGCCGTCAGCCAGAGCGGATTGCGCGGCGCGGGGCCGGGACCGGCCCGTTCCGCGAGCGGTCGCACCGCCCGGTACGCGGTCTCCGCCGCCTCGGGATCGTCGAACACCGCCGTCGTCACCGCCACCGGCACCATCCAGCCGTCCGCGCCGGACTGCGCGTCGACCATCCGCAGTTCCAGATGGCCCCGGGGCCGTACCGGCGGGAAGAGCGTCGTGATGTGGTAGCGCAGATCGTCGGCGTCGGGCGGCCGGGGCCCGCCCGAACGCAGCCAGTCGCGGAAGGTCAGACCCTCCGGCACCGCCCACGGCCCCTCGTCCGCCCGTACGCACATCACCGGGGTGTCCAGCACGTGCGCCGTCCACTCCTCGCGCGGCTCCTCGTCCGGGGTCGGGGCCAGCGCCCGCAGCGGATCGAGATCGGTCCACAGCGCCTGGCGCGTGGACCGCCAGCCCGTCCGGCGGCCACCGTGCCGGGGCGAATTGGCGAAGGCCGCCACCAGTACGGGCCCCAGCAGATGCGCCAGGCGCCACCTGCGGTGATAGCCGAGCGGCCCGGGGCCGGGCAGACCCGCGTCGAGACAGATCTGCACCGAGGCGGACTCGCACATCATCGCCCGGCCGGCCGGACCCGTCCGGTTCAGGGCCGTCTCCATCGCGTCGTAACGGGGCTCCTGGAGCACCCGTCCCCGGGGCGCGTGCCAGGGGTCCACCCCGTAGCCGTTGAGGGTGAGGCCGAGCGGCCCGAGCGCCGACCTGACCGCCCGCAGATCGGCGGAGAGGGAGTCGAGGCACTCCATGAGCGAACCGGCCGGGCGCGAGCTGAGCTCCAGCTGCCCGCCGGGTTCGAAGGTGAGCGCCGACACCAGCGGCAGCGACCGCACGGTGTCGAGGGCCGCCGCGAGGCGCGGCGGCCGGACCGGGAGCCGGGGGTCGCGCAGGTCGTGCACGAGCCACTCCAGCTCCGCCCCCACGGTGCGGGGCGGGCCGGTCTTGAAGCAGATACATCGGAGCAGATCCTCCGCGTCCCCCTCGCTGAGAGGGGGACCGCCGAAGGGTGTGCCGCTGGACGGCATCCGAACACCTCCTGGTCATCGGGACGGGTCCCGGGGAGTTGCTGTCTCCACCTAAAGCCACCTCCGGACGGCGTGCAAGAGCGCCCCGCGCCCTCCGAGCGCGCCCCCTGTGCCCCCGCCCGTCCGAAATCAGCCCCCGCCCCGACCCGCCCGGCCCGGCACCACCGGAAAACCCGTTGTCCCGCCCCGGAGGAAACGATCAAGCTGGGGACATGAGTGCACGACTGCGCGCCCTCGCGCGCCAGACCGAGGAGATCGTCGCCGCGGGCCACTACCGGGCCCCCGACGGCCGGACCGTCTCCCTCGTCGAGGACCTGGCCGCCGCACTGGCCGGAACCCGGCTCCACGGCCCCGGTCCCGTCCCCGTCACCCCGGACACCGACCGCGTCCCCACCCTCGACGTCACCCCCGAGAGCAGCCTCGCCGCCGCCCGCAGGATGACCGCCGCCGACGCCACCCGACCGGTCGCCGTCCTCAACTTCGCCTCCGCCCGCAACCCCGGCGGCGGCTACCTCAACGGCGCCCAGGCCCAGGAGGAGGCGCTCTGCCGCGACTCCGCCCTCTACACGACCCTGCTCCGCGCCCCCGCCTACTACGCCCACCACCGCGAGGACCGCGACGCCCTCTACACCGACCGGGTCATCCACTCGCCCCGCGTCCCGGTCTTCCGCGACGAGCGCGGTGCGCTCCTCGGCACCCCCTTCACCGTCGGATTCCTCACCTCGCCCGCCCCCAACGCGGGCGTCGTCCACCGCCGCACCCCGGAACGGGCCGCCCTGCTGCCCGCCGCCCTCGCCTCCCGCGCCGAACGGGTCCTGGAGACGGCAGCCGCCGCCGGATACCGGCGCCTCGTCCTCGGTGCCTGGGGCTGTGGCGTCTTCCGCAACGACCCCGAGCAGGTCGCGGGCGCCTTCCGGGCCCTGCTCACCGGGGAAGGACGGTTCGCGGGCCACTTCGAGGAGATCGTCTTCGCCGTCCTGGACCGCGCCCAGGGCACGCCGACCCTCGCCGCCTTCACCCGGGTCTTCGCGGCACCCGCCTGACATGCGGCCCCGATGCCCCCGTGCCAGGCTGAAGGGATACGGACCACTGTCCGACACCCGTCACGGGAGGCACGATCGTGGGCAGGAAACAGACCCGTACGAACAAGGGAGCGCGCACCGGCGGCCACGAGCACCGGAGCGACGCCGCGGCGAAGGAACAGTCCGCCGAGATCCCCAAGACCGAGACCACCATGCCCCTCGTGGAGCACGCGTCCCACCGCAAGGAACGCAAGTTCGGCCACAACTGAGCCGGACCGGGCGAAGGCCGGGGGCCGCCCCGGAGGCGACCGGGCACCGTCCCCGGACCTGACCGGGCCGCCATGAGGCCCGGCCCGGAGATCGACACCGGACACGGGCTCACGGGACACGGAGAACGCGGAACGGGGAACGGGGAAGCGGAAGGGCTACGGGGTCCGGCGCCGTCTCGGCACCGGGCCCCGTCCCCGTACGCGTACCCCTTCCCGACCCCGACTCTGCTCCCGTACGCGTACCCCCTCAGGGTCCCCGTACGGGAGCCCCCGCTACTTCGCGTCGCCGACGGTGATCTCCACGCTCTCCGTCGCCACCGGGCCCACCGGGGGCGACGCCACCGGCCGGTCCTGGGTGCCCGGGTTCATCGTGGCGAGCAGCTGACGGGCCAGACCGAGACCGGTCCCGCCCATGGTCAGCGCCTTGGCGAAGACGTCCGCCATGCCGTCGGCGCCGTTCAGGAGCACCATCTGGTCCACGTTCCCGAACGCGGACGCGCCCGCCGAGACGATCTCCGGCCACTTCTCGGCCAGTTGCTGCGCGACCACCGCCTCCTGGTTCTCCGCGAGCGCCGCCGCCCGCGCCTTGATCGCCTCGGCCTCCGCCAGGCCCTTCGCCCTGGTCGCCTCCGCGACCGCGAGCCCCCTGGCGTGCTGCGCCGCCGCCTCGGCCTCACCCGTGAGCCGGGTCGCCGTGGCCTTCGCCGCGCTCGCCAGCTCGGTCTCCTTCGCCTCGGCCTCGGCCGCCGAGATCCGGGCGTCCCGCTCGGCGGCGGCCAGCGTCCGGGTCTCGTACGCCATGGCGTCGGCCGGTTTGCGCACCTCCGCCTGGAGCTGCTGTTCCTTGCGGAAGCCCTCCAGTTCGGCGACCCGGGTCTCCTGGACGACGACCTCCTGACGGGAGGCGGCGTCGGCCAGCGGTCCGGCCTGCCGGGCCCGCGCGGACGCCTGGTCCCGCTCCGCCTGGTAGCCCGCCTGGAGGATCTCGCTGTCGCGGGTGGCCTCCGACATCCGGGCGGCGGCCTGCTGTTCGGCCTCGGTGGCCCGCCGGTTCGCCTCCGCCTGCGCGATGCGCGCGTCCCGCTGGACGGCGGCGGCGTGCGGCGCGGCGAGGTTCTTGATGTATCCGGTCGGGTCCTCGATCTCGTGGATCTGGAGGGAGTCGACGATCAGACCGAGCTTCTCCATCTCCGTGCCGCAGGCCGACCGGGCCTGCCCGGTCAGCTTCTCCCGGTCACGGATCATGTCCTCGACGGTCAACCCGCCGACGATGGCCCGGAGATGACCGGCGAAGACGATGTGCACCCGCTCCGACATGAGCTTCTGCTGGTCGAGGAAGCGGCGGGCGGCGTTGGCGATCGACACGAAGTCGTCACCGACCTTGAAGATGACCACCCCGCGGACCTTCAGCGGAATGCCCTGATGGGTGACGCACTCCACGGACAGCTGGGTCTCGTTGAGGTCGAGCGAGAGTTTGCGCACCGCCTGCACGCCGGGCGTGACGAGGGTGCCGCGACCGGTCACGATGCGGAACCCCATGCCCGCGCCGAGACCTTCGTTCTTGTGGTTGGAACCGGAGATGATCAGCGCCTCGTTGGGTTCCGCGACGCGCCACATCATCTTGAACACGACGACGAGGACGGCGAGGGCGCCGACGACGGCGCCCGCCAGGATGCCGATGCTCATGAGCAGGGTCCCCCTTCACCGGATCCGGTGCGGACCCGGTGAAAGGGAGTGTGCGCCCGTGCCGGGCGTCGCTCAACGGTCCGGTCAACTGTCGTACGCGGCTGTGACGTAGACGGTGCGTGGAGGGAGATGTTCCATGACCGTCACGACCGTGCCGACCTCGATCCGTTCCTTCGGCGCGGCCGGATGGGCGAGGAAGTGCTCGGCGCCGCCCCTGATCCGGACGATCACCTCGCCCACGAGGCCGGGTCCGACGGTGCCGGTCACCCGGCCGATCAGCCCCACCATCGAGGAGTCCATCGACGCGTCGTCCATGACCGAACGGTACGTCAGATCCACTCGTCCAGCGCGGACATGAACCCTTCGAAGTCGTCCCGGTGGATGCTGTGGCCCGCCTTCTCCACCGTACGCACGGTGAAGCCGCGTTCCGCCAGCATCCGGGCGTCCTCGGGCGAGATCAACATGCTCGGGTCGGCGAGGGTGACCAGTGAGGGCACGGTCGGCGCCTCCGGCCACAGATCGGCTCCCACGAACGGGCTCAGACCGTGGGCGGACCGCTCGTCCCAGAGCCGTACCGAGGCCATCTCGGTGTCGAGGTCCTCCTCGGTCCACTGCGGGTTGAACACCCTGATCTGCTCCCGGGTCATCGACTTGCCCAGGACGAACAGTTCGGCCCGGTAGGCGCGCAGGTGCCAGGCGGGGTCGGAGTAGACCGCGCGGGCCGGGCGCAGCCGGTCGAGGGCACCGGCCAGGACGAGTCCGCCCAGCGAGTGGCCGACGGCCAGCTCCGCACCCGCCGGGAGGGTCTCGACGAGGTCGTCGGCGTAGTCCGACGGCCGGTACTCCTCCGGGCCCGCGGCCCGCGCGCTGGCCCCGTGCCCCCGCAGGTCGACCGCTATCACCCGGTAGCCGCGCCCGGCGAGCGCGGGCCCGACCCGCCGCCAGGTGCGGTGGTCGGCCATGATGCCGTGGACGAGCAGGGCGATCCGGTCCCCGGATCCCCACGTGGTGGTGTGCAGGCGCACGGTGCCGCCTTTCTGACGGAGTCGCGTGCGCCGACACGGGTCAGCGCACGCTGCGGACGGGGCGCACGGCGAGTGCGCCGAGCACCGACAGTACGGCGGCGACCAGGAAGAGCGCCGTGTACCCGCCACTGAGCGAGACGACGAGGGAGGCGACGAACGGGGCCACGATCTGCGGGCCCGCGTTGGCGACGTTGAGCACGCCCATGTCCCGCGCGGCGTCCTCCGCCTTGGGCAGCACCATGGTCACCAGGGCGGTGTCGACGGCCATGTAGCAGCCGAAGCCGAGGCCGTTGACGACGGAGAAGACGAGCATCGCGGTCCAGCTCGACGAGAGGGCCGGGACGAGCAGGGCGACGGCGGTCAGCGCGGCGGAGGCGCCCACGAAGAGCTTGCGCCGGTCGAACCGGTCCGAGAGCCAGCCGCCGAGCACGGTGGACACCATCATGGCGACGGCGCCGACCGGCATCAGGATCGCCACCGCCCCCTCGGCGCTGAGCCCGGCGGGCAGCACGGTGTGGTCCTTGAGGATGTACAGCTGGAATCCGGCCACCGAGAAGTAGCCGAGGACCAGCAGGGCGCGGCCGATGAAGGCCCAGCGGAAGTCGTGGTGCCGGAGCGCGTCGCCGAAGGCCGCGATCTGGGCGCGGACCGGCACCGGCGCCCTGGCGGGCATCCGGCGCTCGGGGGCGCAGGCGGTGAAGAGGACGGCGGTGCCTGCGACGATCGCGCCGAACACGAGGTAGCCGGTGCGGTACTGCTCGGAGAAGGCGGCGCCGACGAGGGCGCCGATGGTGGACCCGAGGGGGAGGCCGAGACCGACGGCGGCCGACGCCTTGCCCCGGGAGGCCGTCGGCACCCGGTCGGGCACCACGGAGGTCAGGGCCGCCTGGTAGACGTTCATGACGGCCTGTCCGAGGCACCAGACGATGGTGACGAGCAGGATCGAATGGACGCCGCCGAGGAGCAGCATCACCGGCAGGACGAGCAGACCGCCCGCGAGGATCCACGGGTTGCGTCGCCCCGAGCGGTCGGAGAGGGCGCCCGCGACCGGGTTGAAGACGGTGGCGAAGACGGCGGAGATGCCGGAGACCAGTCCGAAGTTGGCCACTTTCCCGGCGGGGTCGATGTCCTCGATCTGGAGCGCGAGGAGCATACCGGGGACGCCGATGTACAGGGCGTACATGGCGGTGTTCCCGGCGAGGAGCAGGGGCAGCAGGCCACGGGTGGGGCGGCCGGGCGCGGGCGAGCCCGTGCCGTCGGCGGTCGGTGGTGCCGGGTCGGCCGCACCGGTGGTGCCGGGGCCGGGGCCGGGGGAGGAAAGGGCCACGGTGCCCTCCTGGGGGAGATCGCCCGACGAAGGGGCGAGAAACGGATCGAGACGAGAGGATTACGCGTGTCAGTGACACGTGTAAGCAGTGTCTAGCACCCAAATCCGGCCATCCGCCAGACCCTGCGCCGGATTGTTCTGGAAAGATGCCGGAGCGATGAGCCAGCCAACCGAACAGTCCTCCGAACGGCCCGCCGGGCGATCGGTCCCGACCAGCGCCGACGTCGCCCGCCTCGCGGGCGTCTCCCGGGCCACCGTCTCGTACGTCCTGAACAACACCTCGGCCGTCCGCATCAGCGAACCGACCCGGCGCCGGGTGCGCGAGGCGGCCGAGGAACTGGGGTACGTCCCGCACGCCGCCGCCCGCAGCCTGCGCGCGGGCCACAGCCGGATGGTGCTGCTGCCCGCCGCGCACGTCCCGGTCGGCCCCCTCTACAGCCGCTTCCTCGACGACTTCCAGGAGGCCCTGCGCCGCCTCGACTACACCGTGGTCCAGTACGGCAGCGTCGGCCTCGAAGCCGAGGAGGCCGCCCGCGCCTGGGCCGAACTCCGCCCGGTCGCCGTCGTCTCGCTCGGCGAGATCCAGCTCACCGCCCAGGGCGTCGAGATCCTGAAGCGCTCCGGCGCCAAGGCCGTGATCACCCTCGGCACCCGCGGCGTCGAAGGGGCCCACGCCCTCGTCATGGACCAGGACCGGATCGGCGAGGCGGCCACCGCCCACCTCCTGGCGGGCGGCAGGCGCCGGATCGGCGTGGTCGTACCGGAGGAACCGGGGCTCGCGATGTTCGCGGGCCCCCGCCTCGACGGCGCGCGCCGCGCGGCCGAGGGCACCGGCGCCACCGTCGTACCCCTGCCCCTGCGGTACGAGGAGGAGCCGGCCGCCGAACTCGCCGGACGCTGGCGCGCCCTCGGCCTCGACGGCGTCTTCGCCTACAACGACGAGTACGCGATGCTCCTGATGCGGGCGCTCCAGGACGCGGGCGTCGACGTGCCCGGCGACACCGCCGTGATCGGCGCCGACGACCTCCTCCTCGGGCGGCTGCTGCGCCCCCGGCTCAGCACCGTGCGCATCGACATGGTGCTCGGCCGGGAACTGGCGGAGCTGGTCGACAGGGCCGTACGGGAGCCGGACGCGGTGCCCCGCACCCACTCCCTGATGGAGTCGCGGGTCGTCCGGCGCGAGTCCGGCTGAACGCTTAGCGTCGGAGCATGAGCACTGTTCCGAAGCGGTTCGAGATCCTGCTGGTGCCCTCGCACGTCGAGGACCGGGGCGGCGCGTCGGTGACCGACAGCGCCGTCCGCACGGCCGTCGTCGAGGCCACCGGACGGTACGGCGAGTCGGGCTATCCCCTCTACGAGGGGCACGGCGTACGGGCCGACGTCGACCCGGCGACGCGGACCGTCGAGGCGCTCCTCGTCGACGGCCGCGAACTGGACTACGGGCTGACGGCGCTGGTGCGGCCGGTGGCGGGGGACTGAGGGCGCGCCGCTCGCCGGGCGCGGCGGGGACGGCCGTGCCTCCCGGCCGTACGGCGGTCGTGGGGACCGCCCGCCGGGCGGAGGGCGACGCGGGGTGTCGGCGGCCGGTGACCGTCGAGGACCGGCCAGGGACCGTCGAGGACCGGCCAGGGACCGCCGAGGACCGGCCGAGGGCGGCCGAGGGCAGGACAGGGATCGCCGAGGACAGGTCTGGGGCCGCGAGCGGCGGCCTCGACGGGTGCCGCCGAGTACGGGTAGTCGAGCGCGAGCGGCCGGGCGCGGGCGTTCGGGCGCGGGTGGTCGGGCACGGGCGTTCGGGCGCCCGGTGAGGGCCCTCCCGCCCGGCCCCCGCAAGGCCGCCGCCCGTCCGTTCGGTCGGTTGTCCCGAAAGGGGACGTTGACAGGGGAGACCCGGGGGCAGAGACTCTGCGCGCGGTCCGGCGAGAAATCATCCCGTCGGACGAACAGATCGGGCGAACAGAGCCGTTCCGCAGGTCACGTGGGAGAGAACCGATGAGCATCCGCGACGTCTACATCGTCGACGCCGTCCGCACCCCGATCGGGAAGTTCGGCGGCGCCCTCGCCCCCGTCCGCCCCGACGACCTCGCGGCGCACGTCCTGCGGGCACTCGTCGACCGCTCGCCCGCACTCGACCCGGCCCGCGTCGACGACGTCTACTTCGGCGACGCCAACGGCGCGGGCGAGGACAACCGGGACGTCGCGCGGATGGCGGTCCTCCTCGCCGGACTCCCGGTCACCGTCCCCGGCGTGACCGTCAACCGGCTCTGCGGCTCCGGCCTCGAAGCGGTCGTCCAGGCGGCCCGCGCCATCGCCCTCGGCGACGCCTCCGTGGCCGTCGCGGGCGGTGTCGAGTCGATGTCCCGCGCCCCCTGGGTCCTGCAGAAGCCCGAGCGGGCCTACCCGGCGGGCCCCCAGCAGCTCCACTCGACGACCCTCGGCTGGCGCATGACCAACCCGCGTATGCCCGCCGAGTGGACCGTCGCGCTCGGCGAGGGCGCGGAGCTGATCGCCGACCGCCACGGCCTCGGCCGTGAACAGCAGGACGCCTTCGCCCTCGCCAGCCACCGCAAGGCCGCCGACGCCTGGGCGAAGGGGCTGTACGACGACGAGGTCGTGCCCTTCCCGGGCACGGACCTCAGCCGTGACGAATGCGTCCGCGACAACACCTCCCTGGCGGCCCTCGCCAAGCTCAAGCCCGCCTTCCGTCCCGAGGGCGGCACCGTCACGGCGGGCAACTCCTCACCCCTCAACGACGGCGCGGCGGCCCTGCTCCTCGTCGACGAGGAGGGCCTGCGCGAGACCGGCCGCGAGCCCCTCGCCCGGATCCGCGCCTCCGCCGTCACCGGCATCGAGCCGCAGCTCTTCGGCCTCGGCCCGGTCGAGGCGGTCCGACGGGCCCTGGGCAAGGCCGGACGGTCCTTCGCGGACCTGCGGACCTTCGAACTCAACGAGGCCTTCGCCGCCCAGGCCCTCGGCTGCCTCGCCGAATGGCCGGAACTCGACCCGGAGATCGTCAACCCGCGAGGCGGCGCGATCGCCCTCGGCCACCCGCTCGGCGCCTCCGGCGCGCGGCTCGCCGGATCGGTGGCGCACCAGTTGGCGGCGGCCGGCTCCGGCACCGGACTCGCGGCCCTCTGCATCGGCGTCGGCCAGGGCCTCGCCCTGGTCCTGGAACGCTGACCGGCCCGGAACCCACCCACCGGACACGGGGGCGGCACACGGGACGGCGCGGGCACAGCCGCCGTGCCCGCGAGGGTGGCCGTGCGCAGCACGCGAGGGGGGTACGGGAGGACCTCCCGTACCCCCCTCGCGGTGGATCACTTGCTCTGGGCCTCCGCCACGGACTTCCGGACCTCGTCCATGTCCAGCTTCCGCGCCTGCCCGATGACGTCCTCCAGAGCGGCCTCCGGCAGGGCACCCGGCTGGGCGAAGACCGCCACGTTGTCCCGGACGATCATCAGGGTCGGGATCGAGCGGATCTCGAAGGCGGCGGCCAGCTCCTGCTGCGCCTCCGTGTCCACCTTGGCGAAGACCAGGTCCTGGTGACGCTCCGACGCCGCCTCGAAGATCGGACCGAACTGGCGGCAGGGACCGCACCACGAAGCCCAGAAGTCGATCAGGACGAAGCCGTTGCCGCTCACGACCTCGTCGAAATTATCCTTGGTGAGCTCTACGGTGCTCATGCTTCCTGCCTCCGAGCTGCATCGATAGTGCCATCTTGGCTGGTTTTCGAGAGGCCGTGGGAACACAGTGGGAACGCTGGGGCCTCATAGCGAGCGTAAACCCACGTGTGAACAAAGACGGCATCGTTACCAGCCACCAGATGAAGTGACGCATGGGCGGTCCGTGGCAGACGGAGATCTTCCTTCCCGAGGACGAGGACGAGGATGAGGACGAGAACGCGGCGCGGCTCTTCAAGGCCGCGGTCGAGGAGGTCGGCAACAGGTGGCCTGTGGGGTGGGTGAAGGGGTTCGGGTACGTCCCCCGTCCCGGTGGTCGGCCTGAACGACGGAACAGCAGTGGCGGGCCCGGCGGAGACCGGCTCCGTCACCGGGCCGGTGAACACCTCCGGGACCACCGGGGCCGGGGCCGGAGCGGGCGCGGCGGCGGCCGGGGCGGGGAACCGCGCGGCGAGGCCCTCCGGGAGCTGGGCGTACGCGGCGAGCTTCGGCCGGGCGCGGCTCGCTCCGGCCGGTCTCCCCGTCCCACGTCGTGCCCTTCTGGCTGCCCTTTCGGCCCTCACCGGGGCCGTGCGGAGCCCCTAATCTCGGACTCCGGGGGCCGGACAGCGACCTGGAGAGCTGGCAAGCATGTACGAGACAAGGACGCCCGGGGTGCCACCGACAGCTACGGCGGCACCGAGTAGGCAGGCACAGGGCGCGGCCCCGAAGCGCTCCGTCCAACAGGTGCCGCATCCCGGCGTGCTCGCCGACCTCCAACGGACGGCGGGCAACGCGGCCGTGACGCGCTGGGTCCAGTGCCAGGGAGAGCCCGGGGCCAGAGAGGAGGCGCGGCGGAACGCCGCCGATCCCACCGTGCACGGCGAGTGGGGCACTTTCCGCGACATGATGGCTCGGACGGGCTTCCCCGACGACGTCACGGACGACGCCTGGCAGCTCATCCTCGGTGGCATCGCCGAACAGGGGCAGCTCAACGACGAGGCCATGGCGAAGTACCCCGACCGCCAAGACCAGCGCGACCACCGCGCGTCGAACACCTGGTACCAAGAGCTGGTGAAGCTCGTCGCCGACTACCTGGAGATCGACACGCCGACGCTGGCTCTCTGGTCGGGCGGCAGGGAGGTCAGCGACTACGCCCTCGCCAAGGGACACACCCCCCTGGAGTCCACCCCCTTCGGGGGTGTGGTCGACAAGCTGACCTTGACCTCTGACTGGATGCTCAAGACCCCGATGTGGAACGTCCTGTCCAAAGCCTTCGTGAACCATGCCCGCGGCCCCGTCCACATCTTCCTGCGGGCGTACAACCCCGAAAGCGTTCTCATCGCGCAGGAGGTCCCGCAACTGCGCGTGGTCATGGCGCTCAACCCGGCGGTGCGGCTCATCTGGCACCCGGTGTACGCCGCTGCCGACGGGAAGCTGATGGAGGTCACCAAGGGCCTTGAGCTGGCCTCCGACACGTCCTACCCCACCCGGGACGAGTGCGTGCGGGTCCTCTACGACTACCTCCGGCTCAACCACGACCCGGCCAACACCCACTCCCAGCGCGCCCACACGGCGATGAGCGCCCACCTCGCCGCCAACGGCAACCCGCAGTAGCGCTGGCCTCACCGCTCACCGCTCACCGCTCACCGCGGCGCACGCGAACCGGTATCCCCAGGTCCGTCTCCGACGAACCGGATCAAGGGAGCCGAGCCGTACCCGTGGCCGCGCCCGTGACTCCGTCGGCATGGTTGTGCGGGATGTGGCCGCGAGGGCGGAGTGCTCGACGCGGTAGCGGTTCACCGGTCCTCGCCCTGGACGTCGTCATTGTCCGGCCCTTCTGGGCCGCGGGCGTCAGGGTGTGACGTGGAGTCCGTCGAGCAGGAGGCCGACGAGGCGGGCGGCCTGCTGTCGTGCGGCGGGGGTGTCGGGGAGTTCCCAGGTGCCGCAGACGGCCGGGAGCAGGTCGTCGGCTCCGATGTCGGTCCGTGTGGACCCGGTCCGCGCGGCGGCGTGCAGGAGTCGGGTGAGGGCGGTGGTGATGTGGGTGTAGGTGTGGTGGACGAGTTCGTCGTGCGAGAGGGCGGCGGCACGGAAGGCGTCCGACGCCCCGGGGCGGGTCATCCCGTACCGGCTCAGCTCTCCCAGCCATTGGGCCAGTGCCTCGTCCGGGCTGTGGGACGTCAGGAGTTCACCGGCCCTGCGTCCCAGCTGTGCCATCTCGTGGTCGTACACGGCGAGGACCAGGGCTTCGCGGGTGGGGAAGTGGCGGTAGAGGGTGGCGATGCCGACGCCGGCCGTGCGGGCGACGGCCTCCAGGGACAACTGCCCCCGCGAGTCCGCCAGCAGTTCGGTGGCGACGGCCAGCAGGCGGTCGCGGTTGCGGCGCGCGTCCGCGCGCAGGGGCCGGACGGGTGTGCTCTCGTCTGTGTCGGCCATGTCGTTCCCCAGGCTGTGATCGCTGTGTCGGTTCCGGCACCCGTGTAAACGGAGGGCCCTTCGATTAGTGTACCGTCGATCGTATCGGAGGCCCCTCCGTTTAAGTGGGCTGCCTTCCGTACGTCATCCCACCCGCGCAAAGGATTCCCCCATGACTCTCCCCGTCCTGCTGATCGGCGGCTCCGGCTGCGTCGGCTCCCGTGCCGCGGCCTTCCTCCGCCGCTTCCACCCGGACCTGCCCCTCGTCATCGGAGGCCGTGACCTGGACCGGGCGCAGTCCACCGCCCACGAGCTCGGCACGGCCACCGCCGCACGCATCGATCTGGACCGTGCGGACCTGGGGCTGGACCCGGAGCGGCGGTTCGGGGCGGTGGCGGTGCTCCCCCGCGACGCGGGATTCAACGCCCAGCGGTTCGCCCAGGACCGCCGTATCCCCTTCCACGCGATCACCGGCAGCCTGGTCGAGACGGCTCAGGACCTCACCGCCTACGTCCACGGCCCCCAGGCGTCCCCGGTGGTACTGGCCAGCCACTGGATGGCGGGCGTCCCCGTGATACTGGCCGCCCACCATGCCAGGGAATTCGCCTCGGTGGAGGAGGTCGCCCTCGTCTTCGTCTTCGATCCGGAGGAGGAGATGGGGCCCGCCGCCGGGTTCGAGTCGATGGAAGCCGTCCAGGCGGCCAACCCCCTGCCCCTGATCCGCAAGAACGGCTCCTGGGTCTGGGCGCAGACGGAAACCGACCGCGTGCGCACCGTCATCACGGCCGACGCGGCCCGGCATCAGGCCGACGGCTACGGAAGCCTGGACGTCCTCAGCCTCGCCGAGGCGACCGGCGCCGCGTCCGCCCGCGCCGATCTGCTCGTCGCCGAATCCGCCGGAACCCGTGCGGGCCGGGGCCCCAGCCACGAGATCGTCATCGAGATCACCGGCACCCTCCACGACGGCGTCACCGCCACCCGCCGCCTCGACCTCACCCACCCCGCCGGCCAGTCGTCACTGACGGCCCTCGGCGCCGCCGTCGCCATCGAGCACCTGCTCGGGCTGACCGGCACCCCGGCCCCGACGGCCGGACTCCACTTCCCCGAAACCGTGATCGACCCCGTACACCTCCAGAAGCGACTGGAGGAATCCGGCACCCACCTCACCTGACACCAGCGCCGCACGGCGGGACCGCCAGTGGACGGCGGAACGCCCCGGCGATCACGCCGGGGCGTGGAGCGGTCCGTGCCGCGAGGGTGATTTGGTGGATGGCGTGTCCGGTGGGCTGGAGCCGGTCGGCGCGTACGGCGATGACGTGGACGCGAGCGCGCTGGAGGCCGGGGGCGGCCAGGGTGTGGGCTGTCGCGCCGTTCCGCCCGTGCGCCGGTCGGCGCGGGCGCTGGCGACGAGCGGCGGAGCCTCCTTCAGGGACGGGCGGCCGACGCTGTGACCGATCTGGCCCAGGGCCTCAAGGCCGGCCATCCGCTCGTGCTCGTCCCCAGGGGGACGCTCCGCGCACCGAGCAGGGGACCTCAGGAGCGGGTGACGGTTCCCTTGCCGTTGGAGGGGAGCAGGTTCTTGGTCCCGTCGTACGACGCGGTGTAGCCGCGCAGGAGCTGGTCGGCGCCCTGTGCCGCGTTGCCCGCGTCGCAGCTCGCGTGTCCGCTGTCGTCGGTGAAGGCGTCGCACAGCCGGGCCCCGGAGACCGTCGTGAAGTGGACCGGGGCGTCCAGGAGCGGCTTTCCGCGCCAGGTGACCGTGGCCGTCAGGCCGGTGACCTTGCGGCCCGTGGCATCGAGCCGCGCGTTCCCGGCGGTGGTCTGGGTGGGCGCCTGGCGCACTCTGTCCGGGAAATTGCACACGGATCGGTCGATGTCGAAGATCAGGCCGTCCGGGCAGGGCAGTCGCAGAGCCTGGCCGTTCGAGCACTCGCCGAACTGGGTCGCGCTGTCCCCGAGCGGGATGAGGAGGGCGCTGTCCGGCGGGTCGACGGGCGGGCAGACCCGCACCACGGGAGCTGTCGCCGAGGGGGGCGCGGCCTGGGCCGGTGCCATGACCGCGACGAAGGTGAGGAGGCATGTCCCGGTGACGAGGACAAAACGCTGGAGCATGGACACATCTTCCTGACGGGAAGCAACGACCACCGCAGCCTCCCCCCGCCCCGGGATACCCAAGCACCTCATTCAGGTCAAAACCTGCCACCGGCCGTCAGCCGACGCCTGCGCTCGTCCCGAGGCCTCCACGACCACCGAGGGAGCGCCGCCGTCTACGACGACAGTCGCGAGGGCGACGACGACACGACCGGGGACGCGGCCGGGCCTGTTCCCGGGGGAGCGAGCGGTGGCCCGGCCGGGTCCGTCGACGGTCCCGCGGCACGACTCGCTGGGGTACGCAGCCCGGCTCGACCGGCTCCGCGAAGGCCGGGTCCCGGGGGCGACCGACGCGGTCACCCCCGGGAGCGGATCGGGCAGTTGATGGACGACGACGAGCTCGCCCTCGTCCTCCGGGCGTCCGGCGAGCCGGAGACGATCGTTGCCGCCCACATCCCGCCCACATCCCGCCCGCCGCCCGCGCACTCGCCCACGAGGAACGCAACGCCTGATGTCGGCCACCGCCCAGGGCCTCGGCCTGACCGAAGACGATGTCCGGGCCCGGCCCGCACATGTGCGGGCCGGGCTGGGGTCAGCCGCAGTTGATGATGAGGGGGGTGAGGGCGGTGCAGGTGCGGGTGGCGGTGTCGTTGGCGGGGTTGGGGTCGGTGGGGGTGCTGGTGGTGCGGGTGGCGGTGGCCCGGTAGGCGGTTCCCAGGGAGAGGAGGGCGACGGGGAGGGAGAAGGCGCGGGTGGTGCTGGCGCCGGGGGCGAGGCTGGTGACGGTGCAGGTGGCGCTACCCGGGCTCGTGGCGCAGACGGTGCTGGCGGGCTTGGCGCCGGGAGTGAAGCCGGTGGTGATCGTGCCGGTGGCGGGCTTGGGGCCGTGGTTGGTGACGGTCAGGGTGTAGTCGATGCGGCCGACGAGCCCGGGGACGGGCGTCGCGGCGAGCTGGACCTGGAGGTCGGCCTGGTCGGGGACGGGCGGCGCGGGCGGCATCGCGATGCTGATCGGCCCGTATCCGACGGGCAGGGTCGCGGTGACCGTGTTCGTGCCGGTGTCGATGACCGTGACGCTGGCGCCGTTCATGTCGGCCACGTACACCGAGCGGCCGTCGGGAGTGACGGCGATGTCCCTGGCCCCTTCGCCCACGGGGACGGTCGCGGTGATGGTGCCGGTGGCGGCGTCGACGACGGAGACCGTATCGGAACTGCCGTTGGCGACGTAGAGGCGGCTGCTGTCCGCGGAGACCGCCACCGCGCCCGGCAGGGAACCCGCGGGCGCCGCGATGGCACCGGTCTGGGTGTGGGTGACGGTGTCGATGACGAGGGTCTTCCCGGCGAAGGGGTCGGCCGCGTACAGGTGCTTGCCGTCGGGGGAGACGGCGAGGCCGCGGGGCGAGTCGGCGGGCAGGGCCGCGGTGACGGTGTTCGTCGCCGTGTCCACGGCCCGGATCCGGCCCGCGCCGGTGGCGGCGCTGCCGGCGTAGACCTCACGGCCGTCCGGGGTCACCGCGACGGCCAGGGGGTTGCCGTCGGCCGGGATGGAGGCGCTCTGGGTATGGGTGGCCAGGTCCAGGACCTTGACGGACTGGCCGCTGTTGTCGGCGACGTAGGCGCGCGTGCCGTCGGGGGCGACGGCGATGTCGTAGGGGAACGACCCGAACGGGAAGACCGCGGTGACGGTGTTGGTCGCGGTGTCGATCACCGATATCTTCCGGTCGTCCCCGTGGGTGGCGTAGACCCGGCTTCCGTCGGGGGTGAGCGCCACGCTCGTGGTGCTCATCCCCAGCGGGACGGTCGCCACCGTCGTGCCGGTGACGGTGTCGATCGCCGTGACGCTGTCGCTGTAGTAGTTCGCCACGTACGCCGTGGGATGTGCGGGTGCCGAGGCGGCACCCGCACGGGCGGCGCCCGCTGACGGGGTGGCCGCGGAAGCCGGGACGGACAGAGCGGCAGCCGAGAGAGCGAGGACACCGGCCACGGCGGAGGCCCTCACGAGGAGACCCCGGCGGGGCGTACGGCGGTCGGCGGGCAGGGAATCGGACACGGGGGACCTCGAATCATCCGGACGACAGAAGCCCGTCACCTGACAGGACGGCGGCCGGACAGAGCCCCGCCCCTCACGGTCACGTCATGTGCTCGATCGAAAGCACAGAGTGCACCCTCTCCGGTGGCCGGGAGCGGCACAAGCGTGAAACCCGCCAAGATCACCGACCCCCCGCACCTGGAGCGCCTGCGCTCATTCGTCACCGCGTCGGTGAGGGCCGACGAGGATGCCCCGGGGGATGAGGGGGGTCTGCCTGAGGAGTTCGCGACCTGGCTCGACGGTGTCTGTACGGCCATCGGGTGCGTCTTCGTCCCGGGCGAGCCGCTTCGTGGGCCGTACGACGGGCCGTCGGTCCTGATCGCGGCTGGGGACCGGGAGCTGGCGGCGGTCCCCGTGGCTGCCCACCTGGCCGAGGCCGACGACGATGAGTTGGGCGAGAGTCGCTCCGGGCCGAAAGGTACTTCGAGTGCATGTGAGCCGGAGGCGTCCTCCAGCGGAGTGCGGCCGGAGAAACGGCCCGGTGCCTGCGCTGGAACCCCGGGCCCGGGGCTCGAACGCCCTCGGGACCTCGTCCTCCTGGCCTTCCCCGACATCGAGGAGGGCGCTGGAGTCGAGCTCGCGGCGGACCTGTCCCCTGCGTCCGACGGCGGCAGCCAGGGCCAGGTCCTGCTGGAACGGCGTGCGGGAGGCGTGGTGGGCGGCGAGCTCGTGAACGGGGTTCCGGACCGGCCGTTGACCGTTCTCGGTACGGCGGTCCTCGACCGCTCTCGGTACGGCTGTCCTCGGCGCCTGGTGGCTCTCGGACTCCTGACAGAAGTGGTGGGACCGGGTCGGTGTCGTGCGTGGGGCCGTCGGTGGCGGGACGTGATCGGTCGTGCAATTCGCACGCGGCAAACCCGGCGACGGCGGCGATCATCCCCGGGATACTGGCTGCCCATGGATGAGGTCGAAGTGGTCGTCGCCCATTCCGAGCGTGCGACCCTGCGCGTCGGCGACGTGTTCCTGAAGGTGGACGCCGATCAGGCGCGGATCGACGTGGAGGTCGAGGCGATGTCCCTCGCGCCGGTCCCGACCCCGGAGGTCCTGTGGCGCAAGCCGCCCGTGCTCGCGATCGCCGCACTCCGAGGGGCGACGCTCGGGCGCCTCGGCGGGCCGTCGACCGGGTCACCGGCGGCGTGGGCCGCGGCGGGCGCCGCCGTCAGGAAGCTGCACGAAGCGCCGCTGCCGCCCTGGCCCGGCCGCGCCGGGCGGAGCGTCGACACGCTGGCGGCGGAACTCGACGACGAGTGCGAGTCGCTCGTGACGAACGGCCTCCTGCCCGCCGATCTGGTCACCCGCAACCGCCGGGTCGCCGAGGCCGCGCTCCGGCCGTGGACTCCGGCGTTCACCCACGGCGACCTGCAGATCGCGCACGTCTTCGTCGACGGCGACGAGGTCACCGGCATCATCGACTGGTCCGAGGCGGGCCAGGGTGACGCCCTGTACGACCTCGCCACCCTCACGCTCGGACACGAGGAGCACCTCGACGACGTCATCGCCGGTTACGGCACCGGCATCGACCTCGACGTGATCCACGCGTGGTGGTCGTTGCGAAGCCTGCTGGCGGTTCGCTGGCTGATCGAGCACGGCTTCGACCCGTCCGCGCCGGGCTGTGAGATCGACGTACTGAGATCCCGGATGTGAGGCCGCGCGGGCCGATCTACCGGGTCTCGCGTGTCGATCGCGATCACGGCGATTGCTGATGTGCGTGACTTTCGCCTGTGCTTCCAGCGCCTCTTCTACTTGGGCGGTGCGGAGGGCACGGAGCCGAGTCCGTGCGGCGGCGAGCTTGAGCTGATCTTTCAACGGTCGGTTGCGGCGACGGAGCTTCGCGTTCCCGGTGGTGAGCCGGTCGGCCCGCTGCGGGTGCCGGGGGTCGGCTTCGTCGGTTCCGGGCGGCGGAGCTCGATCTCCCGTGTGATGCGGGGGTAGTCGCGGCGGAGGGTCGTGTCGCTCATGCCCGCCTTCTACGCGTGGACGCTCGGTCGACGGCTGTGCTGCTCGCAGGTGACGAGCGCCTCCTGGAGCTTCTTGCGGACCAGGGCCTCGGGGACGGTGTTCGTGCTGAGCCCTCCAGCGGGATCACCCGATGAAGTACGCGTTCAGCGCGACGTCGTACGCGAACGTCGGTGGCGGCAGATAGGGCGTCCCATCCGGGATTCCCGCCTCGTTCAGCCAAGAATCCCAGGTCAGAGGAAACCCCGGCACCGCCCAGGTCGGCTCGGCGCCCCTGGAAGCTCCC
The DNA here is from genome assembly GCF_042754005.1 of Streptomyces sp. NPDC059247. Lineage (NCBI taxonomy): Bacteria > Bacillati > Actinomycetota > Actinomycetes > Kitasatosporales > Streptomycetaceae > Streptomyces > Streptomyces sp. NPDC059247. The sequence continues at coordinate 787,384 of NZ_JBHYZW010000001.1, forward strand.
GCGAGCCGTAGTGGACCGACCAGCGCTTCCCCCCAACACGCCTGGACCGTAGCCAACTCCGGTCACAGACCGAGCGCACACAAGCGAGTACGTGACGGGAAACGTCGGGGGCGGTCTCGCGATTCTTCACCGGCCTGCGGGTCCCCGCGCAGCCCGCCGCGGCGACGTGCGCATCCCGGAACCGGGCCCGGGGCAGGCGGCGTTGCTGGTCGCCGTCGGTTCAGCGGTCCGGAGCGTTCCGCGTCGTCTCGCGTGCCTCGGTGAGGGCCTGCCGTCTGACGATGTCCCCGTCCCGGATCCCGGCGTCGATCATGCTCTGACCGGGCACCGGGCACCGGGCACCGGGCACCGGACACCGGACACCGGAAGCCTACGGGTTCGCGAGATCCCGGTGCGCTCTCATGGGGAACCGACTGCGGGCTGTGGCCCCTATGACGCTCCTCTCGGGGCGAGTTGGCCCGGCTGTGTTCGGAACCCGTTCCCGATCCCCGGTCGGTGCCGTCACAAGGCAGGTGGTCCAGGTCGGACCGGATGGCGGGGGCCGGTGACCGTCAGGTGTGTCGTCACACTCCGGGCTCAGCGCTGTGTCCCGTCGTGGCTGCCGCGCGCCCTCGGCGTCTGCCGGTGGTGTGTGCGTGGACCGGCTGACGGAACCCGCGCGAAACGGCCGGGCCTGTGGTGGGCGGGTACTGGCGCGGGTGTTCGTACGCCGTTGGTGCATGAGTGCGACATATGCCGTCGGTATGCGCGTTCCTGGGTGTGCGAGATGCCGGGAACCACGGGCTGGGCGGCCCCTTCCCCGTCCCGCGCGGTCTTCCGGCCCGCGGGCGGACCCGGGGCTCGTGGAGTCCGCGTTCCAAGATCAGGACGGGAGGCATCCCCGATGGCAGCGACTGTCCGTCCCGGTGCGGGAGAGTACCTGGGAGCGGTCTCCGGACCGGCCTCCCTGCGGGAGATGCCCCGCGAGGCCCTGCCGCTGCTGGCGGAGGAGATCCGTGACTTCCTGGTGGCGAAGGTCGGGGCCAGGGGCGGTCATCTGGGGCCGAACCTGGGCGTGGTCGAGCTGACGCTCGCGCTGCACCGGGTGTTCGAGACACCACGGGACACCCTCCTGTTCGACACCGGGCACCAGACCTACGTCCACAAGATGCTGACCGGCCGGATCGCCGACTTCGACACGCTGTGACAGGCGGAGGGCCTGTCGGGCTACCCGTCACGGGAGGAGTCGGAGTGCGACTGGATCGAGAACTCCCACGCCTCCACGGTCCTGGCCTACGCGGACGGCTTCGCCAAGGCCCGGGAGATCGCGGGCGACCGGCACGGTTCCGTGGTGGCGGTGATGGGCGACGGGGCACTGACCGGCGGGATGGCGTGGGAGGGGCTGAACAACATCGGCGGCGCTCCGCTACGGCCGGTGATCGTGGTGCTGAACGACAACGGCCGCTCGTACGCTCCCACGGTCGGGGCTCTCGCCACGCATCTTGCCGCGCTGCGGGATCCGGACCTGCACCACGGCGGTTCGAACCTCTTCACCGCCATGGGGTTCGCCTACCTCGGGCCCGTCGACGGCCACGACACCACAGCGGTCCAGGACGCTCTGGTCCGGGCACGTGACCTGCGGACCCCGGTCGTCGTCCACGTCGTCACCGTCAAGGGCAAGGGATACGGGCCCGCGGAGACGGACGAGGCCGACCGTCTGCACGCGATCGGCCCGGCGCCACGGGCCGTGGTTCCCGGCGCCGGGCCGAAGACGCGGAGCTGGACGGCGGTGTTCTCCGACGCCCTGGCGGAAGCCGGTGCCGTACGCCCGGACATGGTCGCGGTCACGGCGGCGATGGCCGGTCCCGCCGGTCTGACGGCCTTCGGGAAGCGGTACCCCGGGCGGCTCTTCGACGTCGGCATCGCGGAGCAGCACGCCGTCGCCTCGGCGGCGGGCCTGGCCATGGCGGGCCTGCGTCCGGTCGTCGCGCTCTACTCGGTCTTCCTGAACCGGGCGTTCGACCAGGTCCTGATGGACGTGGCCCTCCACCGGCTCGCCGTCACGTTCGTGCTGGACCGTGCCGGGGTCACCGGCCCCGACGGTCCCTCGCACCACGGAATGTGGGACGCCTCGCTCCTCTCTCTCGTGCCGGGCCTGCGGCTTGCGCTCCCACGGGACGCGGCCCAGCTGCGGACCCTGCTGGAGGAGGCACTCGACCATGGGGAGGGGCCGACCGTGCTGCGTTTCCCCCGGGGCGCCGTCGGCCGCGAGCTCACGGCCCAGTACCGCAGGGGGCCTGTCGACGTGCTGAGCGGTTCTCGCGGGCGCGATGTGCTGCTGGTCGCGTTCGGCCCGCTCGCGGACGGGTGTCTGTCCGCAGTGGAGGCCCTGGCCCGTCACGGTGTCGATGTCACGGTGGCCGACCCGCGCTGGGGCCTGCCGGTCCCCGCCGAGCTGCTGGAGCTCGCCGCCGCCCACCGCCTGGTGGTCACGGTCGAGGACAACGTACGCACCGGCGGCCTGGGCGCGGCCGTCGCCCAGTCGTGCGGGGACAGCGGTGTGCCCGCTCCCGTGGTGAACCTGGGCCTGCCCCACCGCTTCCTCGCCCATGGAACACGCGAGGCGATCCTCGCGCGGGCCGGACTCGCCGCCGACCAGATATGCCGGGCCGTCCTGCGAGCCCGCAACGGCGACCCGCCGCCCGTGTCCGTCGAGAAGAGCACGCGATGACCACCTCCAGCCTCGGCCTGCCCGCCTTCCCCCGTCGTGGGGCCGCGCCCCGCCGCCGCTCCCGCCGCCTCATGGTCGGTGACGTGCCGGTCGGGGGAGACGCGCCGGTGTCCGTCCAGTCCATGACCACCACCCCCACGGCCGACATCGAGGCGACGCTCCGGCAGATCGCGGAACTCACCGCCGCCGGCTGCCAGATCGTGCGCGTCGCCGTACCGACCCACGAGGACGCCGACGCCCTGAAGACGATCGTGTCCAAGTCGAGGATCCCCGTGATCGCGGACATCCACTTCCAGCCCCGCTACGTCTTCGCCGCCATCGACGCGGGCTGCGCCGCCGTCCGGGTCAACCCCGGCAACATCAGGAGCTTCGACGACAAGGTCCGCGAGATCGCCGACGCGGCCGCCGCCGCACGGGTCCCGATCCGGATCGGGGTCAACGCGGGCTCGCTCGACCGGCGCCTGCTCGCCACCCACGGAAGAGCCACCCCTGAGGCCCTGGTGGAGTCCGCGCTGTGGGAGTGCTCACTGTTCGAGGAGCACGGCTTCACCGACCTCAAGATCAGCGTCAAACACCACGACCCGCTCGTCACGGTCGACGCCTACCGGCAGCTCGCCGCGCGATGCGACTACCCGCTGCATCTGGGTGTCACCGAGGCGGGACCGCCCCCGCAGGGCACCATCAAGTCCGCCACCGCCTTCGCGATCCTCCTGCACGAGGGCATCGGCGACACCATCCGCGTCTCCCTCACGGCGCCGCCCGTCGAGGAGGTCGTCGCCGGATGTCAGATCCTGGAATCCCTCGGACTGCGCCCCCGTCGGCTGGAGATCGTCTCCTGCCCCTCCTGCGGCCGCGCCCAGGTGGACGTCTACGCGCTCACCGCCCGTGTCCAGGCGGCGTTCGAGGGATTCCCCCACCCCCTGCGCGTCGCCGTCATGGGCTGCGTGGTCAACGGCCCCGGCGAGGCCCGCGAGGCCGACCTCGGAGTCTCCTCCGGCAACGGCAAGGGACAGATCTTCGTACGGGGCGAGGTCATCCGCACGGTGCCCGAATCACGCATCGTCGAGACCCTGCTCGAAGAAGCCCTGCGGCTCACCGAGGGAAGGGAAGCGCCGGGCACGGACACGGCGGACGACGAGAACGAGGGAAGGGACGCGCCATGACCGCCGTTACGGAGGCACCGGCCCCGATGGACCCCGCCTCCATCCGCGCGGCGGTCGGCGAACTGCTGCACACCTTCCTCGACGAACGCGAGCGGGCCGCCGTGGAGATCCCGGAACTGGCCGTCTTCACCGGGCTGTTGCGTGATCTGCTCGACGCGGGCGGCAAACGCATCCGGCCCGTCCTGTGCGTCGTCGGCTGGCAGACCATCAGGGACGACCCGCCGCCGTCGGCCGTGCTCCGCGTCGCCGCCTCCATCGAACTCTTCCACGCCTGCGCCCTCATCCACGACGACATCATGGACCGCTCCGACACCCGCCGGGGCCGCCCCACCGCGCACCGTGTCCTCGCCGCCCGCCACGCGGACCACCCCGACCCGGCGAACCTGGGAACCAACGCCGCGATCCTCTTCGGCGACCTCGCCCTCGGCTGGTCCTACGACCTGCTCCATCTGCACACCGCGCAGGACCTGACCCCGGAGCAACGAGCCGTCGCCTGGCCGCTGCTGAACGCCCTGCGGACCGAAACCCTGGTGGGCCAGTACCTCGACCTGACCGCCACCGGACGCCCCACCGCGGACACCGGTTCCGCCTGGCGGATCATCCGCTACAAGACCGCGCGGTACACCATCGAGCACCCGCTGTGCCTCGGCGCCGCCCTGGCCGGCGCGAACCTGGTCCAGCTGCGGGCGCTGTCCGCGTACGCCCTTCCGCTGGGGGAGGCGTTCCAGCTCCGTGACGATCTGCTGGGTGTCTTCGGCGACCCGGGACGTACCGGCAAGTCCGACCTGGACGATCTCCGCGAGGCCAAGCACACCGTCCTCGTCGCCACCGCCCTCCAACGCGCGACACCCGGCGAAGCCCGGACCCTACAGGCTCTGCTGGGCCACGGCGCGCTCGACGAGGACGGCGCCCGCACGATCCGGGAGATCCTCATCGCCACGGGCGCCGTCTCCGCCGTGGAGCGCGCTGTGCACGAGCGGCACGAGCAGGCTCTGCACGCCCTGACGGGCTCCCGCCTCGCACCCGGCGCCATCGCCCGACTGCGGCGGCTGGCCGAGTCCGTGACCACCCGGAACACCTGAGTGCCGAACACCTGACACCGAGGAACGGGAAGGAAGTGCACGCCATGTTCGCCGACCGCAAAGCACTGACCGACTTCTTCTACGCCCCGCTGGAGTGGGAAGCCAGCCCCGACGGGGAGGCAGCCGATCTGCACACCTCTTCCTGGGCCGAGGAGATGGGGCTGACCCGCAGTCCACGCACGCGCAGGATGCTCGCGGCATGGCATCTCGGAACCTCCTGCGGCAACACGCTCCCCCGGGCCCGCGGCGAAGCGCTGAACCTGGTCACAGACTGGGTGACCTGGGGGTTCTTCACCGACCACCTGCACTCGGTCTTCGCCAAGACACCGATGCGTTCCGCGCCGATCTTCGATGACCTGCTGCGTACGTTGTGGGCCGATCCCTTCGCCCCGGTGCCGAACGGTACGCACAGCCTCAGCCGGGCACTGCGCAGCGTCATGCAGCGCGCGTCGCAGATCATGTCCGAGGCGTGGATGGCTCGTTTCCGCTGGGAAACAGGGGAGATGCTCCTCGCGTTCTTCAGGAAGGCCCGGACCATCGCCGAAGCGGGCGTGCTCGACCTCGACACGCTGATGGACATCCGCCGTGACGACCTCGGCATGTTGCCTCCGATGAATGTCATCGAAGTGTCCGAGGGTTTCGAGATCCCGCCCCTCATCGCCGGAACCTACGAGTTCAGGCGGATGCGGGACCTGGCGAACGACTCGGTCATCTTCCAGAACGACATCTTCTCGCTGTCCCGGGACCGTGCCGATCAGGCGGACTGCAACACAGTGCTCACCCTGGAGCAGTTGCACGGCAGGAGCACGGAGGAGGCGCTCGCGGAGGTCCGGGGCATGTACCGCGACCATCTTGACGCCTTCGCCCTGGCGAAGGAGAAGTTCATGGCGCTCTGCAATGGTCTGGGGCTGGGGGACAACGACCTCGCACACTGCGCCGTGTTCGCCGCGGACCTGGAGAAGGTGATCCCGGGCACGGTCCACGCTCACCTGGCCGTCGTCCGGTACCTCGCTGAAGGCCCGGCCCCGTTCGACCCTCCGGCGGAGTCCGAGCTGCTGACCGAATACGAGGACAGCCGCATCGGCCCCTTCCGCGACGTCGCCGCGCTGCCGCCCTACGGCTCTCCCGCCACGGGACCGGCCGACGTGTCGGCCCGGGCAGTGCCGACGGCATGACCGCTCACCCGTCCCGGCGATGACCGCGCAGGGCGGCCAGCAGCACCACGAAGTCCTGTGGTGACGGCGTCGCCGCCCGGCCGGGGGCGGTGTGGCCGACCGGGTTCAGCAGGATGTCCCGTACCTGCTGAACACGGCCCGGGATCGAGGCCAGAAGCCCGAGCACGGTACGGACAGCTTGCTGGGCGGAGAGGTTCTCCTTCGCCAGGCCCAACGCGATCCCGCCCAGACTGTCCACGAAGACATCGGTGAGGGACAGCTCGGGGCACAGATGGCGGATGGAGCCCTCCAGATTCGCGAACGACTTCCCGAGCAGGGCGATCGCCGGGCTGGTGCGGATGCCCCGGCGCGTGGAGTGCCTCAGGACGGCCGTGAGGGTGACTCCGAAGTCGAGCTCCCCGAGCGAGGCGGAGGCCACGGCGGGGACCAGGGATTCCAGGTCGCTGCGGAAGCCGGGCAGGTCCGCCCGGTCCGTCAGAGCCCCCATCTCCGTCCAGGTCCTCGCCAGTCCGGCGCCGTCACCGGCGGCGATGTGCATCATGGCCAGGACGAGATGTCTGCCGACGTGGGCGTCGACGCGCCCGACCATGCCCCAGTCGATGAGGTGAGCGGGACGGCCCGGCGCCACGAAGATGTTCCCCGGGTGGGGATCGGCGTGGAAGTACCGGTCGACGAAGAAGCCCCGGTACATGAACGCCATCAGATCCGTCCCGATCCCGACCCGCTCCTCCTCGGTGAACGAGACCGGGTCGGCGTCCCGGATCGAAGTGCCCGGCGCGAGGGACTGCACCAGGACTCTGGGCGTGGGGTCGTACAAGACGCGGGGGACGGTCAGATGGGCGAAACGCTCGGTCAGGCGCTGGGCGTTGCGCATGTGACCGGCCTCCTTGCGGAAGTCGGTCTCGCCCGCCATCGCATCGAACAGCACACCGAGCATGGCGTGCAGATCGATCATCTCCGTGAACCGAGGGGCCATCCGGGCGATCAGCCGCGCCGTCCGGCGCAGGGAGGCGGTGTCCCGGTTCATGACGGCTTCCGCGCCGGGACGCTGGATCTTCACCGCCGCCGGAGTGCCGTCAGCCAGCTCGGCCCGGTACACCTGCGCGAGCGACGCCGTCCCGAGGGGAACGGGATCGATCTCGCGGAACAGGCGCGGCCACCGTGCCCCGAACTCGGCGGCGAGCACCGCCTCGAAGTCGGCGAACGGCGCGGGAGACACCTGATCGTGCAGCTTCCCCAGCTCCTCGATCATCACAGGCGACAGGAAATCAGGCCGCGTGGACAGCATCTGCCCGAACTTCACATAGAGCGGCCCCAGCGACTGCAACGCCTCACGCACGAGCCGCGCACGCTCCTCCTCGCCTCCGTCGCTCCTCCGACCCGCACGCCGCACCTCCCCGGCCAACAACCGCCCCAAAGCCCCCGACACCCGCCGCGAACCAGCGACCACCCCGACCTCCCAGGAAGAACACGACCGCCCCGGCCACCCGACCGCGAGAGCTGCCCCCGGCGGACGCGCCGGGGGCCCCTCACCGGGACCGACCGCGTCCCACCAGACAACACTCGCAGGAAAGGGCAAACCGGGTAAGGCGTGCGGCGCCAGAACCGGCGTACACCCGCGCGCGAGTGCGCGGAACGACACCCGCGTCACACGCCCTCCTCCGAGACGCCCGCCGGGCAGTGGCTCAGGCTGTGCGGGAGACCCGCTGGCGCGGATGGCCGCGTGAAACGGGTGTCTGATGCCGTGGGTACGGGCGAGGCGGCCCTCTGTACGAGCTGCGGATTCGTGGGCGTCCGCGACGCGAGGCCGAAGGAGTGCCCGGGCGGCCCTTCTCCCGCTGGCCACCATCGGCCCCCGGAGCGGTGGGGCCGTTTCGCCTTTCCGGGTGTGCTGACAGGACGTGTCCGGCGGCGGAGATGTGGAAGTCGAGGTCCGGCTGTCGCGGGCGGGCAAACCCCGATGCCTCAGCCGGTACGTCTACATGGCCACGAATTCAACCCGACGGCGGGTTCGGCGAGTGGGAGCCCAGAGAGCTGTTCCCACGGGAACAGAAGGGGGGCGGACGAGGATGGATGAGGCCAGATGCCCGCCGATACGCGACGAGACCTCGACCCGTACCGCCGCAGCTCACAAGGGATCCGCAGGTCGGGGCACAGATCTGGAGAGTCCCCTCGGTGAGTTCTACGGTGCTCATGTCCCCTCCCTTTCGGGAGCTCCTGGCGGTGTCCTCACGGTTCCCTGGGGACTCGACCGGCACGACGGTGTATCGAGCCGCGCCATCCCGGCCCCTGCCGCAGACTGTCTGCCATGACGCGAATGGTCGAAGCAGCGGACGAGTACACGTACGACGTAGTGGTCCTGGGCGCCGGTCCGGTGGGGGAGAACGTCGTGGACCGGGTGGCGGCGGCCGGGCTGAGCGCCGCGATCGTCGAGAGCGAGCTGATCGGCGGCGAGTGCTCCTACTGGGCCTGTATGCCCAGCAAGGCGCTCCTGCGGCCCGCCCTCGCCCGCTCCGACGCCCGGGCGGTCGCGGGACTGGGCGGAGCGGTGGGGCCGCTGGACGTCCCTGAGGTCCTCGCCCACCGGGACGAGGTCGTCGGGCACTGGAAGGACGACGGACAGCTGGACTGGCTGGACTCCGTCGGGGTACGGGTCTTCCGGGGCCACGGCCGTCTCCTCGGCCCCCGCCGGGTCGAGGTCGCCGGGCCCGAGGGGGAGCGGCGGGTCCTGGTCGCCCAGCACGCGGTCGCCGTCTGTACCGGCACCCGCGCCCTCCTCCCGGAGCTGCCCGGTCTCTCCGGGGCCCGGCCCTGGACCAGCCGCGAGGCGACCAGCGCCGACCGGGTCCCCGGGCGCCTGGTCGTGGTCGGCGGGGGAGTGGTGGGCGTGGAGATGGCCACCGCCTGGCAGGCCCTCGGCGCCGAGGTCACGATGCTCGTACGGGGCGACGGGCTGCTGCCCCGGATGGAGCCCTTCGTCGGCGAGCGGGTCGCGGAAGCGCTCACGGCGCGCGGCGCCGCCATCCGTACCGGCGCCTCGGTCACCGCCGTCGTACGGGACGGGGGTACGGGACCGGTCACCGTGGTCCTGGAGGGCGGCGACCACGTCGAGGGCGACGAGGTGCTCTTCGCCACCGGACGGGCCCCGCGCACCGAGGACATCGGTCTGGACCGGGTCGGCCTCGCTCCGGGTTCCTGGCTCGACGTCGACGACACCCTCCTGGTCACCGGCACCGACTGGCTGTACGCGGTCGGGGACGTCAACCGTCGCGCGCTCCTGACCCACCAGGGCAAGTACCAGGCCCGGATCGCCGGTGCCGTGATCGCGGCCCGCGCCCTGGGCGCCGCGCCGGACGACACGGGCTGGGGCCCGCACGCGGCGACCGCCGACCACGGTGCCGTCCCCCAGGTGGTGTTCAGCGACCCGGAGGCGGGCGCCGTCGGCCTGTCGCTCGCCGAGGCCGAGCGGGCCGGGTACCGGGCGCGGGCCGTGGACGTCGACATGCGGCAGGTCGCGGGGGCGGGCCTGTACGCCCAGGGCTACCGGGGCCGGGCGCGGATGGTCGTGGACCTGGACCGGGAGGTACTGCTCGGCGTCACCTTCGTGGGCCCCGCGGTGGGCGAACTGGTCCACTCGGCGACCGTGGCACTCGTAGGCGAGGTCCCGATCGCCCGCCTGTGGCACGCGGTCCCCTCGTACCCGACCTTGAGCGAGGTGTGGCTGCGGTTGCTGGAGGCGTACCGGGGTTGAGTGCGCACGGTGGGCATCTCGGTTGTCCGGCAGTGGAGTTGGGCTGCTTCGAGGTTCCTTCGCTCGTACCCCTGGTGGCGGTGGAGTCGGTAAGTCGCCGCTCGGGGAAAGGTGTTGACGGGGTGTGCCATGCGGTACCCGTGGTGTAGCCAGTACCCGGAGGGGACGGGTGCTGGCTGCATGGGGTGCGGGGCGTGGCGCTTCTAGCGTGGGGGCATGAAGACGTCCACCACAGCAACTGCCCTGGCCCTCGCGCTCGCCACGGTGATGACGACCGCGGGGTACACCGCGGCCGCCTCCCCCTCCGCCGCCGGAGACGGACTCGACCGCTTCCGCGAGCAGTCCGTCACCTGGGCGGAGTGCGACGATCCCGCGCTCGCCGGGAGCGGGACCGAGTGCGCCCGCGTCACCGTTCCGCTCGACTACGGCGAGCCCGGAGGCCGCACCCTCGGCGTGGCGATCTCGCGCGTCAGGGCGACGGATCCGAAGAAGCGGCGCGGCATCCTCCAGAGCAACCCCGGTGGCCCCGGCGGGCGCGGGCTGTCCCTGCCCGCCGTGATCAAGTCCAAGATGACGCCCCAGGTCGCCGCGGCGTACGACGTGATCGGGATGGACACCCGGGGTCTCGGCGAGAGCACCCCGGTGGACTGCGGGCTGACCCGAGGGATGTGGCTGCGCGCCCCGGGACCGGACCGGGCCGGATTCGACGAGTCCGTACGGCTCTCCCGCGAGGACGCCCGCAAGTGCTGGGACAAGTACCCCGACGTGCTGCCCCACCTCTCGACCCGCAACATCGCCCGGGACGTCGACATCGTCCGCAGCGCGCTCGGCGAACGGAAGACCTCCTGGTTCGGCCAGTCCTACGGCACGGTCCTGGGCGCGGTCTACGCCCAGATGTTCCCCCACCGGATCGACCGGCTGGTCCTCGACAGCGCCCCCGGACCCGCCGACTACCACAGCTTCGAGATGGTGCGGAAGATGGGGCCCGCCAATGAGAAGGCCCTCGACGACTTCGCCCGCTGGGCCGCCCCGCGCGACCGGGAGTACGGCTTCGGTGCCACCCCCGCCGCGGTGCGCGCCACCGTCGAGCGGCTCGTCCGGCGCGATGCCGCCGCCGGGCCGATCCTCGTCGACGGGCACCGCCTCCCCTCGCACGATCTGCCCCTCGTCCTCTTCAGCCTCGTCACCGACGACACCGGGAACGCCGACCTCGCGCTCGGGCTGCGCGCCCTGCTCGACGCCGCCGCCGGAAAGCCGGTCACCGCGCCCCCGGCCCTGAAGGGGTTCCTGGACGTGATGTCCGATCCCCGGGGGTCGGGGCGGGCGGCCGACTACGCGGCCCAAATCGGGGTGCTCTGCGCCGACGCGCCCATGCCGCGCGACCCCGAGCACTACTGGAAGGGGGTCGAGCGGGCCCGTACGTCCCACCCCGTCTTCGGCCCGGTGACGAATGTGCCGCTCCCCTGCGCCTTCTGGAAGGAAGCCCCGCGCGAGAAGCCCACGAAGATCGACAACAAGGTGCCCGCGCTCCAGATCCAGGCGACGGGCGACACCCGCACCACCTACGCGTCGGGACTGGGGATGCATCGGGCGATGCGCGGTTCGAAGCTGGTGACGGTGCCCGCCCGCAGCCACGCCGTCTACCTCTACTACCCCAACGACTGCGTCAACCGGACGGTCAACGACTATCTGCTGGACGGGACCCTGCCCGCGCGGGACGTCGTCTGCGCCTCCTGAGGGTACGGGCAGACTCCCGGCGTACGAACCCCCGGGCGTCCACCGGGCCCGGGAGCCCTCACCGGGCCGTGTCCGGTCGCAACGGCGGTGAGAACGCCTTCCCGGAGAGTGCGGGCCCGCCCCCCCCGCCGCGTCGGTGCCGCCCGTGGCCGACGGCGGACGCCGGGTGCCTCCCGGGCACCCGCCGTCCGTACCGGACCGCCGTCGTACGTGCCGACAGCGCGGGGTCGACGGGCGGGACGCCGTGCGCGGTGACGGTGTCCCACCCGTCGGTCCCGTCAGTGCCCCGCGTTCCCCGAGGTCACGGTCACGCGCCGGGTGAAGGTGCGGCCCGCGTCCCGGGACTCGTACACCCCGTCCTGGGTGGCGACGAGCAGCCGCCGGGCGTCCACGACGGTCAGTGCCTGCGGGGCGCCGCCGGGGACGGTCGACACCCGGGTCCAGCCGCTGCCGCCGCCGGACCCCTGGTACAGGACGCCGCCGGGATCGACCGCGAACAGGGCGTCGGGCGCCGCCCAGTCCACGTACGCGACGACCCGGTCCGACGCGGGGGCGAAGGTCCGGCCGCCGTCCGTGCTGCGGACGACACCGGTCTCGGTGGTGGCGAGGACGGTACCGGGCGCGGCGGGGGAGACGGCGATGTCGAGGGCGCGCAGTGCGGCCCGGTCGTCCCAGGTGACGCCGTCGGCGCTGACCCGCAGGAGGCCGTTCGCGCTGTCGTACCCGTAGACGGTGGCGTCGGACGCGGTGTCCAGGGCGTGGAAGTCGACCTTCCCGGCGAGGGATCTGGTCCGCCAGGTGAGTCCGGCGTCGGTGGACGCGACGAGCCCGAGGTCGGCGGGGCCACCGGTGCCGGGCGCCGGGTGGCCGCTCGCGAGGAAGGTGCCGTCCGGGGCGATCGTGAAGCCCATGAAGTCGTCGCGGCGGTCACCGACCGGGGTGGGCCGTCCGGCGGCGTCGGGAGTGTGGACGCCCTGGTGGGTGGCGACGTAGAGGGTGTCGCCACGGACGCCGAGTCCGTGGATGTGGCTGAGGGCCGTCCCGGAGCCGGACGTGGTTCCGGTCTGCTCGCCGTCGGACGACGTGCAGGCGGTGAGGGTCAGGGCGAGTGCGGCCAGCGCGGCGGCACCCCGCAGGCCACGGGCCGGGAGGGCGGAGAAGTGCTTCGTCATGGTTCTTTCGCCTGGTGAGCGGAGGGCCGGGGCGCGGGCGCGGCGACGGGGCGGCCCGTCCCGGAAGGGGGACGGGCCGTCGTCGGGCGCGGGCGCGCGGCGGCCGGAGGAGTGGGGGAACGGAGCCGCTCAGAGCCGGTCGAGGATCTTCCGCAGGGCGGAGATCTCGTCGGACTGGGTGCGCACGACGTCGTCGGCGAGGGCCTTCGCCGTGGCGTTGGCGCCGTTCTTCTGCTCTTCCTTCGCCATCTCCACGGCGCCGTCGTGGTGGGCGATCATCAGCTCCGCGAACTTGCGGTCGAAGGCCTTGCCCTTGACGGCGGCCAGGTCCTTCATGTCCTTCTCGGACATCATTCCGGACATGGAGTGACCGCCGGAGCCGTGCCCGGCGGACTCGGGCTTGTTCCAGCCCTTCAGCCAGGCCTTCATCTTCTGGATCTCCGGGTCCTGGGCCTTCTCGATCGCGGCGACCAGCGACTTGACCTCGGAGTCCTCGGCCCGCCCGTCGGCGAGCTTCGCCATCTCCAGGGCCTGCTCGTGGTGGGGGATCATCATCTGCGCGAACATGACGTCCGCGTCGTTGAAGGGGCCGGCGGCGGCGTCCTTGGCGGCGCCGGAGGGCGTCCCGGAAGCGGAAGCGGAGGCCGACGCCGAGGCGGATGCGGAGGCCGACGTGCTGTTGTGGTCCATGCCGCTCATGTCGTCGTCCGTGCCACAGGCGGCGAGCAGGAGCCCGGTCGCGGTGACGGCGCCGACGAGGGCGAGCTTCCGGGCGGTGCGCTGGGTGAAGGTACGCATGGTGAGACCTCGTGTGCTGTTCGTACGCGGAAGGAAAGGTGGCCGAGACGTTCACGGGCAGCGCGAGGCGCCCGCGATGGCGTACGGCCTAGATCCGCAGGACGGACAGTCGGGTGAGGTCGGGGGGCCGGGGCGGTGGCGCGTGCGGCCCGAGCGCGGGGACGAGCCGCGCGAGCAGGAGGGTGAGCCAGTCGGGGCGGCGTCCCAGGGCGGCGCGGACGAGACCGGAGAGCAGCCATCCGGCGAGGACGGCCACGCAGAGGGTGGTCATGTCCATTCCGGACCCCGGCTCGTGCCGGGCGTCGGACCCACCGCCGTGGTGGGAGCCACCGGGAGCGGCGGGGTCGGCGGCCGTGATCGTGTAGGCACCA